>NZ_VWVL01000024.1:0-3352 GCF_008632015.1 Pantoea sp. B_9 | reverse complement strand
GTAATACAAACCGAGAACACCGCGTTGAATGAGTTTTTTAATAAGTTCAATTGCTTATTTTCTTGATCTAACTTCTATCGCTAGAAGAAGGATCAAAACCCAACCGCAAGGTTGATAAGGTTAAGTGAATAAGGGCGCACGGTGGATGCCTTGGCACTAGGAGCCGATGAAGGACGGGACTAACACCGATATGCTTTGGGGAGCTGTACGTAAGCTATGATCCAGAGATTTCCGAATGGGGGAACCCAGCATCTTTAATAGGATGTTACGATTGTGTGAATACATAGCACATTCGAGGTAGACGCAGAGAACTGAAACATCTAAGTACCTGCAGGAAGAGAAAGAAAATTCGATTCCCTGAGTAGCGGCGAGCGAAACGGGAAAAGCCCAAACCAACAAGCTTGCTTGTTGGGGTTGTAGGACTCCAATATGGTCGTTCTTTCAGATAGTCGAATGACTTGGAAAAGTCAGTCAAAGAGGGTAAAAACCCCGTAGACGAAATGTGGAAGACACCTAGGAGGATCCTGAGTACGGCGGAACACGAGAAATTCCGTCGGAATCCGGGAGGACCATCTCCCAAGGCTAAATACTCCCTAGTGACCGATAGTGAACCAGTACCGTGAGGGAAAGGTGAAAAGCACCCCGGAAGGGGAGTGAAATAGATCCTGAAACCGTGTGCCTACAAGTAGTCAGAGCCCGTTAATGGGTGATGGCGTGCCTTTTGTAGAATGAACCGGCGAGTTACGATCCCGTGCAAGGTTAAGCAGAAGATGCGGAGCCGCAGCGAAAGCGAGTCTGAATAGGGCGCATGAGTACGTGGTCGTAGACCCGAAACCAGGTGATCTACCCATGTCCAGGGTGAAGTTCAGGTAACACTGAATGGAGGCCCGAACCCACGCACGTTGAAAAGTGCGGGGATGAGGTGTGGGTAGCGGAGAAATGCCAATCGAACCTGGAGATAGCTGGTTCTCTCCGAAATAGCTTTAGGGCTAGCCTCGGAATTGAGAATGATGGAGGTAGAGCACTGATTGGACTAGGGGCCCATCTCGGGTTACCGAATTCAGTCAAACTCCGAATGCCATTCATTCATATCCGGGAGTCAGACTGTGAGTGATAAGATCCATAGTCGAAAGGGAAACAGCCCAGACCACCAGCTAAGGTCCCAAAATATATGTTAAGTGGAAAAGGATGTGGGGTTGCACAGACAACTAGGATGTTGGCTTAGAAGCAGCCACCATTTAAAGAGTGCGTAATAGCTCACTAGTCGAGTGACCCTGCGCCGAAAATGTACCGGGGCTAAACATATTACCGAAGCTGTGGAGTACACCTTTAGGTGTATTGGTAGGAGAGCGTTCTAAGGGCGTCGAAGGCAGATCGTGAGGACTGCTGGAGCGCTTAGAAGTGAGAATGCCGGTATGAGTAGCGAAAGACAGGTGAGAATCCTGTCCACCGAATGACTAAGGTTTCCTGGGGAAGGCTCGTCCGCCCAGGGTTAGTCGGGACCTAAGCCGAGGCCGATAGGCGTAGGCGATGGATAACAGGTTGATATTCCTGTACCACCGATCCACCGTTTGAACAATGGGGGGACGCAGGAGGATAGTGACGCATGCGGATGGAAGTGCATGTGTAAGTTTCGAGACCGTCTGATTGGCAAATCCGTCAGGCATCAAAGTCGAGGAACGATGCGGAGTCCCGTAGGGACGAAGGTCACGATTTCACACTGCCAAGAAAAGCCTCTAGTGAGGTGGAAGGTGCCAGTACCGTAAACCGACACAGGTAGGCGGGATGAGAATTCTAAGACGCGCGGGATAACTCTCGTTAAGGAACTCGGCAAAATGACCCCGTAACTTCGGGAGAAGGGGTGCTGATCATACGATCAGCCGCAGTGAATAGGCCCAAGCGACTGTTTAGCAAAAACACAGGTCTCTGCTAAATCGTAAGATGAAGTATAGGGGCTGACGCCTGCCCGGTGCTGGAAGGTTAAGGGGATGGGTTAGCGCAAGCGAAGCTTTGAACCGAAGCCCCAGTAAACGGCGGCCGTAACTATAACGGTCCTAAGGTAGCGAAATTCCTTGTCGGGTAAGTTCCGACCCGCACGAAAGGCGTAACGATTTGGGCACTGTCTCAACGAGAGACTCGGTGAAATTTTAGTACCTGTGAAGATGCAGGTTACCCGCGACAGGACGGAAAGACCCCATGGAGCTTTACTGCAGCCTGATATTGAATGTTGGTACCGCATGTACAGGATAGGTAGGAGCCGTAGAAATCGGAACGCTAGTTTCGATGGAGGCGCTGGTGGGATACTACCCCTGCGTTATGGCCACTCTAACCCGCACCACTAATCGTGGTGGGAGACAGTGTCAGATGGGCAGTTTGACTGGGGCGGTCGCCTCCTAAAAGGTAACGGAGGCGCCCAAAGGTTCCCTCAGAATGGTTGGAAATCATTCGTAGAGTGTAAAGGCAGAAGGGAGCTTGACTGCGAGACCTACAAGTCGAGCAGGGACGAAAGTCGGGCTTAGTGATCCGGTGGTTCCGCATGGAAGGGCCATCGCTCAACGGATAAAAGCTACCCTGGGGATAACAGGCTTATCTCCCCCAAGAGTCCACATCGACGGGGAGGTTTGGCACCTCGATGTCGGCTCATCGCATCCTGGGGCTGTAGTCGGTCCCAAGGGTTGGGCTGTTCGCCCATTAAAGCGGTACGCGAGCTGGGTTCAGAACGTCGTGAGACAGTTCGGTCCCTATCCGTCGTGGGCGCAGGAAATTTGAGAGGAGCTGTCCTTAGTACGAGAGGACCGGGATGGACGCACCGCTGGTGTACCAGTTGTTCCGCCAGGAGCATCGCTGGGTAGCTACGTGCGGACGGGATAAATGCTGAAAGCATCTAAGCATGAAGCCCCCTCCAAGATGAGATTTCCCTTTGAGTAATCAAGAAAGACCCCTCAGAGACGATGAGGTAGATAGGTCACGGGTGGAAGCATGGTGACATGCGGAGCTGAGTGATACTAATCGGTCGAGGCCTTGTTCTAGCAGATGATTGTTGATGACTTCAGTTTTGAGGGCGCGAGCCCGTCGTCTGGTGACGATAGCCAAGTGGTCACACCCGTTCCCATGCCGAACACGGAAGTTAAGCACTTGAACGCCGAAAGTAGTTGGGGGCTTCCCCCTGTGAGGATAGGACGCTGGCAGGCGATCGTTCCGCAATAGCTCAGTGGTAGAGCAACCGGCTGTTAACCGGTAGGTCGTAGGTTCAAATCCTACTTGCGGAGCCAATGGCCCGTTGGTCAAGCGGTTAAGACACCGCCCTTTCACGGCGGTAACACGGGTTCGAATCCCGTACGGGTCACCATTT
>NZ_VWVL01000023.1:0-4375 GCF_008632015.1 Pantoea sp. B_9 | reverse complement strand
TGCTGTTTCTTATCGATGAGTCTTCCATGATCGGTAACCAGGACACCGCGGCGGCGTACCGCGCAATCGCTGCCGGCAACGGCCGTGCCGTGGCGGTGGGGGACATTGCGCAGCTGCAGTCGCCTGAGAGCGGCGCGCCGTTCCAGCTGATGCAGGAGCGGAGCCCGATCGACGTCGCGGTGATGAAGGAAATCGTACGCCAGCGTGATACGGCGCTGAAATCTGCGGTTTACAGCATCATCGGTAATGATTCCGCAGCGGCGCTGAGAAAGATTGAAAGTGTCGCGCCAGACGTCGTACCCCGCCGGGCAGGTACGGTGGTACCTGGCGGGTCAATTGTTCAGTCAGCAGACCCGGTGTCCAGCATTGTGGCTGACTTTATGAGCCGCACCGATGAGGCGCGTGAGCAGACCGTGATCATGGTGCAGTTGCATGAAGACCGCAGAGCCATCAACGAGGGCATCCATAATGCGATGGTGGTGGCGAAAGAGCTGGGCGGGGAAGCCCGGACCGTCTCTGTCCTGGACCGGATTAATGGCGGGCGGCACGATTTTAACCGCATAAAGGACTGGGAAACCGGTCAGGTGGTTATGGCAAACCAGCGGTATCTGCACGTTACCGGCGTGGACCACGAAAATGGCAACGTCACCCTGCGGGATGAAGCGGGGCGCACGCACTACTGGTCGCCGCAGGAGCTTAACGCAATGGAAATCGAGGTTTTTGAACACCGTGAAATTGAGCTGCGCACCGGTGACAGCGTCCGCCTGAGTAAAACCCAGAAGCAGGCCGGTCACGCTGCGCACGAGCAATACCGCGTCGATGAACTGCGCGAAAACGGTGAGATTGTTCTGCGTAACGGCAGCGGGGTGAAGGTCATCGACCCGGCGACAACGCTGGCAGACCGGCACGTGGATTACAGCTGGGCGGTCACCGGCTATGGTGCGCAGGGTGCCAGTGCCCGGTACTCGCTGGCGCTGGAAGGCGTGGAAGGTGCCCGTAAGCGGATGAGCGGCGCGCGGGCGTTTTATATCAACGTCTCACGCGCGAAGGACCATGTCCAGATTGTTACAGATGACAGAGCCGGCTGGATGGAGACGCTCGGCGTCCGGAAAAACGGACCGGCGACGGCGCATGACGCGCTTATGCCGGAGCCTGAGCGGGATCAGGCCCGGCGGATCTGGGCGATGGGGCAGGCCGCGTCGAAAACCGCAATTGGCCGTGCGTACCTGCGGTCAAACGGCCTCAGCGGCAGCCCCGTGACGGCACGTATCATCCCGCCGACGCGAAAGTTCCCTGAACCCCACCTGGCCCTGCCGGTGTTTGACGGTAACGGTAAACCGGCGGGCCTGACAATGGTTCCGCTGCGCCCCGGAAGCGGTGACGTCGATCGGGGGGCCGAGCGGCGTATCGTCACCGCTGGCGCGCAGGCTGCACTTGTACAGAAAAGCCGGAACGGAGAAACACTTGTGGTGGCCACGCTGGAAGAGGCGCTCAGCGCGGCGCGAAAATACCCGACGTCCGGCATTCTGCTGAAGACCGGGGACGCCGCTCCGTCTCCGCAGCTGCTGAAGGTTTCCGGCGGCCTGGAGCCGCTCGCCGGGGCGGCGGTGGAAGAGGCGGTCAGAAGCCTGCAGAGCCCGCCGCCTGTTCCGGATGAACCGGTCACGCCGGCGGCACCCACCGGCATTGGCGACGAGACCATCAGAGACCTCGTCAGGCAGGACGCGCATCAGCCTGATGTGCCGGACGCGCCGGAGGTGCAGTTCAGCGTCAGAGACGGGCGGGCAGACGTGGCGGCAGAGGAAAAGCTCGCCGCAGACCTCAGCCGTGCAGTTCCACAGGAGGCGGCTGACATTGAGCAGCCTGTGGAGCCTGTCGCGAAGCCTGCCGTGGACGAAACGGACCTGGCCGGCCGGGTTCTGGAAGGCAGCCGGCAGGCTTATCCGGAGGTCAGGATGCCGGAGGAGAGCCGGGAGCAGCCGGTGCCTTCAGGAAAAGGAGAATCAGAACTGGCAACAGAGCTTGCCGCAGGTTCGCGGACGTACAAAGAGATTGCGGCGGGGATCAGCATGCCGGCTCAGCACGAGGGGCCCGAGCGCCTGCCGCCCGAACTTTCTCACGAACCGTCCCGGAACATACAAAAAGAACGTTAATTACTGCGGCCCGCCCTGTGCGGCCGCCTCACCTTCCGCCTGCTCCGCGCAGGCATGCGAGAGAAATCATGAAACAGATCCTGAAACTGGCCGCCATTGCGCTGGCCATGAGCACCGCTTTGCCCTCAGCACCATCGAGTGCGGCTGAGGCTGCAGACTTTACCCCCGCGCAGCAGGCCCGCATTGGTGAAATTGCCGCTGACTACCTGGTGGCGCATCCCGACGTGCTCATTGAGGTGAGCAAAAAGCTGCAGGCGCGCCAGCAGGCGATGCTGCAGCAGGCTTACGTGCAGTCTGCGCTTAAAGCTCACCGGCTGCTGATGCAGCTCGACGGCGTACCGGTTAAGGGGCCGGCGGATTCGAAGGTCATCGTTACGGAGTTCTTTGACTACGAATGCATCGCCTGCAGCATGATGGCGCCGGTGATGGAAAAGGTGATAGCCGCCAACGCCGGCGTACGCTTTGCCTTCCGCGACTGGACCATCTTTGCCGCACGCTATCCGGAATCGACGCTGGCCTCGCACCGCGGGCTGGGTATTTACCGCAGGCAGGGCGCGGAGGCCTACATGGCCTTCCACAACGGGATTTACCGGACCGGGCACAACGAGGGGAAACTCACGGCAGAGGATATTGAAAAGGTGGCTACGGCCGCCGGCGCAGGTACGGCTTCCGGTGATGGCAGTGCTGCCTCCGACAGGCTCATCGAAAACAACGACGCGCTGGCGGAGATGCTGGGACTGACGGGCACGCCGGGCATTATCGTCATGCCGGCTGAGAATGCCACGGCAGACAACACCACCGTCATCCCGGGCGTCGTCAGTGAAGACGTCCTGCAGCAGGCCATCCTCCGCGCAGGCGGAAACTAAAAAAGCCCGGTGCAGAACCGGGCAACCAGCAGCGAGGGCATTATCAGAATGGTTTCACTGCCGGCGCGTGAGGGGGGATCGGCCATCCCGCCAGAACCTTTACCCCCTGACAGCCACGTCGTTCAGGCTGTTCGTTCCTCGCGCCGCTGCGGTACGCCTCAGCCTGAACGCCCTGCCCGTCGCATCAATGGCGATCGTCCGCGATCGTTCCGCTGAATAATGAAAAATTACCCGTCCCCCGTGCTCTCTGTCGTTTCAGCGTCCCGCCAGGCGCAGAACTGCGTTAAGCCACAACCGCAGTTGTGATGACGGTCACGGTAAAATTTATCGGTGAACTTTTTTTATCCATACGATTCGTGCTATGTGCAATCTGTGCTGGATTTAACCGGTTGAGATGGGTATTCTTTTCAGAATTCGCCGGGCGGCGATCCTTTTTAGATCCCTGTCGAATACTGTGGTGGTTGACGACGGGGATGTGCGAAAACCTGTGGCCGGACATGCGCGGCGCGGGCAGAATTGAACCGGATGGGACGTATCCGTTAAAACGTCCAGGGTACGGAGCGCGGGATTTACCGGGCTCTGAATGCAAAAACCCCCCGAAATCTGGATTCAACTTGGCGGAAGAGTCAGAAATCAGGGGGTCCAAAAGCAGGCGCTGGCCTGTGAAGGATTATAACGCATGCAGTTCATAAGACAACCCCTGTCCGCCATAAGTTCAGGACAGGGTGAATGACCAGATTTTAATCGGGTTAAACGACCCGACCTCCAGACCTGACGGGCGCCATCGCGGCGATCACGCCGTCACCTGCAAATGTCCTGAGCCTGTCTGGTTCGCGCCGCAGAACTATCGCCCGCTGCCGGGCGAGTTCGGCCACGCCATGCGCCGGCTCGTCGTGAAAGACCAGGCCACCGGCCAGCTGCGCCTGCGCCAGCGGATCTCACGCAATCCGTATTTCGTCAGGCTGCGCCACGCGGCCGGCCGCGAGCGCGACTTCCGGCCGGAGCGCCGCGCGCTGATTGACGCGATCATTCCATTGCTGATACAGCGCGCTGATATAGCCACCTGGGTAGTCACCGTTAACGTTGGCAGTCTCGCAGAAGAGCTCAGCCCGAAAGATGAGAACGGCGACGTCATACCCGGCACCCGGGTCGAGCCGTGCCGGCTGTCGCGCCTTTTTCCGGAGCTGGCGCGATACGGGCTGCTGGAGATGCCTTCGCTTGAGTGGGATCCGGTTGAGAAATTCTGGATGCCGCGTCATATCGTGCTCACCGATCGTTTCTGGCAGCTGTGCGGCGTCAACATGGATAAGCTGTATTTCCAGCGTAACGAGCGCCTTGTAGCTGAAGCGGAGGGCA
>NZ_VWVL01000022.1:0-4377 GCF_008632015.1 Pantoea sp. B_9 | reverse complement strand
TGCTGTTTCTTATCGATGAGTCTTCCATGATCGGTAACCAGGACACCGCGGCGGCGTACCGCGCAATCGCTGCCGGCAACGGCCGTGCCGTGGCGGTGGGGGACATTGCGCAGCTGCAGTCGCCTGAAAGTGGCGCGCCGTTCCAGCTGATGCAGGAGCGGAGCCCGATCGACGTCGCGGTGATGAAGGAAATCGTGCGCCAGCGTGATACGGCGCTGAAGTCTGCGGTTTACAGCATCATCGGTAATGATTCCGCAGCGGCGCTGAGAAATATTGAAAGCGTCGCGCCAGACGTTGTACCCCGCCGGGCAGGTTCGGTGGTACCTGGCGGATCAATTGTCCAGTCAGCAGACCCGGTGTCCAGCATTGTGGCTGACTTTATGAGCCGCACCGATGAGGCGCGGGAGCAGACCATGATCATGGTACAGTTGCATGAAGACCGCAGAGCCATCAACGAGGGCATCCACAATGCGATGGTGGTGGCGAAAGAGCTGGGCGGGGAAGCCCGGACCGTCTCTGTCCTGGACCGGATTAATGGCGGGCGGCACGATTTTAACCGCATAAAGGACTGGGAAACCGGTCAGGTGGTCATGGCGAACCAGCGGTATCTGCATGTTACCGGCGTGGACCACGAAAATGGCAACGTCACCCTGCGGGATGAAGCGGGGCGCACGCACTACTGGTCGCCGCAGGAGCTTAACGCAATGGAAATCGAGGTTTTTGAACACCGTGAAATTGAGCTGCGCACCGGTGACAGCGTCCGCCTGAGTAAAACCCAGAAGCAGGCCGGTCACGCTGCGCACGAGCAATACCGCGTCGATGAACTGCGCGAAAACGGTGAGATTGTTCTGCGTAACGGCAGCGGGGTGAAGGTCATCGACCCGGCGACAACGCTGGCAGACCGGCACGTGGATTACAGCTGGGCGGTCACCGGCTATGGTGCACAGGGTGCCAGTGCCCGGTACTCGCTGGCGCTGGAAGGCGTGGAAGGTGCCCGTAAGCGGATGAGCGGCGCGCGGGCGTTTTATATCAACGTCTCACGCGCGAAGGACCATGTTCAGATTGTTACAGATGACAGAGCCGGCTGGATGGAGACGCTCGGCGTCCGAAAAAACGGACCGGCGACGGCGCATGACGCGCTTATGCCAGAGCCTGAGCGGGATCAGGCCCGGCGGATCTGGGCGATGGGGCAGGCCGCGTCGAAAACCGCAATTGGCCGTGCGTACCTGCGGTCAAACGGCCTCAGCGGCAGTCCCGTGACGGCACGTATCATCCCGCCGACGCGAAAGTTCCCTGAACCCCACCTGGCCCTGCCGGTGTTTGATGGTAACGGTAAACCGGCGGGCCTGACAATGGTTCCGCTGCGGCCCGGAAGCGGTGACGTCGATCGGGGGGCCGAGCGGCGTATCGTCACCGACGGCGCGCAGGCCGCACTTGTACAGAAAAGCCGGAACGGAGAAACACTTGTGGTGGCCACGCTGGAAGAGGCGCTCAGCGCGGCGCGAAAATACCCGACATCCGGCATTCTGCTGAAGACCGGGGACGCCGCTCCGTCTCCGCAGCTGCTGAAGGTTTCCGGCGGCCTGGAGCCGCTCGCCGGGGCGGCGGTGGAAGAGGCGGTCAGAAGCCTGCAGAGCCCGCCGCCTGTTCCGGATGAACCGGTCACGCCGGCGGCACCCACCGGCATTGGCGACGAGACCATCAGAGACCTCGTCAGGCAGGACGTGCATCAGCCTGATGTGCCGGACGCGCCGGAGGTGCAGATCAGCGTCAGAGACGGGCGGGCAGACGTGGCGGCAGAGGAAAAGCTCGCCGCAGACCTCAGCCGTGCAGTTCCACAGGAGGCGGCTGACATTGAGCAGCCTGTGGACCCTGTCGCGAAGCCTGCCGTGGACGAAACGGACCTGGCCGGCCGGGTTCTGGAAGGCAGCCGTCAGGCTTATCCGGAGGTCAGGATGCCGGAGGAGAGCCGGGAGCAGCCGGTGCCTTCAGGAAAAGGAGAATCAGAACTGGCAACAGAGCTTGCCGCAGGTTCGCGGACGGACAAAGAGATTGCGGCGGGGATCAGCATGCCGGCTCATCACGAGGGGCCCGAGCGCCTGCCGCCCGAACTTTCTCACGAACCGTCCCGGAACATACAAAAAGAACGTTAATTACTGCGGCCCGCCCTGTGCGGCCGCCTCACCTTCCGCCTGCTCCGCGCAGGCATGCGAGAGAATTCATGAAACAGATCCTGAAACTGGCCGCCATTGCGCTGGCCATGAGCACCGCTTTGCCCTCAGCACCATCGAATGCGGCTGAGGCTGCAGACTTTACCCCCGCGCAGCAGGCCCGCATTGGTGAAATTGCCGCTGACTACCTGGTGGCGCATCCCGACGTGCTCATTGAGGTGAGCAAAAAGCTGCAGGCGCGCCAGCAGGCCATGCAGCAGCAGGCTTACGTGCAGTCTGCGCTTAAAGCTCACCGGCTGCTGATGCAACTCGACGGCGTACCGGTTAAGGGGCCGGCGGATTCGAAGGTCATCGTTACGGAGTTCTTTGACTACGAATGCATCGCCTGCAGCATGATGGCGCCGGTGATGGAAAAAGTGATGGCCGCCAACGCCGGCGTACGCTTTGCCTTCCGCGACTGGACCATCTTTGCTGCACGCTATCCGGAATCGACGCTGGCCTCGCACCGCGGGCTGGGTATTTACCGCAGGCAGGGCGCGGAGGCCTACATGGCCTTCCACAACGGGATTTACCGGACCGGTCACAACGAAGGGAAACTCACGGCAGAGGATATTGAAAAGGTGGCCACGACCGCCGGCGCAGGTGCCGCTTCCGGTGATGACAGCGCCGTTTCCGACAGGCTCATCGAAAACAACGACGCGCTGGCGGAGATGCTGGGACTGACGGGCACGCCGGGCATTATCGTCATGCCGGCTGAGAATGCCACGGCAGACAACACCACCGTCATCCCGGGCGTCGTCAGTGAAGACGTCCTGCAGCAGGCCATCGTCCGCGCAGGCGGAAACTAAAAAAGCCCGGTGCAGAACCGGGCAACCAGCAGCGCCGGCATTATCAGAATGGTTTCACTGCCGGCGCTTGAGGGGGGTATCGGCCATCCCGCCAGAACCTTTACCCCCTGACGGCCACGTCGTTCAGGCTGTTCGTTCCTCGCGCCGCTGCGGTACGCCTCAGCCTGAACGCCCTGCCCGTCGCCTGAATGGCGATCGTCCGCGATCGTTCCGCTGAATAATGAAAAATTACCCGTCCCCCGTGCTCTCAGTCGTTTCAGCGTCCCGCCAGGCGCAGAACTGCGTTAAGCCACAACCGCAGTTGTGATGACGGTCACGGTAAAATTTATCGGTGAACTTTTTTTATCCATACGATTCGTGCTATGTGCAATCTGTGCTGGATTTAACCGGTTGAGATGGGTATTCTTTTCAGAATTCGCCGGGCGGCGATCCTTTTTAGATCCCTGTCGAATACTGTGGTGGTTGATGACGGGGATGTGCGAAAACCTGTGGCCGGACATGCGCGGCGCGGGCAGAATTGAACCGGATGGGACGTATCCGTTAAAACGTCCAGGGTACGGAGCGCGGCATTTACCGGGCTCTGAATGCAAAAACCCCCTGACTCTGCTTAATCAACTTGGCGGAAGATTCAGAATCAGGGGGTCCAAAAGCAGGCGCTGCGCCTGCAAAGGATTATAACGCATGCAGTTCATAAGACAACCCCTGTCCGCCATAAGTTCAGGACAGGGTGAATGACCAGATTTTAATCGGGTTAAACGACCCGACCTCCAGACCTGACAGGCGCCATCGCGGCGATCACGCCGTCACCTGCAAATGTCCTGAGCCCGTCTGGTTCGCGCCGCAGAACTATCGCCCGCTGCCGGGTGAGTTTGGCCACGCCATGCGCCGGCTCGTCGTGAAGGACCGGGCCACCGGCCAGCTGCGTCTGCGCCAGCGGATCTCCCGCAATCCGTATTTCGTCAGGCTGCGCCACGCGGCCGGCCGCGAGCGCGACTTCCGGCCGGAGCGCCGCGCGCTGATTGACGCAATCATTCCATTGCTGATACAGCGCGCTGATATAGCCACCTGGGTAGTCACCGTTAACGTTGGCAGTCTCGCAGAAGAGCTCAGCCCGAAAGACGAGAACGGCGACGTCATACCCGGCACCCGGGTCGAGCCGTGCCGGCTGTCGCGCCTTTTTCCGGAGCTGGCGCGATACGGGCTGCTGGAGATGCCTTCGCTTGAGTGGGACCCGGTTGAGAAATTCTGGATGCCGCGTCATATCGTGCTCACCGATCGTTTCTGGCAGCTGTGCGGCGTCAACATGGATAAGCTGTATTTCCAGCGTAACGAGCGCCTTGTAGCTGAAGCGGAGGGCA
>NZ_VWVL01000021.1:2241-5492 GCF_008632015.1 Pantoea sp. B_9 | reverse complement strand
TTGATGCCTGGCAGTTCCCTACTCTCGCATGGGGAGGCCCCACACTACCATCGGCGCTACGGCGTTTCACTTCTGAGTTCGGCATGGGGTCAGGTGGGACCACCGCGCTGTTGCCGCCAGGCAAATTCTGTTTTCATCCGCGTCTTTCGCGCTCTGACTGCGTTGCCCCGCTCGCGCCGCTCAGTCACATACTTCTGTATGCTCCTTCACGTCGTCTCGCGTGCCGCCCTGTCACAGCACAAAATCCACTGGACGTAATCCGGTGAACAATGCTGAAAATTCTTCTGTCTCTCAGACCAAAACGCCTCTGGCGTTGTAAGGTTAAGCCTCACGGGTCATTAGTACCGGTTAGCTCAACGCATCGCTGCGCTTACACACCCGGCCTATCAACGTCGTCGTCTTCAACGTCCCTTCAGGACCCTTAAAGGGTCAGGGAGAACTCATCTCGGGGCAAGTTTCGTGCTTAGATGCTTTCAGCACTTATCTCTTCCGCACTTAGCTACCGGGCAGTGCCATTGGCATGACAACCCGAACACCAGCGGTGCGTTCACTCCGGTCCTCTCGTACTAGGAGCAACCCCCCTCAATTCTCCAGCGCCCACGGCAGATAGGGACCGAACTGTCTCACGACGTTCTAAACCCAGCTCGCGTACCACTTTAAACGGCGAACAGCCGTACCCTTGGGACCTACTTCAGCCCCAGGATGTGATGAGCCGACATCGAGGTGCCAAACACCGCCGTCGATATGAACTCTTGGGCGGTATCAGCCTGTTATCCCCGGAGTACCTTTTATCCGTTGAGCGATGGCCCTTCCATTCAGAACCACCGGATCACTATGACCTGCTTTCGCACCTGCTCGAGCCGTCACTCTCGCAGTCAAGCTGGCTTATGCCATTGCACTAACCTCCTGATGTCCGACCAGGATTAGCCAACCTTCGTGCTCCTCCGTTACGCTTTGGGAGGAGACCGCCCCAGTCAAACTACCCACCAGACACTGTCCGCAGCCCGGATTACGGGCCTACGTTAGAACATCAAACATTAAAGGGTGGTATTTCAAGGTTGGCTCCACGCAGACTGGCGTCCGCGCTTCAAAGCCTCCCACCTATCCTACACATCAAGGCTCAATGTTCAGTGTCAAGCTATAGTAAAGGTTCACGGGGTCTTTCCGTCTTGCCGCGGGTACACTGCATCTTCACAGCGATTTCAATTTCACTGAGTCTCGGGTGGAGACAGCCTGGCCATCATTACGCCATTCGTGCAGGTCGGAACTTACCCGACAAGGAATTTCGCTACCTTAGGACCGTTATAGTTACGGCCGCCGTTTACCGGGGCTTCGATCAAGAGCTTCTCCTTGCGGATAACCCCATCAATTAACCTTCCGGCACCGGGCAGGCGTCACACCGTATACGTCCACTTTCGTGTTTGCACAGTGCTGTGTTTTTAATAAACAGTTGCAGCCAGCTGGTATCTTCGACTGGCCTCGGCTCCGGGAGCAAGTCCCTTCACCTACGCGCCAGCGTGCCTTCTCCCGAAGTTACGGCACCATTTTGCCTAGTTCCTTCACCCGAGTTCTCTCAAGCGCCTTGGTATTCTCTACCTGACCACCTGTGTCGGTTTGGGGTACGATTTCGTGTTACCTGGAGCTTAGAGGCTTTTCCTGGAAGCAGGGCATCAGTTACTTCACCGCCGTAGCGGCTCGTCATCACGCCTCAGTGTTAAAGAAGACCGGATTTGCCTGGTCTTCACACCTGCACGCTTAAACCGGGACAACCGTCGCCCGGATAACCTAGCCTTCTCCGTCCCCCCTTCGCAGTAACACCAAGTACAGGAATATTAACCTGTTTCCCATCGACTACGCTTTTCAGCCTCGCCTTAGGGGTCGACTCACCCTGCCCCGATTAACGTTGGACAGGAACCCTTGGTCTTCCGGCGAGCGGGCTTTTCACCCGCTTTATCGTTACTTATGTCAGCATTCGCACTTCTGATACCTCCAGCATGCCTCACAGCACACCTTCAGCGGCTTACAGAACGCTCCCCTACCCAACAACACATAGTGTCGCTGCCGCAGCTTCGGTGCATGGTTTAGCCCCGTTACATCTTCCGCGCAGGCCGACTCGACCAGTGAGCTATTACGCTTTCTTTAAATGATGGCTGCTTCTAAGCCAACATCCTGGCTGTCTGTGCCTTCCCACATCGTTTCCCACTTAACCATGACTTTGGGACCTTAGCTGGCGGTCTGGGTTGTTTCCCTCTTCACGACGGACGTTAGCACCCGCCGTGTGTCTCCCGTGATAACATTCTCCGGTATTCGCAGTTTGCATCGGGTTGGTAAGCCGGGATGGCCCCCTAGCCGAAACAGTGCTCTACCCCCGGAGATGAGTTCACGAGGCGCTACCTAAATAGCTTTCGGGGAGAACCAGCTATCTCCCGGTTTGATTGGCCTTTCACCCCCAGCCACAAGTCATCCGCTAATTTTTCAACATTAGTCGGTTCGGTCCTCCAGTTAGTGTTACCCAACCTTCAACCTGCCCATGGCTAGATCACCGGGTTTCGGGTCTATACCCTGCAACTTAACGCCCAATTAAGACTCGGTTTCCCTTCGGCTCCCCTATGCGGTTAACCTTGCTACAGAATATAAGTCGCTGACCCATTATACAAAAGGTACGCAGTCACCTAACAAGTAGGCTCCCACTGCTTGTACGTACACGGTTTCAGGTTCTGTTTCACTCCCCTCGCCGGGGTTCTTTTCGCCTTTCCCTCACGGTACTGGTTCACTATCGGTCAGTCAGGAGTATTTAGCCTTGGAGGATGGTCCCCCCATGTTCAGACAGGATACCACGTGTCCCGCCCTACTCGTCGGACTCACAGCTCATGCATCTTCGTGTACGGGGCTGTCACCCGGTATCGCGCGACTTTCCAGACGCTTCCACTGATGCACAAGCTGATTCAGGTCCTGGGCTGCTCCCCGTTCGCTCGCCGCTACTGGGGGAATCTCGGTTGATTTCTTTTCCTCGGGGTACTTAGATGTTTCAGTTCCCCCGGTTCGCCTCGTTAACCTATGTATTCAGTTAACGATAATGCACAAGTGCACTGGGTTTCCCCATTCGGACATCGACGGCTGTAGCGGTTCATATCACCTTACCGTCGCTTTTCGCAGATTAGCACGTCCTTCATCGCCTCTGACTGCCAGGGCATCCACCGTGTACGCTTAGTCGCTTAACCTCACAACCCACAGGCGTTTTGCAACGCTGC
>NZ_VWVL01000021.1:0-1609 GCF_008632015.1 Pantoea sp. B_9 | reverse complement strand
TCTATCAGACAATCTGTGTGAGCACTTCGCGGGAAGGTATCTTCAGGTAAGGAGGTGATCCAACCGCAGGTTCCCCTACGGTTACCTTGTTACGACTTCACCCCAGTCATGAATCACAAAGTGGTAAGCGCCCTCCCGAAGGTTAAGCTACCTACTTCTTTTGCAACCCACTCCCATGGTGTGACGGGCGGTGTGTACAAGGCCCGGGAACGTATTCACCGTAGCATTCTGATCTACGATTACTAGCGATTCCGACTTCATGGAGTCGAGTTGCAGACTCCAATCCGGACTACGACGCACTTTATGAGGTCCGCTTGCTCTCGCGAGGTCGCTTCTCTTTGTATGCGCCATTGTAGCACGTGTGTAGCCCTGGCCGTAAGGGCCATGATGACTTGACGTCATCCCCACCTTCCTCCGGTTTATCACCGGCAGTCTCCTTTGAGTTCCCGGCCGAACCGCTGGCAACAAAGGATAAGGGTTGCGCTCGTTGCGGGACTTAACCCAACATTTCACAACACGAGCTGACGACAGCCATGCAGCACCTGTCTCAGAGTTCCCGAAGGCACCAAAGCATCTCTGCTAAGTTCTCTGGATGTCAAGGCCAGGTAAGGTTCTTCGCGTTGCATCGAATTAAACCACATGCTCCACCGCTTGTGCGGGCCCCCGTCAATTCATTTGAGTTTTAACCTTGCGGCCGTACTCCCCAGGCGGTCGACTTAACGCGTTAGCTCCGGAAGCCACGCCTCAAGGGCACAACCTCCAAGTCGACATCGTTTACGGCGTGGACTACCAGGGTATCTAATCCTGTTTGCTCCCCACGCTTTCGCACCTGAGCGTCAGTCTTCGTCCAGGGGGCCGCCTTCGCCACCGGTATTCCTCCAGATCTCTACGCATTTCACCGCTACACCTGGAATTCTACCCCCCTCTACGAGACTCAAGCCTGCCAGTTTCAAATGCAGTTCCCAGGTTAAGCCCGGGGATTTCACATCTGACTTAACAGACCGCCTGCGTGCGCTTTACGCCCAGTAATTCCGATTAACGCTTGCACCCTCCGTATTACCGCGGCTGCTGGCACGGAGTTAGCCGGTGCTTCTTCTGCGGGTAACGTCAATCGGCGAGGTTATTAACCTCACCGCCTTCCTCCCCGCTGAAAGTACTTTACAACCCGAAGGCCTTCTTCATACACGCGGCATGGCTGCATCAGGCTTGCGCCCATTGTGCAATATTCCCCACTGCTGCCTCCCGTAGGAGTCTGGACCGTGTCTCAGTTCCAGTGTGGCTGGTCATCCTCTCAGACCAGCTAGGGATCGTCGCCTAGGTGAGCCATTACCCCACCTACTAGCTAATCCCATCTGGGCACATCCGATGGTGTGAGGCCCGAAGGTCCCCCACTTTGGTCTTGCGACGTTATGCGGTATTAGCTACCGTTTCCAGTAGTTATCCCCCTCCATCGGGCAGTTTCCCAGACATTACTCACCCGTCCGCCACTCGCCACCCAAAGAGCAAGCTCTTCTGTGCTGCCGTTCGACTTGCATGTGTTAGGCCTGCCGCCAGCGTTCAATCTGAGCCATGATCAAACTCTTCAATTTAAAGTTTGATTTGCTGCAAC
>NZ_VWVL01000020.1:0-5839 GCF_008632015.1 Pantoea sp. B_9 | reverse complement strand
ATCAGGAACGTCTTTCTTCTGCAGGCCGGTGGGCAGGCGGACCACAAGCCGGCCATCCGCCGCCGCTCTGACCACGTCGGGCGCATAAATGGCGGCCTGTCGCTCATCCGGCCAGACGGAGTAAAAGGGGTTTGACGCTCAGTGGAACGAAAACTCACGCTAAGAACTGCCTCCTGCCTCCTCCTTCTGAAATAATCCCCAGGTAATTTTCGGGATGAATTCAAATTATTATCCTAAAGTTAATCAGCAAACACGTAAACTCTATGCGAGTGGATATGAATAACTACTTCAGAATAGTGCCTGAGCAGCTTACTAAAAAAGACATCGCAGAATCGCTCCGGCTGGCGACCCGGTTTTCCGGTAAAAATAATTTAGCTGAAGTTACGTTATTTACCAGGTATCCTCTTGAAATTATAAAGTTTATGGATGGATTGATACCGGGTAGCGAGAGTAAAAAATTAGTTGCAGGAGAAGCCGTCCAATACCAGGGGGTTAACATCAGCTATTCTACCGCTGTTGATGAAACAAAAAACTACGACGTGATTCTGGCTATTGACTGCCTGCCAGACAGGGGAGAAGCCGCTACCAGGAATTATGAGTATCAGATTGTTCTCGCTTCAGTCAGTCCGGACGATTATTCCTTACCCATTGATTACTGGCTCCGTGATACGAACCCAATCAGATTCTGACCGGGTTCGTATCTGTGTCGTCAGAGCAACCTGTTAAGCAATCTCTTTCTTATGCCGACCACAACCTGTTCCTGAAAATGAAGGCAAATCCAGACCGTCAGGACAAGAAATAAAGCATAGCCGCTCAGGCTTAGCTGTATGCCGCCCGCCCTGTCAACCCACTCATGCCATCCTCCACGCCAGTCTGAGAACATGCTCCGCAGCAGAGGCTCGAACGTGCTCCACAGGTAAAACAAGGGGACGTGCAGGGCAAAAATCGACAGGGATGATGCCCCCAGACGAGGCAGATAACGCCGCAGCAGGTCTGAGCGGGAAGTGGGAAGCAATGCACACAGGTACAGCAGCGCCAGCTGTGACGGCAGTAAAAGACCATTATGCAAAAGCGGATACCAGAAGCGCTCCGGGCGCTGGGTATAAATCCACGCTGCTAGGATAAAACAGGCAAGAATAAACAGCGACAGCATGCTGCAGCGAGCGACTCCGGGCCGGTACCCCCTCTGCTGATGCTGACGAAACAGGCTGTAACACAGGATACCGCATATAAACTCAGGCAGGCGAAACGGTGGAAATCGCTGCAGTAGGCCTGTCCAGGGTATCCCCCACAGGGCATTAAAAATGACGTAAAGCGGTGGTATCAGGCTGATAAAGCAGGTTAATGCAATAGCTGACTTAACCCTTTTTATGTTCAGTAACCGGGAGGTGATAAAAGGAAACACAAGGTAGAAAAAAAACAGTGTTGACAGAGACCAGAGTGGCGCATTAAAGGTGAGGTACAGCGGGTTCCAGGCCTGCAACATAAATAGCTGTAAAACAGAGTTAATCATCAGCTCACTGTTATCCATATAATGCTCCAGAAGCGAACGATCAGCTATCAGTTCATGCGTGTCATAAACGACAAAGCGTGGCGAGGCTCCGGGGCCATCCGGCGGAACTGACAGCCAGTGCATAAGTATCAGAACCAGAACTGAAGAAATGAGCGCGACAATATGTACAGGATAAAGATTACAGAAACGTTTAATCCAGAAACTACTTGCGGGTTCACGCATCTGATTCTGATTAAAGTAGACGTGAGCAAGCAAAAATCCGGACAATACGAAAAAAGTGCTGGTAGCAAAAAAACCCATGCTGGTGACGTTTCTTAACCATGGAATATGATCAAGCTGCGGATAACGGTGTGCGGTATGGTAAACCATAACAAAAAAACCAAGGGAAAATCTCAGCCATTCCAGTCCGACAAAACGGGGTTTATTATTCATCATGGCTCCGGGGCATGTTTATTTCGGTGAGTATTTTATAAACGGTTGAACGGGCAATTTTAAGCTGTCGGCTTATCTCTGACGCACCTGTGCCCTGCCTGTGCAGAGCCATTACACGCCCACGATCAACTTTTCTCTTACGCCCAAACCGGATCCCTTTCGCCATAGCTTCCTGTCTCCCTTCATTAGTGCGTTCCAGTATTCTCCGCCGCTCTGCCTGCGCGACTGCAGACAGAATGGTGACAACCATCTGACCCATTTCGCCATCGGTACAGATCCCGTCATCGATAAAACGGACCGCCACGCCCTGTGCGTCAAATTCTTTTATCAGCTGGATCAGCTCGGCGGTATCCCGGCCAAGACGGTCAAGTTTTTTCACCAGAATGACGTCGCCTTCCTCCACCTTCATGCGCAGCAGATCCAGCCCTTCACGATTGGCTGAACTGCCGGATGCCTTGTCGGTAAAGATGCGGTTCGCTTTTACCACTGCATCTCTGAGCGCCCTGATCTGAATATCAAGAGACTGCTGGCTGGTTGATACCCGTGCGTAACCAAAAAGTCGCGTAAAAATGTATCCTAAATCAAATATCAGACAGGTGGTGTCTGTTATAACAAAATAACGATTTAACGGACACGCAAAAGATGTCTTTTTTCAGTGTCCTACAATTCATAATATTTTGGACGGTTGCGGTTTTGTTAAAAAAAAGCCGTCAGGCAGGGAGGCCGATATGCCCGTTGATTTTTTGACCACTGAGCAGGCCGAAAGTTATGGCAGATTCACCGGCGAACCAGATGAACTTCAGCTGGGGCGTTATTTTCATCTTGATGAAGCGGATAAAGAATTAATCGGGAAAAGCCGGGGTGATCACAATCGGCTTGGTATTGCTCTGCAAATCGGGTGCGTGCGTTTTTTGGGCACTTTTCTTACTGACATGAATCATATTCCTTCCGGCGTCCGGCATTTTACTGCCAGACAGCTCGGGATTCGTGATATCACCGTTTTTGCAGAATACGGTCAGAGGGAAAATACCCGCCGTGAGCATGCAGCATTGATACGTCAGCACTATCAGTATCATGAATTTGCCTGGCCTTGGACATTTCGCCTTACCCGTCTTTTATATACCCGGAGCTGGATAAGCAACGAACGTCCTGGCCTGCTTTTCGCTCTGGCGACAGGGTGGCTTATGCAACATCGTATTATTCTCCCCGGAGCCACCACGCTGACCCGGTTGATTTCAGAAGTAAGGGAAAAGGCGACGTTGTGCCTGTGGAACAGGCTGGCACTGATACCGTCAGCTGAACAGCGTTCGCAGTTGGAGATGCTGTTGGGGCCAACTGATTGCAGCTGCCTGTCTTTACTGGAATCACTGAAAAAAGGCCCTGTGACCATTAGTGGTCCGGCGTTTAATGAAGCAATTGAACGCTGGAAAACTCTGAACGATTTTGGCCTGCATGCTGACAACCTGCGTACACTCCCGGCTGTGCGCCTGAAAAATCTCGCACGTTATGCTGGTATGACTTCGGTGTTCAATATTGCTAGGATGTCACCGCAGAAAAGGATGGCGGTTCTGGTTGCCTTTGTCCTTGCATGGGAAACGCTGGCGCTGGATGATGCACTGGACGTTCTGGACGCTATGCTGGCCGTTATCATCCGTGACGCCAGAAAGATTGGGCAGAAAAAACGGCTCCGCTCGCTGAAGGATCTGGATACATCTGCATTGGCGCTCGCCAGCGCATGTTCGTACCTGATGAAAGAAGATACACCGGACGAATCGATTCGTGCTGAGGTGTTCAGCTATATCCCCAGGGAAAAGCTGGCTGAAATCATCACACTTGTCCGTGAAATTGCCCGGCCCTCAGATGATAATTTTCATGACGAAATGGTGGAGCAGTACGGGCGCGTTCGTCGTTTTCTGCCTCATCTGCTGAATACCGTTAAATTTTCATCCGCACCTGCCGGGGTTACCACTCTGAATGCCTGTGACTACCTCAGCAGGGAGTTCAGCTCACGGCGGCAGTTTTTTGATGACGCACCAGCGGAAATCATCAGCCGGTCATGGAAACGGCTGGTGATTAACAAGGAAAAACATATCACCCGCAGGGGATACACGCTCTGCTTCCTCAGTAAACTGCAGGATAGTCTGAGACGGAGGGATGTCTACGTTACTGGCAGTAACCGGTGGGGAGATCCACGAGCAAGATTACTACAGGGTGCTGACTGGCAGGCAAACCGGATTAAGGTTTATCGTTCTTTGGGCCACCCGACAGACCCGCAGGAAGCAATAAAATCTCTGGGTCATCAGCTTGATAGTCGTTACAGACAGGTTGCTGCACGTCTTGGCGAAAATGAGGCTGTAGAACTCGATGTTTCTGGTCAGAAGCCCCGGTTGACAATTTCTCCCCTCGCCAGTCTTGATGAGTCGGACAGTCTAAAACGACTGAGCAAAATGGTCAGTGCTCTGCTCCCTCCGGTGGATTTAACGGAGTTGCTACTCGAAATTAACGCCCATACCGGATTTGCTGATGAGTTTTTCCACGCCAGTGAAGCCAGCGCCAGAGTTGATGATCTGCCCGTCAGCATAAGCGCCGTGCTGATGGCTGAAGCCTGCAATATCGGTCTGGAACCACTGATCAGATCAAATGTTCCTGCACTGACCCGACATCGGCTGAACTGGACAAAAGCGAACTATCTGCGGGCTGAAACTATCACCAGCGCTAATGCCAGACTGGTTGGTTTTCAGGCAACGCTACCGCTGGCACCGATATGGGGTGGAGGAGAAGTGGCATCTGCAGATGGAATGCGCTTTGTTACACCAGTCAGAACAATCAATGCCGGACCGAACCGCAAATACTTTGGTAATAACAGAGGGATCACCTGGTACAGCTTTGTGTCCGAGCAGTATTCCGGCTTTCATGGCGTCGTTATACCGGGGACGCTGAGGGACTCTATCTTTGTGCTGGAAGGTCTTCTGGAACAGGAGACCGGGCTGAATCCAACCGAAATTATGACCGATACAGCAGGTGCCAGCGATCTTTTTTTTGGCCTTTTCTGGCTGCTGGGATACCAGTTTTCTCCGCGCCTGGCTGACGCCGGTGCTTCGGTTTTCTGGCGAATGGACCATGATGCCGACTATGGCGTGCTGAATGATATTGCCAGAGGCCAATCAGATCCCCGAAAAATAGTCCTTCAATGGGACGAAATGATCCGAACCGCAGGCTCTCTGAAGCTGGGCAAAGTACAGGCTTCAGTGCTGGTCCGTTCATTGCTGAAAAGTGAACGTCCCTCCGGACTGACTCAGGCAATCATTGAAGTGGGGCGCATCAACAAAACGATGTACCTGCTTAATTATATTGATGATGAAGATTACCGCCGGCGCATTCTGACCCAGCTTAATCGGGGAGAAAGCCGCCATGCAGTTGCCAGAGCCATCTGTCATGGTCAAAAAGGTGAGATAAGAAAACGATATACCGACGGTCAGGAAGATCAATTGGGTGCACTGGGGCTGGTCACTAACGCCGTCGTGTTATGGAACACTATTTATATGCAGGCAGCCCTGGATCATCTCCGGGAGCAGGGTGAAACACTGAATGATGAAGATATCGCACGCCTCTCCCCGCTTTGCTACGGACACATCAATATGCTCGGCCATTATTCCTTCACCCTGGCAGAACTGGTGACCAAAGGACATCTGATACCATTAAAAGAGGCGTCAGAAGAGGAAAATGTCGCTTAACGTGAGTTTTCGTTCCACTGAGCGTCAGCCCCCTAAAAGCGGCAGTCTGGCGCGTGTTGGTGCCCGGAGAAGGCCCATGAGGCGAGCCAGCACTGGTCCGTTTTCTGTGACAGATGCACTTTCAGGCGCCGGCGCTGCGCGTCTTTCTCCGGGGGATGGC
>NZ_VWVL01000002.1:0-706639 GCF_008632015.1 Pantoea sp. B_9 | reverse complement strand
AATTTGCCTGGCGGCAACAGCGCGGTGGTCCCACCTGACCCCATGCCGAACTCAGAAGTGAAACGCCGTAGCGCCGATGGTAGTGTGGGGCCTCCCCATGCGAGAGTAGGGAACTGCCAGGCATCAAACCAGTAAAAAAGCCCCGGACGAGAGTCCGGGGCTTTTTTACGTCTGGCGATCGCCAAATCCACTTAATCCTCTGCAAAATCTCTCCTTAAAACTCCAGCTCTGTCACATTTTGTCATCCTGAACGGGCACCAATCCCCCCGCGCCGTCCTCAGATGCTTTACTCATTGCTTTAGCGATGTTCTTCGCAAGGAAATGAGGTAAAAGATGACAGACTTACAACAAAAATCGGCCCAGCCGGAAGCGGCAGCCGTCAGTAAACAACGCATCTGGGCCATTGTCGGCGCGTCGTCCGGCAATCTGGTCGAATGGTTTGATTTCTACGTCTACTCGTTCTTCTCGCTCTATTTTGCTCATGTATTTTTCCCGGCCGGCGACACCACTACCCAGCTGCTGCAAACGGCCGGCGTGTTTGCGGCGGGCTTCTTAATGCGTCCCATCGGTGGCTGGCTATTCGGCTACATCGCGGACCGTCACGGCCGAAAAAGTTCGATGCTGATCTCGGTATGCATGATGTGTTTTGGTTCGCTGGTCATCGCCTGTTTACCCGGCTATGGCGAAATCGGCATTGCGGCACCGGTGATTTTGCTGCTGGCGCGCATGTTTCAGGGCTTATCGGTGGGCGGGGAATATGGTACCAGCGCTACCTACATGAGTGAGGTGGCACTGGAAGGGCGCAAAGGCTTCTACGCGTCGTTCCAGTACGTCACCCTGATTGGCGGTCAGCTGTTAGCCGTGCTGACGGTCGTGGTACTGCAACAAATCCTCAGTGATGAAGCGCTGCGCAGCTGGGGCTGGCGTATCCCGTTCTTTCTTGGCGCGGTTCTGGCCGTGGTCGCTCTGTGGTTGCGTCGCTCACTGAATGAAACCTCCGAGAAAAAGCACCGGGAACATCGCGATGCCGGCAGCATCCTTGGCCTGCTGCGTAACCATTCGCGCGCCTTCCTGATGGTGCTTGGCTTTACCGCCGGCGGATCGCTGAGCTTCTATACCTTCACAACCTACATGCAGAAATATCTGGTGAACACGGCGGGTATGGATGCGCGCAGCGCCAGTGCGTTGATGACCGGCGCGCTGCTGGTATTCATGCTGATTCAGCCGATTGTGGGTGCGCTGTCAGATAAGATTGGCCGGCGGGCATCAATGATGATCTTCGGCGCTGGCGCGGCTATCTGTACCGTGCCGATTTTGATGTTACTGCAGAATGTGCAAAGTAGCGGGCTGGCGTTCGTGCTGGTGATGCTGGCGCTGATTATTACCAGTTTCTACACCGCGATCAGCGGCATCCTTAAAGCGGAAATGTTCCCGCCGGAAGTGCGGGCACTGGGCGTGGGACTTTCCTATGCGGTAGCTAACGCTATCTTTGGTGGTTCGGCCGAGTACGTGGCGCTGTTGCTGAAGAAGCACGGCATCGAAACCACCTTCTTCTGGTATGTCTCGGCAATGGGCGCGCTGGCATTTCTGGTATCGCTGATGCTGCACCGCAAAGGCAAGGGGATTGCGCTGTGATTACTGACTCAGGTTCCACAGGGCAATGCCGCTGGCCGCGCCGGCGACATCCCAGCTAAGATCCTTCCAGCTCCAGCCGCTCCCGGCAGGGCGGCTGTCCCAGGCTTCTTTGGCTACGCCGAAGCTTAGCGAAAAGAGCAGGCCGAAGCGCAGATTTTGCCCGCGGCTCTGATGTTGATGCTGAGAGATCTCACTGCCGGCGGCAGCCAGAGCGGCAGAGGAGAAAAAGTGTTGTGCCTTATCCTGGCCGGTCCAGCTGTCCTGCGCCACATGCGCACATCCGCTACACAGTAATACCGCACAGAGGATGAGCGCACGCATCGGCTACAGCAGACGGCTAATAAGGCGATCGATACGGATGCGACGCAGACGGCGAATCAGCTTACGCACCTTTGCCGGATAATCAGAGATGCTCTCCAGCTCGCGGAAATGTTTCACCACCGTGGTGTGCTGACGGATCAGCGCCAGTTCCTTATCGCGCTGCTCTGCCAGCTGGTTGAGCGGATCGTGAATCAGCACCGCATTTTCCAGATCGAGTCGCCAGGCGCGCGGATTGAGGTTATTACCAGTGATCATCATCCACTCGTCATCAACCCAGATGCCTTTCAGGTGATAGCTGTTGTCGCCATCTTTCCACAAACGTACCGTCAGCTGGCCGTTATTGACGTAATACTGCAACCGGCTGAGGAAGCGACGCAGGTTGATTTCATACAGATAGGGCAGCGCACCGATAATCTTGAACGGCTCGTGTGGCGGAATGTAGAAATCGTTGGCGGTTTTATCGCCGACGATGATCTCGACCTCTTTGCCCTGACGCAGCAGCTGGATCAGATTGCGCACCAGAATGGCCGGCAAGTTAAAGTACGGCGTGCACAGCGTGAGCTTACGCTCGGCGCAGGGCATTAAATGGAAGATGATTTTGTTCAGCAGGCTACGTTTACCCAGCCCGACCAGCGGCGTGACGGCCAGTGATTCGTTGCCGGCATCACCGGTAAACTGATAGTTGAAGCTGCGCAGCTCCTGACGAAACTGGCGGGTTTCATTCTTGATTTCCGGGCTGGAGGGACGTTCGGCCTGGTCGAGACGGTTAACGGCCTCAGAATGTTTGAGATTCTCACCAATCCACTGAAACATGGTGTCCGCCAGCTGCGGATTACGGATCAGCTGATAACGGTCATAACGGTATTTGTCATGCTGATGCAGATAGACATCGTTCAGGCTGGCACCGCTGTACAGCAGCGTATCGTCAATGATAAAGCCTTTCAGATGCAGCACACCGAGCGCTTCACGGGTGTTCACCGGAATGCCATACACCGGAATCGCGATATCGGGATGCTGCGCCGCCATTTCGCAATACCAGTCGGCGTTCGTCAGGCCGCGCGCGGCACCGATACGGCCGCGCTGCGCACGATGCCAGTCCACCAGAATACTGACATCCAGTTCCGGGCGCGCCTGACGCGCTGCATACAGCGCCTGCATGATGCTGCGTCCGCCGTCATCATTTTCCAGATACAGCGCGGCGATGCAGATGCGTTTTTCTGCCGTGGCGATTTTCGTCAGCAGGGTTTCACGAAACTCGGCGGGCGAGTAAAGCGTGGTCACATCCGACACGGACTGTGACAGTTTAGGCAGCTGTGCGAGGTGTTGTTGGTGTTTATTGCGTTTGAATTTAGACAACATCACAGTGCACTTCTTCTCTGTTCATTGTATGGCCTTTTGCCATCAAATCATGATCCTAACGGTAAATAATAACATCAACCGGCCGGTTAAGGAGGATTTTTACCTTTCTCTACAGCCAGGCCGCCGGTGTCAGCCAGCGGTAAATTCAGGCTGACAATGCCATCATCCAGTTGAATATTCACACGAAAATTGAGTTTTCGCGCCAGGGTAATCATGCCGGTATTGTGCGGCATGGTGATACCGTTCAATTGTTGCAGGCCGTGATCGCGTGTATAGCGGATCATCTTTTCCAGCAGCCGCCTGCCCATGCCCAGACCCTTGAGGTCGGAACGCACCAATACCGAAAATTCTGCATCAATATTGTCAGCATCGGAGATGGCGCGCGTCACGCCGATGATCTCATCGGCACCGTTATGCTGGCGTACTGCGACAATCGCCATCTCCCGGTCGTAATCGATCTGCGTCATGTTCGCCAAATCGTCGTGGGTAAACTCATTGATCTCACTGAAGTAGCGATAGTAAAGGTCTTCTTTGGTGACCTGGGCGATGAAGGCACGTAGCTGCGGTTCATCCTCCGGCAGAATCGGGCGAAACAGGCAGCGCTGGCCATCTTTAAGCTGCACCTGCTCTTCCAGATGGTGCGGATAGGGACGAATTGCCAGCCGCGCCTCACTGTCGCCATGAAACGGAGCCAGCTGCAGCGTCACGTCCAGCAGGGTAAAGGTCTTGGCGGATGCCAGCAGCGGATGAATATCCAGCCGCTGAATCTCCGGACAGTCGACCACCAGGTTTGATACCTGCACCAGCAGCTGACTGAGGCCGGTGATGTCCAGCGGTCGCAGTGCACTGCGGCTGCGCACTCTGCCGCTCTTCAGTGCCTGAATTACCAGATAGCGCGCCAGCGTCATATTCAGCGGCGGCAACGCCACGGCGGCCTGCTTGTCCGGCTGCCACTCCACACCGCCTTCGCCCAGCATGATGATTGGGCCAAACAGCGGGTCATGCTCAACCACCACCCGCAACTCCTGCGCACCGGCGCGATTCGCCATACTTTGTACCAGCAGACCGTCAATGCGCGCCTGCGGATGCGTTTCACGCACGCGATCGAAGATGGCGTCTGCTGCCTGTTCAACTTCTGCCGCGCTGCGCAGATAGAGCATCACGCCCTGTACATCCGACTTATGCGCAATATCCGGCGAGCGCAGCTTGAGCGCCACCGGATAACCAATCTGGTCGGCAATCTTAGCGGCAGACTGGCTGTCGCTGGCGATCCAGGTTGGCAGCGTCGCCAGCCCGTAAGCCTGCAGTATGGGCTGCACCTCGTGCGTATCCAGCGTGGTAATGCCGCTATCCAGTGCCTGTTGCAGCAGCTGATGTGCCTCGGCGCTGTTTTGCGTCAGGCCCAGCGGCAGCGCTGGCGTTTCGCGTAGCTGTTTCTGGTTACGCCGATACTCAACCTGGTGCATGAATGCCGTCACCGTACCTTCTGGCGTGCGCCAGGTCGGAATGCCAGCCTGGGTGAATGCGCGGCGGGCTTCCTGCGAAGAGTGTTCGCCGCACCAGTTGGTCAGCAGCGTCACCTGCTTACCCCGCGGATGCGCGGCCACCGCCGCAATAATCTGCGCAGCGGTTTCACTGGCCGGAGAGACGGCGCTGGGTGAATGGATGATCATCAGCGCATCCAGTTCATGGCTGTCGAGCAACTGTGTTACGCAGGCCACGTACAGCGCGGGCGTCGCATGATCTTTCAAATCCAGCGGATTACCGCGCCCGATGCCTTCCGGCAGCAGGGCCGCCAGCGCCTGCAGCGTGGGCTCATCCAGCGTCGCCAGCTTGCCGTTACGCGCATAGAGTTCATCCAGCGCCAGCGCTGCCGGGGCTGCGCCGTTGCTGATAATCATCAGGCGCTCACCGCGCAGCGGGCGCATGTGGCTGAGCGACTCCACGGCGGAAAACAGCTCATGCGTGTCCTGCACGCGCAGCAGACCGGCGCGCTGAATGGCGGCATCCCAGGCGGCATCCAGCCCGCTGGCGGTGCCGATCATCGCCTGTGCCTGATGGCTGCGACCGCTTTTGATCACCAGAATCGGTTTATTACGCGCTGCGCTACGCGAGGCAGAAACGAAGCGCCGGGCGTCGCTCAGATGTTCCAGGTAGAGCAAAATGGCGCTGGTTTTGCCATCGCGTGCAAGAAAATCCAGCAGATCGTCGACATCAATATCCAGGCTATCGCCTAAGGCGATAAACCACGAAAAGCCCAGGTTGCGCTGTTGCGCCCAGTCGAGAATGGTGTTGGACACCGCCGCCGATTGCGAAATAAAGGCGATGCGGCCCTTTGCAATCGGTACCGGTGAGAAGCTGGCATTCAGTCCCTGCCAGGGGGCTAACAGGCCCAGACTGTTGGGGCCCAGCAGGCGCATCTGCCACTGGCTGGCACAGGCTTTCAGCGCCTCCAGCTGGCTGGCCGGCGCGGAGAGAATAATGCAGGCTTTACAGCCTTTTTCTCCCAGCTGCTGTAACAGTTCCAGATTGCGTCTGGCGTGGGTGCAGATAATCGCCAGGTCGGGGGCGAAGGGCAGGCTGGCCACATCCGGCCAGGCCAGCACGCCGCTGACCGCCTTGTATTTGGGCGTGACCGGCAACACCGGACCGCCAAAGCCGCCCGCCAGCAGGTTGCGCATCATCAGATAGCCAGCGCGGCCCGGTTTTACCGACGCACCCAGCACCGCAATTGATTTCGGTCGTAACAGCGCTTCCAGTCCACGTTGGCTCATCGTTCGCTCCTGCTCTCGGGATTGGCATGATTGTAAACGCTTTTACGCCGGTTGCCGATTTGTCGATGTCAGGCTGCGAGCCAGCTTCAGAAATTGTCTGTTTGTGCGTGTATCGGATGGTGGGGTTTGCCAGCCAGATAGGCCTGACGAAAGCGTTCAAAGTGCTGCTGCAACGCCTGCGCCGCCGGGACATCACCTGCCTGTTCCAGCAGCGCGGCGGCCACTTCGGCGGTGCAGTGCTGGCCCGGCGCATGAGCTTCGCGCAGCGTGTAGCGCGACGGTGTCGCCACATCCAGTGACATCACCGGAAAGCTATCCAGCCACGGACTTTTGCGGAACATTTTGCGCGCTTCGGTCCAGGTACCGTCGAGCATAATAAACAGCGGGGGCTTGCCGCCGGTGGGTGGCGTGGTCAGCACCTGGCGATCGGCATCGGCGTAGGCACCGGGAAAAACCACCATCGGCTGATAATCCGCCGTCTGCACTGCCGCCAGCAGCGCGGCGTCGGGCTCGGTGCGCGACCAGCCAAAGGCCTGGGTTTCCGGCAGAATGTCGGCAATCAGCCGGCCGGTATTACTGGGTTTCATTGGTTCAGTATCAAACATCACCAGGCAAAACCGGCTGCGCGCCTGTTGCGGCTGCAGGGTCGCGCACAGACAGTTTTTATGCGGCAGCAGGCAGCGCTGACAGCGCAGCACGCGGTTGCCTCGGGCGAGAAACGGGCGCGTGGCACGCGCTAAACGCTGCGCACGCAGGCGCAGGACGGCATTTTCAGACATAGCATCGCGGACAGGGAAAAACGCCAGTGTAATAGAAGGGCAAAAACAAGGCCAGCGCGTGGCTGGCCTTGGGGGATTAGAGTGATTCGTCGAGCCATTCGTTGAACGGCGCTTTCGGCATCGCACCGTTCAGCATGTCCACCATCTCACCGTTTTTGAACAGCATAATGGTTGGGATGCTGCGGATGCGAAAACGCGTGCTGAGTGCAGGTTCCGCCTCAGTGTTCACTTTCACGAAGCGCACTTTGCCGCGCCGCTCGTCGGCGACGTCTTTAAACACCGGCGCGAAGTTCACGCACGGGCCGCACCATGGCGCCCAGAAGTCGACCACGACCGGCAGATCGTCCTGCAGGTATTTATCCAGCGTGGCCGCCGTGGCATTCACCACTTCACCGCTAAACAGCGCATCGCCGCAGCGACCGCATTTGGCTCCGTCGGCCAGACGTTCCTCGGGAACGCGGTTAGTTGCCTGACAGGAGGCACATACAGTATTCATCGTCACCTCAAACCGGACCTGTAAATCTTAGGATTGGTGAACATTATGAAAAGGTTGAATGCTATGCTCAATCTGGATTAAGCAATAGGTTCAATAGTTGATAGCTAAGCGCCGACACATCAGGTAATCTTCGCGCTCTCAATGCTGGAGGAACAGATGAACGACGAATTTAAAGGCAAAAGCGGCAAGGTAAAAGTGATGTACGTACGTGATGAGGAGGGCGGTCAGAAGCCAAATCCCCGTACCGGCAAAGGCGGCCGTCCTGCTGCGCGCCAGGAAGAGAATCGTCGCTCTGGTCCTCGCAGCACCCGTAATAATGAAGAGAGCGGTCGTCCGCGCACCGCCCGTGGCGATGATGCCGGGCGTTCGCGTGGTCCGCGTGACGATAGCGCGCGCGGTCGCCGCAGCGATCGGGACGATCGCGGCTTCAGTGATTCACCGTGGCGCACCGTGTCACGTCCGCCAGTCGCCGCTGAAGCGGATGCGGGTGACGAAGCGGCCAGCAGCAAGCCGGTTATCGACCCGGAACTGATTCGCCGTCAGCGTCAGGAAGAGACGCGCGTGTATGGCGAAAACGCCTGCCAGGCGCTGTTCCAGAGCCGTCCCGAAAGCATCGTCCGTGCCTGGTTCGTGCAAAGCGTCACGCCGCGCTTCCGCGAAACCCTGCGCTGGCTGGCAGCAAACCGCAAAGCCTATCACGTGGTGGACGACGCCGAGCTGGCGAAAGCGTCCGGAACTGAACACCACGGCGGCGTGTGCTTCATTATTAAGAAGCGCATGGGCATGCCGGTGGCGGAATGGCTGCAGCAGGCGCAGAGCAAAGACTGCGTACTGGCGCTGGAAGATGTCAGCAACCCGCACAACCTTGGCGGTATCATGCGCAGCTGCGCGCACTTTGGCGTCAAAGGTTTGCTGGTCAATGATGCCTCGCTGCTGGAGTCGGGTGCCGCAGTCCGCACGGCTGAAGGTGGTGCAGAGCACGTCCAGGCGATCAGCGGTGAAAGCTTTGCTGCGGGTCTGGAAGCATTCCGCAAAGCCGGTTACACCATCGTGACCACATCCAGCCACACCGGTACGCCACTGGCGCAGGCGGCGCTGCCAGCCAAAATGGTACTGGTGCTGGGTCAGGAGCGTGAAGGTCTGTCAGACAGCGCATTCCAGCAGGGCGATATCAGCCTGTCGATTGGCGGTACCGGCAACGTTGAAAGCCTCAACGTCTCGGTCGCGACCGGTATCCTGCTCGCCGAGTGGTGGCGTCAGAACGCATAAATAAAAAAACGGGCCGCTGTGGCCCGTTTTTGTTTCTGTCACTCAGTGCGCGCCACCGCCGCCACCGCCTGCGCCAAACGGCGGACGGGCAAACCACACCAGAACCAGCAGGACCAAAAACACCCCCGCCGATGCCCAGAAGATCTCGTTAGCCGAGATAATCAGGCCCTGATTAGTAATTTGCTGGGCGATATAAGCCGACGCCTGCTGCTGCGTCATGCCCATGCTTTGCAGCTGGTCATACATTTGCTGCGAATTCGGATTGAATGGATTAACCGATTCCGACAGGTAGCTGTGGTGCATCGATTCGCGGTCTGTCCACATGGTGGTGGTGATCGACGTTCCGATTGAACCCGCCAGCGTACGCACAAAGTTCGACAGGCTGGAGGCCGCCGCCATACGCTCTGGCGGCAAGCCGGACAGCGTAATGGTGGTCAGTGGCATAAAGAAGCAGGCTACCGCGAACCCCTGGATAAACTGCGGCCACGCGGAGGCACCGAAATCCATCCCCGGCTCAAACGTATACGCACGCCAGTAGAAGCACACCGCGTACATGATAAAACTAAAGGTTACCAGCCGCCGCATATCGAGCTTATGGGCGAAGCGACCAATGATCGGCGACAGAATCACCGGAATGATCCCCACCGGCGCCGATGCCAGCCCTGCCCAGGTGGCGGTATAGCCGTATACCTCCTGGAGCAGCTGCGGCAGCAGGACGATCGAGCCGAAGTACAGCATGTAAGCCAGACTGATCGACAGACAGCCGATGGTGAAATTTCGCTTCTTAAATAGCGACAAATCGACAATCGGGTGATCGTCGGTCAGCTCCCACACCAGCAGCACGGCCAGCGACACCACCGCGACCACCGTCAGCACGATGATTTCGGTTGAGCCAAACCAGTCGAGTTCTTTACCGCGATCAAGCATCACCTGCAGAGAACCAATCCCCACCACCAGCAGCACCAGACCGACCATATCGATCGGGCGGATCTCAGTTTTGGTTTCGCGCCCGCGCAGGGTTTGCAGCGTCAGCATCACCACCACCACGCCAATCGGCACGTTGATGAAGAAGATCCAGCCCCAGTGATAGTTGTCGCTGATCCAGCCACCGAGAATCGGACCGCAGATCGGCGCAACGATCACCGTCATCGCCCACAGCGACAGCGCCACGCTGCGCTTGGCCGGCGGGTAGTTGTTCAGCAGCAAACTTTGCGACAGCGGAATCAGCGGACCGGCCACTACGCCCTGAATCACGCGGAAGAAGATCAGCATTTCCAGGCTTTCGGACATGCCGCACGCCCATGAGGCCAGCGCGAACAGAATGGTCGACCAGGTGAACAGCTTCACTTCACCGACGCGCTTTGCCAGCCAGCCGGTGATCGGGATCGAGATGGCATTCGCCACCCCGAACGAGGTGATCACCCAGGTGCCCTGCGAGTTGGACGCCCCGAGGTTACCGGCGATGGTTGGGATCGCCACGTTAGCGATGGTGGAGTCGAGTACCTGCATGAACGTCGCCAGCGACAGGGCGATGGTCATCAGAACTAACGGCGCACCTTCAAGCGGCTTTTGTGCCATAACAGCCTCCCGCGAGGTTATTGCGCGTTGGCACGGACAATGTCAGCGATCAGCTGGTTAACCGGCGCAAGGTCGATTGCCAGCGCGTTACTTTCATACGCGGCCTGGGTGCGGACATTGCTGGCCAGCGCGGCGCCATCTTTGTTCTGGGTATCTACTTTCACCAGCGTGGAGAGACCGATACGCAGCGGATGTTGCGCCACTTGCTGCGGATCGAGTTCGATACGCACCGGCAGGCGCTGTACCACTTTGATCCAGTTACCGGTGGCGTTCTGCGCTGGCAGCAGCGAGAAGGCGCTACCGGTGCCCATATCCAGACCAACCACTTTGCCGTGATACTCCACATCATCGCCGTAGATATCACTGATTACCGTGGCGGGCTGACCGATGCGCACGCCTGCCAGCTGCGTCTCTTTAAAGTTGGCGTCAACCCACAGGTTGGTGGCCGGCACCACCGCCAGCAGCGGTGTGCTGGTGGAGATCTGTGAACCGACCTGCACGCTGCGACGCGAGACATAGCCGTCCATCGGGCTGCGGATGTCGGTGCGCTGCAGCGCCAGCCAGGCATCGCGCAGCTCAGCAGCGCTCTGTTTTACCGCCGGCTGATTTTCGAGGTCGGTATTCAGAATCATCGCCTGGTTCGCGTTGTACTGCTGAATCGCCACGTCCAGCTGGGCTTTCGCCGTGGCCACGGCATCACGCGCGTGCTGCAGCTCTTCGCGACCAATCAGATTGGCGGCACCGAGCGGCTCGCGACGTTTCAGGTCGGATTCGGCCTGATCCAGCGCGGTCTGTTGCAGCTTGATGGTGGCCTGATACTGTTTGCCGTTGATCATCAGCTGGTGCGTCTGGCGCACGCTGGTGGCCAGCGCGGTCTGCGCTTTCTCGAATGCCTGCTGCGCATCAGTTTTATCCAGCGACACCAGAATGTCGCCTTTTTTCACCCGATCCGTATCCTCGAACCACACTTTATTCACGCTGCCGGAAACCTGGGCCATCACCTGCACCTGGTTGCCTGCCACGTAGGCGTCATCGGTTTCCTGGAAGTGGCGCAGCACCAGATACCAGTAAGCCAGATAACACACACCAATCACGATAAACACGATAGCCAGCAGGATCAGCGCACCTTTGCGCTTCTTCTTTTTGTTCGCGGGCTGTTGCGGGCTTTGAGCTTCCGCTGTCGCACTCATGTCGTTCTCCACGTTTGCCATTTAGTCGGGATGTGTTGATCCATCAACACGGTCGCCCGAGTCGAAAAAGCCAGCGTTTGCAACGCTGGCCGGATAAAAGGGGATTAAAATAGCGATTTCGGTGGGTGATTGTGTCGCAGTTCTTGCTATTAACGCGACAGGGAAGCGATAACCTGATCTTCGTCCATTTTATCGAGACGGTTAAGTAACTTACGCGTGATGGCTTCCAGCTGCTCCTGCTCGGTATCGGTCAGCGAAGACCACAGATACTGCAGGCTCTGATGCTGTGGTGGCAGCAGCTGACGTAAGAATTCGTTACCTTTTTCCGTCAGGTGCAGGTGCAGGCAACGGCGATCGTTGTCGCTCTCACGACGCTCGATCCAGCCGCGCTTTTCCAGTTCATCAGCGATGCGCGTCGCGTTGGTGCGGGAAGAACCCAGCGCCGAGCTCAGCTCAGAAGGCTGAATGCTCTGGTTTTCCTGCGCGTCCAGCGTAATCAGCGCCATGAATAAAGTTTCGTTAATTCCCTGCGCCTTCAACATTTTGTTGCGATTATCCAGCAGCTTACCCTGCATGTGCATGCACAGACGGGTCAGGATGATCTCCTGCAGCGGAAAATCTTTGTGGCGATTAGCACGGATGTTTAGCATCTGCTCAATGGGAGTAAACGAGCTTTCCATTAAAAACCTCTTAGTTGCAACAAATATAATAATGAGGGTGACAGATTAAGCGTAGTCATATTTTCCGCCTGTGATTGTTTGCACCGTCACACTGTCAGCACCTGGCGTTCCAGGTCGGTCCATAACCCTGGGCTCTGCGCCCTGACCAGCCGCTTTGCAGGCAAAGCCGCCATCGTCATCAATTCGCTAAGCGAAACCTTCAATGGATTGAATAATTTCGCGAGTAAAAATAACTTAGGTGAATAACTGTGTGGCTAACCATAACAAAGCCAATCATTAATGAACAGTATCGCTCACCACTTTGCATTGATCTTTACGTTTTCTAAACACTTTTCCCGGCCAGCTTTGCTGGAGTAAATCAATGGGTTAATCGACAAGGCACCGGTTAGTCCGGGTAACGCGCCAGCATCAGCGGCGTGATGAATTCCGTTCGTCGTCTGCCGTATAACCGGCACGTGGCAGGGTGAATGCCATCGATAACGCAGACTCATCCTGGCGCGACAGACCCGATGCAGGCGGCGGAAAGGAGTCATAGCTGGTGGGAAAAGCGGGTAAATAATCATATGTGGGTAATAGTAACCCAAAAAATTATTTCAATGTTGTGTTAATTAACAGGACGTACCAGTGCGCTATAGCGCACGCTTCGCTTACTGACGGGGCGGGAGGGCGGAAAATGGCGGCACCACGTGGCTGAGACGAGGTGCCGCGTGGGCTTATTTCGCCGCCGCCATGGCGTCGCTGACCCATTTATCAAATTCCGCCTGATGAGCTTTGATCCAGCCGTCAACGTGGCCGTTGATGTCCGCTTCTGAGGCGTGACCGGCATGCATTGCGGCGTTCTCGGCATTGATGTCGCCAATCGGCAGCTTCATTTCAGCAAACAGTTTTGCCGCCGCCGGATTCTTCTCCGCCCAGGCTTTGTTGGCCACGATATGCATGGTGTTCACCGGGAAGCCATAGTTGGCGCCGTTAGCCAGTCTGGTATCCACTTTGCTCTGCGCGCCTGGCAGTGAGGAGAACGGTACCTGTAACCACACCACATCTTTGCCTGGCTTCAGCACGTCGCTGACCCAGTATGGCGTCCAGGTGTAATAGAGAATCGGTTTACCCTGTTTGAAGCGCGTAATGGTGTCGGCAATCATCGCCGAGTAGTTACCCTGGTTGTGTACCACGGTATCGCTCAGTTTGTAGGCCTCGATCTGATGGTTAATCACCGCTTCACATCCCCAGCCTGGCGTACAGCCGGTCAGGTCTGCTTTGCCATCGCCATTGGTATCAAACAGTTTGGCCAGCTTCGGATCCTTCAGCTGCTCGATGTTGGTGATGTGGTACTGATCGGCGGTTTTCTTGTCGATCAGGTAACCCTGCGCGGCACCGCTGACGTAGGTGCCCTGGCGATAAAATTTATTATCACCGCCGGCGGCTTTATACATGTCGTCATGCAGCGGTTGCCAGTTGGTGGCGATAAACGTGGCATCACCGCCGGCAATGGTGGTGTAAGCCACGTTGTAATCCACTTCACTCGGCTTCTCAACGGTGTAGCCCAGCTTCTCCAGCGCGCGGCTCACCAGCAGCGTCTGGAAGGTCTCTTCGGAAATGGTACTCTGAGCCGGTTTAACGGTAATGCCTTTGCCCGGAAGGTCGGCGGCGGACACGTGCGTCGCGGCAACCGTGGTCAGGACGGCGGCGAATAGAGCTGTCTTGCGCATAGTCATTCCTTATTTTACGTGTGACGTCGGAGACGGGCGACCGCAGCGGGCCGCCCAAAGAAATCAGGCTTTTTTACTGAATGGACGCAGCAACAAACCCAGCGGCCCGCTGCTGTACCAGTGGCGGCTGCCACGGCTGCGGCTGTCGCGACCTACTGACTGCGTCAGGCGGTCGAGAATGATAGCGAGGATCACGATACCGACGCCGCCCACGCTGGCAAGGCCCATATCGAGGCGACCAATACCGCGTAGCACCATCTGGCCCAGACCGCCAACGGCAATCATCGAGGCGATGACCACCATCGACAGCGCCAGCATCAGCGTCTGATTGACGCCAGCCATAATGGTCGGCATCGCCAGCGGCAGCTGGACCTTGAACAGCATCTGGCGCGGGCTGGCACCGAAAGATTCACTGGCTTCGATCAGGTCAGCCGGCACCTGCTTGATGCCGAGTATGGTGAGACGTACCACCGGCGGCAGGGCAAAGATAATCGTCACCACTACGCCCGGCACGTTGCCGATACCAAACAGCATGACGATGGGCACCAGATAGACGAACGCCGGCGTGGTTTGCATTGCATCCAGCAGGGGCCGTATGATGCGCGCCGCGCGCTCACTGCGCGCCAGCCAGATGCCAAGCGGCAGGCCAATCAGTACGCAGAACAGCAGGGCGGTGAGCACCAGCGCCAGCGTCACCATCGCCTGGGACCAGGCACCGATCATGCCAATCAGCACCAGCGATATTAGCGTGGCGAGGCCCATCGCCGGGCTGGCAATCTGCCAGGCAATCAGTGCGAACACGATGATCGCTACCGGCGCAGGCAGTCCCATCAGCAGTTGCTGGAAGGCGCTGAGGATATAATCCACCGGCACGCGAATGCCCTGAAACAGCGGACGGAAGTGGGTAACCACCCAGTCGATGCCTTCGGTGACCCAGCGATCCAGCGGAATCAGCGTGGTGTGGAACGGATCCAGCAAACTGAAGTGCTCCGGCGCTGCGGCCGGTGCGCTGCTCAGCCAGTCGCTGCTGCTGACGGCATCGTGTCCACCACTGCTGGCAGCATCCGATGTACTGCCGGCGGCGTTGCCCCAGGCATCGGCGGCGCTGGCGCTGCTGTCAGCCGGTGTGCTGCTGCCTGTCGCGGACCACGGATCGCTGCTGGCTGCGGCGGCGTTGCTGGTGGCGGGTGGTGCGCTGGTCTGGCTGGCGCTTTCCCATGGATTGGCGTTTTGTGCACTCATGGCTGGGCTCCTTCACGATCTAAAGCGCGTAACAGCGTGCTTTTGGAAATGATACCGACGTACTGCTGATCTTCGCCGATCACCGGCACCGCACAGGGGGCCTGCGCGACGTGAGAGAGCAAATCGTTGAGCGAGGTATCGGCAGGAACCGCCAGCGGTGCGTCGAGCAGGGCGTTATCCAGCCCTTCACCGGCGGCGAGTGCCGCTTTCAGCGAGTCAGTGGAGACGACGCCGATGAATTTCTGTTTCTCCAGCACGTAGCCATATTCGCGGTCTTCATCCTGCAGCAGTTTGATCGCCGAACGCGGACCGAAACCGGCGGCCTTACGAATCAGCGCGCCGGCGCTGCGGCGGGCGATATCTTTGGCGCTGAAGACGTGACTGATATCCACGCCGCGGAAGAAGGTGCGCACATAATCGTTGGCCGGATTATTGAGGATTTCATCCGGCGTGCCGACCTGCACCACTTCGCCGCCCTGCATGATGGCGATGCGGTCGCCAATACGCATCGCTTCATCCAGATCGTGGGAAATAAACACGATGGTGCGCTGATGTTTCGCCTGCAGTTTTACCAGTTCATCCTGCATTTCCGTGCGAATTAATGGATCAAGTGCGGAAAAGGCTTCGTCCATTAGCAATATATCCGGATTAATCGCCAGCGCACGGGCTAATCCAACACGCTGACGCATTCCGCCGGAGAGTTCATCGGGCCAGGCGTGAGCATAATTTTCCAGCCCGACCTGACGCAGCGCATCGAGCGCTTTTTCCTGCCGCTCCTGCAGCGCCACGCCAGCTAATTCCATGCCGAACGCGGTGTTATTTAGCACCGTCATGTGCGGCATCAGTGCGAATGACTGGAATACCATGCTGATTTTATTTCTGCGCACATCACGCAATTCTGCGTCGGATATTTTGGCAATATTGATGCCATCAATAATCACCTGGCCGCGTGTCGGCTCGATCAGACGATTGAGAAGGCGAACCATAGTGGACTTGCCGGAGCCGGACAGCCCCATAATGACAAAGATCTCGCCTTCTTCAATGGCCAGACTGGCATTTTTGACGCCGAGTGAGAGGCCGGTTTTCGCCAGAATACTCTCTTTACTCTCGCCTTTTTCAATCAGCTTAAATGCCTTTTCGGGATGATCGCCAAATACCTTATATAAATTCTTTACTTCGAGTTTAATTGCCATGCAGTAATGAAATTCCTGGTTAAATGTCTGACTATTTCTTGTTGTACCCTGCGTAAATTTAAGCGCCTATACCGTAGCATAGTGAGATTATCTGACAACCCTTAACGGAAATATCTGGTGTGACACGTATGGCGCGACAGTGGCTAATTCCAGTGCCTGCAAGGGATGAGACGGGATAAATTTTTTCTGAATTTTTTGTGAAATTAAACCGGTTTCGGCCAGAATTATTGCCGGAAGGCGGATAAATCACGCTTAGTCAGGCGAAATATTCCGGCGATGAATGGCGCTAAATAAGTAAAATAATCACGCGCGGAATTAACCTTATTTCGGGGGGACGGCGAGAATGCTGGAGAGGAAAATGAATGGTCGGAGCGAGGTGGAATCGGCATGAAATTAACCTGGTCGGCATGAATGCCGACCCTGTGGATGTATCATCAACCTAACCGCTGGGGCGGGTTCCGGTCGGCATAAATGCCGACCCTACTGATGCATCAACATAACTGCCGTAGGGCATGATTAACCCAACCGTAGGGTGCGCATTGATGCGCACCGCTTACAGTGCAAATGCGCACCCTTTACCGCGCACCGCACGCGACTAAAAATTCCAGTCCTCGTCTTCGGTTTCAACCGCTTTGCCCATCACATAGGATGAACCGGAACCCGAAAAGAAATCGTGGTTTTCATCGGCGTTGGGCGACAGCGCCGACAGAATCGCCGGATTCACCGCCGTCAGCTCAGCCGGGAACAGCGCTTCGTAACCCAGGTTCATCAGCGCCTTGTTGGCATTGTAATGCAGGAAGGTTTTCACCTCTTCGGCCCAGCCCACGTCGGCATACAGCGCTTCGGTGTACACCACCTCGTTTTCATACAGCGCCAGCAGTAAATCGATGGCGAACTGTTGCAGCTCAGCGCGGCGCGCGTCGTCAACGGTTTCCAGCGCTTTCTGGTACTTATAGCCGATGTAATAACCGTGTACCGCTTCATCACGGATAATCAGCCGAATCAGATCGGCGGTATTGGTCAGCTTGCCGCGGCTTGACCAGTACATCGGCAGCCAGAAGCCGGAGTAAAACAGGAACGACTCCAGAAAGACGCTGGCGATTTTCTTCTTCAGCGGATCGCTGGCGCGGTAGTGATCCAGCACGATTTTCGCCTTGTTCTGCAGGGCGGCATTCTCCTCACTCCAGCGGTAGGCGGCATCCACGTCGGCGGTGTTACACAGCGTGGAGAAGATCGAACTGTAAGAGCGCGCGTGAACCGCTTCCATAAAGCTGATGTTCGACAGCACCGCCTCTTCGTGCGGCGTCAGCGCATCTTCCATCAGTCCTGGTGCGCCAATGACGTTCTGGATGGTGTCGAGCAGCGTCAGACCGGTAAACACCCGAATCGTCAGCTGCTGCTGCTGCGGGTCGAGCGACTGCCATGCTGGCAGATCGTTGGACAGCGGCACCTTCTCCGGCAGCCAGAAGTTGCTGGTAAGGCGGTTCCACACTTCGAGATCTTTCTCGTCCTGGATGCGGTTCCAGTTAATCGCCTGAATCTGTTTAAGTTGCATAGTCATCATCACAGTGCACAGGAAACGCAGCCCTGTACCTCCGTGCCTTGTAGCGCCATCTGACGCAGTCGAATGTAATAGAGGGTTTTGATGCCTTTCTTCCAGGCGTAGATCTGCGCTTTGTTGATATCGCGCGTCGTGACGTCATCGCGGAAAAACAGCGTCAGCGACAGTCCCTGATCGACGTGCCGGGTGGCTTCGGCGTAAGTATCAATAATCGCTTCGGGACCAATCTGGTAAGCATCCTGATACAGCTCAAGGTTGTCATTGGTCATAAACGGAGCCGGGTAATACACGCGGCCGGTTTTGCCCTCTTTACGGATCTCAATGCGCGACACAATCGGGTGGATGCTCGACGTGGCGTGGTTGATGTAAGAGATGGAACCGGTCGGCGGAATCGCCTGCAGGTTCTGGTTATACAAACCGTGCTGCATCACCGACGCACGCAGCGCCTGCCAGTCCGCCTGGTCGGGCAGGGCGATGCCGGCATCGGCAAAAATCTGCGCCACCCGGGCAGTGCGCGGCTGCCAGCTGTGTTGGGTATATTTATCGAAATAGGCACCGCTGGCGTACTGCGACTGCGCAAAGCCGTCAAAGCTCGTGCCGCGCTCCTGCGCCAGCAGGTTGGAGGTGCGCAGGGCGTGATACGTCACGCAGTAGAAATAGAGGTTGGTGAAATCCAGCGCCTCTGGCGAACCGTAAGCCATACCCTCACGCGCCAGATAGCCGTGCAGGTTCATCTGCCCTAGACCGATAGCGTGTGAACGGCGATTGCCTTCCGCCACCGACGGCACGGAGGTGATGTCACTCATCTCGGAAACCGCCGTCAGCGCGCGCACCGCCACTTCCACGGTTTGCGCCAGATTACGCGAGTCCATGGCGTGGGCGATATTCAGGGAGCCGAGGTTACAGGAGATATCTTTGCCGACGCGGCGATAGCTCAGGTCGTCGTGATACTCGCTGGCGCTGTTAACCTGCAGGATCTCCGAACACAGGTTACTCATGTTGATGCGACCGGCAATCGGGTTGCTGCGGTTCACGCTGTCCTCATACATGATGTAGGGATAGCCGGACTCAAACTGAATTTCCGCCAGCGTCTGGAAGAAGTCGCGCGGCTTAATGAAGGTTTTGCGAATGCGATCGTCGGCCAGCATCGCCTCGTAGTGCTCGCTGATACTGATATCAGCAAACGCCTTGCCGTAAATACGCTCAACGTCGTAAGGCGAAAACAGCGCCATATCGCGGTTCTCTTTGGCCAGCTGGAAGGTGATATCCGGAATCACCACGCCGAGCGACAGCGTTTTGATGCGGATCTTCTCGTCAGCGTTTTCACGTTTGGTATCGAGGAAGCGCAGGATATCCGGATGGTGCGCATTCAGCCACACCGCGCCCGCGCCCTGACGCGCACCAAGCTGATTGGCGTAGGAGAATGCATCTTCCAGCATCTTCATCACCGGAATTACGCCGGACGACTGATTTTCAATGCGCTTGATCGGCGCGCCGGATTCACGCAGGTTGGAGAGCAGAAACGCCACGCCGCCACCGCGCTTCGACAACTGCAGCGCCGAATTCACCGCGCGGCCAATCGACTCCATATTGTCTTCAATGCGCAGCAGGAAGCAGGAGACCAGCTCGCCGCGCTGCTGTTTACCGCAGTTGAGGAAGGTCGGCGTAGCCGGCTGGAAGCGACCGCTCAGCATCTCGGCCAGCAGTTCCCGCGCCAGCGTTTCATTGCCGCGCGCCAGCGTCAGCGCCACCATGCAGGCGCGCTGCTCAAAGGTTTCCAGATAGCGTTTGCCGTCGAAGGTTTTTAGCGTGTAGCTGGTATAAAACTTCCACGCACCGAGGAAGGTGTGAAAACGGAAGCCCCAGGCGTCAGCCTCTTCGTGCAGCTGGCACAGGAAGGCGAAATCGTACTGGTTCAGCACCCCGGCTTCATAATAGCCTTCGGCCACCAGATAGCGCAGACGCTCGCCGTGCGAGTCGAATGGCACGCTGTTGGGCTGGACGTGCTGCAGGAAGAACTGGCGTGTGGCTTCATGATCTTTGCTGAACTGGATGCGGCCATCGGCGTCATACAGGTTCAGCATCGCGTTGAGCGCGTGGTAGTCCAGCTGTGTGCTGTTCAGGGTGTCTGTCGTTGCCAAAATTGGGTCACTCCCGCTTTAACATGGGCAATATCGTCGGCGGTTCCCATCAGCTCAAAGCGGTAGAGATAAGGAACCTGACATTTCTGCGCAATGATGTCGCCCGCCAGGCAGAAGCCCGCGCCAAAGTTGCGATTGCCCGCAGCAATCACACCGCGAATACCGCGCCGGTTGGCGTCATCATTAAGGAACTGAATCACCTGTTTCGGGACTGCTCCACGCGCGCTGCCGCCGCCGTAGCTCGGCACCACTAAAATGTAGGGCTGGTCGATGTGCAGGCGCTGCGTGGCGTCGAGCGGAATACGCCGCGCAGGCAGGCCGAGACGGGTGATAAACCGGTGCGTGTTTTCCGACTGGCTGGAAAAATAGACCAGTGGAAACATCGCTTTATCCCCCGACGGCAGCGAGCTGGCGCAGGCCGGCGATTTTGTCGGGACGGAAGCCGCTCCAGTGATCGTTGTGCGTCATCACCACGGGCACCTGGCGATAGCCAAGCGATTTGAGCTGATCGATGGCTTCCGGTTGGCTATCGAGATTAATCAGCTGGTAGTCGATGCCACTGCGATCCATGGCATTTTTGGTGGCGTCACACTGGACACACTGGCTCTTGGTGTAAATAATAATGCGCATGATTCGTATTTCCCTCTGGTTGTGGTCAGGTTGCGAGATACGAAGCAAAAACCCTTTTGCTGCGAACGTCGTCCCTGCTGACATCTGGTAGCGAGTTGATGTGTTGAATACTAGATGTAGTGGTATTGGTGGTCAAGCCCACCAGATATAGGGTTTTGTGATTTAAGTAGTCAGATTAGGGCGAATGCCAGCGATGATGCGCCCTGGCGCAGGGAAAAAATTTTTGTAAAGGGTTTTGCGGCAATTTTAACCAGCCTGACAGCCGCCAGATCGGCGCGCTAATGCGGAGTGACGCGCAAAAAAAAGCCCCGCATACGCGAGGCTCCTGATGATTTTTAGCGATTTAGCGGCGTGACATCAGCAGCGCGCCCAGCACCAGACCGACGGCGGCACCGACGCCCACGCCGTACCACGGTTTGTCATGCACGTAGGCATCCACCTGATAACCCGCATCGCGCGCGGCCTGAGTCACGCGGTTGCCACTGCCGTTGAGTTTAGCGCGCGTCTGTTTCAGCAGGGCCTGCGCCTGGCTGCGTGCGCTATCCACTTCATCTTTGGCTTCGCTGCCGTAAGATTTCAGTAAGGCTTCCAGCGAATCGGCCAGTTCGTTTACATCCTGATTGATATCAATGTCATCGTTTTTGCTGGTTCGATTAAACATTTTTCGCTCCCTTTGACTTAAAACGTAATACTAAGTGTAGACGAAACGTGACTAAACGCAGCCGTGTGCCAGGCTTTAGGGAAATTCCGAATGTCCTGTGCTGTCGTGCTGATGTAAGGTTGCGGGGCTGTGAGAAGAGAGGAGCAAGCATGTATTTACGTCCGGATGAGGTAGCGCGCGTACTGGAAAAAGCAGGATTCGAAATGGACGTCCTGACACCCAAAACTTATGGTTATCGCCGTGGCGAAAACTATGTCTATGTGAATCGCGAAGCCCGCATGGGGCGCACAGCGTTGATCATTCATCCCACCCTGAAAGAAAAAAGTCAGCACTTCGCTGAACCCGCATCAGAGATGAAAACCTGCGACCACTACACGCAGTTCCCTCTCTACCTGATGGGGGATTCGCAGGAACACTACGGTATTCCCCACGGTTTTAGCTCGCGCATGGCGCTTGAGCGTTATCTGCAGGGCGTCTTCGGCGCCTGACTGGTGTGCCCCGTCGCGGCGGGGCCGCACACGCTTTCCCAATCCTTACCCTTTCCCACGTTGCAAATTGCCGCGCGGATGCGTATAACTCTGTGTCCATATAGAAGTTTAGACGTCCATATGGATATAAAGAATGCAAACTGAACCGACGCCTTCGCAGGCAAACTTCAAGCGCAGCATGAAGGTGCGGCATCTGGTGATGCTGTCGCTCGGCGGCGTGATTGGTACCGGGCTGTTTTTCAACACCGGCTACATCATCTCCACCACCGGCGCAGCGGGCACGCTGCTGGCCTATCTGATTGGTGCGCTGGTGGTATGGCTGGTGATGGTGTGTCTTGGCGAGCTGGCGGTAGCGATGCCGGAAACCGGCGCGTTTCACGTCTACGCCGCGCGCTACCTCAGTCCGGCGACCGGTTACACCGTGGCCTGGCTCTACTGGCTCACCTGGACGGTGGCGCTCGGCTCCAGCCTCACCGCCGCCGGTTTCTGCATGCAGTACTGGTTCCCGACGGTGCCGGTGTGGCTGTGGTGCCTGGTGTTCTGTGTCGCCATCTATCTGCTGAATAGTATCTCGACGCGCTTCTTTGCCGAAGGAGAGTTCTGGTTCTCCATCATCAAAGTGATCACCATCATTGCCTTTATCGTGCTGGGCGCGGCGGCGATGCTGGGGTTCATCCCGATGAAAGACGGCAGCGCGGCGCCGGGATTACATAACCTGACGGCTTCCGGCTGGCTGCCGCACGGTACGCTGCCGATTCTGATGACCATGGTGGCGGTGAATTTTGCCTTCTCCGGGACCGAGCTGATCGGCATTGCGGCGGGTGAAACCGAGCAGCCGCAGAAAGCGCTGCCGCTGGCGATTCGCACCACCGTGGCGCGCCTGATCATCTTCTTTATCGGCACGGTGTTTGTGCTGGCCGCGCTGATCCCGATGGAGCAGGCGGGCATCGTTAAAAGTCCGTTCGTACTGGTGTTCGAAAAGATCGGCATCCCGTACGCGGCGGATATTTTCAACTTCGTGATCCTCACCGCGATCCTGTCAGCGGCGAATTCCGGACTGTACGCCTCGGGACGGATGCTGTGGTCGCTGGCCAATGAAAACACGCTGCCGCGCTGCTTTGCCCGGGTCAACCGGCGCGGCATTCCGCAGCTGGCCATCACCGTGAGTATGCTCGGCGGCCTGCTGGCGCTGTTTTCCAGCGTGATCGCCCCGGATACGGTGTTTGTGGCACTGTCAGCGATTTCCGGCTTTGCCGTGGTGGCGGTGTGGCTGAGCATTTGCGCCTCACACTACATGTTCCGTCGTCGCTATCTGCAGGCGGGCAATGCGCCGCAGCAGCTGGCGTACCGCGCGCCGTTCTATCCGCTGGTGCCGATCCTCGGATTTACCCTGTGTCTGCTGGCGTGCATCGGGCTGGCCTTTGACCCGTCACAGCGCATCGCGCTATGGTGCGGCATTCCTTTTGTACTGTTCTGCTACGCTGCTTATTATCTGACGCAAAAACGCCAACACGCTTTCAACGCTAAGGAGACCGATGATGTCGCGTAACCCCATCGCTGCGGCCCTGACTCACACTGATACCCTGATTCTGGATGGCGCGCTGGCGACAGAGCTGGAAGCGCGAGGCTGCAATCTGGCCGATACGCTGTGGTCGGCCAAAGTGCTGATGGAAAATCCCGAGCTGATTTATCAGGTGCACTATGACTATTTTGCTGCCGGCGCTAATGTGGCGATCACCGCCAGCTATCAGGCGACGCCGCTGGGCTTCGCCGCCCGCGGACTGGATAGCGGCCAGGCCAGCGCGCTGATTCGCCAGAGCGTGACGCTGGCCCAGCGCGCGCGCGACGATTACCGTGTTGCTTCTGGCAGCGAGGCACCGCTGCTGGTGGCCGGATCGGTCGGTCCTTATGGCGCTTATCTGGCCAACGGCGCGGAATATCGCGGCGACTACGCCTTACCGGCTGCTGAAATGAAGGATTTCCACCGTCCGCGCGTGGCGGCGCTGCTGGAGGCGGGCGTGGATTTGCTGGCGTGTGAAACGCTGCCGTCGTTTGGTGAAATTCAGGCGCTGATTAGCCTGCTGGCGGAGTTCCCGCACAGCAGCGCGTGGTTCTCCTTCACGCTGCGCGATGCGCAACACCTGAGTGACGGCACGCCGCTGAGCAAGGTGGCGGAAGTCATCAATGCCGCGCCGCAGGTGGTCGCTGTCGGCCTCAACTGCGTAGCGCTGGAGAGCGTGACGCCGGCGCTGCAAACACTACAGACGCTGACGGACAAGCCGCTGCTGGTCTATCCTAACTCCGGCGAGCAGTATGATGCGGTCAGCAAAAGCTGGCACTCGGCGCCGTCTGGCTGCACGCTGCACGATAAATTCCCCGAATGGCAACAGGCGGGCGCACGGCTGATAGGCGGCTGCTGTCGCACCACGCCACAGGATATCGCGGCGATTGCCGCCTGTTGTCAACCGTAATAAAGCGCAGAAAAGCGCCACTGATAGCGCGATTGAGGCGGGTGAAAAGGCAGAGAGGGCAGTTTAGACTGTCCTTTCTGATTCTGAAGCGGACCTGCTATGAACCTGCGACATCTTCTTCCCGCCTGTGCGCTGCTGCTGAGCGGCTGTGCCACCATTGTCGGCACCGAAACGCAACCGGTAAAAATTGACTCTGTGCCGCAGGGCGCGCGTTTCACCGTGCAGGATGAAACCGGCCGCGCGGTGGCGCAGGGCTATACGCCGCAGACGGTGGATCTGGCGAAATCCAATGGCACCTATTTCGGTAAGAAACATTATCAGGTGATGCTGGAGAGTCCGGGCTACGTGCCGCTGACGCTGCCCATCGAAGCCAGCGCCAACCTGTGGTACGTGCTGGGCAATATTCCGCTGCTCGGTTTCCCCGGCTGGCTGGTGGTCGATCCGTTTTATGGCGGTATGTATGACCTGAAGCCAGCGCACCCGCAGCCGCATCTCAACGTGGTCGGCGCGCGCGGCGGATAACGCGCTGTCATGATGCCTGGTCGCCATGAATGGCGACCCTACAGACCTGAACCACACTCACGTGGTGCGTTTCACCGTTTTTCGTAGGGTGCGCCTTCAGGCGCACCGTTTCATGACGGGCACTGACTTATTGCGCGGTAGGTTTCACCATCGCATTACCGGATTTATGCTGCGCCAGGTACTGCTGCTGAAAAATGCACATGCGGATAGTGTTGCGGTACTCGCCGTTAATGAAAAACTCGTGCTTCAGCACGCCTTCCACCTCGAAACCGAGCTTGGTGTAGATATGAATCGCCTTCTCGTTCTCCTGATCGACAATCAGATACAGCTTGTAGAGATTGAGCACCGAAAAGCCGTAATCCATCGCCAGCTTTGCCGCTCTGCTGGCTAAGCCCTTGCCCTGATGCGCCGGGTCGATGATGATCTGAAACTCCGCCCGGCGATGCACGTGGTTGATCTCCACCAGCTCCACCAGCCCGGCTTTTTGCCCGTCGTGTTCCACCACAAAGCGCCGCTCGGTCTGATCGTGGATGTGCTTATCATACAGGTCAGAAAGCTCCACAAACGCTTCGTACGGCTCTTCAAACCAGTAGCGCATTACGCTGGCATTGTTATCCAGCTGATGGACAAAGTGCAGATCTTCCCGCTCCAGCGGACGTAATTTTACCGTCATACGGTGTTCCTTTAGATGACTGAATGGCTGTTGGGCAGCGGCGCAATCTGCCTTCGGGATAAACCGCGCCGCGTTGCGCTCATGCCATGCTAACCAACAATCCGGCCCTGCGCCATGCGCGCGGCGCGATCGCACATATGATCGATCACGTCAGGATCGTGGCTGACCAGCACCATGGTCAGGCCATCATTCTGTTTGAGATCGTTAAGCAGATTCAGGATCTCGGCCTGCACCGACATATCCAGCGCCGACGTCGGCTCATCCAGCAGCAGGATCTTAGGCTCCAGCAGCAGGGCGCGCACGATGGCCACGCGCTGACGCTGTCCGCCGGACAGCTGATGCGGATAGCGATCCGCCAGCGCCGGATCCAGCCCGACATGGCGGAAGCCCGCGTTGATGCGATCGTCGATGTTATCGCGTCGCAGCAGCTTAAGCGGTTCCGCCAGCGTGCGGCGCAGCCGGTGGCGCGGATGCAGCGAAGCGTAGGGATCCTGAAACACCATCTGCACATCACGCCGCAGCTGGCCGGTAAAGGGTTTGCCCGGCTGTACGGCGGTGTTTGCCAGCGTCATCTGACCGCGCCAGTGCGGATTCAGTCCGGCCATTACCCACAGCAGCGACGATTTACCGCAGCCGGAAGGCCCTACCAGGCCGAAGCACTCGCCGGCCGCCACCTGCAGGTTCACATCGTGCACCACGGTGCGCAGTTCATAACCCTGTTTGTGCGAGACGCTCAGGTTGGCTAATTCAATCATGCATTTTCTCCAGCGCCGCGCGATCCAGCACCGGCAGGCGTTCGCCGTGCGTGGCTTTACCCGGACGGCAGGCCCACAGCGTGCGGGTATAAGGATGGCTGGCGTCTGACAGCTGCGCCGCCGGCAGCGTGTCCAGCAGGCGGCCTTTGTACATCACCATCACCCGCTGACAGTGCTCGGAAACCTGTTGCAGATCGTGACTGATCAGCAGCAGGCCCATATTGCGCTGCTCCACCAGACGACGAATCAGCGCCAGCACCTGATCGCGCATGGCGTGATCGAGCGCCGAGGTGGGCTCATCGGCAATCAGCAGATCGGGATCGGTAATCAGCGCGATCGCCAGCATCACGCGCTGGCCCATGCCGCCGGAGAGCTGATGCGGATAGCGCTTCATCAGCTGGCGCGGATCGGGCAGGCCCACCGCGTCCAGCATCTCGCACACTTTCTCTTTACGCTCGGCGCGGCTCAGCTTGCGGTGCAGCACCAGCGGCTCTTCAACCTGCCAGCCAATGGTGCGCGTCGGGTTGAGCGCGTATTTCGGATCCTGCATGACCATCGCCACTTTGCCGCCGCGCAGGCCAATCCAGTCGCGCTCGCGCAGGTGCAGGGCGTCTGCGCCCGCCACCTGCAGCCGGTCAGCCTGCAGCTGCAGCGCGGGCGACAGCAGGCCCATCAGCGCACGCGCGGTCAGGGATTTGCCCGAGCCGGATTCACCGACCAGAGCCACGCGTTCGCGGCCAAGGGTAAAGCTGATGTTATCCACCAGCAGCGCGTCGTGGCTGCGAATCGTCAGCCCCTGCGCATCAATTAACAGATCATTTGGCATGGCGGGTATCCAGTCGGTCACGCAGGCCGTCGCCTGTCAGGTTAAACGCCAGGCTGGCGAACAGAATGGCTGCGCCGGGCGCTGCCGCCACCCACCATTGGTCGAAAATCACTTTACTGCCTTCTGCTACCATCGAGCCCCATTCGGCGGTTGGCGGCTGCACGCCCATACCGAGGAAGCCCAGCCCGGCGGCAGAAAGAATAATCCCGCCGAGGCTCAGCGCGGCACGCACCACGGCGGTCGGCAGGCAGAGCGGCAGAATGTGGCCAAACATCAGGCGCAGGCCAGTAATACCCTGCATGCGCGCGGCGGCGAGGTAATCGCTGCGGCGCAATGCCAGGGTTTCCGCGCGTGCCTGCCGGGCAAACGGCGGCCAGCTGGTGAGCGCCAGCGCCAGTGCGCCGTTCATCAGGCCCGGACCCAGCATTGCCACCAGCGCCAGCGCAATCACCAGGTTGGGCAGCGACAGAAAAATATCGGTGATGCGCATCAGCACGCGTTCGGTCCAGCCGCCGACGTAGCCGGCGGTGATGCCGACTAACAGGCCAACCGGGATGGTCAGCACCAGTATCAGCGACACCAGCAGCAGCGTCGGACGTGCGCCGTAAATCACGCGCGACAATAAATCGCGCCCGAAGCCGTCGGTGCCGAACCAGTGCAGCGCCGACGGTGCCAGCAGACGCTGTTCAATCACCTGCGCGTTAGGATCAAACGGCGCCAGCAGCGGCGCCAGCAGCGCCATGGCCACCAGCACGATCACCAGCGTCAGGCCGATGGTCAGCGAAGTGATACGCGCCCGGCGCCGGCGCGGGCGCACGGTTTCCAGTTCATGAAGTTGTTGAGTCATCGGGTTCTCGGATCGGTTAACCAGGTGAGGGCGTCGGCCACGGCATTGAGCAGGATAAAGCAGCTGCCAATCAGCAACGTAGCGCCGAGAATCGCCGGAACATCCGCGGAAAACAGCGCGTTGGTCATATAGCGACCGACGCCCGGCCAGGCGAATACGGTTTCCGTCAGCACGGACCCTTCCAGCAGCGTAGCGTAGGAGAGGGCGATAACGGTGATCAGCGTGCCCAGCACGTTGGGGAAAATATGACGCAGCAGAATGCGCGCCCGTCCAGCGCCTTTGGCGCGCGCCAGCACCACATACTCTTTGCTGCTCTCTTCCAGCAGTGCCGCGCGCAGCAGGCGCGTAATGCCTGCCATCGCCAGCAGGCCGAGAATCACCACCGGCAGCCACAGATGGGCAATCGCGTTACGGAACATTTCCGCATCGCCGGAGAGCCAGCTATCAATCAGTACAAAGCCGGTCTTCGGTTCGAGGGTATAAATCCAGATATCATCCAGCTGGCCCGGACCGGCGGACCAGTGCAGCACGGCGTAGAACAGCAGCAGGCCCAGCAGGCCGAGCCAGAACACCGGCACCGAGTAGCCCAGCAGCGAGATAAAGCGCGCCACGTTATCGATGACGCTGCCCGGTTTCCACGCCGCCAGCAGCGCGAGCGTCACGCCGAACACCGCAGCGAAAATCATCGAACAGGTCGCCAGCTCAAGCGTGGCGGGGAAGGTGCGCATCAGGTCGGCGCTGACCGGCTGATTGGTCAGGTGCGACAGGCCGAGATTGCCCTGCGCCAGATGGCTGATATAACGCCAGAACTGTACCAGTACCGGCTGATCCAGCCCAAGGTCGTGACGCACCTGAGCATAGGTGGCTTCGCTGGCGTGATCGCCGGCGATTTGCTGCACCGGGTCGACTGGCGACAGGTGCGACAGCATGAAAGTAAACGCTAACAAACCCACCAGCGTCACCAGCAGCGACAGCAGGCTGGTGACGAGGCGGCTGAAGCGCTGCCAGAGTGGCCGGGCGAACCCGGCCGATGACGCTGACGCTGCCATTACTTCGAAACCTGCGCGTAATACACCATGTCCGGGTTGATCCCCTGCACATAGCCCTGCAGATTGTCGCGCAGCGCAATCAGGTTACGCGCCTGCAGGCCAATCACGTACGGCGAGTTCTTCAGCACTTCGCGCTGCATCGCCTGATAAAGCGCAACGCGCTTGTTGCTGTCGGCTTCGGCCGTCGCCGCCAGCGTCTGTTTGCTCAGCTCCGGGATGTGCCAGTCTGAACGATAAGCAATGGTTTTGCTGCCATCTTCCGGGTTGTATGCGAAGGACGCGGCGTTGGTGTTCGGGTCGAAGTAATCCGCGCCCCAGGCGTTGAGCGTAGCTTCATACTGATGCGCCTTCACGCGGGTGGAGACTTCTGAGCTCAAGCCCGGCTGCACTTCCACCTTCACGCCGCCTTTGGCGAAGCTGCCCTGCAGTGCCTGCGCGATATCAAGGTACGGCGGCTGATTGCTGGTGGAGAGCTTAAAGCTGACGTTGGTCAGGCCGGCCTTCTGCAGAATCGCTTTGGCTTTCTCCGGATCGTAGCTGTAAGGCGTGTCGTTCAGCGCACCGAGGAAACCCTTCGGCAGGAAGGTCTGGTGCACTTCAAACTGGCCTTTCAGCAGGTCATTGGCGATACCTTTATAGTCGAACAGGTAACGTGCCGCTTCCCACAGCGCCGGGTTCTTCAGTACTGGACTGGCGCCGACGTTGAACTGAATGTAGTAGAGCGACGCCATCGGAATCGCTTCGGTCTTCACGCCGGCTTTGCCCTTCAGCGCAGCGATCTGGTCAGCACCGAGGTTACGCGCGATATCGACATCGCCCTGTTCCAGCAGCAGACGGCGCGCTGCCGGCTCCGGCACGTTTTTGATCAGAATGTTTTTCAGCTTCGGTGCACCGGCCGGTGAGGTCGGGTTGGCGCTGAGCAGTATCGCTTCATGCAGCACCACTTTGCGAATCTGGAACGGGCCGCTGCCGGCCGAGTGGGTGCCGAGCCACGCGTGGCCGAAATCACCGTTTTTGGCGTTGGCCTGCGCGGTTTTTTCATCAACGATCGAGGAGACCGGCGCGGACAGCAGGCTCAGCACGTAGGCCGGGCTGACGTTGGCGCTCCAGCTAATCTGTACGTGGTCTTCATCGACCTTTTTCAGGAAGCTGTCGACGTTGTCTTTGTTCCAGCCGAGCTGGGTCAGAATAAAGGACGGATCGAGGTTGAGTTTCACCACGCGGCCCAGCGAGAAAATGACATCTTCCGGGCGCAGCGGGTTACCGCTGGCGAATTTCGCGTCTTTGCGCAGCGCAAACGTCAGGCTGCGGTTATCGCTGCCCGGCTGCCACGACGTCGCCAGCGTTGGCTTGAGATCGGTCGGATTGGCCGGATCGGACTGCACCAGGCGCTGATAAATGTTAGTGAACGCTTGCACCGTGGTCAGTTCAAAGCCCTGGGCCGGATCAAAGCTGTCCGCATCATCCGTAGACTGCGCAATCACCAGCGTATCTTTCGGCGTGGCGGCCTGCGCAGAGAAGGCGGCTACCAGCGACAGCGCCAGCAGTGAGGGAATAATTTTTTTCATGTTGTTTCCTTGCCTTAAAAAAGTAACGCGAGTTTACGAGAGCGCTACAGTGAAGAATAGTCAATTTATGGCTATGCATATGCCGTAAGGTTCTAAGCGGTGCGCTTCAGTTATAAGCAAGAGGGCGTAACGCGGTCGGATTAATCTGACGCACCTTATTCCCGCGCGCTTTATCAACCAAATCGCAACGAAAATTAAATCAACCTGAACCCCGGAATAATTAACTTTACTTCGCTTTTCGCCCTCCTATAATAGCCGCAACTTCACGCAGGAGAATTCAGTTGGACAGTCACCCTTATCGATGGCAATACAAGGCAAGCTGACGCGCGAATTCTTTTGTCGCTGCTTGCCAACATGGCGGGCAGCAATCCTCACCTGTTTCTGATGATTGTTCCCTGATAATGACACCACAGCGGGCTGATGCCCGTGGGAATAGCATCATGCACATGATTTTAAACGCACTTTTTCCTCCGCCTCGATACGCGCGCTGATCTTCAGCGTGCTGAGCTTCCCTGCGCGTTAAGCCGCTTCAGGCTGCTGCTGCGCGCAGCGTTATCCAGGATTATGTTATTTCACTCGTTATTCAGCGAGCGACTTTCTTCGCCCATTATTTCCGGGAGGTAATATGGAAATTCCCGACAGGTTATTTTTAATTTAATCCGGTCACGCCGTGACAATTAATGTTTTCGACTTGTGCGCCTGGCGCGCAGGGATCGTTATTGCCGTAAAAAAATAAACGAGGAGTGTCATCATGACTGACATGAAACTCAACCAGGAAAAAAAAGCCTGGAACACCGTGCGTCCGGCACGTCAGAAAACCGCACGCTATCTGATTGAAGACGAAGCCGCTTTTACCGCCGACGAAACGCTGCTGCGCCTGCGCAGCGATGCGCTGGGGCTGGTCGAACGCGAAGCGGAAGCGCGGCTGCAGATTTATGGTCGCAATCAGGTGGAGCATGATAAAGCGCCACCGGCGCTGGTGCAGCTGATTCAGGCTTTCAATAATCCGTTCATCTATGTGCTGCTGGCGCTGGCGCTGGTGAGCTTTTTCACCGACTACTGGATGCCGCTGCGCCATGGCGAGGAGACCGATCTGACCGGTGTCATCATCATTGTGACGATGGTAACGCTCAGCGGTTTGCTGCGCTTCTGGCAGGAGTTTCGCACCAACAAAGCGGCACAGGCGCTGAAATCGATGGTGCGCACCACCGCCACCGTGCTGCGCCGGGAATCGGTACAGCAGGCGCCGCAGAAACAGGAAGTGGACATCACCAGCCTGGTGCCCGGCGACATCATTTATCTCTCTGCGGGCGATTTGGTGCCAGCCGATGTGCGGCTGCTCGACTCACGCGATCTGTTTATCAGCCAGGCGATTCTGACCGGCGAATCGCTGCCGGTGGAGAAATATGACGTTACCGGCCACGTGGCCAGCAAACAGGCCAGCGCCAGCGATAAAGATGCATCGTTGCTGGAACTGGGCAGCGTATGTCTGATGGGCACTAACGTCTCCAGCGGCAGCGCCAAAGCGGTGGTGGTGGCGACCGGCGGGGAAACTTACTTCGGCAGCCTGGCGAAATCGATTGTTGGTAACCGCACACAAACCGCTTTCGATCGCGGCGTGAACAGCGTCAGCTGGCTGCTGATTCGTTTCATGCTGGTGATGGTGCCGGTGGTGCTGCTGATTAACGGCCTGACCAAAGGCGACTGGCTGGATGCTTCGCTGTTCGCGCTGGCGGTGGCGGTGGGGCTGACGCCGGAAATGCTGCCGATGATTGTCAGCTCGAATCTGGCCAAAGGGGCGATTGCCATGTCGCGCCGTAAGGTGATCGTCAAACGCCTGAACGCGATCCAGAACCTCGGCGCCATGGACATTCTGTGTACCGACAAAACCGGCACGCTGACGCAGGACAACATCATCCTGGAGCATCATCTCGACTGTGCCGGGGTAGAGAACTCGCGCGTCCTGATGCTGAGCTGGCTCAACAGCCATTACCAGAGCGGCACGCCTAACCTGATGGATCGCGCCATCCTGCGCTACGGCAAAGGACGCATCAGCGCGGACATGAGCGACTACTACAGCAAAGTGGATGAGCTGCCGTTTGATTTTGTGCGTCGGCGCGTTTCAGTGGTGGTGCGTGACCGCCGCCTCAACCAGCAGATGCTGATCTGTAAGGGCGCGGTCGAGGAGATGCTGAGCATTGCCAGCGCCGAACGCGAAGGCAAACTGATTCAGCCGCTCAATGAAACCCGTCGCGCGGAGCTGCTGGCGCTGGCGCATCAGTACAATCAGCAGGGCTTCCGCGTACTGCTGGTGGCCAGCCGCGCGCTGGCGGAGCCGGGCCTGCAACAGGCGCTCAGCGTCGCGGATGAGCAGGGACTGACCATTGAAGGGCTGCTGACCTTCCTCGATCCGCCGAAGGAAAGCGCGGCGAAGGCGATTACCGCGCTTAACGAGAACGGCGTAACGGTCAAAGTGCTGACCGGCGATAATCCGGTAGTGACGGCGCGCATCTGCCAGCAGGTGGGCATCGACTGTGGCGAGATCCTCACCGGCGAGGCGATTGCTGCGATGAGCGATGAGCAGCTGGCGCAGGCCGCGGCGCGCAGCTCGGTGTTTGCCAAACTGACGCCGCTGCAGAAGTCACGCATTCTGCGTGCGCTGCAGCAGCAGGGCCACACGGTGGGTTTTCTCGGTGACGGCATCAATGATGCGCCGGCGCTGCGTGACGCCGATGTGGGGATCTCGGTCGACAGCGCGGCGGACATCGCCAAAGAGTCTTCTGACATCATCCTGCTGGAAAAGAATTTAATGGTGCTGGAAGAGGGCGTGATGAAGGGGCGCGAGACGTTTGGCAACATCATCAAGTACCTGAACATGACCGCCAGTTCCAACTTCGGCAATGTGTTCTCGGTGCTGGTGGCGAGCGCGTTCATTCCGTTCCTGCCGATGCTGGCGATTCACCTGCTGATTCAGAACCTGATGTACGATCTGTCACAGCTGGCGCTGCCGTGGGACAAAATGGATCGCGAGTTCCTGCGCAAACCACGCAAATGGGACGCGCGCAACATCAAACGCTTTATGCTGTGGATTGGGCCAACGTCGTCAATTTTTGACATCACCACCTTTGCGCTAATGTGGTACGTGTTCGCGGCGAATACCCCAGCGATGCAGTCGCTGTTCCAGTCCGGCTGGTTTGTGGAAGGGCTGCTGTCGCAGACGCTGGTGGTGCACATGCTGCGCACGCGCAAGATTCCGTTTATCCAGAGCCGCGCGGCGCTGCCGGTGCTGCTGACCACCGCCTGCGTAATGATTGCCGGCATTCTGCTGCCGTTCTCGCCGCTCGGCGCGATGGTCGGCCTGGTGCCGCTGCCATGGAGCTATTTCCCGTGGCTGCTGGCCACGCTGCTCGGCTACTGCCTGGTGGCGCAGGGCATGAAAACGCTGTACATCAAGCGCTTTGGCCAGTGGTTCTGAGTGCAGGAGGCGCGATGAAGCAACGCAACCTGGATAAAACGGTGTGCCACCTGCTGATAATTATGGTGGTCATCGTCGTGCTAACGTTAGTGTTCCGGTAAGGACAACAGGGCAGGGTATCCTGCCCTTTTTCGTGGCACACCAACCAGCGAGAGACAGATGAGCCAACAACAGCGAGCATTGATTATTGGGGCGTCAAAAGGCATTGGCCTGGCCGTGGTGCAGCAACTGCTGCAGGCGGGCTGGCAGGTGACCGCCACCTACCGTTCCACGGCGGTTTCGTTTCAGCATCCGCAGCTGCAGTGGCTGGCGCTGGATATCACCGATGGCGCGCAGCGTGACGCGCTGGTCCGGCAGCTCGGCGACGCACCCTTTGATTGCATCCTGATTAACGCCGGGATTCTCGGTCCGCACGCATCGCAGCTGCGCGACGTGGACGATGCGCAGCTCAGCGAGCTGTTCTTTACCAATGCGGTGGCGCCGGTGCGCCTGGCGGAGAGCCTGCTGCCGCTGCTGCGCGATAAACAGAGCGTGCTGGGCCTGACAACGTCGCGTCTCGCCAGCCTCAACGAGAACCGTGACGCGGCGATGCCGTTCTACTCAGCCAGCAAAGCGGCGCTGAATATGCTGAGCCGCGCGCTGGCGACGCAGATGCACCAGCAGGGCAGCACATTGCTGTCACTGCATCCGGGCTGGGTAAAAACCGACATGGGCGGTGAGGGCGCGGATATCAGCGTCACCGAGAGTGCGCAGGGCATGGTCACGCAGCTGCAGCAGTTTAGCGGGCGTGGCGGCCACCACTACGTGGATTACCGCGGCCAGCTGCTGAACTGGTAATGATTAACCTGCTGGTTAGCGCCAGCAGGTTTTTTTCTTACTCGTCCGGCGAATAGTACTGCACGCCGATTTCGATACGTTCGCGACCGCTCGCCACGCGGTGGCGGTTGGTATCGCGCAGCGAATAGATGCAGCCGCAATACTCCTGCTGATAGAAGCGCTCGCGCTTGCTGATCTCAATCATGCGCGACGAACCGCCACCTTTACGCCAGTTAAACTCCCAGTACAGCATATCCGGATAGCGCGCCGCCGCGCGCACGCCGCAGTCGTTGATTTGCTGCATATTCTTCCAGCGCGAAATGCCAAGTGAACTGGTGATCACCGGAAAGCCGTGTTCATGCGCGTACAGCGCGGTGCGCTCGAAGCGCATGTCGAAACACATGGTGCAGCGCACGCCGCGCTCCGGCTCCCACTCCATGCCACGCGCACGCTCGAACCAATTGTCTTTGTCGTAATCGGCATCAACAAAAGGCACGCCAAACTGCTCGGCAAAGCGGATGTTCTCCTCTTTGCGCAGCTCGTACTCTTTCAGCGGATGAATGTTCGGGTTGTAGAAGAAGATGGTGTAATCGATGCCGGAAGCCAGCATCGCTTCCATCACTTCTCCCGAGCAGGGAGCGCAGCAGGAGTGCAGCAGCACTTTATTATGGCCATTGGGCAAGGGCAGCGGCTGGCGTTGAAATGTATCGGACATAAAGTTAATTAATGGTTAAGGGCGATGCGGCAAGTGTAGGGGCAAAGGCCGTCCGATGCAAAGCGCCGGTGGCGTTTTAGGGGGACTGTGGTACTGCGTGGTACCCGCTTGCCGGAGATGCTTAGCGGCGCGATTGATCGCGTAATACATTGCGCCGCTTGCAGGGTCAATGACCCACCTTCGCGCATCACTGCGCAGGCTGCGCGAGGTCAGGTCTCATCGTGAATGGTGGTCGACGCACCGTTCTGCTGCACCGAGCGGATGCCGTTTTCCGCCGCCTGTTTTGAGCTGTACATCTCGCTGGTGGCGATGGTTTCGCCGTTGCTGGCTTTAAGCACAAACCAGTATTTCTGCGACAATGCTGTATCACTTTTTCTCAGTACGTAATATCCCATGTGCTTTCTCCTTGTGCCGGCACCCGATGGCCGGTTCGCTTACTATTCGCGCAGCCTGCTTATTAATCAATCGCTGATTAGGAATTTGCCCGAATCCAGGAGCGGGATCGCAGCGTTTTGTATTAATCCGGTTGCTGGCAGGCACAAAAAAGGCCGCATTGCGGCCTTATGGGGTAATGAGTTCGTGTCTATCACGCGGGTAAAGCCGTGATGTTCATGAATCGGGTAAATGCTTTACTGCGGGAGACACCTTTCGGATCGCTGAAAAATGGCAGCTGGAATTTCGGTGATTCTTCCAGTTTCAGGCCCCAGATATAATCACCGATAAAACGAAACTGAAGTGAATGGTCACTGATATGCAATTGCTCAAATGTGCCGGAGTTATACTCATTGCCAATAGTGACAATTTCCTGAATGCCCTGAGAGGAATCAATTAGCACAATAGTCAGTGATTCCTCGTAGAGCACATCATCCGTGACAAACAGCACATAGCGGTTATCAGTAACTTTGACTGCTGCCTCAAGGATTTTTCCGGGGATGATTATGCCGGTAGAACTACCACTGAGTAATACCTCTGATTTCGCCTGTTCGCGGTCCGTTGCGTGTTGCACCTCAACCAAAGATACATCATTAACTATTTGCATCAGCGCCAAATCCATCCCATTTGCTATGCCGCGAGAGCAGCTCCTGCGAATGAAATTTAACTAAGTTCGCTGCGGATTAATATGCTTATGATGTAAAAAACGCCTGATGCAGTGCACCAGGCGTTTTTTAATCAAATGAATGCAGAGCAATCGCTATCTACATCAGAAGAAATTACTCAGAGACTTTCTTCTTCAGATCGCTGGCACCTTCTTTGGTTTTGTTCCAGCCTTTCTGCGCGCCTTCTTTGGTGGCGTCCCAACCTTTTTCAGTACCTTCTTTGGTGCTGTTCCAGGCTTTCTGCGAGTTTTCGCTCGCTTTGCTGGTCAGGCTATCGCTTTTACCTTCGGCAGCATGTTTGGCTTTGAGCTGCTGCTCTTCACCCTGATGCTGCGCCTGATGCAGTTTCTCTTTCGCCGTATTGGCGCCCGCTTTGGCGTCAGCGACGGTTTCATCGGTTGCGTGTGTGGCGGCAAACGCCGTAGAAGTCAGAAGAATGGCGGATAACGCAATAATCGTCTTTTTCATAATATATTCCCTCATTAAGCATCATAAGTGTTATGAGCGTAGTTAAGAGTGGCACAGAGCGCAACGCAGGGCATTAGGAATAAACTGTAAGTGAATCGTACCGTTTCTGTGGGCGTTTCTGGCATAAATGCGCAGCAGGGAGAGACGCTTTCGCGAGCTGTCGATCGTAACGGTTGATTGAAGGTAAAGCAGTCAGCGTCGGCGTCGTTCGGGTGAGCAGATGCAATCGGCTGGGTTCGTCATCTGCCGGAATATACGTCCCGGCAGCGACAGACTCGAATAATTTATTGCCTCATAGGCTCACCGGACAGGACTGAACGCTCGAGTGCGCGGGTTTCCCGAATATTCCGGGCTGGCGGTGAACCAAACAGCCGTGAGTATTCACGAGTAAACTGCGTCACGCTCTCATATCCCACCGCGTTAGCAGCAATACCGATCGCTGTCCCTTCCGTCAGCATTAGTCTCCGCGCTTCAAGCAGGCGCAGTTGTTTCTGGAATTGCAGCGGGGTGAGCGTGGTGACATGGCGGAAATGCGTATGAAATACCGAGAGGCTCATACCGGCGGCGTCAGCGAGGGTTTTCATGCGCAGCGGTTGTGCATAATTGGCCCGAATGATCGCGACTGCCCGCGCAATCCGCCGGGCATGGCTGTCAGTGCTGCCGAGGGCGCGCAGCGCGCTGCCGTGTCGTCCTGACAATAGCCAGTAATGTAACTCCCGCACCAACTGGCTGCCCAGCACAGCGAGCGCGCGCGGTCTGCTGAGCATGTTCAGCAGGCGCAAAGCGGCTTCTGCCACATCTTCTTCGATCTGATCAATGCTTACGGGCAAATCCGTGGCAGCCTCCAGTCCGACCATGTTTGCCATCAGTTCGCTAATCACCGCCGCATCCAGTTCCACGACCAGAGAATAATAAGGGGTGTCGGCACTGGCGCTGATAACCTGACTCACGGTTGGCACGTCCATGGTGATCAGCAGGGATTCCCCCGCGCCAAAATCAAAACGATCGCTGCCCATGGTCACGCGTTTACTGCCTTGCAGCACCATTGCAATCAACGGCTTAGTGATAGCGAATTGCAACGCGGTAGGCGCGGTCTCGCGCAGAATGAACACCCCATCCACTGGCGTTGCAGCAACGCCCGCTCCGTTGTGGTGTTCATCAGCGTAGTGTCGTGCCGCCTGCAGCAAAGCCGCCATCCTCCCGGCAGAGTCAAATTCATTGTCTCCTGCAGAGCGTTCCTCATACGAGTGATCACGCTTTTTCATATTATCAGGCAATTAATAAAAAATTTCAGATGCGACCATTCTAGTAAATACGGCATCGAATAAAAATATAAAAATAATCAGGCAATAATTAAAAATTATTGGGCAACCCTGGAAGTTTGTCGATTGTTAGAATCACTCTCCCACTATTGAGGAGATATTTCATGACAACCCTTTCTCTTGTTACTGGCGCCAGCCGGGGTCTTGGCCGTAATACCGCACTGAGCATTGCCCGCCATGGTGGTGATGTCATCGTGACTTATCGTACGGGTAAAGAAGCGGCGGATGCCGTGGTGAATGAAATTCAGGCGCTTGGCCGTAAGGCAGTTGCGCTGCAACTGGACACCAGCAACGTATCGTCCTTCCCGGGTTTCGTCGCCGCCGTGGGCAATATCCTGAAAGGTGACTGGGGACGCGACACGTTCGACCATCTGATCAACAACGCCGGGCATGGGGAAATGGCCGACTTTAGCGCAACCACGGAAGAGCAGTTTGACGCGTTATTTAACGTACACGTCAAAGGGGTGTTTTTTCTGACGCAGTCGCTGCTGCCGCTGCTGGTCGATGGCGGACGCATCGTCAACTTCTCCTCGGGACTGACCCGCGTGTCGTTCCCGGGTTTCTCGGCCTACTCGGCTGCCAAGGGCGCCGTTGAAATACTCTCCGTGTATATGGCGAAAGAACTGGGCAGCCGCGGCATCACCGTGAATACCGTGGCCCCGGGAGCGATTGAGACCGACTTCCTGGGTGGCGCGGTGCGTGACATCCCCGATTACAACCAGGCGTTTGCTGGCATGACCGCGCTGGGTCGCGTGGGCCTGCCTGATGACATCGGTCCGATGATTGCCAGCCTGCTGGGACCGGACAACGGCTGGGTCACCGGTCAGCGTATTGAAGTCTCCGGTGGGCAGTCAATTTAGTTGCTCCACGATGGATTCCGCCCGGTGCGGAATCCATCCTGTTCCCCTGATGCAATAAGAGGTATTTGATGCCTAAAATGATCATTCATGCGCCAGCAGGCACTTTCGATGCGGCTGAGCGTCAACAGGTTGCCAGAGCTCTGACGCAGTTAGGACTTGATTGCGAGGCGCTGCCAGACTCCCCTCTGGTTCGTAGTACGGTATGGACCTACTTTGCCGAATACTCTTCTGATGCCGTCTTTATGGGAGAAAAACCCGCATGGTTGCCGGTTGTGTCCCTTCAGATATATGTCATCAAAGGTGGCCTGGATGAGGATGCAAAGAAGAAGCTGATTAAGGGAGCAACCGCGATTCTGGATCGTCGTCCGTCAGGCACTTCTGTCGCTCCTGTCTATGTGGTGATACAGGAAATCGAAGAAGTAAACTGGGGCATATTTGGTCAGCAGGCCGATTTGGCAGCGCTTCGCGCCAGTGATGAAAACGCTGCGGCGATTTGAATGAAATGTTTTTGATAGGGGTGGCAGGAAAGCTATCAGGGAATGGTGTGAAGATTACAGTGTTGCGGCTATTGAGTATGTCTGATGTTACTTACGCATGCTAAAGGAAAGATGTACATCAATATCAGATGTGATTACCTCAGCTAAGCTGGCTGAGTTGACATTCGGCAGAGCATAAGAAGGTAAGGAATAGAATGAAACAGGAATGGTAATTGCCCGGCCCTGGGTTTAAGATTTGACTCGTATAAAGCGAAAGGAGAAGGTAATGGATACCACCGAACAGCTAAATGGAACGTACTTTTATGGTGGGCTAACAAATCTCAGTGCGGGGGAATTATTCTTCTGGATTATGGTAGACGTAACCGCAGAACATTTCACTGGCGCGAAGGATGTTCTGGCGGCAGCAGCAATTTATAGCGGTCAGAACACTATCACCGTCAGAGGCAAGCTGGGTAGTGCTACGCCCGGCACAAGTTATGCCTCAAAGTATTCAAGGAAACTGCTTAGGGATATTCGGCTCCCTTTCCGCTTACCTACCTGGATTCAAAATCCCGCAAATCCGTTTGAAGTTAAAAGAATAATGACATCAAAGCTTTCGACGTTTGTAGGGCGTGCTATTCCTGTGATTGGCTGGGTGATCCTGGCGGGCGATGTGGCGCAAATAGGTTATCAGTCTATGGTACGTTACAATCGCATTGTTACAGAGGAAGATAAGATATGGTAAGGCAGGATATTGAGCAGGCAGTTTATTCACTTCTGGCCGAGTACAATGGTAGAAGCCTTCTTACCTTTCGACGTTATCCTTTAAAGCATTCTACTGATTTGAATAAAGATTTTCGTATGGATCCTCTTGATGCCTATGAGCTACTTGAAAGGTATTCTGAAAGGTTTGGCATTGATCCCAAATCAATTAATTTTCAGCGATACTTTCCAGATGATTTCAGCGAAGCGCATAAGCCACTTACTGTTCAACTCCTGATCGATTCTGCTGAAGCCGGAAGCTGGCTGGATAGTTAATGGACCATCCGAAGTGGCTTCATTGATATGAGCTTTAGACTCACAATGTTTCGTATTGCCTATTAACTTAACGTTAAATCGCGGATGCGAGGAGGAAGGGGGCGGCCGAGATGAAATTATTTCGGAGAGTCAATGCGCAGTTTGCAAATGGCCTTCAGATGTAAAGACCGCTTTTAAGCTGGCTGAGTATGAATAGGTGGCGCAATACGCCTTTGGTTTTTATCTGGAAATTTCAATTTGTTAGATAGTTAATGGTTCGAGGTGAGATGTACTCTAGTGTGCACTTGTGGTGCTCACCTCAGTCAAGATGACAGAAAGCGACCTGAGCCACTATGCGTAATGTATAGTTATTTGATGCTGCTATTGTCATTGGTCCGCTGTGTTCCACAAGCGAATTTTCTTGATACCATGTGATGGTAAAATTAAGATAATATTTACATCTAAGAATATTCCTCCTGCTGCTATAAAATCAAACACATGTTACTACATGGGTTTTTATAGAATGAATTCGAACTGCCCAAGCTGCTTAATATAAGCAAAAGCCAAGAAGCCGTTTCAAAACCTATTTTGAATCTACTTCTATTAATTCAGGATTGGAACTGAAAATGTCTGTATCTAATGTCGACACTAGACAAGAGTGAGAATCAAGCCGAAGGTACATTTTATCTTTTTTCTTCTCGCCGCAGTCTGACACAAAAGTAGAATCTGCAAGCAAAGCTATTTTGAAAAATGGACCTGATGCATAGGCAATTGAAAAAACAACGGGTAAGGTTATGGGTATAATGTAAAATGAACGCATTGCAAAAAAATAAAATTTTGACTTAATTATTTTATTCTTAACATTTGATGTTATAAAAATAGAGCTTAAAGATAGTATTTGTAGAAGAGTAAGCATAAGAAAACACAAGATAATAATGATTGAAAATACGAGTATGAGTGATAAGGGAAAAGCTAATGCTGCTGGGGAAAACTTTAAGTGTTCCTCTAATGCTCCAGTTTGATAACTAATCAATTTAAGTGAAATTGTGTATGATACAAACCACAGAACAACATTATAAAACTTGATGATAAATGTATTTTTGGCTATTTTAATTATGTCTGGTAATATGGGGCGTATCATGAAAATGCTTATAAAAAAGATTGAAATAAAGCTAATGTATACATGACCAGTATAAAGGAAAAGGCTAATAGCTAACCAAGCTATGAACTCTAAGCACTTTCTCCAACGAGTGTATAACCATTGATAAATTAAAGATCTTGAATGCATGTCTTCTCCTTTTCATATATAAAAATAATTGGATATTAAATGGTGGATTTTTGTTCAACACTACTAAATGTTATTTCGCTAAAATAAGATGTGTCCGGTAGTGATAAAAATAGTCTTAAATCTATTAAAATAGTCTTATGGTAGTTGATATCACTGGACAGATGCGCCTTGTTACTGTGTATCGAGCCATAAGATTATTAATTAAATGAATGATCCATTATCTTTTGTTCGCAACCTTAGCTATTTATTTGCATAGTTTCAATCTTTTAGCCCTCTGACCCTGCTCCGAAATCCTGCTCCATACAGAAATAGAATTTCGAGGCATGGTCACAAACCGACATTACTAACTGAAGGTTGTATCTAATATTGGGGCTGGTATCCGAAGCCTTTTTCTGGCCGGCCGCATTGTAAAGAATATGAATGTATGGCTTTGCAAGCAAAATTATGCATCGTTTTACCTCACTCAGATCATCTAGGGCCCAGAGTGCCCACATTATGTAGTTTCATAATGCGGGTTGGCGTGGCGGGAATAGCATCGCGCGCAAATATAAACTTATAATCTGGACTGTTAGGATAACTCCTTCCTCTTATTCTGAGGGTTATTCATCAAGATCACTCGCATAGTATCGATGTGGTTTTCTATTTTTGTCAATGCGGATATGTCCTTCTCTTTCTAATACCCGGCCTCCCCAAGCAGAAATTTTCTGTCTTGTACAACCAACTGCATCGGCTATTTCACGGGCTGTCATAGCCTCATCAAAAGTTAATTGAGTTATTAGACCCAATATTTTAATTTCAACCTCAGCGAAGTTTCCATGAGTTACTGGAGCATCCTGATGAATAATTTCAATGAGTTTTTCATCATCTTCGAAGCATCTTTTTATTTTTACTTTGATTAGTTCAGCTTCATCATATATTTTATTGCAGGCAGGGCATTTGTAACTTTTGCGTTTTGTCTTGACAAAGTATGGGTCGTACTTAGCTAGAACTTCGTCATAAATAAATCTTATCGGAGTGTAATCATCTTTTTTATTGGCGTATTTAATGTTGTTTTCTAAGCAAACGTCATAATCAATGGCATAAAGGTTATAGCTTCCGCCATGCTTAGAAACTACGTTCTCGGATATAAAGTGCAGCATGAAATTTTCACATAATACATTGAGATAATCTCTCCTAGAAGGATCGATCATCAAATGACTTGCTGCTCTGTCTGGAAATTTATTTTTTTCTTGTAAAGCCTTTTCTATTATTGAATTCCAAATATCCATATTAAATGGTGGTATCAAGCCCTTTTTAGAACTTCCAGTAAATTGTTTTTGATATGTTTTCCTTGCACATGTAATACCATAGTTTATTTCCGACAAACCAATTTTATGGTCTTGCGAATTGGCTCTGGCTTGAATGAAAGCATTTTGAAGTATTATTCCAATAGTCCGGGACACACCAAGGGTTTTCGAGTTATTCGATAGAAAATATCCTCTCTATTTCCCTTGAATATATCGCTAAATTTTAAATTTGGACAAAACTTTTCAATTCTTTTATTGATTAATTGCTCTACGAAAACTTGCATTTTATTAATGCCAGCAATTGCCCCATCAAATCTTTCAACGTATTCATTGAAGTCAAGAGGGATGGCGAAAATATCTCTTCCAATAATTATTTTTTGACCAAAGTCGTACCGATCAGTTATTACGCCGACTTTAAAAAACATACCGATTCTTGAACCTAAAAATGATTTCAATAAAGAGCTGAATTTTTTTTGTGATTCAGGATTAAGGTCTGAATATTCATCTAAAAAGATGTAAATAGCATCAAGCTTTGCTTTGTTTTTTATGTGGCTAATCTTATTCAAGAAATCCTGAACATTCAGGCCTTTTATTTTTGTGTGGCTACTATTAGTCGATTTTTCAACTGAGTCTGTGATGCCTGCACTTATCTCTGCCTTGGTATAATCGGCCTTTGCTGAAAGGGTTGAATCAGTTTTTTGTTTTTGTTGGTTATTTTCTTCTACTTTTCGGCTCGAGCTGATTGTTATACCTTCAACAAGTATCTTCTCTATATAGTCAAGGTCATCTAACGCTGGGTTTTCTTTTTTAAAAAGAATAAGATGTTTTTCATTGTACATCAACGCTAGCTGTTTTTTTAAAGAGTCAATTATTTGTCTAATAAAATGAATTTCTATTAACTCTAGGTCACTAGTTGAGTCAAAGATATCAATGCATGTACTCAGGTCGATAAAAATGGGAAGGACTTTTTTTGTGCCGAGTAAAGAGGTTGTTCCTTTTAGCTCTGGTGATATAGATTTTAAGCACTCATAATAACCACGAAGAAGATTTGTTGTCTTTCCTGTTCCACGACGACCAGATATAAAATTGTCTTGTTTTTGGAGTAAGCCGTTTAATATCCCAAAGTAATCAATGAAATAATCCTCAAGGAGAGATAGTTCCTTAATGTTATCGAGTGAAATATAGTCAGCTCGCAAGATTGAATTAAATGCTGTGCTGATATTGTCTGTATCTAATGCATTCATAATAATAATGGTCCTTCATTAGTTTATTTTCGTATTTAAAATTATTCCCTCCACTATCTCACTAAATGTTTGCGGAGAGTTAAATGATTTTTCGATTTTAGAGTCGTCTAGTCTAATTATTATACGTAAGGGTTAATGCTGCTTCAATGACATCAGCATTAAAAAGCTTCATTCATAGCCGTGCTCGCGATTGCGCGTAAACCATGAACAACTACTATTCTAGTATAACTCAACCGTTTCAAAGCGGCATTACCGGTCTGACTATTAATAGGTTGCTCTGGATCATTTCTACTCGGAAAAACATGTTCACGATGCGCACTGATTGGTTTCATCACTTCCAGAATCTCTAATGCCTGAGGGGATAGAGGCACGATATGCTCACGCTTACCTTCATGCGTTAGGCTGGGATTGTCCAGAGCTTTTCATTAAGAGCGATCTCTTACCAACAAGCACTTGAACCCTAAGAAGGACGTATGAGGATTAGGAGTTGCCACTCACAGACTGCGACTTGAAAACGACAAGTTTGATATAACTAAAGAATGCATCAGTTTGGTCAGGTCTTCCGGTCGTAGCGTTGGCATATTCTCTTTTTTGAGTCTCTCAAAAGCCATATCGACGCTAGAAGTAGGATTCGCATCTATCAGAGCAGTGGACGGAATGGATCATGATCTCGTTGATGCGCTGTACTAACTGGCGCACCGTTTCAAGAGCCCCCGCGAGCTTTTATCGGCTCCAATCCTTGAATGATCGTTCTAGCCTTGATGCCTGTATAGCATTTCACCAATCATTGGGAAATTGTCTTTCTCTAGCGATCGCCAAATATCCTTCGCATAATCCTCAGTAACGCTTTTGCTTTTAAGCAGGAACCATCTCCCGGCCACAACCGAAAAATGCTATCCAGTTCTATTTGTCGCTGCTCACTAACTTCCTCTTACTGCTTCTGCGGTGCGATTCCTTGCGCAAGCATCGAAAGATATTGGCCACGCATTTGGCGTGCGACAGCGAGCGTTAAGGCAGGGTAAGAGCCAAGACTAAGATTTGTGCGACTGCTGCTATTTGGTCGCTGGTAGCGAAAACGCCACAGCTTCTTACCGGATGTTTTGACGAGCATGAAAAGGCAGTCACCATCATGCAGCGTGAAGTCTTTCTCTTGAGGCTTAGCTTTGAAAATTTCGTTATTTGTGAGAATGGGCATCCATGGCCGGACTGATTTCCGTCCATAACTGGTACACGTTTTGGCCCACATTATAGCGTGTACCAATTATCTCTGGATTCAGGCGGATCGTTTCGGAAGATTACAGACACAAAAAAGCCCGCAGGGCTTGCGCCGTGCGGGCTCTTAGGACTTCATCGGATGACTCTGGTAATCACCGATGGAGAATTTTGGTGGAGCTGGCGGGAGTTGAACCCGCGTCCGAAATTCCTACATCCTCGGTACTACATGCTTAGTCTGGTCTTTACATTCGCTTGCCAGCTGCGGACAGACACGCCACTAACAAACTAGCCTGATTAGTTTTAACGCTTCAACCCCAGGCAGGGCATCCACGCGATCTCTTTTAGGTTTGACCTCTCTTGATCCCCGTCCTAAGAGCGGAGGCTAGGGAGAGAGGGCTCTAAGCAGGTTATTAAGCTGCTAAAGCGTAGTTTTCGTCGTTTGCGACTATTTTTTTGCGGTTTTTTAGCGAGGCCTACCGCACCTCGGCATGCACCTTGGGTTTCGCGAATCCCGTCGAATCCAGAATCAGCCCCAAGAACTTCTTACTCTAGCAAAAAATTATAAAAGATTCCAGCGCTTAACGGCTGGCATTCTTCATAATTCGTGCTTTGTCCATCTTCCACTCGCGATCTTTAATGTCCGCGCGCTTGTCGTGTTCTTTCTTACCGCGTGCCACACCAATCTTTAGTTTGGCCCAGGCGTTTTTCCAGTACAGCGACAGCGCAACCACGGTGTAACCTTCGCGGTTAACACGACCGTACAGGGAGTCCAGTTCACGCTGGTTCAACAGCAGCTTGCGGTTGCGCGTGGGATCGCACACCACGTGGCTTGATGCCACCGCCAGCGGCTGAAAAGTGGAACCGAACAGATAGGCTTCGCCATCGCGCAGCAAAATATAGCTGTCGCTGATGTTGGCTTTACCGGCGCGCAGTGATTTGACTTCCCATCCTTGCAACGCCATGCCGGCCTCGAACTCCTCTTCAATGAAGTATTCATGGCGAGCGCGTTTGTTGAGGGCAATAGTGGCTGAACCGGGTTTGTGAGCTTTTTTCTTTGTCATAGTGCGGCGTAGTCTACATCACTCAGTCTGTGGGCGCATCCCCTGTCCTGCGGGGCGGTAAAAAACACACTATTTTAGCACAGCTGGCAAAGGCGTGAATTTTTGTTTAGTAGCTTAAAATGGTATAATTCAACGGTTTTGTGACCAACAGGAACCATTATGGCCCAGATTAGCCGTTCAGCGCTGGTCCCGTATAGCGCTGAGCAGATGTACCGGCTCGTGAATGATGTGGATGCTTATCCTGAATTTCTTCCGGGCTGTACCGGCAGCCGCGTGCTGGATAACAGCGGTAACCAGATGACCGCCGCGGTGGATGTCTCCAAAGCCGGCATCAGTAAAACCTTTACCACGCGTAACACCCTGACCGATAACCAGAGCATTCATATGCAGCTGGTCGATGGGCCGTTCCGCAAGCTGACCGGTGGCTGGAAATTTATCTCGCTCGGCGACGATGCCTGCAAGGTTGAGCTCAGCCTCGACTTTGAGTTCACCAATATGCTGGTCGAGATGGCATTTGGACGCATCTTCAAAGAGCTGGCCAACAGCATGGTGCAGGCGTTTACCCAGCGCGCCAAAGAGGTTTACCGTGGCTGACATCAGCGTTGAAGTGGTGTACGCGCTACCGGATAAACAGTATCTGCGTGAGGTTAGCCTGGAAGAGGGCGCCACGGTTGAGCAGGCGATTCAGGCATCCGGGCTGCTGACGCTGCGCAAAGATATCGATCTAAGCAGCAATAAGGTCGGCATTTTCAGCCGTCCGGTCAAGCTGAGCGATACGCTGCAGGATGGCGATCGGGTCGAGATTTATCGCCCGCTGATTGCCGATCCAAAAGAGATGCGCCGGCAGCGGGCAGAGCGCGCGGCAACGAAAAAGTAAATTACAGGCATTAAAAAAGGCGCTCAGGCGCCTTTTTTGTTGCGGGTCACTCAGTCTTCAGTGCCGGTGAGGCGCGGTTTGTTGTCGATGTTCGTCAGCGTACCGTTGCTGTCGAAGGTCAGCGTCAGCGTCTGCTGCTTCACGCTCTCATGACCTGGCTCCTGACGGAACACGTAATACCAGACGTTACTGCCAAACGGGTCGTGCATCATCGGCGTACCGAGCGTGTAGGCAACCTGCTGCTGCGTCATGCCGGTGTGAATCTTCGAAACGTCGTTGGCGACCAGGTAATTCCCCTGATTGATATCCGGACGATACACAACGCGCTCAAGGGTGGAACATCCGGCGGTCATCATCAACATTACCACTGCCGCGGCAGTCAGCGTTTTACAGCGCATCTATACATTCCTTTTCTGGGGCCAAACGCCTTTCATCAGGCAGTTTTGTTGCCATCAAATTCTGAACTCTGCATACGGCAGGCTTTATTATGGCGATATGACTGCCGATGATAATAAACCTTTGAGCTATTGGAAACCTCTACAGAGTAAGCATATGACCACCAGGCCGCCAAAAAGTGCGGTGTCAGGCTGCTAAAAGTTCTTTTGCGTTCGCCAGCGTGTTGCGTGTGACTTCGCTGCCGCCGAGCAGGCGCGCCAGTTCCTGCAGACGCGCACGCTTATCCAGCGGCTGCATGTGGGTTTCGGTCATCGCACCGTCGGTCTCTTTGCTGACGAAGAAGTGCTGATGACCACAGCCCGCCACCTGCGGCAGGTGAGTCACGCACATCACCTGAGTCGATTCGCCCAGCTGGCGCAGCATCTGGCCAACGACAGCGGCCGTCGGACCGCTGATGCCGACGTCTACCTCATCGAAAATCATCGCCGGAGTTTCCATTTTCTGTGCGGTGATCACCTGAATCGCCAGCGCAATACGTGACAGTTCACCCCCTGAGGCCACTTTACCCAGCGGCTGCAGCGGCTGGCCCGGGTTGGTGGTGACACGGAAATCAATACGGCTGGCACCTTCGGCCGTCAGCTGATCGGCATTAAATTCCAGGATAATGGCAAATTCACCGTGCGGCATGGCGAGTGTGCGCATGCTTTGCGTAATCAGCTGGCTCAGCTCCTGCGCCGAGGTGACGCGTTGCTGATGCAGGGCTTCAGCACAGGCCAGCGCGGCCTGATGATGAGCCACGACGTCGCTCTGCAGGCTTTCCTGATCGCTCTCCTGCTGCGACAGCTGTTCCGCTTCATCCAGCAGCTGCTGATACAGCACCGGCAGCGCTTCCGGTGAAACATGGTGCTTACGCGCCAGCGCAATCTGCCGCGACAGACGCTGCTCCAGCTCGTACAGGCGATTAGGATCGAGGTCGAGCCGTTCACAGTAGTGGCGCAGCTCATCGCTGGCTTCACTTAACTGAATCGCGGCTTCTTCCAGCAGGTTAAATACGCCGCTAACTTTATCGTCCAGCGAGACCAGCTCACTCAGCATATTACGCGCGCTGTAGAGCAGGCTTTGCAGGTTGGTGTCATCGCTGTCGGCAAGAATTTGCAGCGCCTGCTGGCTGGTGGACAGCAGCTGACCGCTGTTCGCCAGGCGCTTGTACTCTTCATCAATCTGCTCAAACTCACCTGGCTGCGGCGCAAACTCGTTGAGTTCTTTCAGCTGATACTGCAGCAGTTCGCGGCGGGCTTCACGCTCCTGCGACAGCTGCTGATGCTGTGCCAGCGCGCGGCAGCTGTGGTGCCAGCGCTGATAGTGCTGACGCATCTCCGCCAGCCGATCATCGTGCGCGGCGTAGGCATCCAGCAGGTGTTTCTGGTGATCGGTTTTAAGCAGCAGCTGATGTGCATGCTGACCGTGGATTTGAATCAGTAACTGGCCGAGCTCGCGCAGCTGCGACAGCGGTACGGACGTGCCGTTGATAAAGCCACGTGAGCGGCCATCGGCACTGATCACGCGGCGCAACAGACATTCGTTGCCGTCGTCGAGCTGGTTCTCCGCCAGCCAGCGCTGGGCTGAGGGTGACGCTTTCAGCTGGAAGCGCGCGCAGATATCTGCGCGGCTGGCCCCCTGACGCACCATGTCTGCTTCAGCACGGCCGCCAAGGCACAGGCCCAGCGCATCAATCGCGATGGATTTTCCTGCGCCGGTTTCGCCGGTGATCGCTGTCATGCCACGATGAAAGTCGATCTCCAGTTCACGAACGATTGCAAAATTACTGATGGTCAGTTGTGCCAGCATACAATCACCTGTATGTAAAAACAGATATGGTTTTTCATACAGTATAAACTGGTTTTTTATCCAGTAAAGTAGCCGGCAGGCCTTTTCAGAATAATTTTTTTGACCATCCGAGTTTTGAGCTTAAGGTATTAAAATAATTATAATTTTTGGGATGAATTAAATTGAGGTGATTGGCGCTGCGGCGAATCAGCACATCTTCCCCTTCCTGAATCGGCAGGGCGATCTGGCTGTCACAGCTGATCTCCAGGTCGCTGCGCAGCGAGGAAAAACGCAGGCGAATGGTGCTGCTACTGTTGATCACCAGCGGACGCGCCGACAGCGTGTGCGGGAACATCGGCACCAGCGCAATCGCATCGAGTGACGGCGTTAATATCGGCCCGCCCGCCGACAGCGAATAGGCAGTTGAACCGGTTGGCGTGGAAATAATCAGCCCGTCCGAGCGCTGGGAAAAGGCGAACACTTCGTCGATATAGACTTCAAATTCAATCATGTGCGCCACTTTGCCCGGATGCAGCACCACTTCATTGATGGCGCTGCCGATGCGCGGCGAACACTCTTCTTTGCATACCTGCGCTTCCAGCAAAAAGCGGCTTTCCACGAAATAATCGCCCTGCAGCACGTCATCCAGCTGCTGCTGCGCGTTATCCGGATCGAGGTCCGTGAGGAAGCCGAGATTGCCGCGGTTGATGCCAATCACCTTGATGTCGTAACGAGCCAGCACGCGCGCGGCGCCCAGCATATTGCCATCGCCGCCGACCACCACCGCCAGATCGGCATACTGGCCGATGTCCGCCAGGCTGCCGGTACGCACATCCTGCAGATTAAGCTCGCGGGCGATTTGCTGTTCCACGATCACGTCATAGCCTTTGTCAGTCAGCCAGCGCCAGAGCATTTCATGGGTGGTTAACGCAGTGGGATGGCGCGGATGACCGACGATCCCAATGCAGTTAAAGTGTTTGTTCATTTAGCGGGTGTTCCTCATAAGCCAAAACGGCCAGGCAATGTGATGGGTTCACTTGAAACCGTCAAACTGATCCCCATAATAAGCCAACCAGCGAGATGAATGTGCAAAACGCGGAGAAATTCATGAGTAGTAAAGAACAGAACACCCCAAACGAGCAAGTCTCAGACGAAATTCAACAGGAACAACAGCAGCCGGAAGCGGAGACAGCAACTGAGGTGGATCCGCGTGATGAGCGTATCGCCCAGCTGGAAGCGGAATTAGCGCAGGCGCAGGGTGGCGTGCGTGACGCCCAGCTGCGCGCGCAGGCTGAGATTGAAAACATCCGTCGCCGCGCCGAAATGGACGTGGAAAAAGCGCACAAGTTTGCGCTGGAAAAGTTTGCCAACGAACTGCTGCCGGTGATTGATAGCCTGGAGCGCGCGCTGGAAGTGGCGGATAAAGAGAACACCGAGCTGGCTTCGATGATTGAAGGCATCGAGCTGACGCTGAAATCACTGCTGGGTGCGGTGCGCAAGTTCGGCGTGGAAGTGGTGGGCGAAACTAATGTGCCGTTCAACCCGGATGTGCATCAGGCGATGTCGATGATGGAGTCTGAAGAAGTGGCGCCAAACCACGTGCTGATGGTGATGCAGCGCGGTTACACCCTCAACGGTCGCCTGCTGCGTCCGGCGATGGTTGCGGTATCAAAAGCCAAAGGCTAAGCCGCTCCCGTGTAACAACGGCCGCTGATGCGGCCGTTTGTGTTTTCAGGGCAGCACCGGCGTCCAGTCAATGGGCGTCTGGCCGGCCTGGCTCAGCAGCGCATTGGCTTTGGAAAAATGCTGACAGCCAAAAAAGCCGCGATGCGCCGAAAGCGGCGAAGGATGCGGTGCTTTTAATACGTGATGACGCTGCGCATCAATGATGCTGCCTTTCTTCTGCGCGTGCGATCCCCACAGCAGGAAAATCACCCCTTCGCGATGGGAGTTGATGGCGCTGATCACGTTATCGGTAAAGGTTTCCCAGCCGAAACGCGCGTGCGAATGCGCTTTGCCGGCTTCCACGGTTAACACCGTATTCAGCAGCAGCACACCCTGTTTCGCCCAGCTTTCAAGAAAGCCGTGCTGCGGACGCTGAAAGCCAGGAATGTCCTGTTCCAGCTCTTTGTACATATTCAGCAGCGACGGCGGAATGGCCACGCCCGGCAATACCGAAAACGCCAGGCCATGCGCCTGATTCGGGCCGTGGTACGGATCCTGGCCGAGGATCACCACTTTAATATCGCCCAGCTCGGTGAGACGGAACGCGTTGAAGACGTCCTTTTGCGGCGGATAGACCGTCACGCCCGCCGCACGCTCTTCGGCTACCGCTTTGAGCGTTTCCACGAAGTAAGGTTTTTCTTTCTCTTCAGCCAGCACATCGTGCCAGGTCAGCTTCTCAGCCATCATTGACTCCCTGCAAATTGATGCCTTTAGCTTAGCGTGTCCGGCGGGGCAGCAGAAGGGTAAAAATAAGTTGAACAATTGCAGAAAAAGTTAATGATAAAAGTTGTTATAAATCAATTTATTAGATTATAAGCAAAAATTCTGGCCGGACGAAATTGATACAGGTCAAAACGAGCCGGTCAGCGCGGTGATATACCAGAGCATCACATAACCCGAAGAACCGCGCTGTGCTCCTGCCGCAGCGCTAAGCCCTGGAGGCCTCTATGATTACCGGTATTCAAATTACTCAGGCACAAAATCCGCAGCTGCTGAACTCGTTCTGGCTGCTGGACAATGAGAAAGCCGAAGCCCGCTGCCTGTGCGCAAAAGGCGATTTCACGGAAGATCAGGTTGTTGCAGTCAGCGACCTTGGCGAGATTGCTTACCGTGAAATTCCACTGGAGCAGAAACCGCAGGTGCGCGTGGAAGGCGGTCAGCACCTCAACGTAAACGTGCTGCGCCGTGAAACGCTGGAAGATGCGGTGAAGCATCCGGAAAAATATCCGCAGCTGACCATTCGCGTGTCGGGCTATGCGGTGCGCTTTAACGCGCTGACGCCAGAACAGCAGCGTGACGTTATCACCCGTACTTTTACCGAAAGCCTGTAATTGATCGGCTGACGAAAACGCACACGGCAATACAGGCCGCGCCGGTGCTTACTGGCGCGGCTTTTTTTATTTCCTGAAGAGCGAAGAGGGCAGACTGAGGGATTTTACGCCGCGAAAGTGCGATTTCAGCAGGCCAGAAAGCAAAAAATCGCCTCAGGGAGGCGATTTAATTGCCGCGATGCTGTTTTATTCCGCAATACTCTCCGGTGTGCTGCTGCCGCTTGGCTTGCGGCGTTTACCGATATTTTTAGTATCACGGTGACGTTTCTTCACGCGCGGTTTCTCTTCTTCTTTCGCTTTCTTCTCTTTGCGCTTCTCAAGCGCCTTTTTCGACGGTTTACCGGTGACTTTAGCACTCGGTGCACGCGTTTCCGGACGCAGCTCATCGATTACGCGCGATTTCAGTGGCTCGTTGACGTAGCGGCTGATTTTACCCAGCAGCGGATGGTCATGTGCCTCTACCAGCGAGATCGCGGTACCTTTGCGTCCGGCGCGGCCGGTACGGCCAATGCGGTGCAGATAAACATCGGCGGTGCGCGGTAAGTCATAGTTGATGACGTGGGTGACGTTATCAATGTCGATACCGCGCGCGGCGACATCGGTCGCGACCAACACGTTAACGCGACCGTCATTCAGGCGTTTGATCGCTTCGTTACGGTTAGCCTGCACCATTTCGCCTTCGAGGTAGCTGCTGCGCAGGCCAGCTTCGTGCATCCAGGTCACCAGCTCATGCAGGCGCTCACGTTTACGCACGAACACAATGGCGCGCTTCACTTCCGGCTGCTTCAGCAGATGCACCAGCAGTTTGGTTTTGTGCTCAAGGTTGTCGGCGCGGTAATACCACTGCTGAATCTTCTTGCGCTCGCTTTTGCTTGGATCGGCTTCAATCGCTACCGGATCGTTCAGCAGACGCTCGGCGAAATCTTTGATGTTGTCGCCTTCCAGCGTGGCCGAGAACAGCAGCGTCTGTTTGCGCCAGCGCGTTTCACCGGCAATGGTCTCGATATCCTGCGCAAAGCCCATATCCAGCATGCGGTCGGCTTCGTCCAGAATCAGCGTTTCTACCGCGCGGCAGTCAAAGTTCTCTTCTTTGATGTATTGCAGCAGGCGGCCGGTGGTCGCGACCACGATGTCCTGATTTTCACTGAACACTTCCGCGTGGTTCATATAGGCCACGCCGCCGGTGATGGTGGCGATATCGAGATGGGTATGTTTGGCCAGCTCGCGCGCCTGGTCGGCAACCTGCATCGCCAGTTCACGCGTCGGCGTGAGGATCAGAATGCGCGGCGGCCCTGATTTTTTACGCGGGAAATCGAGCAGGTGCTGTAAAGCGGGCAGCAGGTAGGCTGCGGTTTTCCCCGTTCCGGTTGGTGCCGAACCCAGAACGTCACGGCCTTCCAGCGCGGCAGGAATGGCCTCAGCCTGAATGGCAGTCGGGCGCGTGAAGCCTTTATCCTGCAGGGCTTCCAGCAGGCTTTCGTCGAGTTCGAGTTCGGAGAATGTGGTTACGGTCATGGTCTACCTCAGTTTGGGGCGCTGATTATAGACAGTTCAGCCACAATCTTCATCTGTTTGTGTTGCACAGGTGAAGGTGAATTCACTTCGCGACCACGTTACACTTCCGGCAGGAGCAAATTCAATGGTCGTTAAGCATGTCTCAGCCGCAACCGCCAGCGCGGGCGATGTTAAGAAAAGATGGGTTCACGTTTAAGCAATTTTTTGTCGCGCACGATCGCTGTGCCATGAAGGTCGGCACCGATGGGGTGCTGCTCGGTGCCTGGGCGCCGGTGGCAGGCGTACGGCGCATACTGGATATTGGCTGCGGCAGCGGCCTGATTGCGCTGATGCTGGCGCAGCGCACGCCGGATGACGTCAGTATTGATGCCGTCGAACTGGAGCGCAGCGCCGCCGCGCAGGCGCAGGAGAACGTCGCCGCGTCGCCGTGGGCGCATCGCATCGCGGTGCATGCGCAGGACATCGTCAGCTGGAGTGAGCAGGCAGAAAAACGCTACTCGCTGATTGTCAGCAATCCGCCGTTTTTCACGCCGGGCATGGCCTCGGCCAGCGTCGAGCGCGATACCGCGCGCAGCACGGCAACGCTTGATCATCCCACCCTGCTGCGCTGTGCGGCACAGCTGATTGAAGAAGAGGGGCTGTTTTGCGTGGTGCTGCCCGCGGATGCTGGCGAAAACCTGATTGCACTGGCGCGCGCCGAAGGCTGGCATCTGCGTTATCGCTATGATGTGGCACCTTACGCGCAGCGACCGCCGAACCGGCTGGTGCTGGGCTTTTCACCTGCCGCAGGCGAACTCGTGCAGGAGCGTCTCGCCATTCGTGATGAAGATAAAAGCTATTCGGCGGACTGGCTGAGCCTGGTAACCGATTTCTATCTGTTCCGCTAGGCTACCGGCTGCAGCACCGTTGGCTGTGCCTCGGGCAGCATATGCGGATAGTCGCGGGTGAAGTGCAGCCCGCGGCTCTCTTTGCGCGCCAGCGCACAGCGCACCATCAGCTCTGCCACCTGTACCAGATTGCGCAGCTCCAGCAGATTGTTGGAGAGGCGAAAATGCGCATAGTATTCATCAATCTCCTGCTGTAGCAGCGTAATGCGGCGCAGAGCGCGCTCCAGCCGCTTGGTGGTACGCACGATGCCCATGTAGTCCCACATTAACAGCCGCAGCTCATGCCAGTTGTGCTGAATCACCACCCGTTCATCGGCATCGTCGACGCGGCTTTCATCCCACGCCGGCAGGTGATCGACGGCGCGCATCTGCGGCAGACGGCGCACAATATCTTCGGCCGCCGACCAGCCATACACCAGACACTCCAGCAGCGAGTTTGATGCCATGCGGTTAGCGCCGTGCAGGCCGGTGTAGCTGACCTCACCAATCGCATACAGCCCGTCGACATCGGTGCGACCATGCTGATCCACCATCACACCGCCGCAGGTGTAATGCGCGGCGGGCACAATCGGAATCGGCTGCTGTGTCAGATCGAGGCCAAACGTCAGCAGCTTGTCATAAATCATCGGAAAGTGGGCACGCACAAAGCTGGCCGGCTGATGGCTGATGTCGAGATACATGCAGTCGACGCCCAAGCGCTTCATTTCGTGATCGATCGCGCGCGCCACGATATCGCGCGGTGCCAGTTCGGCACGCGCATCGAAATCCGGCATAAAGCGCGAACCGTCCGGGCGCAATAGCCAGGCACCTTCGCCGCGCAGCGCTTCGGTCAGCAAAAAGTTTTGCGCCTGCGGATGAAACAGGCAGGTAGGGTGAAACTGATTGAACTCCAGATTAGCCACCCGGCAGCCGGCGCGCCACGCCATCGCGATGCCGTCGCCGGACGCGACATCCGGATTAGTGGTGTACTGATATACCTTCGCCGCACCGCCGGTGGCCAGCACCACGCTGCGGGCGCGGCAGGTTTCAACCTGTTCGCGATTGCGATTCCAGATCCACGCGCCCACCACGCGCCGCGTTCCGGGCAGGCCAATTTTATCGGAGAGGATTAAATCCACCGCGTTGGCACGCTCAACAACGCGAATATTGGGATGGCTGAGCGCCTGGCTGACCAGCAAGGTTTCGACCGCGCGCCCGGTGGCGTCGGCGCTGTGTAAAATACGGCGATGGCTGTGACCGCCTTCGCGCGTCAGGTGATAGCGCGCATTGCCGTTATCCTGTGGCTCGCGATCAAACGCCACGCCGTTATCGATCAGCCACTGTACGCACGGGCGCGCATTGCTGGCGATAAAATTCACCGTCTCGCGATCGCACAGGCCTGCACCGGCAATCAGCGTATCTTCGACGTGTGATTCAATGCTGTCGTTTTCATCAAACACCGCCGCAATCCCGCCCTGTGCATACAGCGTGGAGCCTTCGTTAATCTGCGCTTTACTCAGCACCGTTACCTGATAATGCGGTGCCAGCCGCAGCGCCAGAGATAAACCGGCCGCGCCGCTGCCAACAATCAGTACATCACAGCTATGATCGGGAATGGGGTTCATGATGTTTAATTTACTAAACAAAAGGTCACACGAGCATAAGCCCGGACGCCGCTGGTGTGAAGTATTTTGAACAAAAAACGCGGGAAAATTCGACGCAATAATCAGATTGTAATGCGATTTCAGTAAGTTATGTCTGAAAATAAGCGATTAGTGTTTTTTATACCAAACACGCTGAAAATTCAGGGAATAAAGGTGAAAAATGCGGCGTCATAGGGTACTCTGCCAGCGATTATCGGTGCCGCCAACGACACCACCAGTGCGGTAAATCGCTACACTGAAAGACCATCAACAACAATGATGTCAGGGCACCGGTACAGAAAATATCAGGTCGTGGTGAACTTCAGGCCAGAACGGGACTCTAAGCGCATGCTTGCTCACAATAAATGAGATGTGCTGGCAGTTCACTTACGCATAAAAGAGATTTGGGGAGACATTACCTCGGATGAGCGAGCAGTTAACGGATCAGGTTCTCGTTGAGCGGGTTCAGAAAGGAGATCAAAAGTCATTTAATTTACTGGTGATCCGATACCAGCATAAAGTGGCGAGCCTGGTTTCACGTTATGTCCCGTCAGGCGATGTGCCTGATGTGGTTCAGGAATCTTTCATTAAAGCGTATCGCGCACTGGAGTCGTTCCGGGGTGATAGCGCCTTTTACACGTGGCTGTACCGCATTGCGGTCAACACCGCGAAGAATTATCTGGTGGCTCAGGGGCGCCGGCCGCCGTCCAGCGATGTGGACGCGATTGACGCGGAAAATTTCGAAAGTGCGGGTGCGCTAAAAGAAATTTCGAACCCTGAGAACTTAATGTTGTCAGACGAACTGAAACAAATTGTTTTTCGGACGATTGAGGCGTTGCCTGAAGATCTGCGTATGGCCATCACCCTGCGGGAACTGGATGGCCTGAGTTACGAAGAGATCGCCGCCATCATGGATTGTCCGGTAGGTACCGTACGTTCACGTATCTTCCGGGCCCGGGAAGCCATTGATAATAAAGTTCAACCGCTTATCCAACGTCAGTGATAACGGCTACTGGAAGGGTACCAAAACATGCAGAAAGAAAAACTTTCCGCTTTAATGGATGGTGAAACTTTAGATAACGAGCTGCTGGCGTCGTTATCGAAGGATGCAGATCTACAAAAAAGCTGGGAGAGCTACCATCTGATCCGCGACACCCTGCGGGGCGATGTGGGCGAAGTGCTGCATTTTGATATCTCCGCACGCGTTGCTGCCGCCATCGAAAACGAGCCGGTGCGCAAAGTGACTTCGTTGATCCCGGAAGCACAGCCGGAGCCGTCGCGCTGGCAGAAAATGCCGTTCTGGCGTCGCGGTGGCGGCTGGGTTGCTCAGGTCACGCAGATTGGTGTGGCGGCCTGTGTGTCGCTGGCGGTGATCGTCGGTGTGCAGCACTACAACAGCTCACCAGCGGGTAGTGCGACGGAAACCTCGGATGCACCAGCCTTTAATACCTTACCGATGATGGGTAAAGCGTCACCGGTCAGCCTGGGCGTGCCGTCTGATGCTTTTGACACCAACAGCTCAAATCAGCAGGTGCAGGAGCAGCGTCGCCGCGTGAATGCCATGCTGCAGGATTACGAACTGCAACGCCGTCTGCATGCCGATCAGGTGCAGTTTGAAAGCAATGCGCCGCAACAGGCGCAGGCTAACGTTCCCGGAACTCAGTCGTTAGGAACTCAACAGCAGTAATGAAGCAGCTTTGGTGTGCCGTTAGCCTGCTGGCAGGCAGCCTGCTTTGGTCATCTACCGCCCCGGCGCAGACATCTGCGTCCGGGGCGTTGTTACAGCAGATGGAGCAGGCCAGCCAGAACCTCAACTACGAATTCGCCTATATCAATGTCTCACGTCTGGGCATTGAATCCCTGCGTTACCGCCATGCGGTTATCGACAATCGCGTATTCGCCCAGGTATTACAGATGGACGGACCGCGTCGTGAAGTGATCCAGCGCGGTAACGACATCAGCTATTTCGAACCGGGTCTCGATCCGTTCTCGCTGCCGGGTAACCACATTATTGATGCGCTGCCGGCGCTGATGTTTGCTGACTTCTCGCGCCTCGGCGATGCCTACGATTTTATTCCGGTAGGGCGTTCCCGCATGGCCGATCAGATGTGCGAAGTGGTGCGCATCGTGTCGCGTGACGGCACGCGTTATAGCTACGTGGTGTGGCTGGACGTCGATACCAAGTTGCCGCTGCGGATTGATTTGCTGGATCGCGACGGTGAGACGCTGGAGCAGTTCCGCGTCATCAGTTTTGCCGTCGATGAAGGCGTGCGCAATCTGATGCAGGGGCTGGAAAAAGCCAATCTGCCGCCGTCGCTGTCGTTACCGGCGGGCGACAAAGTGCAACTCAGCTGGCAGCCGGGCTGGTTGCCGGCCGGCATGAAGCTGATTTCGCAAAGCCGGCGTGATATTCCGGCGATGAACAAAACCGTAGAATCCCGTCTGTACAGCGATGGCCTGTTCAGTTTCGCTATCAACATCACGCCTGCCGATAAAAGCAGTTCGCCACAGTCATTGCGCACTGGGCGTCGTACGGTGCAGACCGAAGTGCGCGATAATCGTGAAATTACCGTGGTGGGCGAATTGCCGCCGACCACCGCCAAACGTATCGCGGACAGCATAGATTCAGGTGCTACAAAATGATGAGAGAATGGGCCACTGTAGTGGCATGGAAAGAGGGCATCGCTACTCTGCATTCGGAAGCGAAAACCTCCTGCAACAGTTGTTCAGCGCGCAAAGGCTGCGGCAGCCATGCGCTCAACCAGCTGGGACCAAAAAACGCCCATGTGATGACCATCGCCAGTCCGGAGCCGCTGCAGCCGGGCCAGCGCATTGAGCTGGGCATTCGTGAAAGCAGCCTGCTCGGTTCTGCGCTGCTGGTGTATATGACACCGCTGTTTGGTCTGTTCCTGGTCGCGGGCCTGTTCCAGATGCTGTTCCACAGCGACCTGGCGGCGGCCTGCGGTGCGCTGCTGGGTGGCGTTGGCGGCTTTATTGTTGCCAAAGGGGTTTCCAGCCGGTTTGGCGATCGCGAAGCGTTCCAGCCGGTGATTCTCAGCGTTGCGCTCCCGCCTGATGCGCTACGGGTGGAAAACCATAGTTGATCCCCGTTCAGGCCGCGTATTGCGCGGCCTTTTCATTTCGTCTTAATCGCTGAATTCTGTTGCGATTCCCCGCAGTTCCATTCTTTAACGCGCGGCGTTAACAGTGTAATATGCGTCGTCATTAATGAGGCTGACAGGGTTCCGGGTAAAGCTCACTTGCCTGAATGTGTCTGTGCTCACGTTTTCAACTGATTTTCTACGTGAAGATATTCATATAAATGAAGCACATACGAAATTTCTCCATTATCGCTCACATTGACCACGGCAAATCAACGCTCTCTGACCGTTTGATTCAGATTTGCGGTGGCCTGAGCGATCGTGAGATGGCGGCGCAGGTTCTGGATTCGATGGATCTGGAGCGCGAGCGCGGCATCACCATTAAAGCGCAGAGCGTTACGCTCGATTACCACGCGCCAAACGGTGAAACTTACCAGCTCAATTTTATCGACACCCCAGGCCATGTTGACTTCTCTTATGAAGTTTCCCGCTCGCTGGCGGCCTGTGAAGGGGCATTGCTGGTGGTTGATGCAGGTCAGGGCGTTGAAGCGCAGACCCTGGCGAACTGCTACACCGCCATGGAAATGGATCTGGAAGTGGTACCGGTACTGAACAAGATCGACCTGCCTGCGGCCGACCCGGAGCGCGTGGCGGAAGAGATTGAAGATATCGTCGGCATTGACGCCGCGGATGCGGTGCGTTGCTCGGCGAAAACCGGCGTCGGCGTACCGGACGTGCTGGAGCGTCTGGTGCGGGATATTCCGCCGCCGGAAGGCGATCCGGAAGGCCCGCTGCAGGCGCTGATCATCGACTCATGGTTTGATAACTACCTCGGTGTGGTCTCGCTGATCCGTATTAAAAACGGCACGCTGCGCAAAGGCGATAAAGTCAAGGTAATGAGTACCGGCCAGGTGTACAACGCTGACCGCCTCGGCATTTTCACGCCAAAACAAATTGACCGTACCGAGCTGAAGTGTGGCGAGGTAGGCTGGCTGGTGTGCGCCATAAAAGACATCCTCGGCGCGCCGGTTGGCGATACCCTGACGCTGCAGCGCAACCCTGCGGATAAAGCGCTGCCGGGCTTCAAAAAAGTGAAGCCGCAGGTGTATGCCGGTCTGTTCCCGGTAAGCTCCGACGACTACGAAGCTTTCCGTGATGCCTTAGGCAAGCTGAGCCTGAACGACGCCTCGCTGTTCTATGAGCCAGAGAGCTCCACCGCGCTGGGCTTTGGCTTCCGCTGTGGCTTCCTCGGCCTGCTGCACATGGAGATCATCCAGGAGCGTCTGGAGCGTGAATACGATCTCGACCTGATCACCACCGCGCCAACGGTTGTGTACGAAGTGGAAACCACTGACGGAGAAGTGGTGTACGTCGACAGCCCATCGAAGCTGCCGCCGCTGAATAATATTGCTGAACTGCGCGAACCGATCGCTGAGTGTCATATGCTGCTGCCGCAGGAGTTTCTGGGCAACGTCATTACGCTGTGTATCGAAAAACGCGGAGTGCAGACTAACATGGTTTACCACGGCAAACAGGTTGCGCTGACCTATGAGATTCCGATGGCAGAAGTGGTACTCGACTTCTTCGACCGTCTGAAATCCACGTCGCGCGGCTATGCGTCGCTGGACTATAACTTCAAACGTTTCCAGACCTCTGACATGGTGCGCGTCGACGTCCTGATTAACTCAGAACGCGTTGATGCGCTGGCGCTGATTACGCACCGTGATAACTCACAGTATCGTGGCCGCGAGCTGGTGGAGAAGATGAAAGATCTGATCCCGCGCCAGCAGTTCGATATTGCGATTCAGGCTGCAATCGGCAACCACATTATCGCTCGCTCAACAGTGAAACAGCTGCGTAAAAACGTCCTGGCGAAATGCTATGGCGGTGACGTCAGCCGTAAGAAAAAGCTGTTGCAGAAGCAGAAAGAAGGTAAGAAGCGAATGAAGCAGGTCGGCAACGTTGAGCTGCCGCAGGAAGCATTCCTTGCCATTCTGCATGTCGGTAAAGACAGCAAATAAGGAACTTTAATGGCTAACATGTTCGCCCTGATTCTGGTGATTGCCACTCTGTTAACCGGCATCATCTGGTGTATCGATCGCTTTAAGTGGGCCCCGGCACGCCGGGCAAAGCAGGCGGCGGCACAGGCTCAGGCAGGTAATTCGCTCGACAGCAAAACGCTGGCCAAAGTGGCCGCGCAGCCGGGCTGGGTTGAAACCTCAGCGTCGGTGTTCCCGGTGCTGGCGGTGGTACTGATCGTGCGCTCGTTTATCTTCGAACCGTTTCAGATTCCTTCTGGCTCGATGATGCCGACGCTGCTGATTGGCGACTTCATCCTGGTGGAGAAATTTGCTTACGGCATCAAAGATCCAATCACGCAAACCACGTTGATCCCGACCGGCCATCCGCAGCGCGGAGATGTCGCGGTGTTCAAATACCCGAAAGATCCGAGCGTGGATTACATCAAGCGCGTGATCGGTCTGCCGGGCGACAAAGTGGTGTTTGATCCTTACAGCAAAACGCTGACCATCAACCCAGGCTGCGGTACGGGCAAGTGTGACACGGCGCTGCCGGTGACCTATACCAACATTGAGCCGAGCGATTTCATCCAGACCTTCAGCGGCTTTGATGGTAACGAAACCGGCAACGGTTTCTACCAGGTGCCGCAGGGCGAAACGCTGCGGGGCGGCCTGCGTCTTGGCACGCGCAAAGAGACGCTGGGCAACGTCACGCACGATATCCTGCTGGTGAACGAAGCGCAGAGCCAGGCGAGCATGTATTATCAGCAGCCGGGTCAGCCGCAGGCCACGTGGATTGTGCCGCAGGGGCAATACTTCATGATGGGCGATAACCGTGATAACAGCGCCGACAGCCGCTACTGGGGCTTTGTGCCCGAGAAGAATCTGGTCGGCAAAGCGGTTGCTATCTGGATGAGCTTTGAGAAACAGGAAGGACAGTGGCCGACCGGCGTGCGACTGAGTCGCATTGGCGGTATTCACTGATTTAAAAACGGTTGGCTTCCTGCGAGTCAGGGAGCCACTGCACACCAAACAGAACGTGCTGGACCTTCAGCCCTGTTTGGTATGCAGAGTCACAGACGCACAGAACAACTGGAATCGCATGAACCCCATCCTCATTAACAAGCTGCAGCGCAAACTGGGCTACACTTTTACTCATCCGGAATTACTGCAGCAGGCTCTGACTCACCGCAGCGCCAGCAGCAAACATAACGAGCGTCTTGAATTTCTTGGCGATTCTATTCTCAGCTATGTGATTGCCAACGCGCTGTATCACCGCTTCCCGCGCGTGGACGAAGGCGACATGAGCCGCATGCGTGCCACGCTGGTACGCGGCAACACGCTGGCCGAAATGGCGCGCGAGTTTGAGCTGGGCGAATGTCTGCGTCTGGGGCCGGGCGAGCTGAAAAGCGGCGGGTTCCGCCGGGAATCCATCCTCGCGGATACCGTGGAAGCGCTGATTGGTGGCATCTTCCTCGACAGCAACATTCAGACGGTCGAGAAGCTGATTCTCGACTGGTATCAGAATCGCCTTGAGCAGATCAGCCCGGGCGATAAGCAAAAAGATCCGAAAACGCGCCTGCAGGAGTATCTGCAGGGCCGTCATCTGCCGCTGCCGTCTTATCTGGTGGTACAGGTACGTGGCGAAGCGCACGATCAGGAATTCACCATTCACTGTCAGGTGAGTGGGATGGCTGAACCGGTGGTGGGCGTGGGCTCCAGCCGCCGTAAAGCAGAGCAGGCCGCCGCCGAACAGGCGTTAATCAAGCTCGGCCTCGAATAAATTGTCATTTCGCAGCCTCAGTAGTGAGGCTGCCCAATCAGGACCCGAATGAGCGAACTCGAAACATACAGCGGCTTTATCGCGATTGTCGGCCGGCCTAACGTCGGCAAATCCACCTTACTGAACCAGCTACTGGGGCAGAAGGTGTCGATCACCTCGCGCAAGCCGCAAACCACGCGCCACCGCATCATGGGTATTCATACCGAAGGCGCTTATCAGGCGATCTACGTGGATACACCCGGCCTGCATATGGAAGAGAAGCGGGCGATCAACCGCCTGATGAACCGTGCTGCCAGCAGCTCCATCGGTGACGTTGAGCTGGTAATTTTTGTGGTGGAAGGCACGCGCTGGACGCCTGATGATGAGATGGTGCTGAACAAGCTGCGTGACGGCAAAGTGCCGGTGGTGCTGGCGGTAAACAAAGTCGACAACATCCAGGATAAAAGCATCCTGCTGCCGCACCTGCAGTTCCTCAGCCAGCAGATGAACTTCCTCGAGATCGTGCCGATCTCCGCGGAAACCGGTAAAAACGTGGATGCCATTGCTGAGATCGCCCGCAAGCGCCTGCCGCTGTCGGATCACCACTTCCCGGAAGACTACATCACCGATCGCTCGCAGCGTTTCATGGCCTCAGAAATCATCCGTGAAAAACTGATGCGCTTCCTCGGCGCCGAGTTACCGTATTCGGTTACCGTGGAGATCGAGCAGTTCGTCTCTAACGAGCGCGGCGGCTATGACATCAACGGTTTGATTCTGGTCGAACGCGAAGGGCAGAAGAAGATGGTGATTGGCAACAAAGGTGCCAAAATCAAAACCATCGGTATCGAAGCGCGTAAAGACATGGAAGAGATGTTCGAGGCGAAAGTTCATCTCGAGCTGTGGGTCAAAGTGAAATCGGGCTGGGCGGACGACGAACGTGCGCTGCGCAGCCTGGGTTATACAGACGACTAATTGATGGAAGGCTGGCAACGCGCCTTTGTGCTGCATAGTCGCCCTTACAGCGAAACCAGCCTGCTGCTCGACCTGTTCAGCGAAAGTCAGGGACGCGTCCGCGTCCTTGCTAAAGGCGCTCGCTCGCGCCGTTCCCAGCTGAAAGGCGCACTGCAACCCTTCACACCGCTACTGGTGCGCTGGGGCGGTCGTGGCGAAGTCAAAACTCTGCGTAACGCCGAAGCGGTGTCGCTGGCGCTGCCGCTCAGCGGCATCACGCTCTACTGTGGCCTGTATGTTAACGAGCTGCTGTCGCGGGTGCTGGAGCAGGAAATTCCCTTCTCCGAACTGTTCTTCGATTATCTCTCCTGTATCCAGACGCTGGCGGCGGCCAATGGTTCGCCCGAGCCAGCGCTGCGCCGTTTTGAGCTGGCTCTGCTTGGCCACCTTGGCTACGGCGTCGACTTTCTGCACTGCGCCGGCAGCGGCGAGGCGGTTGACGACAGCATGACCTACAGTTATCGCGAAGAGAAAGGCTTTATCGCCAGTCTGGTGGTCAATCAGCGCAGTTTCACCGGCCGCCAGCTGCGTGCGCTGTGGGAGCGCGAATTTCCCGATGCTGATACGCTGCGTGCCGCCAAACGCTTCACGCGCATGGCGCTGAAACCTTATCTGGGCGGTAAGCCGCTGAAGAGCCAGGAGCTGTTCCGTCAGTTTGTGCCGAAAAAACGACCGAACGTGGCAAACGACGAGCGCGGGTGATGCACCTGACAGGCTCCGCGCGTTACACTGCAAACATACTGAACACATTTAAGGATTGTCATGGCTGAGTTGCTGTTAGGGGTCAACATCGATCACATCGCCACCGTACGTAACGCACGTGGCACAAACTATCCTGATCCGGTACAGGCCGCGTTTGTCGCGGAGCAGGCGGGCGCAGACGGCATTACCGTGCACCTGCGTGAAGATCGCCGTCACATCACCGATCGCGACGTACGGATCCTGCGCGACACCATTCATACCCGCATGAATCTTGAGATGGCGGTCACCGACGAAATGGTGGGCATCGCCTGCGACATCAAACCGCATTTTGTCTGCCTGGTGCCGGAAAAGCGTCAGGAAGTGACGACGGAAGGCGGTCTTGATGTGGCCGGTCAGCAGGATAAAGTCAACGCAGCAGTCAAACAGCTGAGCGAGGCGGGCATTCTGGTGTCGCTGTTTATCGATGCCGATCAGCGCCAGATTGAAGCGGCGGTCGCCAGCGGTGCGCCTTACATTGAAATCCATACTGGCGCCTATGCTGAAGCAGCGGAAGGGCTGGCACGCGAAGCCGAGCTGGCGCGTATCGCCAGCGCTGCGACCTTTGCCGCCAGCCGCGGCCTGAAGGTCAATGCTGGCCACGGTCTGACGTATCACAACGTCCAGCCGATTGCTGCGCTGCCGGAAATGCATGAGCTGAACATTGGTCACGCGATTATCGGTCGTGCGCTGTTCAGCGGTCTTGCAGCGGCGGTCAGCGACATGAAGGCGCTGATGCGGGAAGCGCGCCGCTAATGGCCATTCTGGGGCTGGGCAGCGATATCGTCGAGATCGAGCGTATCGCCGGGGTGATTGAACGCTCCGGCGATCGTCTGGCGCGCCGCGTGCTGAGCGAAGCTGAGTGGCAGCAGTATCAGGCGCATCAGCAGCCGGTGCGCTTCCTGGCCAAACGTTTTGCGGTGAAAGAGGCGGCGGCAAAAGCCTTCGGCACCGGCATTCGCGGCGGCTTAGCGTTCAATCAGTTTGAAGTGTACAACGATGCGCTGGGGAAGCCTGGCCTGCGCTTCTTTGAACAGGCCAAAGTGATTGCCAGCCAGCTGGGCGTGCAGCATGTGCACGTCACGCTGGCCGACGAGCGCCACTATGCCTGCGCCACGGTGATTATCGAAGATTAAGCGTGCAGCAGCACAAATTTCTCCCACAGCGCGTCGCGACTTTCCACGTGCTGTGGGTCTGAAAGAATAGTGTTATCAATCGGGCAGACGCTCTGACAGGTCGGCTCATCATAATGACCCACGCATTCAGTGCAGCGGTCAGCGTCGATCTGATAGATCGATTCACCCATGCTAATCGCCTGGTTCGGGCACTCAGGCTCGCACATGTCGCAGTTAATGCAGCGCTCAGTGATTATCAGTGCCATTGCATAAGCTCATCAGTTGCTTGTTTTCATTGCATGTTTCATGGTTAGTTCCGCTCTCCGGGGTAAAACGCCTGCTGAAATAGCGCTTTGCAGTGTGATTTTTTTTTCAATCGATGCAGGCGTAAACCAGCGGGGCGAGCCCCTGAGCGGCACGCATATTATCACGACGAGTGGCGTTCAAAAAATGACTTAGCGTAGTATTCAGCCGCCAGCAGAACGTGGCTGCTACCAGCCGATCTGATGTCGCGCCATAGCCAGAAAACCACGCAACGGTAAGCAGAGCCGTTGCGCGGTTAGCGAAATAGTGGCGGCGCTGGCCTTTATTTTACCGGTGCCAGCACGTGGGTGGCATCCAGCGTCAGACAATCACCTGGACATTGATCGCTGCCGTAGATAACGGGCGCCTTTGGCAAGGAAAACTTCATCGCGTGCTCTTTTTTAATCGCGTCGGCCATACCGGCAAAGGTCCATGGCATACCCAGCGAAAGCGAACCGAACTCATCGTATTTTTTGGATTTTGCGACAGCAGGTAAGTTGTCGCTATCGATACGATAATAAAGCTGGCCAGAATATTCTGCAGGCACGTTCCCGGTGATTGCGCTGCTTAACAACTGATACTCGCGCTGCTGAGGCGTAGAAAAGCCCTTCTGAATATTCAGCATGCATGAGAGCACTGCAATAACGAGGCAAACGATACTGGCAGACGTGGTTATCTTCAGCTTATTAAAGATCACGAATAAGCCAGCAATGAAGGCTGAGGTAGTAATTAACGACAGCGCGATAACCGTGCGATAGGCTGCCCAGTCTTCACTCACCAAAAGATTAGGAATGCCCGCCGCGACCAGGAAAAACAGGAACAGAAAAGCTTTACGCGGTTTGAAATCGGGTGCCTTCACAATGCCCACGATGATCAGGGAGCAGGAGATGATAATGCTGACAATCGAGCGCCCGGTATCAAAGTTGCACAGCGCATTTCTGAGCGGCTCAGCGATAAACCAGGTGATTTTTTTCAGCGGCGCTAAGGTGATATTGGTTCTGGCCAGTACTTCATTAAACAGCACGAGCGGCAGAACTTTCGCCAGTACCAGCGCCATCACCATGCCAAATCCCAGCATCAACATCAGCTTGATCACCGCGCTGCGCTGATAATTATTCCGGGTCATGCCCAGATCGAGCCATGCAAAAAATAAAAAGCTCATGGCTGCAGGTTGGTAAATCGCAAAGGAAAGCGTCAGGCAAATAGCTGACAGGAGCACGCGGATCAGGCCTTTGTTGGCGGCCAGCGTCGAATAACTGATACCCGCCAGCAGCACTGATAGCACATAAGGAAAGCAGACTGTCCAGCCAACAAAAACCTGGAATGAAGGCAGCAGACAAATCAGCGACGCAAAGGCCAGACGCTGCACCGCACTGTCGAAAATATTGCGGCGTTCCAGAAAGCGGATGAGATATCCACCAAGTAAAATCAGGCTTAATAATGAGAGTGCACGGAGCCAGGTCAGATCCTGCACGTCATCAATCAGAAAAGCGAAGAAATAGCGTATAGCACCATAGAAAGGTCGGCCCGATAAGATATCCCATTTGAAAATACTGAATGCATCGGTAGTGGATGCGTATAAATAGAACCAGTCGTCGGAAAATCCGTATGTTGATAAATAAACCGGGCTGTAGCCGATGAGTAAAGCGACGGCCAGTATCAGATACATGGCGGAGGGATGACGCTCAAAAACTGTTTTTTTCATTTCCTGCTCTTAATAACGTAGCGTGGTCTTTGTTTGGACTCAATGTAGATTCGGCCAATATATTCGCCCAGAACACCGATGCCGATAAGTTGCACTCCACCCAAAAACAGAATGGAAACCAGCAACGAAGGGTAACCCGCCACCGGATTGCCCCAGAGCAGTTTATCGATGATCATCCAGAATCCATAAAGAAAGGAGAGTAACGCGACGCTACCGCCGATGTAACTCCAGATGCGTAAGGGGAAGGTTGAAAAACTGGTTAATCCTTCTAATGCCAGATTCCACAATTTCCAGCCATTAAATTTCGACACCCCTGTGACGCGTTCAGCCCGATCATATTCCACAATCGCTGTTTTACCGCCAACCCAGGATAAAATGCCCTTCATGAACAGATTCCTTTCCGGCAGGCTTTTTATATGTTCTACCGTCTCGCGCGACAGCAGACGAAAATCGCCAACGTTTTCCTCTATTTTCGGCGAGCTGATTTGGTTGTGAAAGTGATAAAACCACTCGGCTGTTTTACGTTTGACATGCCCATCGGCGCTGCGATCTTTCCGTTTAGCCAGAACCACATCGGCACCCGCTTGCCAGCGTTCAACCAGTTGATGGATAACGGCGATGGGATCCTGCAGATCAACATCAATCGGGATAACCGCGTCGCCGGTGGCATGCTCCAGTCCGGCAAACAACGCGGGCTCTTTGCCGAAATTGCGGGTAAATGACAGCGCAATGACCAGCGGATCCGAGATGGCCAGGGCATTGATGATGTTTTCGCTGCCATCGCTACTGCCGTCATTGATAAAAACAATTTCCACCTGATAGCCGGCTAATTCATGACGAACCGCCTGATAAAAGAGCGGAATGGTTTCCTCTTCATTGAAGACGGGCACGACGAGAGACAATTTCATTTTACTTCCCTGAAAACGATGTAATTAGAGTAGATGAAGCCGCAACCCAGGCTAATAAAGGAAAAGAGTATCAGGGTAACCACCGGGGAAAGCGTGCAGGCGTCGGCCATCCAGCCAACCAGCGCCGCCATGCCTCCCATAAAGCTGACATAAAGCAGGTAACGCAAGGGCGTGGCTGCAGAAGAGAAGGTCCAGCGGGCATTAGCAAAAAAGGAAAACGTCACCGCAACGCAGAATGCTCCAAAGTTAGCCATAGCCTGGCCTGACTCGAATAGCTTGAGAATAAGCGCAAACACCGTCCAGTGAATCGCGGTGTTGATAACGCCAATTCCTGCATAACGGGAAATAAGTTTCAGCATGACGAGAGAGATGAGTAAATTTGCCCTGATCATATACATCGGAAATTATCCTGCAAGCCCGATGCTGAAAATGCGTTTAATCGGGCCAAAACAAGGATAGCGACAGGCAACAAAATCATTGCCCCGCCCGATGATCAATTTCGGGTTAAGGCAGGGTGGGGAATACCCTGCTCATGGGGCAATCAGACCAGCTTTTTCACCAGCTCCTCGCTGTGACGAATATGGCTGGAGGCGCGTTCCGGATCGTTCTGCACCAGCGCCATAAACAGCAGATCGGTCAGCGCCAGCTGGGCGCTGGTGGAGGAGATGGCCGCGCTGCGCGTGCTCTGCTCCTCGGCGACGGTGTACAGGCAGACCGTGGCGCACTGCTGCAGCGAATTCGGGGTAAAGCCGGTAAACGCCAGCACATCGGCGCCAATCGCCGCCGCTTCCTGCGCCGCGAGGTTGATCTCGCGACGTTCGCCGGTGTAGGAGATTGCCAGCAGCACATCGCCGGGTGCCATCGCCTGAACACTGGCCAGCAGCGCGTGCATGTCCTGCTCGGCGACGGCGTTGATGCCAATCTTCATCAGCTTCCACGAAAAATCTTTCGCCACCAGCCCGGAGGCGCCAATGCCGACCAGCAGAATGCGGTTGGCGTTCTTCAGCAGCTGCAGCGTTTCCGTGAGTTTCTCTTCGCTGTTGATATCCAGCGTGGCGCGAATCGCCGAAATTTTTTCCGTCAGCAGCTTTTCGCCGACAACTTTAAGCGGATCGTCACTCAGAATGTGGTTGTGGACGGTGATGGCATCGCGGTCGGCCAGCGACTCACTCAGCGCCAGCTTCAGCGCCGGAAAGCCTTTGTAACCCAGTTTCTGGGCGAACTTCACCACGCTCGACTGGCTGACGCCTGACTCTTCCGCCAGTTTTTGTGAACTCAGATGCCGTGCCCGATCAGGCTGCGACAGCAAAAAATCCGCCAGCCGACGCTCGTTCAGCGCCAGGCGTGGGTAGAGCTGGCGAATTCGCAGCAATGAACTCATGTCCGATCCTTAATCCATAGTCCCGCACACAGCTTAGCCGCTCGCGGAAGGAAATGTCTGGCCAGGAATGTCAGATGACATCGCGCCGACGCAGAGAATAAACTATTCAAATGGCATTGTAGCCACTGGAATTAAAAATGACAGCTTTCGCCCCGGCGCGCGATGCTGGCTACACTGTAGAGCAGGTATCGCCGCGTTTAGAAAAAGGAGTCGGGTTTGACAAAGGGTTCGCATCGCCGCGTGGTATTTTTTGACCTGGACGGCACGCTGCATCAGCAGGACATGTTTGGCACATTTATGCGTTATTTGTTGCGCCGCCAGCCGCTCAATCTGGTGCTGGTGGTGCCGCTGCTGCCGGTCATCGGCATGGGTATGCTGATAAAGGGCCGCGCCGCGCGCTGGCCGATGAGCCTGCTGCTGTGGGCTATCACCTTTGGCCATCGTGAGGCCACGCTGCGCCAGCGTGAGGCCGAATTTGCCCGCTGGTTTCGCGAGCGCGTTACCGCGTTTCCGGTGGTGCAGCAGCGGCTGACTGACTACCTCAGTAGCGAAGACGCCGATGTCTGGCTGATTACCGGCTCGCCGCAGTCGCTGGTGGAGCAGGTCTATTTTGATTCCGCGTTTCTGCCGCGCGTGAAGCTGATCGCCAGCCAGATGAAACCGGGCCGTGGCGGCCGGGTATTAGCCATGCGCTGTCTCGGCCATGAAAAAGTGGCGCAGCTCGAGGAAAAAATCGGTACGCCGCTACAGCTGTACAGCGGCTACAGCGACAGCAAGCAGGATAATCCGCTGCTGTTTTTCTGCCAGCACCGCTGGCGCGTGACGCCGCGCGGTGAACTGCAACAGCTGGAGTGAATCGCAGCTGGATTCCGTCTATAATGCGCCGCCTTGTTAATCCGCAGGAGTTGCCCGTTGAACCCACAAACTGATGAATACTGGATGCGCCACGCGCTTGAACTGGCGCGGCGTGCGTGGGAGCAGGGCGAAGTGCCGGTCGGTGCGGTGCTGGTGCAGGGTGATCGAGTAATTGGCGAGGGCTGGAACCGGCCGATTAGTCAGTGCGATCCCACCGCGCATGCCGAGATTATGGCGCTGCGTCAGGGCGGAAAAGTGATTGATAACTACCGGCTGCTCGACACCACCTTATACGTGACGCTGGAGCCGTGCGTGATGTGTGCCGGTGCCATGGTGCACAGCCGGATTACCCGTCTGGTCTATGGCGCTAAGGATGAGAAAACCGGTGCCGCCGGTTCGCTGCTGGATGTGATCGGCCATCCGGGCATGAATCATCAGATCGAGATTGCGCATGGCGTGCTGGCCGAGGAGTGCGCCACGCTGCTGAGCGACTTCTTCCGTATGCGCCGGGAACAGAAGCGCGCACAGCGGCAGGCGCTGCGCGCCGATTAGTTCATCGCAATCTTCGGTTCGACGGCCGGATAACCGGCACCGAGTTCCGCTTCCAGCGCCGACTGCTGCGCCAGCCGTTTCTCCTGCTCCTGCAGATAGCCTACCAGGCTGATCTGATACTTACGGATGTTCTCAACGTAGTTATAAGCTTCGTGGCCGCGCGCATAGCCATAAGTGGTCTGCGCGTAATAGCGCTTCTGGCTCAGCATCGGCAGGCGCAGCTTAACGTCGGCCCAGCTGTCCGGATTGCCGCCCTGTTTCTGGGTCAGCCGGCGTGCATCCAGCATATGTGCGTAGCCCATGTTGTAGGCCGCCAGCGCAAACCAGATGCGTTCATCTTCCGGAATGGTCTCCGGCACTTTTTCCATCATGCGCCGCAGGTATTCGCTGCCGCCGCGAATGCTCTGTTCCGGATCGAGACGATCGTTCACGTCGAGGCTGTCAGCGGTATTGCGCGTCAGCATCATCATGCCGCGCACGCCGGTGGGCGAGGTCGCCTGCGGATTCCAGTGCGACTCCTGATAGGAAATCGCCGCCAGAAGGCGCCAGTCGATACTGGACGCGTACTTCTCAAACAGCGGCTTGATATCCGGCAGCGTGTTATCAATCGCCCGCAGGAAGGTGCGGGTATCGACATAATCAAAGGTGCCGACGTGGCCGAGATACTTCTCTTCCAGCCGCGCCATGGTGCCTTCTTCCCCCATCTGACTGTAGAAGTCGAGCATGGCGGCGTTCAGGCTATCGTCATCGTTACGCGGCAGATACCAGGTCACCGGCTCTTCATCGGTAATATCAAACGCCACCGCCAGCTGTGGATGGATGCGCTGCAGCAGGCCGATGGTCACCGAATCTCCCACGGTATAGTCAAGCTTGCCGTCGGCAACCGCTTCCAGCAGCGCTTTCTGGCCCATATCGGTGGAAATGGCCCAGTCGAGATCGGGATAGCTGTCCGCTTTGGCGGAACGTAACGTTGACAGATAGGCCGAACCGGACTGCACAATCAGCCGGCCTTTCAGATCACCAAGGTTTTTGGGCCGCGGTTTGTCGATGCGATACACCAGCTGCTGCGACACGGAATAGTAGCTCGGGCCACTCTGATAACGGCTAAGGCGCTCGCTGTTGTAGATCAGCCCGGCGGCCAGCAGGTCGGCTTTGCCGTCGTCGAGATCGTCAAACAGGTCGCCGAGGTTGGGCCGCACCGTGACTTCCAGCTTCACGCCAAGATAATCGGCGAAACGCTTCGCCAGCTCGTAGTCCATACCGGCTGGTACATTATTGATGGTGTAGTAAGTCAGCGGCGAGTTGACGGTACTGATGCGCAACACTCCCCGCGATTTGATCTGTGATAACGCGTCTTTTCCGCCCCCGTACCAGGGGATGGACGGCCACAGCGCCAGCGCAAGCAGCACGGTGATCAGACCGATAAACAGATAATTTAATTTCAGGCGTTTCAAATAGTTGTCTCGTAATGGCTCACAGGCCTCTGTCTTTTAAAGGCAGTATTTATGTTGTTTTGCACTCCCAGAGCGAGGGGCATTTTGCGCAACAAAGCGCAACAGGGCAACTTATATAGCAAGATTTGCGCAAAATTCAGGCAAATCCTGAGGCTCAGTTTTTCTGCGCAAACGGTTTCGTAACCCGTGCCATTTCTCTATAATACCGCCCGTTTTCCCTGTTGCGCCCCATGAAGCGTCGCCCGGCGCTTCGAAGACGAGAGATCTTTAATGATGGAAATTCTGCGTGGTTCGCCCGCTCTGTCGGCATTTCGTGTAAACAAACTGCTGACCCGCTTTCAGGACGCTCATCTGCCGGTGAGTGATATTTACGCCGAGTACGTCCATTTCGCCGATGTCAGCGCACCGCTCAGCGCGGAACAGCAAGCCCGCCTGCAGCGTCTGCTGAAATACGGTCCTTCTCTCGCCGAACATGCGCCACAAGGGCGTCTGTTGCTGGTGACGCCGCGTCCCGGCACCATTTCTCCCTGGTCATCGAAAGCCACCGATATCGCCCACAACTGCGACCTGCCACAGGTATTGCGCCTGGAGCGCGGTCTGGCCTTCTATGTACAGGCACCGCAGCTGACTGACGCGCAGTGGCAGCAGCTGGCCAGCCTGCTGCACGACCGCATGATGGAAACCGTGTTCACGGAGCTCAGCGCGGCAGAACAGCTGTTCGCGCATCATGAGCCGCAGCCGCTGAAAAGCGTAGACGTGCTGGGCGGAGGGCGCGAGGCGCTGGAACAGGCTAACCGCACGCTCGGCCTGGCGCTGGCCGATGACGAAATTGATTACCTGCTCGATGCCTTTACCAGACTGGGCCGCAATCCGAACGACATCGAGCTCTATATGTTCGCTCAGGCGAACTCCGAGCACTGTCGTCACAAGATTTTTAACGCCGACTGGATTATCGACGGCGAAAAACAGCCGAAGTCGCTGTTTAAAATGATTAAAAACACCTTTGAGCAGCATCCGGAACACGTCCTGTCGGCATATAAAGACAATGCCGCGGTGATGGAAGGCTCTGAGGTCGGGCGTTTCTACGCGGATGCGCAGCAGGGCGAATACGAGTTTCATCAGGAAGCCGCGCATATCCTGATGAAGGTGGAAACCCACAATCACCCGACGGCCATTTCGCCATGGCCAGGTGCCGCCACCGGTTCCGGCGGGGAAATCCGTGACGAAGGTGCCACCGGACGTGGCGCGAAGCCGAAAGCGGGTCTGGTCGGCTTCTCGGTTTCCAACCTGCGTATTCCCGGCTTTGAACAGCCGTGGGAAGAGGATTTCGGCAAGCCGGATCGCATTGTTACCGCGCTGGATATCATGACCGAAGGCCCGTTAGGCGGCGCCGCGTTTAACAACGAATTTGGTCGCCCGGCGCTGAACGGCTATTTCCGTACTTATGAAGAGCAGGTCAACAGCCACAACGGCGTTGAACTGCGCGGCTATCACAAGCCGATCATGCTGGCCGGCGGCATTGGTAACATCCGCGCCGATCACGTGCAGAAGGGTGAGATCGTGGTTGGCGCGAAGCTGATCGTGCTGGGCGGTCCGGCGATGAATATCGGCCTTGGCGGCGGCGCGGCGTCCTCGATGGCGTCCGGCCAGTCGGATGCCGATCTCGACTTCGCCTCGGTGCAGCGCGACAACCCGGAGATGGAGCGTCGCTGTCAGGAAGTGATTGACCGCTGCTGGCAGCTGGGCGAAGCCAACCCGATTCTGTTTATTCACGACGTTGGTGCCGGTGGCCTGTCTAACGCCATGCCGGAGCTGGTGAGCGACGGTGGCCGCGGCGGCAACTTCAACCTGCGCGACATCCTCAGCGATGAGCCAGGCATGAGCCCGCTGGAAGTGTGGTGTAACGAGTCGCAGGAGCGTTATGTGCTGGCGGTTGCGCCGGACAAACTGGCGCTGTTCGATGAACTGTGCCAGCGCGAACGTGCGCCGTACGCGGTGATTGGTGAAGCGACCGAGGAGCAGCACCTGAACCTTGCCGACAGCCATTTCGATAACAAACCGATCGACATGCCGCTCGACGTGCTGCTGGGTAAAACGCCAAAAATGACGCGCGACGTGGCCAGCCAGCAGGCGAAAGGTGATGCGCTGGTGCGGGACGGCATTACCATTGCCGATGCGGTAAACCGCGTGCTGCACCTGCCAACCGTGGCGGAAAAAACCTTCCTGGTGACCATCGGTGACCGCAGCGTAACCGGCATGGTGGCGCGCGATCAAATGGTCGGGCCGTGGCAGATCCCGGTGGCGAACTGCGCCGTGACCACCGCCAGCCTTGACAGCTACCACGGTGAAGCGTTTGCCATGGGCGAACGTGCCCCGGTAGCGCTGCTGGATTTCGCCGCGTCCGGTCGCCTGGCGGTGGGCGAAGCGCTGACCAACCTGGCCGCGACCGCGATCGGTTCACTGAAGCGCGTGAAGCTGTCGGCAAACTGGATGGCTGCAGCCGGTCACCCGGGCGAAGACGCAGGCCTGTACGCCGCGGTAAAAGCGGTGGGCGAAGAGCTGTGCCCGGCGCTGGGAATCACCATTCCGGTGGGTAAAGACTCCATGTCGATGAAAACCCGCTGGCAGCAGGGCACTGAACAGCGCGAAATGACCTCGCCGCTGTCGCTGGTCATTACGGCTTTTGCACGCGTTGAAGATGTGCGTCGCACCGTGACGCCACAGCTGCAGCCGGAAGGCGACAACCTGCTGCTGCTGGTGGATCTCGGCAACGGCGCCAACACCCTCGGCGCCACGGCGCTGTCACAGGTGTATCGTCAGCTGGGCGACAAACCGGCCGACGTGCGCGATGCCGCGCAGCTGGCCGGCTTCTTCAATGCAATTCAGACGCTGGTCAGCGAGCAGAAACTGCTGGCTTACCACGACCGCTCGGATGGCGGTCTGCTGGTCACGCTGGCTGAGATGGCCTTCACCGGCCACTGCGGTATTGAGGCGGATATCGCCGCGCTGGGCAGCGATGCGCTGGCAGCACTGTTTACGGAAGAGCTGGGCGCCGTACTGCAGATTAACGCTGCCGACCGCGCGGCTGTGGAAAAAGTGTTTGCCGATCACGGTCTGAGCAGCAATGTTCACGTCATCGGTAAAGCGCTGCCGGGCGACCGTTTTGTTATCCGCTCCGGCTACAGCGCGGTGTACAGCGAAAGCCGTACCACCCTGCGTACCTGGTGGGCTGAAACCACCTGGCAGATGCAGCGCCTGCGCGATAACCCGGCCTGTGCCGATCAGGAACATGAAGCGAAGAAAGACGATAACGATCCTGGCCTGAACGTGCAGCTGACCTTCCGTCCGGAAGAGGATGTGGCGGCACCGATGATCGCCACCGGCGCGCGTCCGCGCGTTGCGGTGCTGCGCGAGCAGGGCGTGAACTCGCACGTTGAGATGGCCGCTGCCTTCCACCGCGCAGGCTTCACCGCGGTTGATGTGCACATGAGCGATCTGCTGGCGGGCCGTCGTGGTCTGAAGGAGTTCCACGCGCTGGTCGCCTGTGGCGGCTTCTCCTACGGCGACGTGCTGGGTGCGGGCGAAGGCTGGGCGAAATCGATTCTGTTCAACAGCCGCGTGCGTGACGAGTTTGAAAACTTCTTCCATCGTCCGCAGACGCTGGCGCTGGGCGTGTGTAACGGTTGCCAGATGATGTCGAATCTGCGTGAACTGATTCCGGGCAGCGAGCTGTGGCCGCGCTTTGTGCGTAACCAGTCCGAGCGCTTTGAAGCACGCTTCAGCCTGGTGGAAGTGGCCGCCAGCCCGTCACTGCTGCTGGACGGCATGGTCGGTTCTCGCATGCCGATTGCCGTCTCGCACGGTGAAGGTTTTGTTGAAGTACGTGACGGTGCGCATCTGGCTGAGCTGGAAGCGAAAGGGCTGGTGGCGCTGCGCTTCGTCGATAACTTCGGTAAAGTCACCGAGACCTATCCGGCGAACCCGAACGGCTCACCAAACGGCATCACCGCCGTGACTAACGAAAGCGGGCGCGTCACCATTATGATGCCGCATCCGGAGCGCGTGTTCCGCACCGTCAGCAATTCGTGGCATCCGGCGGAGTGGGGCGAAGACAGCCCGTGGATGCGGATTTTCCGCAACGCGCGCAAGCAGCTGGGTTAAACCTGAATCCTGTCTCTTACCGGTGCCCATTCACGGGCACCGTGCAAAGGCCGCTCAACGCGGCCTTTTTTATTTTTTGTTGCGTGGGCACTGCTGTCGATCCGGTGTGATTCCCTGACATCTGTGACATGTCGGAAAATGACGACAATCCCATGACTGAACTGTCGCTAAAAGGTGACATTTAAACCGTTGTTTTTTATGGGAGCGAAGTTAGCGCGTTAAAGCCGTTGCTAATCGGCGACACTTTTCCAGACCAGCTGGTCCGAAAGCGTCGTTAATTCCCCTCTCTAAGCTGGCAGTATGCTGATTAACAAGGCTATTTATTTTCTGGCACGATAGTTGCTATACTCATTACGTTGCTCATTCTCCTGTCTATGATTGCCCCGCACTGCGGTTGAGCTCATAAAATATCGAATGACGCACCAAACGGAGCCTGCCGTCCACCCAACCGATAATCGCTTGCTTTGCAACGTTATCAAACACCGGACGCAACGTTGAGTTAGGCTCCACCTATTTTGCAGGCGATGCTGCGGCGTCGCTCTCACGGCAGGCCAAAAGGCCTGCCGTTTTCGTTTTCAGCCTTTCTAACCTTGCCGGACTTCGCTAGCATGCCTGCAACTCACCTCAAAGGAAGCGCGGTTGTGAAGAGATGGCGTCTGTTTCCCCGATCCCTGCGGCAACTGGTTTTAATGGCCTTTCTGCTGGTGCTGCTGCCGCTGCTGGTGCTGGCATGGCAGGCGTGGGAAAGCCTGTCAGCGCTGAGTAATCAGGCGGCGGACACTAACCGCAACACCTTCACCGACGTGCGTCGCAGCGAGGCGATGGCGCGTACGGCGCTGGAGCTGGAGCGTAGCTATCGCCAGTATTGCGTGCTGGGCGATGCCAGTCTGGCACGCCTGTATCAAACGCAGTGGAGCCGCTATGGCCAGATGCTCAGCAGCCATGCCGCCAGCCTGCCCGATTTGCCAACATTCAAAATATTGCAGAGCGCGCTGCCGCAGCTGGAAAAGCTGCAGTGTGATAACGGCAATCTGCTGGCACCGGCGGCGAGCGCGCTGGAGGCATTCTCCGCCGCCAACACCCGCATGGTGCAGGCTACCCGTGAAGTGGTGTTTTCACGCGGCCTGCAGCTACAGCGCGAAATTGCCGATCGCGGCCAGTTTTTTGGCTGGCAGGCGCTGATACTGTTTTTAATCAGTCTGGTGCTGGTACTGCTGTTCACCGGCATGATTATCGGCCCGGTTAAGCGCGTCGAACGCATGATTAACCGGCTGGGTGAGGGCAAAACGCTGGGCAATAGCGTCAGTTTTCGCGGGCCACGCGAAATTCGCTCGCTGGGACAGCGCATAGTCTGGCTTAGCGAACGTCTTAGCTGGCTGGAAGCACAGCGGCATGAGTTTCTGCGCCACCTGTCGCACGAACTCAAAACGCCGCTGGCCAGCCTGCGCGAAGGCACCGAACTGCTGGCCGACCAGGTTGCCGGCCCGCTCAATGCGGAACAGCAGGAAGTTGTCGCCATTCTCGACACCAGCAGCCGTCATCTGCAGCGACTGATTGAACAGCTGCTCGACTACAATCGCCGGCTGGCGGACAGCCCAATGCGGCTGGAACCGGTGGCTATCGACGCTATCATTGATAGCGTCGTCAGGGTGCACTCACTGCCCGCCAGCGCGCGCCAGATGCACACGCATGTCGATCTGCAGGCCCGTTATTGTCTGGCGGAACCGACGCTGTTGCAGCGAGTGATTGATAACCTCTACTCGAACGCCGTGAACTACGGTAGCGAATCCGGTAACATCTGGCTTCAGAGCCAGCAGAAGGGCAACCAGGTGTGGATTGAGGTGGCGAACACCGGCACGCCGATTCCGGCTGAAGAGCAGGCGATGATCTTTGAGCCCTTTTATCAGGGGAGCCAGCAGCGCAAAGGGCCGGTGAAAGGCAGCGGGCTGGGATTAAGCATCGCCAAAGATTGCCTGCGCAGGATGCAGGGTGATTTGCAGTTGGTCACGCGCACGGACGCGGACGTCTGTTTTCGTATCATTTTGACTACCAGCGCCGGGAATGCCTGATTAATGAAACTCACATCCAGCCGATTTCTCATCGGCGCACTGATTGCCATCGGCCTGAGCGCCTGTCAGGCGCCGCCCCAGAGCAGTACGCCGCGCGGTGCGGTGAACCTGCCGGAGCCGGACGTGCGCCTGGCGGATTATCTGGCCACCGATTGCCAGAATGTCTGGCAGATTGAAGCACCAGCGGCCATGAGCAATCCACTTTACTGGCAGCGCGCTATCGACTGCGGTGAGCGGCTGTCGGCGGCCGAAGCGCGGGCGGAAGCGCGGCGCTGGCCGGTACAGAACTGGGCGCGCGCCTTTAAGCAGGGCATCCTGCTGGCGAACGGCAACGTGACGCCGGTGGAGCGCCGTCAGTACGTTGATACGCTCGACAGCTATAGCGCGGATTATCCGGCGGCGGTGCGTCCGCTGCTGCAGCTGTGGCGCAGTAACCAGGCCGCGCAGCTGGAGCTGAGCGAGGCGCGCGGCCGCTACGCCGCGCTGCAGCAAAGCAATGACGCCGAACTGGATCGCCTGCGTCAGCAGCAAACGCAACTGCGGCAAACGCTGGACGATACCCAGCGTAAATTGCAGCGACTGACTGACATCGAGCGTCAGCTGTCATCGCGCAAAGCGCCGGACAGCGGCGACAGCACACACGGTGCCAGCGATGCCCAAAGCGAGGAGCAGTAACCATGAAACAGGCCGCACGCTTACTGCTGGTGGATGACGATCCGGGCTTACTCAAGCTGCTCGGTATGCGTCTCAGCAGTGAAGGCTATCAGGTAGCGACCGCGGCCAGCGGGCCGGAAGCCCTGCGTCATCTGCAGAAAGAGAAAGTCGATTTGGTGATCAGCGATCTGCGCATGGATGAAATGGATGGCCTGGCGCTGTTTGCTGAAATCCAGAAGCGCCATACCGGACTGCCGGTCATCATCCTGACCGCGCACGGCTCGATTCCGGACGCGGTAGCCGCCACGCAGCAGGGCGTGTTCAGCTTTCTGACCAAACCGGTCGATCGCGATGCGCTATACAAAGCGATTGACGAAGCACTGGCGCAGCGCGCGCCGGTCAGCGATGACGGCTGGCGCGAAGCGATCGTCACGCGTAATCCGCTGATGCTGCGGCTGCTGGAGCAGGCGCACATGGTGGCGCAATCTGACGTCAGTATATTGATCAACGGCCAGAGCGGCACCGGTAAAGAGGTGCTGGCGCAGGCGATTCATGCTGCCAGTCCGCGCGCCGGCAAACCTTTCATTGCCATCAACTGCGGCGCGCTGCCGGAACAGCTGCTGGAGTCGGAGCTGTTTGGCCACGCCAAAGGCGCCTTCACCGGTGCCGTAAGTGCGCGCGAAGGGCTGTTTCAGGCGGCGGAAGGCGGCACGCTGTTTCTCGATGAGATTGGCGACATGCCGCAGGCGCTGCAGGTAAAACTTCTCCGCGTGCTGCAGGAGCGCAAAGTGCGTCCGCTGGGCAGCAACCGCGATCTCGACATCAACGTGCGCATCATCTCTGCCACGCACCGCGATCTGCCGAAGGCGATGGAGAAGAAAAGCTTCCGCGAAGATCTCTACTATCGTCTCAACGTGGTGAATCTCAGGATCCCGGCACTGCACGAACGCGCCGAAGACATCCCGCTGCTGGCCAACCATCTGCTGCGCCAGTCGGCCGATCGCCACAAACCGTTTGTGCGCAGCTTCTCGGTCGATGCGATGAAACGGCTGGTGAGTGCCAGCTGGCCGGGAAATGTGCGCCAGCTGGTTAACGTGATTGAGCAGTGCGTGGCGCTTACTACGTCGCCGGTAATTGGTGACGCGCTGGTAGAGCAGGCGCTGGCTGGCGAGAACACGGCGCTACCGACCTTTGTCGAAGCACGCAACCAGTTTGAGCTTAACTATCTGCGCAAACTGCTGCAGATGACCAAAGGTAATGTGACGCATGCGGCGCGTCTGGCTGGACGCAACCGTACCGAGTTTTATAAGCTGCTGTCGCGCCACGAACTGGACGCCAGCGAATTTAAAGAGTAGCTTGCTGCGGCAGCGTCAGGAACACTTATACTCATAGTTACCCGTCCATCATGGAGGGAGCGAAAAAAGGATCTGTGATGAAAAAGATCGATGCAATTATCAAACCATTCAAACTCGATGATGTGCGTGAAGCCTTAGCAGAAGTGGGCATCACCGGGATGACGGTCAGCGAAGTGAAAGGCTTCGGACGTCAGAAAGGCCACACCGAGCTGTATCGCGGTGCCGAATACATGGTCGATTTTCTGCCAAAAGTGAAAATCGAGATGGTGGTGGGCGATGATATCGTCGATACCTGCGTAGAAACCATCATGAAAACCGCGCAGACCGGTAAAATCGGCGACGGCAAAATCTTTGTCTTTGACGTGGCGCGCGTCGTGCGTATTCGTACCGGCGAGGAAGACGAAGAGGCCATCTGAGCCCTTCGCTCCTCACCAGACACAAAGCCTGCCGCGTGCAGGCTTTTTCCTTTACAGCACTTTATGCGGACCGAACACTTCGTAGTGAATGCGCTCGGCGCTGATGCCGGCGTCGGTCAGCTGGCGCGCAACAAACTGCATGAATGCCAGCGGGCCGCAAATCCAGAACTCACCCTCGGGCTGGGTCAGTGCAGTTGAGACGGTGGCTAAATCCATCAGACCCTGCGCGTCGTAACGTCCCGCGTCATCAGCTTGCGGCTGGCGATACCAGACGTGGCGGCTAAAGCGCGGCAGTTGCGCACCCAGCGCCGCGACCTCATCAGCAAACGCGTGCTGCGCGCCGTTTTCGGCGGCGTGCAGCCAGCATACTGCGGCCGGATGCTGCTGCTCCGCCAGGCTGGCCAGCATGGCTAACAGCGGCGTTTGCCCGACGCCGGCTGAGATCAGCGTCACCGGCGTCTGCGCTGCTGCCTGCAGGAAGAAATCCCCGGCCGGCGCGGCGCACTGCACGATATCGCCAACCTTCGCATGCTGATGCAGCCAGCCGGAGACGCTGCCCTGCGCTTCGTGCTTCACTGCAATGCGATAGGCTTTGCCATCCGGCAGATGCGTCAGCGAATACTGGCGGTGCTGAATGTAGTCGCTGTCCGCCGGGCGCAGACTGAGGGTCAGATACTGGCCGGGCAGGAAGTCCGCCACCGGCTCTCCATCATTCGGCACCAGCTCAATGCTTTTGATCACCGAGCTCTGCGCGGTAATCGCACGGATACGAAAATCGCGCGCGCCGCGCCAGCCGCCGACCTTTTCTTCCGACGCACGGTAAATCGCTGCTTCACGCTGGATAAACACCTCAGCCAGCACGCCATAGGCTTTGCCCCACGCCGCCAGTACTTCATCGCCTGGATTGAGCAGCTCTTTAATCGTCGCCAGCAGGTTTTCCCCGACAATCGCGTACTGCGCCGGCTGAATATTCAGGCTGGCATGCTTCTGCGCAATTTTCTCCACCGCCGGCAGCAGCACCGCAAGATTTTCCAGGTTGCTGCCGTACGCGCAGATCGCGTTAAACAGCGCTTCACGCTGATTGCCGCTGCGCTGGTTGTTCATATTAAACACGTTCTTCAGCTCGGGATGCTGCGTCAGCATCCGCTGATAAAAGTGACCGGTCAGCTGCGGGCCGAGTTGAGCAATCGCGGGCAGGGTAGATTTCACGGTGGCGATGGTTTGCGCGTCAAGCATGGGCTGATCCTCAGAGTAATTTTAAACATGTATTTTAAATGCATGTTATGCCTGTTGCCGCGCACTGTAAATCCCCCGTTTTGTCTGGGGTGACGAGTGACAATCTGCTGGCGGGCGCGCAAAGCTGAAAAATTTTCCCGCTGCTGATGAACAAATATCCGGTTTTCTTCCCCGGCTAAAAAGCGTAAAAATCCCGTGCCAGCGCCTTGCCAATCGTTTGCGTAAAAAGAGGGGATTGGCGCTACCGTCCCCTGGCAAAACCGTTTACACTGTTGGCCTTCGCCCCTTAGCCGGGGCTTAAACTGCCGTTAAAAAGTTGTTGAGTCAGGAGATGCGGATGTTAAAGCGTGATATGAACATTGCCGATTATGATGCCGAGTTGTGGCAGGCTATGGAGCAGGAGAAGGTGCGTCAGGAAGAGCACATTGAACTGATTGCTTCGGAAAACTACACCAGCCCACGCGTTATGCAGGCGCAAGGTTCACAGCTCACCAACAAATATGCCGAAGGCTATCCGGGCAAACGCTACTACGGCGGATGTGAATATGTGGATATTGTTGAGCAGCTGGCGATCGATCGCGCCAAAGCGCTGTTCGGCGCGGATTACGCTAACGTGCAGCCGCACTCCGGCTCCCAGGCTAACTTCGCGGTGTACACCGCGCTGCTGCAGCCGGGCGACACCATTCTGGGCATGAACCTGGCACACGGTGGTCACCTGACCCACGGTTCGCCGGTCAACCTGTCCGGTAAGCTGTACAACGTTATCCCTTACGGCATCGATGAAACCGGCAAAATCAATTACGAAGAGCTGGCCGAACTGGCGCAGACCCACAAGCCAAAAATGATCGTGGGCGGCTTCTCTGCTTACTCTGGCGTGTGCGACTGGGCCCAAATGCGTGAAATCGCCGACAGCATCGGCGCCTGGCTGTTTGTTGATATGGCCCACGTTGCCGGTCTGATCGCTGCTGATGTGTACCCGAACCCGGTACCGCACGCGCACATCGTGACCTCTACCACGCACAAAACGCTGGCCGGCCCGCGCGGTGGCCTGATCCTGGCGAAAAACGGCGACGAAGAGCTGTACAAGAAACTGAACTCCGCGGTGTTCCCGGGTGGTCAGGGCGGCCCGCTGATGCACGTTATCGCCGGTAAAGCCGTCGCGTTCAAAGAAGCCATGGAGCCTGAGTTCAAGGCTTATCAGCAGCAGGTCGCGAAGAACGCCAAAGCGATGGTGGAAGTGCTGCTGGAGCGCGGTTACAACATCGTCTCAGGCGGTACTTACAACCACCTGTTCCTGATCGATCTGGTGAGCAAAGGTCTGACCGGTAAAGAGGCGGATGCCGCTCTGGGCCGCGCTAACATCACCGTGAACAAAAACAGCGTACCTAACGATCCGAAGAGCCCATTTGTGACCTCCGGTGTGCGTATCGGTACGCCAGCAGTAACCCGTCGCGGCTTCAAAGAAGCGGAAGTGCGCGAACTGGCGGGCTGGATCGCTGACGTTCTCGACAACATCAACGACGAAGCCACTATCGAGCGCACCAAACAGAAAGTGCTGGATATCTGTGCCCGTCTGCCGGTTTATGCCTGATAAGCGCTAAACCCGCAGTGTGAAGAAGGATGGCGCAAGCCATCCTTTTTTTATTCCCTTTCGCAGGCGGCTTTGAGAAAGTAACGGCCATTCCGCGCACGGCGGAGCGTCAACAGGAGGAAACATGACCATCGGATCGGCCAGGTGGCTGGGACTGAGCTACTTCACCTACTTTTTCTGCTATGGCATCTATCTGCCGTTCTGGAGCGTGTGGCTGAAGGGCAACGGGCTGGATGCGGAAAAAATTGGCCTGCTGCTCGGCTGTGGCATGGTGGCGCGCTTTGCCGGCAGCCTGTTGATTGCTTCGCAGGTGAAAAATCCAGCGCAGCTGATTGTTGCGCTGCGCCTGCTGGCGCTGGCGACCTGTCTGTTCGCGCTCGGTTTCTGGCTGGGCGGTCAGTGGCTATGGCTGCTGCTGGTGATGATTGGTTTTAACCTGTTCTTCTCGCCGCTGGTGCCGCTGAGTGATGCGCTGGCGGCCACCTGGACGCAGCAAATCGGGCTGGCCTATGGTCCGGTACGGCTGTGGGGCTCGCTGGCGTTTGTTATCAGTTCGGCGCTTACCGGTATGCTGGTCAGCGCCTGGTCATCGCAGGTGATTCTGCTGCTGTTGAGCGTCGGTGCGCTGGCGATGCTGTCCGGCATGCTGCTGCCGCCACAAACCCGACCGCAGGGTGAGCTACGCCAGGGCGCGAGCGGTGGCTGGGCGGCGTGGCGTGACCTGCTGCGCGAGAACAGTGTCTGGCGTTTCATGCTGTGCGTAACGCTGATGCAGGGCGCGCACGCCGCGTATTACAGCTTCAGCGCCATCTGGTGGCAGGAAGCGGGGTATTCCGCGTCGGTCGTGGGCTACCTGTGGTCGCTGGGCGTGGTGGCCGAAATCGTGATTTTTGCCCTGAGTAACCGGCTGTTTCGCCGCTGGAGCGCGCGCGATCTGCTACTGCTGTCCGGCGTGTGCGCGCTGGTGCGCTGGACGCTGCTGGGTGCCAGCACAGCGCTACCGCTGTTGATTGTGGCGCAGATTCTGCACTGCGGCAGCTTTACCGTCTGCCATCTGGCGGCGATGCGCTTTATTGCCGCGCGCAAAGGCGCAGAGGTGATTCGTCTGCAGTCGCTCTATTCGGCGCTGGCAATGGGCGGCGGCATCGCGGTGATGACGATGGTGTGCGGCGTGCTGTTTACCCACCTGCACGGCCAGCTGTTCTGGGTCATGGCGCTGGTGGCGCTGCCGGCGCTGTTCCTGCGGCCACGCGCGGCTTAAGACTCCAGCAGCTGACGAATGCGCTGCTGCTGGTGATCGCTCAGCGGCAGCTCAGCGTGGATCAGCGGCGGCGAATAGAGCGGCAGGGCGGTGGCGTAGGGCGTCACCACCAGCGCCACATCGCGCGGTGCGCCTTCACGCTGAAAGTGCAGCATATCCTGATAGGTAATATTGATCGGCAACAGCATCATTTCCCGCAGCTGCTGCTCCAGCAGCTGTTCCAGCGCCGCGTCAGCGCCGGTCAGTAACAGCACCTGTTTCTCCTGTAGCGCGCTCTCCTGCATCAGCCAGCCACCAAACTGCACCGCCACCAGGCTCACTTCTTCTGCGCTAAACTGCGTGCCGAAATCGCTGCTGAAGTGCTGCAGCGCGCGCGCCGTGGTGCGCAGCAGGCGCGGATAGAGACGCGCCACGTCCAGCGCCACGCTGTTATCAATGCCGATGGCAAAGTGGCTACGATCCAGCGCCTGCGCCAGATGAGTATAGAGCTGCAGCTTAAGCTGCTGCTGATTTTTGATGCGCGTCTGCGCCAGTTGCTCAAAGCGGGCGATCAGCGCTTCCACCGCAGCCATCAGCTTGTGTGCCTGACTGCCCGCCAGCTGGTTGCCGTCTGGCGCGTGAATCAGGCTGAACAGCAGCGTCCAGAAATCGGTTTCGCTGACGTCCGGTGCCAGATGGCAACGTTTTTGCCAGTGATGGATCACGTCATCTGCTGCGCTACGTTCAATCTTTGCCGCCAGCCAGGCGCGCTGGCGCTCACTGAACAGCGCCGTCTGACGCTGACACAGCGCATATTTCATGAAGATTTGCAGAAACAGCCGGTCGCGCGGCGTGAAATCGCGCGCCAGCCGCAGGCTGCAGTGCTGGATCAGCGCCTGCAGATTGGTTTCATCCCACAGCGCTTTCTCGATTTTCAGCACCTTCAGCCGCTGGCGCAGTGCCGGCGCAAAATGCGTGCAGACGAAATCCTGCGACAGACGCAGCGCGCGGCGCAGCCAGTGCAGCAGGCACAGACGCCGGTCCAGTTCCGTGCCATGAATGCGAAAGCTGCCATCCACCATCTGGTGTAATTCCAGCTGGTGAAAGCGCTGTATCTCATCTCCGACATCCGCGATATCCTGTCGGGCGACAACAGGGTCCACGCCATTCAACTGGCAGAGCTTTTCAAGCGTTAACGCGGGAGCAGGCAGAAACAGCAGCAACAGCAGATGGCAACGACGCTGGGCGCGGCTGAAGAGGGGAGCAGTAGAATGCGCTGAACTCATCAATCGTGTTATCCGCAGGTCATTTTTCAGCTAAGAATAGCCAACTCCACGCGCTGACCCTGGCCTTTGTCATGACTTTTGTTCAGAGCTTCAGGGCGGGTCACAGTTTTTTCTGGCCCGGTATCCTTCTGACTTTAAAATTTGTTACTTTATAACATATGAAAATTGCGTTCGTTAGCTTTACGCTGTTGTTCAGCGGCGCCGTGTGGGCGCATCCACACAGCTTTATTGATATGCAGACCGAACTGATCGGTAAGGACGATCATCTCAGCGCGATGAAGATGGTATGGATCATGGATGAAATCACCTCCGCCGATCTGCTGTACGATGCCGGCAACGCCAAACCCGGCGAGGTGGTGTGGAAAAAGCTGGCGGCACAGGTAATGGCCAATGTGCTGGGCCAGCACTATTTTACCGAAGTGTGGCAGGATAAAAATCGGGTGAAATTTCTCAACCTGCCGCAGGAGTATCAGCTGTCGCGCAAGGGCAATAAAGCGGTGCTGGAGTTCATTGTGCCGTTCGGCGAACCGCAGTCGTTAAGCGCCAGGCAATACCGCATCCAGACCTTCGATCCCAGTTACTTTGTTGATATGTATTATGACAATCCGCAAGCCATCACCATGGATGAGACCGTGAAAGCCCATTGCCAGTTTGACTTACACACGCCCAAACCGGATGACTCGCTAAAACAGTACGCGCTGTCGCTGGATAAAGCTGACGCACCGCCCGAAGATATGGATCTCGGCCAGCAGTTTGCCCAGACGGTAACCCTGACATGTCGTTAATTTCACTGCCTGGCGCTTCCCGTCGCTGGTGGCCGCTGTGGCTGCTGGCTGCGCTGCTGATTACCGCAGGCGCGTTGCTGTGGCTGCACTGGCCGCAGATTCTGCTGCAAAGCGTACTGTGGCAGAAGGTGCTGCACCGTGAGATGACGCAGCTCCTGCAACAGGTGGCGCAGCAGCCGCAGCAGGCCGGTGTCACGCTGATGCTGTTCAGCCTTGCCTATGGCGTGCTGCATGCGCTGGGGCCGGGCCACGGCAAAGTGGTGATCAGCACCTTTCTCGCTACCCACCCGGCGCAGCTGAAAACCAGCATGAAGCTGACGCTGCTGGCGGCGCTGTTGCAGGGCGCGGTGGCGATTGCTCTGGTGACGCTGATGCTGGTGGTGCTGCAAACCTCGTCGCGCCAGCTGCATCTCACCAGTTACTGGCTGGAGAAAGGTAGCTATTTGCTGGTGATGGCGCTCGGCGTCTGGGTGGGCTGGCGCGCGCTGCAGGGGTTACGCCGCGCGTTCCGTCCGGCGACCGGGCTCCAGATTCGCGCGGTACGGCCACATCATCAGCATCATGCTGACTGCGGCTGCGGTCATGCCCACCTGCCGAGCGCGCAACAGCTGGCCGGTGCGGTGAGCGGCAGAACCCAGGCGCTGGTGGTGCTGTCGATGGGGCTGCGGCCCTGTTCCGGTGCCATCATGATGCTGTTGTTTGCCAAAGTGATTGGCGTATATGGCTGGGGCGTGGCCTCGGCGCTGACCATGGCGCTGGGCACCGCGCTCACCGTGTCGCTGCTGGGTTTGCTGGTGCAACGCTCGCGCGTGCTGGCGGTGCGTCTCGGCAGGGTCAGCAGCAGAGGGGCAGCGCAATGGTTGTTGCCGGCCGTGATGCTGGCTGGCAGCCTGCTGTTGCTGCTGGCCGGCTTTATTTTATGGCACAGTGCTACGCCCGGCTTCGGTGGCGGTCTGCGTCCTTTTTAATTAATACGCTTTAAAAAATAAGCGCAGCATATTCCCTGAATATGCTGCGTTTTTTTTTGCCCGCGACGCAGACTTTAATTTCTCTTGCCCGACGATCTGGTGAAAAGAGTTTTCTCTGTCTACGCTAGATAATATCAAAAAGGACAGGGTGTGCTCTTATATGCGTTACTCTTTATCGTCAATGTTTGTGAGGAAATAAATATGCCTGAAACCTGGACTAATAATGGCAGCACGGAAACGGTGGTGGAAACGCACGGCGGTTTACCGTTGAAACGCATTTCCTGGAGTGCCGTATTTGCAGGGGTGATTGCGGCATTAATCATTCATATTTTACTGGGGCTGCTGGGAACCGCGATCGGCGCCACGACCATCGATCCCCAGCAGGAACAAAATCCGCTGGAACATCTGGGGACCGGGGCGCTGATTTGGACCGGGGCCAGCATGCTGATTGCGCTAGCGGTCGGTAGCTACGTTGCCGGACGGCTGGCTCAGCGCGAAGGTGCGCTGCACGGTCTGCTGATGTTTGGTGTCAGTACCCTGATTACGCTTTGGCTGGCGATTTCACTTGCCAGCGGTATTATCGGCGGCGCCTTTAATATTTTAGGCTCCGGTTTTAATGCCCTGGGTAACGGTATTTCTGCGGTAGCGCCATCGGTGACCAATATGGCGAAAGAGAAGCTGCAGGAAAATAATATCAACCTGGATGATTTGCAAAATGAATTGCAAACCACGCTGCGTCAGACCGGCAAACCGGAACTGCAGCCGGAAAATTTACAGCAGGATGTAAATAGCGAAGCGAATAATGCGCAAAACCAGGCGAAACAGACGGCACAGAATCCACAGAATGCCGACAATGATATTGCCAATTGGATCCGTGGTGTACTGAGTCGCCATGCCGATACGCTGCAGGCGGCAGACCGCGATGCGCTGAAAAACATTATTAAAGCGCGGACCGGAAAAAGCGATCAGGAAGCGGAGCAGATCGTTAATCAGACTGAGCAGAGCTATCAACAGGCGATGCAGAAATATCAGCAGCTGAAGCAGGAAGCGGAGCAGAAAGCGCGTGAAGCCGCAGAGAAAGCCGCGGCGGCAACGGCGAAAGCCAGCTGGTTTGCCTTCTTCATGATGCTGATCGAGGCGGTGCTGGCGGCGGTCCTCGGTGGTGTCGGTCGGCGTACCCAGCCGCGCACCGTGTTAACCCACGAGCGTCGGTAACAAAGTCAGTAATAAAAAAGGCGGCTGATTTAGCCGCCTTATTTTTGCTTAGCGCTTCAGCGCTTCGCTCAGTTCTTCGCGCATGCTGGCCAGCATCGCCTTCACCACACGCGGGTTACCGGCCACCAGGTTGCCAGACAGCATATAGCCGTGGTTACCGGTGAAATCGGTCACCAGACCGCCCGCTTCACGCACCAGCAGTTCACCGGCAGCGAAATCCCATGGCTTCAGGCCAATCTCAAAGAAACCGTCAACGCGACCTGCGGCCACATAGGCCAAATCCAGCGCAGCAGAGCCGGTACGGCGGAAATCAGCGCACTGGGTAAATAGTTTTGCCACGATGTTGATGAACGGCGTAGCGTGCTGCTTCAGCTTGAACGGGAAGCCGGTAGCCAGAATGGTGCCGTCGAGGTCACGCGCCGTGCTGCCGCGCAGGCGATAGCCGTTAAGCTGCGCGCCCTGACCGCGTACCGCGGTGAACAGTTCGTTACGCATTGGATCGTAAACCACCGCCACTTCGGTGCGGCCTTTGATGCGCACGGCGATAGAAACAGCAAAGTGGGGCAGACGTTTGATGAAGTTGGTGGTGCCATCCAGGGGATCGATTACCCATTGAACATCCTGATCGTCGCCCGCCAGCTCACCGCTTTCTTCGGTGATGATGGTGTGTTGCGGGTAGGATTTGCGAATCACTTCGACAATCAGACGTTCTGCGTCGCGGTCAACATTGGTAACGAAGTCGTTGCTGCCTTTCTGGCTGGCTTCGACGGCGTCCGGGGTTTCATAATTCTTGGCAATTAAATTTCCGGCCTTGCGCGCTGCGCGCACGGCGATGTTGAGCATCGGATGCATCGGTATCTCTCACTGGATGTTAAAGAACGGGGTGAAAACGGCGCGGAGTATATCAGGGTGTTCAGCAAATGTCCTGCTTTTATGTTAGGATGCGCGCCATCATTTCCTTATCGCTATCTATTATGCTGCAAAATATCCGAATCGTACTGGTAGAAACCTCGCACACCGGCAACATGGGTTCCGTTGCCCGCGCCATGAAAACCATGGGCTTAAGCAACCTGTATCTGGTCAATCCGCTGGTGAAACCGGACTCGCAGGCTATTTCACTGGCTGCCGGTGCCAGCGATGTGATCGGTGAGGCGAAGATCGTCGATACGCTGGATGAGGCGATTGCCGGCTGTAGCCTGGTGGTGGGTACCAGCGCACGTTCGCGCTCGCTGCCGTGGCCGATGCTTGACTCGCGTGAATGCGGCATCAAAAGCGTGGAAGAGGGCCAGCAGGCGCCGGTAGCGCTGGTGTTTGGTCGCGAGCGCGTGGGCCTGACCAACGAAGAGCTGCAGAAGTGCCACTATCATGTCGCCATTCAGGCCAACCCGGAGTACAGCTCGCTCAACCTGGCGATGGCGGTGCAGATTATTGCCTATGAAGTGCGCATGGCGTGGCTGGACGCGCAGGAGAAAGCCAGTCCGCAGCCGCAGTACGAAGCCTCGCCGTATCCGCTGGTTGACGATCTGGAGCGCTTCTATCAGCACATCGAGCAGATGATGCTAAACAGCGGCTTTATCCGCCAGGGCACACCGAGCCAGGTGATGAGCAAACTGCGTCGCCTCTATACCCGTGCGCGTCCGGAGCGCGACGAACTCAACATTCTGCGCGGCATGCTGTCGTCGTTTGAAAAACCCAAAAACGACAAGGGTAATAGTTGAGTAAAACACCAGGTTAAATAGTTGAGCGAAATACTCGGTTAAATAGTTGACCAAAATACTCGGGAATGTCAGACTGGCCTCCATTCTTCAGATAACCCGCCGACTCGCTGGCGGACGCTTACGAGGTTGTATGCTATGAGACTGACATCCAAAGGACGTTATGCCGTAACCGCTATGCTGGACGTTGCCCTGCACTCGCACGAGGGCCCGGTACCGCTGGCCGATATTTCAGAGCGTCAGGGCATTTCGCTCTCCTATCTGGAGCAGTTATTCTCGCGTCTGCGTAAGCACGGTCTGGTGGCCAGCGTGCGGGGTCCGGGCGGCGGTTATCTGTTAGGCAAAGACGCCGGCGCGATTGCAGTTGGTGCGGTGATCACCGCGGTGGACGAATCCGTTGACGCCACCAAATGCCAGGGTAAAGAGGGTTGCCAGGGCGGCGAGCGCTGCCTGACCCACGTTCTGTGGCGCGACCTGAGCGAGCGCATCAGCGATTTTCTCAACAACATCACGCTGGCGGAACTGGTGAATAACCAGGAGATCCTCGACGTGGCCGATCGCCAGAACAGCGTTGATAACCGTCGCTTCCAGCAGCATCGCGTGCAGGAAACCATCAACGTCAATCTGCGCGCCTGATCCTCTCCCGTTCAGCCTCTGCTGTTAACCCAGGAGAGGCTGAATCGTGCTATAAAGACGTATGATTTTTTATACGGAGTTTTAGCGCAATGAAATTACCGATCTACCTGGATTACGCAGCGACAACGCCTGCGGATCCGCGTGTCGCCAGCAAAATGATGCAGTTCCTCACTTTGGATGGCACTTTCGGTAACCCCGCTTCCCGTTCCCACCGTTTTGGCTGGCAGGCTGAAGAGGCCGTTGACGTGGCGCGCAACCAGGTTGCCGAACTGATCAACGCCGATCCACGCGAAATCGTGTTTACCTCCGGTGCCACCGAAGCCGATAACCTGGCGCTCAAAGGCGCGGCGCAGCAGCATCAGGCGCGCGGTAAACACATCATCACCAGTCAGACCGAACACAAAGCGGTGCTCGACAGCTGTGCCCAGCTGGCGCGCGAAGGCTTTGACGTCACCTTTCTGCAGCCCGGCGCGGACGGCATCGTCACGCCTGCGATGCTGGAAGCGGCACTGCGCGACGACACCGTGCTGGTGTCGCTGATGCACGTCAATAATGAAACCGGCGTGATTCAGGACATCGCCGCGCTGGGCGCCCTGTGTCACGCGCGCGACATCCTGTTCCACGTGGACGCCACGCAAAGCGTGGGCAAACTGCCGCTCGACGTCAGCGCGCTGCCGGTGGATTTGATGTCGTTCTCAGCGCACAAACTGTACGGGCCGAAAGGCATCGGCGCGCTGTGGGTGCGGCGTAAACCAAAACTGCAGATCGACGCGCAGATGCACGGCGGTGGTCACGAGCGCGGCATGCGTTCGGGGACCTTGCCGGTGCATCAGATTGTCGGCATGGGCGAAGCCTATCGCATCGCGCGCGAAGAGATGGCGGACGAGAGCGCGCGCCTGGCTACGCTGCGCCATCGTCTGTGGCAGGGCATCAGCACGCTAAGCGACGTACAGCTCAACGGTTCACTCGAACAGGGCGCGCCGAATATCCTCAATATCAGTTTTGCCCACGTCGATGGCGAATCGCTGATCATGGCGCTGAAAGATCTGGCGCTGTCGTCGGGATCCGCCTGTACTTCTGCCAGCCTTGAACCTTCCTACGTTCTGCGCGCCATGGGCGTGGATCAGCAGCTGGCTTACAGCTCGCTGCGCTTTTCGCTGGGTCGTTTTACCACGCAGGAAGAGATCGATTATGCCATCGGGGTGGTACATAAGGCGGTAACGCGCTTACGGGCGCTGACGCCGGCCACTTCCCGCTAAATTTTCGCCCTGCGCCGGTCAGTGCGCAGGGATAACAAACGCAAACGGAGCCACGCGATGACAACACAACCCATGACGATTACGCTCAGCTCCCAGGCCGCCGACGCGCGCTGGGGCGAGAAAGCCTTGCTGAGCAGCAATGAAAGTGGCATGACCGTTCACCTGACCGGTGCCGATGCGCTGATGAGCATTCAACGTGCCGGACGCAAGCTGGACGGTCAGGGCATTCGCCACGTCGCGCTGAGCGGCGAAGGCTGGGATCTGGAGAAATGCTGGGCGTTCTGGCAGGGTTTCCGCAGCCCGAAAGGCCAGCGTCAGGTCGAATGGCCGACGCTGAGTGAGGCCGATCAGGCCGAATTCGATCGGCGCCTGAAGATCGTTGACTGGGTGCGCGACACCATCAACCTGCCTGCGGAAGATTTGAGTCCGGAGCAGCTGGCGCACAGTGCCATCGATCTGATCAGCGAAGTAGGCGGTGATGCGGTGAGCTATCGCATCATCAAAGGTGAGGATCTGCGTGAGCAGGGCTATGCCGGAATTCATACCGTAGGCCGCGGCTCGACGCGTCCGCCGGTGCTGCTGACGCTGGACTTCAACCCCGGCGGCGACGACAGCACGCCGGTGTACGCCTGCCTGGTGGGCAAAGGCATCACCTTTGATACCGGTGGTTATAGCCTGAAGCAGAGCGCGTTCATGGATTCGATGAAATCCGACATGGGCGGCGCGGCAACGGTAACCGGTGCGCTGGCGCTGGCGATCGCGCGCGGCCTGGATAAGCGCGTGAAGCTGTTCCTGTGCTGCGCCGATAACATGGTCAGCGGCAACGCGTTCCGCCTCGGCGACATCATCCGCTATCGCAACGGGAAATCCGTTGAAGTGATGAACACCGACGCCGAAGGGCGTCTGGTACTGGCCGATGGACTGATCGACGCCAGCGAACAGCGTCCGCAGCTGCTGATTGATGCGGCCACGCTGACCGGTGCCGCGAAAACCGCGCTGGGCAACGATTACCATGCGCTGTTTACCTTTGACGACGTGCTGGCGGAGTCGCTGCTGGGCAGCGCCACCAGCGAGAACGAAGCCTTCTGGCGTCTGCCGCTGGCCGAGTTCCACCGCAACCATCTGCCGTCCAACTTTGCCGATCTGAATAACATCGCCAGCGCAGCCCACGCGGCGGGTGCCAGCAGCGCGGCAGCGTTTCTCTCGTGGTTCGTCAGCAACTATCAGCAGGGCTGGCTGCACATTGACTGCTCCGCGACCTATCGCAAAAGCGCGGTGGATCAGTGGTCCGCCGGTGCGACAGGCCTTGGCGTGCGTACCATTGCCAATCTGTTACTGAAATAATCCCGACAACGGCAGGCTGCAACCTGCCGTCTTTTTTGGAAGCCTATCCCTTATGAGTAACCGTCTTGAAGAGGTGCTGAAGCTGGCGGCCACCGAGCCTGCGCACCGTCCGGAATTTTTCCAGCTGTTGCTGGAGGCCGATGTCTGGGTGCCGGGCGAGAGTCCCGCGGAGCAGTTTGATGCCACCTCACCGGTAGAATTACAGCACTGGGAGAAAGAGGGCGGCGGCAGCGTGATCCCTTTCTTTACCTCAGAAGCAGCGATGAGCGAAGCCATCCAGGGTGAGCAGCCGTACCTGCGTTTACCGACGCGCACGCTGTTTGAAATGACGCTGGGCGAAACGCTGTTCCTCAATCCGAAACTGCCGGCCGGCAAAGAGTTTTCACCCGGCGAGATCGCGCATCTGCTGGGCGAAGAGGGCAGTGCGCTGAGCCAGCAAACGGTGCTGGAGGGCGGTCATGCATTGCTGCTGTCCGAAGTGGCCGAGCCGCCAGCGCAGATGATCGATTCGCTGACCCAGCTGTTTGCGAAATACAAACAGGTGCGTCGCGCCTACGTTGCCAGCATTCGTGAGCATGCCGATGAACAGGCGAATCTGCTGATTGGGATTGAAGCCGACAGCGATATTGATGCGATTATTCAGGCGGCCGGTAGCGTGGCGACCGATACGCTGCCCGATGACGCGCCAATTGATATCTGTGAAGTGGTCAGCAACGAGCAGGGTGTCAGCCATTTCTTCACCGCGCACATTACGCCGTTTTATGAGCGCCGCTGGGGCAGTTTCCTGCGCGATTTCAAAGGCAGCCAGCGGATTATCTAGTGCCGGTGCGCATCAGTGCGCCGGTAAATCGCACCGATTTCATCCAGGTGCGCATAAATGCGTCATCAAAATCGCACCGATTTCACCCAGGTGCGCATAAATGCGCACCCTACGTGTAGGGTCGCCGTTCACGGCGACCGGATACACTTATTTCTCAATCGGTAAATCGTCGCGGCTGCCCCATTCTCCCCACGAACCGTCGTACAGCGTCACGTCACGCACGCCCAGCGCGGTCAGCGCCAGAATCACCACCACCGCCGTCACACCGGAGCCGCAGCTGGCGACAATCGGCTGATCCAGCTTAATACCTGCCTTTGCAAACAGATCGCGCAGTTCGGCGGCCGGTTTCAGCTCACCGTTGGCCACCAGATCGTTCCACGGCATATTCAGGCTGTGCGGGATATGGCCGCGCAGCAGGCCGGGACGCGGCTCATCCACTTCGGCATTGAAACGGTTGGCCGCGCGCGCATCGACAATCTGCGCGCCGCCCTCGTGGCTGATCAGCAGGACATCGGTCAGGCGCTTTACCTGGCTGCTGTCATACTGCGCATCAAACTCGCCTTCAGGCAGATTTACCGGACCGGTAGCCAGGCTGAAGCCAGCGGCTTTCCAGCCCTGCAGGCCGCCCGCCAGAATCGACACCTGCTCACAGCCAAAGGCGCGCAGCATCCACCAGGCGCGCGGCGCGGAAAACAGATTGCCTTCGTCGTACACCACCAGATGCTTATCCTGGCTGATGCCCAGCTCGCGCATCGCCACGGCAAAGGTCTCTGCGCGCGGCATCATATGCGGATACGGGCTGGTGTGATCGGACAGCGCTTCGATGTTGAAAAAAGGCGCATCCGGCAGATGCCCGGCCAGATACTCCGCCGTGATATCGCGCACCGCTTCCTGACCTGGCGGCAGCATGCGGGCATCCAGCACCTGCAAACGCTCTTCGTGGTAATGTTCATTCAACCAATCAGCGGACACAAACATGGCTGTCATAGCAACCTCTTCTCCATCAGCGGCAAAGGCCCAGTGTCCGGGAATGTGAAGGCTATCTCAAGGGTAACATTGCTAAAGTTGGCGGCTTGATGTGAAATTGCGCAGCACAACACGTTTAACCTTTTGGGGCTGGTGAGGGAATTACCATGGCAAGATGTGTAAAACGACTGCTGTTCAGCGTGCTGCTCGGCGGCGCATTACTGGGCGGCGCGCAGCCGTCGCTGCAGGCGGCTGATACGCCTGCGCCGCAGGCCGCGACACGCGATCTCGCGGTGATCGACCTTTCCGAGCTGCAGCTGGACGGCGCGGCGGCGCTGGTACTGACCTTCAACCGCGCGCTCGACGGTCAGCAGGATTTCAACCACTGGATCAGCCTCACCGACGACAGCAGCGGCAAGGTCGACGGAGGCTGGGAGCTGGCGCAGAACGGCAAAGTGCTGCGCTTCCGCCATCCGCAGCCGGCGCGCAAGCTCACCGTCACCGTCAATGCTGGCCTGAAGGCCGCCGATGGCAGTGCCTTAGCCAGCCCATTCAGCCAGACACTCACCACGCGCGACATCCAGCCGATGGTCGGTTTCGCCAGTCGTGGCTCGCTGCTGCCGCTGCGCCTGGCGCAGGGACTGCCGGTGCTGGCGCTCAACGTTAACCAGATCGATGTTGATTTCTTCCGGGTGAAAAATGCCTCGCTGGCGGATTTTCTCGCCCAGTGGAATTACGGCAACAATTTGTCGTACTGGGAATCGCGCGATCTGCTGAAAAACGCCGATCTGGTTTACAGCGGCCGCTTCGATCTCAACCCGGCACGCAATACGCGGGAAAAAATGCAGCTGCCGCTCGGCGACGTCGCGGCGCTGAAACAGCCGGGTGTCTACCTGGCGGTGATGAAACAGGCCGGCACCTACAACTACACGCAACCGGCGACACTGTTCACCCTGAGCGACATTGGTCTGTCGCTGCACCGTTTTCCCACCCAACTGGAACTGTTTACACAAAGCCTCGCCAGTGGCGATCCGCTGGCGGATGTCAGCGTGCAGCTACTGGATGAAAAAGGCCAACAGCTGGCGAGCGGCAGCAGCGACAGCGAGGGTCATCTGCGTTTAGCGGCTAACGCCAAAGGCAAGCTGCTGCTGACGACCAGTAAAGGCCAGACTTCGCTCATCGACCTTAATCGCCCGGCGCTGGATCTGGCCGAATTCCCGATTGATGGCCCGCAAGGCTACGACAAACAGTTCTTCATTTTTGGCCCGCGCGATCTCTATCGCCCTGGCGAAACGGTCATCGTTAATGCGCTGCTGCGCGATGCCGATGGCAAACCACTGCCACCGCAGCCGGTGAAAGCTGAAGTGGTGCAGCCGAATGGTGAAGTGGCACAAACCTTCGTCTGGCAGCCAGAGAACGGCGTTTATCAACAACGTTTTGCCTTACCGGCCTCGGCGATGACCGGTAAATGGACGCTGCGTATTAACAGCGGTGACAACCAGCCGCGCACCTGGCCGTTCAATGTAGAGGATTTCCTGCCCGAACGGATGGCGCTGTCGCTTAAAAGCAACACTCAGCCCCTGTCGCCAGATGCCGATGTCACCTTTGATATCGAAGGTCGTTATTTGTATGGCGCGCCAGCGGCAGGCAACGAACTACAGGGCCAGCTGTTCCTGCGTCCGGCGCGTGAAGCGGTCGCTGCGTTGCCAGGTTATCAGTTTGGCGACATCACGGAGGAACTGAAACGAAGCCTTGATGATGTGGATGAAAAGCTGGACGACAGCGGCAGGCTGCAGCTTAAGGTCGAAAGCAGCTGGGCGGAGAGCCACTCTCCGCTCAACCTGATTTTGCAGGCCAGCCTGCTGGAGACCGGCGGTCGTCCGGTAACGCGGCGTGCCACGCAAGCGATCTGGCCTGCGGCCGCGCTGCCGGGCATTCGTCCGTTGTTTAACAGCGAATCGGTGTACGACTATCGCACCGATCGTTATAACGATGAGCCAACCGTGCCGGAAAACAGCCTCGCCGAATTTGACGTGGTATACGCCAATGCGCAGGGCGAAAAGCTGGCGGCGCAGGATCTTGATGTGCGATTGATCCACGAACGTCGCGACTACTTCTGGAGCTTCTCCGACAGCGAAGGCTGGCAGTCACGTTACGATGAAAAAGATCTGCAGGAAGAGCAGCAGCGCATCAGCATTGCGGCGGGCGGCAGCCAGAAAGTCAGCTTCCCGGTAGAGTGGGGCACCTATCGTCTTGAAGTGCATGCCGGTGACAACATCGTCAGCAGCGTGCGTTTCCAGGCTGGTTACTGGTGGCAGGACAACACTAACGGCACCGGCGCGCTGCGTCCGGATCAGGTCAAACTGAAGATCGACAAAGCCGCCTATCAACCCGGCGACACCGCGCGTGTCACGGTGGAATCCCCGGCGGCCGGCAAAGGCTATCTGCTGGTGGAGTCGAGCAGCGGCACCTTGTGGTGGCAACCGCTGGATGTGCCGGCGGGCGGCGCAACCATTGATGTGCCAGTCAGTGCGGAGTGGAAACGCCACGATCTGTATCTCAGCGCGATTGTGGTGCGCGACGGCGACAAAGCGAACGGCACCACGCCAAAACGCGCGGTCGGCTTGTTGCATCTGCCAATGGCAACCGCCGCGCGCCGCCTGACGCTGGCGCTTGAGGCACCGGACAGGATTCGGCCGGAACAAACCGTGCAAGTCAAGGTTAAAGCCCGCCGTGAGGGCGGTACGCTGCCGCAGCAGGTGCAGGTGTTGCTGTCGGCGGTGGACAGCGGCGTGCTGAGCATTACCGACTATGCCACCCCCGATCCGTGGAACGGCTTCTTTGGCCGCAAGCGCTACAACGCCGATCAGTATGACGTGTTCGGACAGTTGATTGAGGGCGGTGGCAAACTGGCGGCGCTGCGTTTTGGCGGTGACGGGGATGATGCCGATGCGCTGTCGCGCGGCGGTAAAAAGCCGGTCACCGAGGCGCAGATTGTGGCGCAGCAGCTGCAACCGGTGACGCTGGATGCCAGCGGCGAGGGCACGCTGGAATTGCCGGTACCGGCCTTCAACGGCGAGCTGCGGCTGATGGCGCAGGTGTGGAGCGAAGACAGTTTCGGCGCGGCGGATCGTAAAATGGTGGTCGCCGCACCGCTGGTAAGCGAACTGGCGACGCCGCGCTTTCTTGCCAGCGGCGATCAATCAACACTGGCGCTGGATTTGACCAACCTTACCGATCAACCTCAAACGTTGAACGTCGCGGTTAACGCCAGCGGCTTGATTGCACTCAACGGCCAAATCCCGGCCAGGGTGCAGCTGGCGAAGGGGGCGCGAACCACGCTGGCGATTCCGGTTAAAGCGCAGGACGGTTTTGGTGAAGGCGACGTGCAGGTGACCGTTTCGGGGCTGAGCCTGCCGAACGAGACGCTGGCACCGAGCGTGCGCCGCTGGAAGATTGGTGTTCGTCCGGCTTATCCGGCGCAAACCCTGAGTTTCGATAACGTAATGAACAGCGGGCAGCGCTGGCAGGTGATGGCAAGCGCTTTTAACGGCCTGCAGACTGGCACGCTGAGCGGCCAGCTGTCGCTGAGTTCTCAGCCGCCGCTGAATATCGCCAGCTACATCAGCCAGCTTTACGCTTATCCCTATGGCTGTCTGGAGCAGACCGCCAGCGGCATCTGGCCTTCACTCTTCATCAATCACGCCCAGCTCAGCGCGATGGGCATCAAAACCAGCACTGATGAGGCGCGCCGCGCGGCAATTGACACCGGCATTGCGCGCCTGGCCGGCATGCAGCGCGGTAACGGCAGCTTTGGCCTGTGGAGCAAAGAGAGCAGCGAGGAGTTCTGGCTCACCGCTTACGTCACTGACTTCCTGCTGCGCGCCAGCGAAGCGGGCTACAGCGTGCCGGAGGGCGTGATTAATCGCGCCGACCAGCGCCTGCTGCGTTATTTGCAGGATCCGGCACAAATCGAAACCAGCTGGAGCAGCGATGCCGATGCGCTGCGTTTTAGCGTGCAGGCCTACGCGGGGCTGGTGCTGGCGCGTCAGCAGCAGGCGCCGCTCGGCGCGCTGCGGGCGCTGTATGACCAACGCGCCCAGGCGAAGTCCGGACTGGCGCTGGTGCAGCTTGGTGTGGCGTTGCAGCAGATGGGAGATACGCAGCGCGCGCAGCTGGCGCTGATGCAGGGCATCGCGCTGCAACGCCAGCCTGACATGTGGCTGGGCGATTACGGCAGCCCGCTGCGTGACCGCGCGCTGACGCTGGCGCTGCTGACGGAAAATCAGCTGCTGCCGGAGCAGCAGGGGCCGTTGCTGATTGGACTGGCGCAAACGCTGCACGGGCAGCGCTGGTTCTCTACGCAGGAGAACAATGCGCTGTTCCTCGCCGCGCGGACGCTGCAGCAGCATCCGGGTGAGACCTGGCAGGCCACGCTGCAGGACCAGCCGCTGCGCAGCGATCGACCGCTGAGTCTCGGGCTGAGCGCGCAGCAGTTGCAGCAGGGCCTGACGGTGACCAGCGACACGCCGTCGCCGCTGTATGGTACGCTCAATGTGGTCGGCTATCCGCGCACCGCGCCGTCACCGGTCAGCAACGTGCTCAGCATCAGTCGCGAATACTTCACGCTGGACGGCAAACCGGCCGATCTCAACAACCTCAGTAGCGGTGAGCTGCTGGTGGTGCGGCTGAAGGTGGGGGCCAGCCAGCGCGTTAGCGATGCGCTGGTGGTGGATCTGCTGCCGGCCGGACTGGAGCTGGAAAATCAAAACCTGAGCGACAGCAGCGCCAGCCTGGGCGACAGTGCCGATGCGCTGAAAGAGAGCATGATGGACATGCAGCAGGCCAACATCAAACATCTTGAGTTCCGCGACGACCGCTTTGTCGCCGCGCTGGCGCTGGATGGCTACACGCCCGGCACGCTGCTGTATCTGGCGCGCGCGGTGACGCCGGGCAGTTATCGTCTGCCGCCACCGCAGGTGGAGTCGATGTATGTGCCCGCGTGGCGCGCCATCGGCACCACGCCGGAAAAACTTCATGTGCGTTAAGCGCCCGTGACGCAGCGCCACCGACGCCTGTGCGGGCTGGCGCTGCTGGTGGGCGCAGTATGGCTGCTGGACCGGCTCGATCCGCTGCCGCTGCGCCAGTTACAGCCGGCGCGGGTGGTGGTAGCGGAAGATGGCACGCCGCTGTGGCGCTTTGCCGATCGACAGGGCGTGTGGCGCTATCCGGTGACGCTGGACGAGGTGTCTCCGGCCTATATTGAGGCGCTGCTGACCTACGAAGACCGCTGGTTCTGGCACCATCCCGGCATTAACCCGCTGGCGATAGTACGCGCCGTCGGGCAAAACCTGCTGCAGCACGGCATTGTCTCTGGCGGCAGCACGCTGACCATGCAGGTGGCGCGGCTGATTGATCCGCAGCCGCGTACCCTGCGTGGCAAAGTGGTGCAGGCGTGGCGCGCGTTGCAGCTGGAGTGGCATCTGTCGAAGCGCGAGATCCTCACGCTGTATCTCAACCGCGCCCCGTTTGGTGGCACGGTTGAGGGCGTCGGCGCTGCCAGCTGGATGTGGCTGGGCAAACCGGCGTCGCAGCTTACCCGCGGCGAGGCGGCGCTGCTGGCGGTGCTGCCGCAGGCACCCAGCCGTTTGCGCCCGGACCGCTGGCCGCAGCGCGCTGAAGCTGCCCGCAATAAAGTGCTGGATCGCCTGGCGCAGTATCAGGTGTGGCCGGCGCAGACCGTCGCCGAAATCAAACAGGAGCCGGTATGGCTGCCGCCGCGTCAGCTGCCGCAGCTGGCACCGCTGCTGGCGCGCCGGCTGCTGTCGCTGTCGCCCGACAGCAAAATTACCTCCACGCTGGATGTGTCGCTGCAGCGCGAACTGGAGAACCTCGCTGCGTCGCTGCAAACCCGGCTGCCGCCGCGCACCTCGCTGGCACTGCTGGTTGTCGACCACAGCAGCATGAAGGTGCGCGGCTACGTCGGCTCGGTGTCTTTCAATGACGACAGCCGCTTTGGCCATGTGGATATGATTGCCAGCGTGCGTTCGCCGGGATCGCTGCTCAAGCCGTTTGTCTACGGCATAGCGCTGGATGATGGTCTGATTCATGGCGAATCGCTGCTGCAGGATGTGCCACGCCGCTTTGGCGACTATCGTCCCGGCAATTTCGACAGCGGCTTTCATGGCCCGGTCAGCGCCAGCGAAGCGCTGCAGCGTTCGCTCAATCTGCCGGCGGTGCAGCTGCTGGAGGCGCTTGGACCGAAAAACGTCGCCGCGCGGCTGCGCAACGTCGGCCTGAATCTGCGCTTTCCGGCGGGCGGTGAACCGAATCTGTCGCTGGTTCTGGGCGGCACCGGCGCGCGGCTGGACGACATTGTCGCCGCCTACAGCGCCTTTGCCCGCCACGGTAATGCTGCGCAGCTGCGCTGGCTGCCGCAGCAGCCGCTGCTGCAGCGTCCGTTACTGTCGCCCGGCGCGGCGTGGATTGTACGCCGCATCCTCGCCGGTGAGGCGCAGCCTGCCGCCAGCGGGGCGGTCGCCGATATCGTGCCGCTGGCGTGGAAAACCGGCACCAGCTACGGCTATCGCGACGCCTGGAGCGTTGGTATCACGCCACGCTATCTGATTGGCGTCTGGGTGGGCAGGCCGGATGCCACACCGGTTGCCGGCCAGTTCGGTTACGCGTCGGCGGTGCCGGTGATGCAGCAGGTTAATCACCTGCTGGCGGGACACCTGCCGGCGCGCGGCGTGCCCGGCGATCCGCGCCCGGCGACGGTCAGCGCCGTCAGTATCTGCTGGCCCGGCGGCCAGCCGTTGCCCGCCGGCGACGAGAACTGCCGGCAGCGGCGTTACAGCTGGGTGCTGAATCAGACCGTGCCGCCAACGCTGCTGGCGCCGGGGCAGGAGGGCGTCAATGGCTTACGCCAGCGCTTCTGGCAAAACAGCAAAGGGCTGCGCGTGGCGGCGGATTGTCCGGATGCGCAAAGCCGGGAACGCGTGATGTGGCCGCTGCCGCTCGAGCCATGGCTGCCACCGGGCGAACGGCGGGCGCAGCGCCTGCCGCCAGTGGATGCGACCTGTCCGCCGCTGAATCAGGGGGACAGCGCGCCGCTGCTGGTGACCGGCGTGATCAATGGCCAGCGCGTGCAGCCGCTGCCCGGTAAGGTCGTATTGCTGCTGCCGGTGGCGGTGCAGGGCGGGCAGGGTACGCAGCGCTGGTGGTTTTTAAACGGGCAGCCGGTGGAACTGGCGGCGGGAAAAAACAGCGCCTCGCTGGTGCTGCGCGAGCCCGGTCGTTATCAGCTGGTGGTGATGGATGAGGCCGGGCAGCTGGCTTCGGTGTCCTTCACGCGTGGCTAAACGCAGCGCTATGGCATATTTTTTGCGTGTTTGCCCCGACAGAAATCAATTATTTTCAATAATTCCTCTCTTCACTCATAGGCAAGGCGCGCCGATCTCCCTATAATCGGCGCGTTTTCTTACCGGGAGCGGGTTCCCGGTTTCTTCAGGATGCTAATCAGAGGTAATCATGGCAATCGAACGCACTTTCTCCATCATCAAACCAAACGCCGTCGCTAAGAACGTGATTGGTGCTATCTACAACCGTTTCGAAAGCGCTGGCTTCAAAATCGTTGGTGCGAAAATGCTGCACCTGACCAAAGAGCAGGCTGAAGGCTTCTACGCGGAGCACAAAGGCCGTCCGTTCTTTGATGGTCTGGTTGAGTTCATGACTTCTGGCCCGGTTGTGGTATCTGTTCTGGAAGGCGAAAACGCTATCCAGCGTCACCGCGATCTGATGGGTGCAACTAACCCGGACAACGCGCTGGCCGGTACGCTGCGTGCTGACTACGCAGACAGCTTCACCGAAAACGCCACCCACGGTTCTGACTCTGCAGAATCTGCGGCACGCGAAATCGCTTACTTCTTCGCAGAAAACGAAGTCTGCCCACGTACCCGCTAAGTGCGCGGTAGCGGATGCGGACAGGCGTCTTTACACCTTGTAACCGGTGGCTAAGACGTTCCCCTGGCATCACGCAGCAGATGTAGTACAATTATGCGCCCTTGTTGAGCCTGGCTCAGCGAGGGCGCTGTTTTTTTCCTATTCTTAACCAGAGCCGTAACGTGTAACAACGAGGCCAGAGAACATTATGTCCGAACAGATTGTGACGCCGTCGTCCGCTTCCCCCGTGGTTGTTTCCCCGAAAAACGAAAAAATTAACCTGCTGGATCTTAACCGTCAGCAGATGCGCGAATTCTTTGTTGAGATGGGCGAAAAACCGTTCCGTGCCGATCAGGTCATGAAGTGGATGTACCACTACTGCTGCGATGATTTCGAGCAGATGACAGACATCAATAAAGTGCTGCGTGGCAAGCTGATGCAGCGCGCTGAAATTCGTGCGCCGGAAGTGGCGGAAGAGATGCGCTCCAGCGATGGCACCATTAAGTGGGCGATTCGCGTCGGCGATCAGCTGGTGGAAACCGTGTATATCCCGGAAGCCGACCGCGCCACGCTGTGCGTCTCCTCGCAGGTAGGTTGTGCGCTGGAGTGTAAATTCTGTTCGACCGCGCAGCAGGGCTTTAACCGTAACCTGCGCGTGTCTGAAATCATCGGTCAGGTATGGCGCGCGGCGAAAATTATCGGTGCCGCTAAAGTGACCGGCCAGCGTCCGATCACCAACGTGGTCATGATGGGCATGGGCGAGCCGCTGCTCAACCTTACCAACGTGGTGCCGGCGATGGAGATCATGCTGGATGACTTCGGTTTCGGCCTCTCCAAACGTCGCGTGACGCTGTCGACCTCGGGCGTAGTGCCGGCGCTGGACAAGCTCGGCGATATGATCGACGTGGCGCTGGCGATTTCGCTGCACGCACCGAATGACACCATCCGCGATGACATCGTGCCAATCAACAAAAAGTACAACATCGAAGCCTTCCTGGCGGCGGTGAAGCGCTACATTGGCAAATCCAACGCCAATCAGGGCCGCGTGACGATTGAGTACGTGATGCTGGATCACGTCAACGACAGCACCGAACATGCGCATGAGCTGGCGGCGCTGCTGAAAGAGACGCCGTGCAAGATCAACCTGATTCCGTGGAACCCCTTCCCGGGCGCGCCGTATGGCCGCAGCTCGAACAGCCGTATCGACCGCTTCTCCAAAGTGCTGATGGAGTACGGTTTCACCACCATCGTGCGTAAAACGCGCGGCGATGACATTGATGCCGCCTGTGGTCAGCTGGCCGGCGATGTTATCGACCGCACCAAGCGTACGCTGCGTAAAAAAATGGCCGGTGAAGCCATCTCTGTGAAGGCGCTCTGAAAGATCGCGCCCGCTGCTACGCATCGGGCGTCAGGCGTGGCAGTCTCTGCGCTGAACTGACAGGGAGAGACTGAGATGCGTAAAGGATTACCCGCCGCGCTGCTGGCCGGCTTTGTTGTAACCGGGTGTGTCGAAGCACCGGCGCGGCACGGCGCGGCCGATATCCGGCTGCAGCTGGGATTGCACTATCTGGCGGTGAAGGATTATGCCGCGGCGCAGCGCAATTTGCTGCGCGCGCAGCAGGCCGCGCCGCGCGATTACCGGGTGCCGCTGGCGCTTGCGCGCGTCGCGCAGGCACAGCAGAATAACGCCCGGACGCGCCATTACTACCAGCGCGCGCAGCAGTTAGCGCCGCTGAATGGTTATGTGGCTAACAATTACGGTGCGTTTCTCTGCGGTTTGAGGCAGTATGACGAAGCGCATCAACAGTTTAAGCTGGCAACTGAAGCGCAGCACAGCGATGCCGCTCAGGATGCCCTGCTGTTTTCGGGCTATTGTTACCTGCAGGCGGGAGAGGATCGCGCCGCGCGCCAGCAGTTCGATCTCGCGCTGGATGCCGCACCGGAGCAGGGCAGTATGCTGCTGACGGAAGTGGAACGACGGCTTGAACAGCAGCAGTGGGCTTCAGTGCCGCTGCTTTTAGAAGTTTACCATCAGCATTTGCCGGCAACGGCAGAGAGTCTGGGGTTACAGATACGTTTCGCCGCGCAACAGGGAAACGCTGCTGACGTTACACGTTATGGCGACCGGTTGGCGCGAAGTTTTCCACAATCGATACAGTACCAGCGTTATTTAGCTAATGAATACTGAAGCCACTCAAGAGAATTCTGCAGTACATTCCACAGGTGAACGCCTGCGTCTGGCCCGTGAGCAGATGGGGCTGACCCAGCAAAACGTCGCTGAGCGCCTGTGCCTGAAACTTTCTACCGTGCGTGATATTGAAGAGGATAAATCCCCGGCGGATTTGGCCTCGACCTTCCTGCGCGGCTACATTCGCTCTTATGCGCGTCTGGTGCATGTACCTGAAGATGACCTGCTGCCGATGATGGCGAAGCAGGCTCCGGTGCGTGCGGCGAAAATTGAGCCGATGCAGAGCTTCTCACTGGGTAAGCGTCGTAAAAAGCGTGACGGCTGGTTGATGATCTTCACCTGGCTGGTGATTTTCGTGGTGGTCGGCCTGACCGGCGCCTGGTGGTGGCAGAACCATAAAGCCTCGCAGGCGGATCTGGTGTCGATGGCTGACCAGAACGGCAGCAGCAGCGACAACAGCCAGTCGATTCCGCTGGGTGACAACAGCACGGACAGCACTACCGACAGCGACACTAACGCGGCCGGTACCCCGATTGACACCGGTGCCGGTGCGGTCAGCACGCCAGACAATGCTGGCAGTACCAGCAGTGCGCCAGCAGCGACCAGCAGCAACACGGCAACCAGCAGCGACAACGCGGTGGTGTCCCCGAGCCAGGCGCCGATTGATAACGCACCGCCAGCGGCCACCTCACCGGCACCGGCTAACAGCGTGCCGGCAGGCTCAATGCCAACCGGTACCGCTGCCGTCAGCCAGCCTGCGGGCGACCCTAACGCCGTGGTGATGAACTTCAAAGCTGACTGCTGGCTGGAAGTCACCGATGCGACCGGTAAGAAGCTGTTCAGCGGATTGCAACGTAGCGGCGGTAAACTCAGCCTGTCCGGCACCGCTCCGTATCGTCTGAAAATTGGCGCTCCGGGTGCGGTTGACGTGCAATATCAGAATCAGCCCGTTGATTTAAGTCGTTTTATCCGTAATAACCAGGTTGCCCGTCTGACGCTGGGTGCGCAATAACGCGCAGCGCGCTTTCCGGGTAATTGTGGAGAGAGAATATGCATAACGAAGCACCCATTATCCGTCGCAAATCTACACGTATTTACGTCGGCAAGGTGCCGGTTGGCGATGGCGCGCCTATCGCCGTTCAGTCAATGACCAACACCCGTACCACGGACGTCGAAGCCACGGTGAATCAGATCCGTCAGCTGGAGCGCGTCGGCGTGGATATCGTGCGTGTGTCCGTGCCCACCATGGATGCGGCGGAAGCCTTCAAACTTATTAAGCAGCAGGTCAACGTGCCGCTGGTAGCGGACATTCACTTTGACTACCGCATCGCTCTGAAAGTGGCCGAGTACGGCGTCGATTGCCTGCGCATTAACCCGGGCAACATCGGTAACAACGAGCGTATACGCCAGGTAGTGGATTGCGCCCGTGACCACAATATTCCGATCCGTATCGGCGTTAACGCCGGTTCGCTGGAAAAAGATCTGCAGGAAAAATACGGTGAGCCAACGCCGCAGGCGCTGCTTGAATCCGCGATGCGTCATGTTGATCACCTCGATCGCCTCAACTTTAACCAGTTTAAAGTGAGCGTCAAAGCCTCCGATGTGTTCCTGGCGGTGGAATCTTACCGTCTGCTGGCAAAAGCCATCGATCAGCCATTGCACCTTGGCATCACCGAAGCCGGTGGCGCGCGTGCGGGAGCGGTGAAGTCGGCAATCGGCCTTGGTCTGCTGCTGGCGGAAGGGATTGGCGATACGCTGCGCATTTCGCTGGCCGCCGATCCGGTTGAAGAGGTTAAAGTCGGCTACGACATCCTGAAATCACTGCGCATCCGCTCACGCGGCATCAACTTCATCGCCTGCCCGACCTGTTCGCGCCAGGAGTTTGACGTCATTGGCACGGTGAACGCGCTGGAAGAGCGGCTGGAAGACATCATCACGCCGATGGACGTCTCGATCATTGGCTGCGTGGTGAACGGCCCCGGCGAAGCCACGGTCTCGACGCTCGGCGTCACCGGCGGCAACAAGAAGAGCGGCTTCTACGAAGATGGCGTGCGCCAGCGCGATCGCCTCGACAACAATGACATGATCGATCAGCTGGAAGCGCGCATCCGTGCGAAAGCCACCATGCTGGACGAGAGCCGCCGCATCAACGTGCAGCAGCTGGAAAAATAAAGGACGGTGTGCGCCCGGCGCACGCCAGTTGTGATTGAACCTGTGCGGTTTCATCCTCATAAGGTATGATGCCGGACAGGTTTTTTTGTATTAAGAGATTCTAACGTGGCGAAGAATATTCAAGCGATTCGCGGGATGAACGATTACCTGCCGGCAGATACCGCCATCTGGCAGCGTATTGAGGGCACCCTGAAGCAGGTGCTGGCCAGCTACGGCTACAGTGAAATCCGTCTGCCAATCGTCGAGCAAACCCCACTGTTCAGCCGCGCGATCGGTGAAGTCACCGACGTGGTTGAAAAAGAGATGTACACCTTTGAAGACCGCAACGGCGAGAGCCTGACGCTGCGTCCGGAAGGCACCGCAGGCTGCGTGCGCGCCGGTATAGAACATGGTCTGCTGTACAATCAGGAGCAGCGCCTGTGGTACATCGGTCCGATGTTCCGCTACGAGCGTCCGCAGAAGGGGCGCTATCGCCAGTTCCACCAGATGGGTGTCGAAGTGTTTGGCCTGCAGGGGCCGGACGTGGACGCCGAGCTGATCATGCTGACCCATCGCTGGTGGAAAGCGCTGGGTATTGCTGACCACGTTGAGCTGGAGCTGAACTCCATCGGTTCACTGGACGCGCGCGCCAACTACCGCAGCGCGCTGGTGGCCTTCCTCGAACAGCATAAAGAGGTGCTGGACGAAGATTGCAAACGCCGCATGTATACCAATCCGCTGCGCGTGCTGGACAGCAAAAATCCGGATATTCAGACGCTGCTTAACGACGCGCCGACGCTGGGTGAATTCCTCGACGAGGAGTCACGTGAACACTTCAGCGGCCTGTGCGCGCTGCTCGACGATGCCGGCATCAAATACCGCATCAATCAGCGCCTGGTACGCGGCCTCGACTACTACAACCGCACCGTGTTCGAATGGGTGACCAGCAGCCTCGGCTCGCAGGGCACCGTGTGCGGCGGCGGTCGCTATGATGGTCTGGTGGAGCAACTGGGCGGCCGCGCGACGCCGGCGGTCGGTTTTGCCATGGGGCTCGAGCGTCTGGTGCTGCTGGTGCAGGCGGTGAATCCGGAATTTGAACCGACGCGCATTGTTGATGTCTATGTTATCGCTTCGGGGCAGGGCGTGCAGTCCGCCGCGATGCAACTGGCGGAAAAACTGCGTGATGCCGACCCGGCGCTGAAGCTGATGACCAACTTCGGCGGCGGTAACTTCAAAAAGCAGTTTGCCCGTGCAGACAAGTGGGGCGCACGCATTGCGCTGGTGCTGGGCGAAGACGAAGTGAAAGCGGGCCAGGTGGTGATTAAAGACCTGCGCACCGGCGATCAGCAGACGCTGGCGCAGAGCGACGCCGCCGCGACGCTGCACACGCTGCTGCAGTAAGCGCAGCACTGCAACAGGCATTTTAAGGAGAGGGATTGCGTGGAAGTTTACAGCAACGAAAACGAACAGGTTGATGCGCTGCGTCGCTTCTTTGCCAATAATGGCAAAGCGCTGGCGGTCGGGGTTATCGTCGGTATCGCTGCACTGGGTGGCTGGCGTTTCTGGAGCAGCCATCAGGAAGGAGCGGACAAAGCCGCGTCGGCGCAGTATCAGCAGCTGACCAGCGCCATGCAGGCAGACAAGCCGCAGACGCTGGAAGCGGTCGCCAGATTCGCCAGCGAGAACAACAACACCTACGGTGCGCTGGCCGCGCTGGATCTGGCTAAACAGTACGTTGCCGCCAATCAGTTAGACAAAGCCATCACGCTGTTACAGAGCGGGCTGAAAGACACCAAAGATGCCAATCTGCAGGCGGTGATCAACCTGCGTCTGGCACGCATTCAACTGCAGCAAAACCAGGCCGATGCCGCCCTTACTACCCTGAACAATGTGAAGGGTGATGGCTGGACAGCCATTGTGGCGGACATTCGTGGCGAAGCACTACTGAGCAAAGGCGATAAGCAGGGCGCCCGCGATGCCTGGAGCAAAGGTGCGGAATCGCAGGCTTCTCCTGCGCTGAAGCAGATGCTGCAGATGAAGATGAATAACTTAAGTTAAGCCAGTCAAGAGAGCGCACATGGAATTACGTAAATACCTGCTGCCAGGGCTGATGTCAGTCACTCTGCTCAGCGGTTGCTCGCTGTTCAGCGGCGAAGAAGATGTAGTGAAAATGGCCCCGCTGCCGAAGGTTGAAAACCAGTTCACGCCGGAAACCGCGTGGAGCACCTCGGTCGGTGACGGCGTGGGTGATTTCTACTCCAATCTGCATCCCGCCTGGCAGGACGGCACCGTGTATGCCGCCGATCGCTTCGGTATCGTGAAAGCGCTCGACGCCAGCAACGGCAAAGAGAAGTGGAAAGTGAACCTCTCTGAGAAAACCGGCTTCTTCTCGAAAAACATTTCGGCACTGCTGTCTGGCGGTATCACGGCCAATGGCGATCGTCTCTACATCGGTAGCGAGCGGGGGCAGGTATTTGCTCTGAACAGCAGCGACGGCAGCATTGCCTGGCAGACCAAAGTGGCTGGCGAAGCGCTGTCGCGTCCGGTGGTCAGCGATGGTCTGGTACTGATTCACACCAGCAACGGTATGCTGCAGGGGCTCGATCAGAGCAGCGGCGCGGTGAAATGGAGCGTGAATCTGGATATGCCAGCGCTGTCGCTGCGCGGTGAATCGGCGCCTGCGGTGGCGTTCGGCGGCGCGATTGTTGGCGGTGATAACGGTCGCGTCAGCGCGGTGATCATGAACCAGGGCCAGCTGATCTGGCAGCAGCGTATCTCCCAGCCAAGCGGTGCGACCGAGATCGATCGTCTTAACGATGTCGACACCACGCCGGTGATCGTCAATGGCGTGGTTTATGCGCTGGCCTACAACGGTAACCTGACGGCGCTGGATCTGCGTTCCGGTCAGATTCTGTGGAAGCGTGAAATCGGCGGCGTCAAAGATCTGATCGTCGATGCCGGTCGCATCTATCTGGTGGATCAGGATGACCGCGTGATTGCGCTCAACGCCGATGGCGGCGTGGCGATCTGGCGTCAGAGCGATCTGCTGCACCGTAACCTGACGTCGCCGGTGCTGTTCAACGGTTACCTGGTGGTCGCCGATAGCGAAGGCTATGTGCACTGGATCAACACCCTGGACGGCCGCTTCGTGGCGCAGCAGAAACTGGACAGCGATGGCTTCCAGACCGAGCCAGTCGTGGCCGGTGACAAGCTGCTGATCCAGGCGAAAGGCGGTGAGGTCTACGCCATCACCCGTTAAGGCGATGGCCCGACGGGCAGCGTTTCGCACGCATTGATACGGCTCCTGATTCGTCAGGGGCCGTTCTGTTTTTAGTCAGGCATGATATTCTTGGCGCCTGCGGCCTGAACCTGACGGCAAATGCCGTTATAATCACGCCATTCGGGCGATTTATTTTTAAAACTGAGGCAAGTGTTATGGTACCTGTGGTCGCGCTGGTTGGGCGTCCCAATGTGGGGAAATCCACGCTGTTTAACCGCTTAACGCGCACACGTGATGCGTTAGTGGCCGATTTCCCTGGACTGACTCGCGATCGCAAATATGGTCGCGCCGAAGTGGAAGGGCGCGAATTTATTGTTATCGATACCGGCGGTATTGATGGCACCGAGGAAGGCGTGGAAAACCGCATGGCGGAACAGTCGCTGCTGGCGATTGAAGAGGCCGATGTGGTGCTGTTTTTAGTTGATGCGCGTGCTGGCGTCATGCCGGCGGATCAGCAGATCGCCAATCATCTGCGTTCGCGCGATAAAGCGACGTTCCTCGTTGCCAACAAAACTGATGGTCTCGATCCGGATGCTGCGGTGCTGGACTTCTACGCGCTCGGCCTGGGTGAGATTCACCCGATTGCCGCGTCGCACGGTCGTGGCGTCACCAGCCTGCTGGAAACCGCGCTGCTGCCGTGGATGGATGATATCGCGCCGCGGGAAGTCAGCGAAGAGGACGAAAACGAAGCCTACTGGGCCGCGTTAGCCGCCGAAGAGAACGGTGAAGCGCTGGAGGAAGAAGAGGAAGAAGCCTTCGATCCGACCGGTCTGCCGATCAAACTGGCGATTGTCGGGCGTCCGAACGTAGGTAAGTCAACGCTCACCAACCGTATCCTCGGTGAAGACCGTGTAGTGGTGTACGACATGCCGGGCACCACGCGCGACAGCATCTACATTCCGATGGAGCGTGATGACCGCGAGTACATCCTGATTGATACCGCGGGCGTGCGTAAGCGCGGCAAAATCACTGATACGGTGGAAAAATTCTCCGTCATCAAAACGCTGCAGGCGATTGAAGATGCCAACGTGGTGATGCTGGTGATTGACGCGCGCGCGGGCATTTCCGATCAGGACCTGTCGCTGCTCGGCTTTATCCTGAATAGTGGGCGCTCACTGGTGATTGTGGTCAACAAGTGGGATGGCCTGTCGCAGGAAATTAAAGATGAAGTGAAAGAGACGCTGGACTTCCGTCTCGGCTTTATCGACTTCGCGCGCGTACACTTTATCTCGGCACTGCACGGCAGCGGCGTGGGCAACCTGTTCGAATCCGTGACCGAAGCGTACGACTGCTCGACCAAACGCGTAAATACCTCCATGCTGACGCGTATCATGAACATGGCTGCTGACGACCATCAGCCGCCGCTGGTGCGTGGCCGTCGCGTGAAACTCAAATACGCGCATGCCGGTGGTTATAACCCGCCGATTGTGGTGATTCACGGTAATCAGGTGAAGGATCTGCCGGATTCTTACAAGCGTTACCTGATGAACTACTTCCGCCGCTCGCTGAACGTGATGGGAACGCCGATTCGCATCCAGTTTAAAGAGGGCGATAACCCGTATGCGGGCAAACGTAACCTGCTGACGCCAACCCAGCAGCGTAAGCGTAAGCGTCTGATATCGCATCTGAAGAAAAACAAACGCTAAACATGATGAGGGCCCGGATGGGCCCTCTTTTTTTGGCGTAACATCCGGTTTATCACGATCCTCAGCCACGATTCCGGAGTCATCATGCTCACCCCATGCCCTCACTGTCAGCAACCGCTCACTTACAGCGAACAGCGCTTCGACTGCCCGCACTGCCAGCGTCATTTCACCGCGCTGGCCTGCTGTCCCGACTGCCAGCAGCCGCTGCAGGTGCTAAAAGCGTGCGGTGCCATAGATTATTTCTGTACCCACGGTCACGGCCTGATCTCCAGCAGGCGCGTGCATTATCGCCCGGAAGACGTCATCGAATGAGGGTTTGCGATAGCGCGAAGTGGCGCTGGCTGCTCGCTTCGCGCTGCGTTTGTAGCAAAAATGCTATTGCTCAGTAACTACCGCGTTATGGATGTTCACTTTTAATTGTACCGGATGGTACAATCCTGCCCGCCTTGTGGCGAATGCCAGCGGATGTTGATCCTGCGGCCTCGCTCACAAGCGCTGCATAACGGGCGTAGCTCCCGTACCAACAGATATAAAATAAAGCGTAACGGATAACTTCCTGTCCCTGCTCAGCCAGGAAGACATTGACCGGCTGCTCCCGCATTCCGGCCGCCACGCGTTATTTTTTCAGGAGAGTTTGTGTTATGGCAGAAAATTCCGCTCGTCCCGGTAAAGGGTTGAGTCTCTGGTCCGTGTTATTCGGGCTGGTCCTGCTGGCGATCGGCCTGTTCTTCGCGATCGGTGGCGGTAAACTGGTGGCCCTGGGCGGCGGCTGGTACTTCCTCATTGCCGGTATCGTCATGTTACTGTCGGCGATTCAGTTCTTTCGCCGTAAATCCTCGGCGGTTACGCTGTTCATTCTGGTCTTCGCCGGCACGCTGATCTGGGCGCTGTACGATGCTGGCTGGCAGTTCTGGCCGCTGGTGTCGCGCCTGATGGTGCCGGCCGGCCTGATGGTGCTGGCATTTATTACCTGGCCGGCGCTGCGTAAGCGTGAAGGCAAGGCCTCGCTGGCGAAGCTTTCGTATGCACTGTCAGCGGTGATTGCCGTTGGTATGGTGGTCACCTTTGTCCAGATGTTCCAGCCGCATCCGACCGTGGCCTTCACCGGCAAGCAACTGCCGCTGATCCCGGTAGATAAAAGCAAACCGCAGCAGGACTGGAGCAGCTACGGCCGTACGCCGCAGGGCGACCGTTTTGCTGCTATCGACCAGATTACCCGCGACAACGTGAAAGACTTGCAGGTTGCCTGGACGTTCCATACCGGCGACACGCCGATCAGCCCGACCGGTAACGGTGCAGAAGATCAGGAAACACCACTGCAGGTGGGTAATACCCTGTATCTGTGTACGCCGCACAACAACGTGATTGCGGTGGAAGCCGACAGCGGTAAGCAGATCTGGAAGCGCGAAATCAATGCGCAGGCGCAGGTGTGGAACCGCTGCCGTGGTCTGGCGTACTTTGATGCCACCAAACCGGTACAGCAGCCAACGCAGCCGGGCTCCACGCCGGTGCCAGCGGTAACGCTGACGGCGGGCGATAGCTGCCAGCGTCGCATCCTGATGAACACCATCGATGCACGTCTGATTGCCATCAACGCCGATAACGGCGAGCTGTGTGAAAACTTCGGCAACCACGGCGTGGTCGATCTGAAGCAAGGTCTTGGCAGCGCGCCGGACCCGCAGTATCAGCTGACCTCGCCGCCGCAGGTAGCGGGCACCACGGTCGTGGTGGGCGGTCGCGTCGCGGATAACGTCCAGACAGACATGCCTGGCGGCGTTCTGCGTGGCTTCGACGTCATCACCGGCCAGATGCGCTGGGCGTTTGACCCGGGCAATGAAGATCCGAATGCCGTGCTGATGCCGGGTCAGGATTACACCCGCAGCACGCCAAACTCATGGGCGCCAATCTCTTACGATCCGGCGATGAACACCGTGTTCCTGCCGATGGGCAGCTCGTCGGTGGACCTGTGGGGTGCCAACCGTACCGCGCTGGATCACAAATATGGTGCGTCGGTGCTGGCGCTGGATGCCACCACCGGTAAAGAGAAGTGGGTGTATCAGACGGTCCACAATGACCTGTGGGACTTCGACCTGCCAATGCAGCCGAGCCTGGTGGACTTCCCGATGAAGGACGGCACCACCAAACCTGCGGTGGTGATCGGCGGGAAAACCGGCATGATCTGGGTGCTGGATCGCCTGACCGGCAAACCTTTGACCAAAGTTGAAGAGTTGCCGATGCCGCAGGGCCATATCCCGAACGAGCAGTACACCAAAACTCAGCCGCACTCGGTAGAAATGCCAAACATTGGCAATCAGAAACTGACCGAGTCAGACATGTGGGGCGCCACGCCGTTTGACCAGCTGGCTTGCCGTATTGCCTTTAAAGGCATGCGTTATGACGGCCTGTTCACCGTGCCGGACACCGATGTTTCGCTCAGCTTCCCGGGCTCGCTCGGTGGCATGAACTGGGGCAGCATCTCGTTCGATCCGAACAACCAGTACATGTTCGTCAACGATATGCGCCTTGGCCTGTGGGTGCAGATGATTCCGCAGGACACCACCAAATCGGCTGCCAGCAACGGCGGTGAAGCCATCAACACCGGCATGGGTGCGGTACCGCTGAAAGGCACGCCGTACGCAGTAAACAAAAACCGCTTCATGTCGCCGCTGGGCATTCCATGCCAGGCTCCGCCGTTCGGTACGCTGTCGGCCATCGACATGAAGACCCGTCAGATTGTGTGGCAGGTGCCGGTGGGTACGGTGCAGGATACCGGTCCGTTTGGTATCAAAATGCATGCGCAGATGCCGGTCGGTATGCCGACGCTGGGCGGTACGCTGGCAACGCAGGGCGGTCTGGTATTTATTGCCGGCACCCAGGATTACTACCTGCGCGCCTTCGACAGCTCAACCGGTAAAGAAGTGTGGAAAGCACGTCTGCCGGTGGGCAGCCAGGGCGGACCGATCAGTTATGTTTCGCCGAAAACCGGCAAACAGTACATCCTGATCTCCGCAGGCGGTGCGCGTCAGTCGCCGGATCGCGGTGATTACGTGATTGCTTACGCGCTGGCCGACAGCAAGTAAGCCGCAGTAAAAGAAAGGCCGACATCATGATGTCGGCCTTTTTTATTAACCGTCCGTGGCGTACTCCTTCCTGTAAGGATCCTTACTTACTTCTGCTTAGAGGGGCGACGGCTTTTTTGACCTCCTTTTCTTCCAGCTTCCCTGGCTCTCTCAGGATCGTTCCTGAAATTGCCCCCACTGACTTTGCCGCCCGCGCTACCGGCTTCCCTGGCGCGCTCCGGGTCCTCTGCAAAGTTCCCGGCACCGCCTCGTTGCTTGGTTTGTGTCATAGCAGAGACCTCATCTAAGGGTATTTTCTTTGATGTGGACTAGCTAGCCACGTTATCCAGTATAGTCAGTTAGTTACGGCGATGCTCTGGGAACTGTCTAAGTTATTCTTCGCCGTCGCGCCACAGCGCCTGCAGTTCAGGAGGCGCAACGTTTTCCGGAATCAGGATCACAATCGTTCCGGCTTCGCGGTGGGTCGCGTAGCTTATCTGGATGCGGAAATAGCGCTGGTCGCCACGACCGATGCTGGCGGCCTGTTCCTCCGGCTCGCCGAGCGGCAGCGCCTGCTCCAGCACGTTGCACACGCGCTGCTTCTGCGGTTCCGGCAACTGCGCCAGCGCAAATCGCCGCTCGCTGCGCAGGCCGGGGATAAATGCAATGCCGCCTTCACGCGCCAGCTCAATGATGGAGTCATCGGTCAGCTGAATATTCACCTTACACCTACCTCGTGCCACGCGGACTGGATCGCCTGTGCCACCGTATTATCAAAACGTTTTGCGGCATGCTGTACGGTAAAGCGCGCAAAGGTGCTGAAGTCGGCATCCTGCGGCAATTCCTTATCGCACAGCGTGTCGTACCATGCCTGACCGGCCCGTTCCCAGGCAAAGCCGCCCAGCGCGGTCGCTGCCAGATAGAAGGCGCGATTGGGAATGCCGGAGTTAAGATGTACGCCGCCGTTGTCTTCGCGCGTGTCGATATAGTGATCCATATCGGCAGGCTGCGGATCTTTGCCGAGCAGCGGATCGTCATAGGCGGTACCGGGCGCAGACATCGAGCGCAGGCCACTGCCCTTAATACCCGCCGCCAGCAGCCCTTCGCCGATGATCCAGTCGGCCTGGTCGGCGCTTTGCTTAAGGTGATACTGCTTCACCAGCGAGCCGAACACATCGGACATCGATTCGTTGAGCGCACCTGCCTGCTGGAAGTAAATCAGCCCGGCTTCGGTTTCGGTCACGCCGTGCGTCAGCTCGTGCGCGACCACATCAATGGCAATGGTAAAGCGATTGAAGATCTCACCGTCGCCGTCGCCAAATACCATCTGCTGGCCATTCCAGAAGGCGTTCTGGTACTCCTTGCCGTAATGCACGGTGCCATCCAGTTTCAGGCCTTTGTTGTCCAGCGAGTTGCGCTGGTAGATCTGCCAGTAGAAATCATAGGTGATGCCGAGATAGTTCCACGCTTCGTCGGCGGCGACGTCACCGTTACCGGGCTGGCCTTCCTCACGGATCAGGGTGCCGGGCAGATTTTGCGTATTACCCGCATTGTAGATAGCGCGCAAAACACTGCCGGGCTGCGCGGTGCTGGCTGCGCTGGTGGTGTGAGGATGTTCCGCCATCAGCTGTTGCACGTGGGTGAGGGTGCGCCGCGCGTAATCCTGCTGTGCGCCGGAACAGTTATCGATGATGTTTCGCAGAATATACGGAGGAATAACGCTGTAAGGCATGTCGGACTCCCTGACGGCTGGGTATGTCAGAAAGTATAGACCCGCTTATCAATCACGCGCCGCTGCGTCTGCAGCACGCGCGATTTACGGGGGTTTATCAACCATTTATGCGGCTGAAAAGATTATCACGCCTTACGGCTGCGCGTCTTCTGTGGTTGTAACGCCGTCACCTGACTCTCCACCCAGCCATCATCCAGCCGGGTACGCAGCAGATCGCCGGTATGCAGCTGACGGGTCTTTTTCACCACCTGGCCCTGAGCATCGGTGGTGACGCTAAAGCCGCGCGCCAGCGTCGCCAGCGGACTCACGCCTTCCAGCTGTGCTGCCAGCATACCAAAACGCTGCCGGCTGTGATTGATCTGTTTTTCCATGCCCTGCTGCAGCCGGTAGTGCCACTGCTGTAACTGCTGCTGAGCGCGCAGAATACGTCCCTGCGGCTGCTGGGATTGCAGGCGCTGCAGCAGGCGATCCTGCTGGCGATGCGCCAGGCGCAGCCGCTGGTCGACTACTTCCTGCAGACGGCGCTGCAGCTGAATCAGCGTGGTTTGCTGCCGTGCCAGGCGCAACTGCGGATGCTGCTGTTGCAGACGATGCTGCAGCCGGGTGAAGCGGCGCTGCTGCTGCGCCACGTAATAATCCATCGCCATCTCCATGCGCTGCTGCTGAGACTGCAAACGGCGCAGCAGCTCGATCTGGTTGCGGCTCACCAGTTCGGCAGCGGCAGAAGGCGTCGGCGCGCGCAGATCGGCAACAAAGTCGGCGATGGTGACATCGGTTTCATGCCCAACGGCGCTGACGATCGGCAGGCGGCTGGCAAAGATGGCCCGCGCCACGCGCTCGTCGTTAAAACTCCATAGATCTTCCAGTGAACCGCCGCCGCGCCCGACGATCAGCACGTCGCACTCGTCACGCTGGTTGGCCAGCTCGATGGCGCGCACGATGGCGGCGGGCGCATCAACGCCTTGCACTGCGGTTGGATAGATCACCACCGGCAGCGAGGGATCACGGCGATGCAGTACGCGCAGCACATCGTGTAATGCCGCGCCGGTGGCGGAGGTGATCACACCCACCTGGCGCGCCGGCTCCGGCAGCGGTTGTTTAAACTGCTGGTCGAACAGGCCCTCCGCCGCCAGCCGGGCTTTCAGCTGCTCAAACTGTTGCTGCAGCAGCCCTTCACCGGCCGGATGCATGCTTTCGATAATCAGCTGATAGTCGCCGCGCGGCTCATACAGCGTGATGCTGGCACGCACCAGCACCTGCTGACCGTGCTGCGGGCGAAAGCTGACGCGTCGATTGCTGTTGCGGAACATGGCACAGCGCACCTGCGCGCCATCATCCTTCAGGGTGAAGTACCAGTGACCGGAAGCGGGCTGAGTGAAATTGGAAATTTCAGCGCTGAGCCACACCAGGCCCATCTCATTTTCCAGCAGTTGGCGCACCGTGGTGTTCAGGCGGCTGACAGTAAAAATATTGGCGGTTGGCGGTAGCGACATGTGATGAGGATCAAATTTCAAATCAGAGGGTTAATTAACCGATACTACATGCCTGCCCCGGAGGATCAAGACTTTTTCCGAAAAAACACTGGAGGCAACCGATTTCGGCCTGTATAATGCCGCGGCAATATTTTATCTGTTTTAAACGCCCCAGGTGGAGATATTGCAATGTTAAGAATCGCGAAAGAAGCCCTCACATTTGACGACGTCCTGCTCGTTCCCGCTCACTCCACTGTTTTACCCAACACGGCCGATCTCAGCACCCAGCTGACCAAAAACATCCGTCTCAACATTCCTATGCTGTCTGCAGCGATGGACACCGTGACCGAAGCCGGTCTGGCGATTGCGCTGGCGCAGGAAGGCGGTCTGGGCTTTATCCACAAAAACATGTCGATTGAGCGCCAGGCGGATGAAGTTCGCAAGGTGAAAAAACACGAAAGCGGCGTCGTAACGGAGCCACAGACCGTGCTGCCAACCACCACGCTGGCCGAGGTGAAAGAGCTGACCGAACGTAACGGCTTCGCCGGTTATCCGGTGGTTAACGCCGACAACGAGCTGGTGGGCATCATTACCGGTCGTGACGTGCGCTTCGTGACCGATATGACGCTGCCGGTGACCGCGGTCATGACGCCGAAAGAGCGCCTGGTGACAGTGAAAGAGGGTGAAGCGCGTGAAGTCGTGCTGCAGAAAATGCACGAAAAACGCGTCGAGAAAGCGCTGGTTGTTGACGACAGCTTCCACCTGCTGGGCATGATTACCGTTAAAGATTTTCAGAAAGCTGAGCGTAAACCTAACGCCTGTAAAGATGCGCAGGGCCGTCTGCGCGTCGGTGCCGCAGTAGGTGCCGGTGCCGGCAACGAAGAGCGCGTTGATGCGCTGGTCGCTGCGGGCGTTGACGTGCTGCTGATCGACTCCTCGCACGGCCACTCCGAAGGCGTGCTGCAGCGTATCCGTGAAACCCGCGCAAAATATCCGGACCTCGAAATCATCGGCGGCAACGTGGCGACCGGTGCAGGCGCACTGGCGCTGGCTAACGCGGGCGTGAGCGCGGTGAAAGTGGGCATCGGCCCGGGCTCCATCTGTACTACCCGTATCGTTACCGGCGTTGGCGTACCGCAGATCACGGCAGTATCCGACGCGGTTGAAGCGCTGGAAGGTACCGGTATTCCGGTCATCGCTGACGGCGGTATCCGTTTCTCTGGCGACATCGCCAAAGCCATCGCTGCGGGTGCGTCGGCGGTAATGGTTGGCTCCATGCTGGCCGGTACCGAAGAATCGCCGGGCGAAATCGAGCTCTACCAGGGCCGTGCGTTCAAATCCTACCGCGGTATGGGTTCACTGGGCGCGATGTCCAAAGGCTCGTCTGACCGTTACTTCCAGAGCGATAACGCTGCCGACAAACTGGTGCCGGAAGGTATCGAAGGGCGCGTTGCCTATAAAGGCCGCCTGAAAGAGATCGTGCACCAGCAGATGGGCGGCCTGCGCTCCTGCATGGGCCTGACCGGTTGCCCGACCATCGACGATCTGCGCACCAAAGCCGAGTTCGTGCGCATCAGCGGCGCCGGGATCAACGAAAGCCACGTGCACGATGTGACCATCACCAAAGAGTCACCGAACTACCGCATGGGTTCATAATCCCGTAAGATTTCCCGCCCGGCTCCAGCCGGGCGCTTTTATTATTAAGTCCATCCCAATGGAAACGCCTCAATGACGACTGAAAATATTCATAAACATCGTATTTTGATCCTCGATTTTGGTTCTCAGTATACGCAGCTGGTCGCGCGCCGCGTGCGTGAGCTGGGCGTCTACTGCGAACTCTGGGCGTGGGATGTCACCGAAGAGCAAATCCGCCAGTTCAACCCGAACGGCATCATCCTCTCCGGTGGCCCGGAAAGCACCACCGAGCACAACAGCCCGCGCGCGCCGGAATATGTGTTCAACGCCGGTGTGCCGGTGCTGGGCGTGTGCTACGGCATGCAGACCATGGCGATGCAGCTGGGCGGTAAGGTTGAAGGCTCGAACGAGCGTGAATTTGGTTATGCGCAGGTTGAAGTGACAACCCCGAGCGCGCTGGTGCGTGATATCGAAGATGCCATCAGCGCGGCGGGTAAACCGCTGCTCGACGTGTGGATGAGCCACGGTGACAAAGTCACGGCGATCCCGGCAGACTTCGTGACGGTTGCCAGCACCGAAAGCTGCCCGTTTGCCATCATGGCTAACGAAGAGAAGCGTTTCTACGGCGTGCAGTTCCACCCGGAAGTGACGCACACCCGTCAGGGCCTGCGCATGCTGGAGCGTTTTGTGCGCGACATCTGCGGCTGTGAAGCGCTGTGGACGCCAGCCAAAATCATCGAAGATGCGGTAGAGCGCATCCGTGAGCAGGTGGGTGAAGACCGTGTGATTCTCGGCCTGTCCGGCGGTGTGGACTCATCCGTGACCGCGATGCTGCTGCACCGCGCGATTGGTGAGCGCCTGACCTGTGTGTTCGTTGATAACGGACTGCTGCGTCTGAATGAAGCTGAGCAGGTGATGGACATGTTCGGCGACCACTTTGGTCTGAACATCGTGCACGTTGCGGCAGAAGGACGCTTCCTCGACGCGCTCGCGGGCGAGAACGATCCGGAAGCCAAACGTAAAATCATCGGCCGCGTGTTCGTGGAAGTGTTCGACGAAGAAGCACTGAAGCTGACCGACGTGAAGTGGCTGGCGCAAGGCACCATCTATCCGGACGTGATTGAGTCGGCGGCTTCAGCTACCGGTAAAGCGCACGTGATCAAATCGCACCACAACGTGGGCGGTCTGCCGAAAGAGATGAAGATGGGCCTGGTTGAGCCGCTGAAAGAGCTGTTCAAAGATGAAGTGCGTAAAATCGGTCTGGAACTCGGCCTGCCTTACGACATGCTGTACCGCCATCCCTTCCCGGGCCCGGGCCTGGGCGTGCGCGTACTGGGTGAAGTGAAGAAAGAGTACTGCGACCTGCTGCGCCGTGCTGATGCCATCTTTATCGAAGAGCTGCGCAAAGCCGATCTGTACAACAAAGTCAGCCAGGCCTTTACCGTGTTCCTGCCGGTGCGCTCCGTCGGCGTGATGGGCGATGGCCGTAAATACGACTGGGTGGTTTCCCTGCGTGCTGTCGAAACCATCGACTTCATGACGGCCCACTGGGCGCACCTGCCGTACGACTTCCTCGGCCGCGTCTCCAACCGCATCATCAACGAAGTGAACGGCATTTCACGCGTGGTTTATGATATTTCAGGTAAACCTCCTGCGACGATTGAGTGGGAATAACATCAGGTCCTTCGGGGACTATCGCGGGCCATTGAAAAGTTGCCGTAATGTGTTTATTTGAAAGAAAAAACATCACGACGACGATCGGTGGCTATCGCCAGCCAGCAGAACAGGCTGGCGGTGAAACTGGCGGTAAGAACCGAGGGCCGGATTAAGACCGTCCCGTTCACTATCCAGACCAAACTCGTCCTTAACGGTAAAGGTCTCCCCGGGAAAGCCTGTTGTATGCGGCTTTCCCGCCATCAGCAGATCTCCTGGCCCATGAAAACGGATCGACGCCAAAAAGGCCGTCGCTCAGGGGCGCGAGCGTTTTGTGGCGAGTCGGCCGACGGCGAGGACGAAGCATAGCCTGAACAGGCGCGACTCAATGGCTATTGCGTTCGATCGCTTCCGCCCGAGCGTAGCGCCGCGGTGAAAAACCAGTCACGCGTTTGAACGCGGTGTTGAACGCGTTTTCCGATTCATAGCCCAAAGCATTTGCAATCGTTATAAGAGGCTCGCGACCGCCTGTCAGCAACTCCTTTGCAAGCATCATGCGCCACTGAGTCAGATATTCGATAGGCGTTTGCCCAACCCTTTCCCTGAATCGCTGGGCGAAGATTGACCTCGAAAGCCCGGCCCGCCCCGCCAGTTCTGCAAGTGTCCACCGATGCCCCGGCTTTGCATGCATCGCTTCGATCGCTCTGCCAAGGCAAGGATCGGCAAGGGCATACAGGATACCCACGCGATCACCAGCCTGACGTGAAAGGTGGAGTCGAAACGCTTGCAAAAGCATCAGATGAGCCAGGTGCCGGGCGGCGAGCGTCCCACCGGGCCTTCCATTCTGCATTTCTGTCATCATCTGCGTGATGCACCAGCGCATTGCCGCTCTGTCCTCTGCTTCGTGTAAATGAATCAGCGGGGGCAGTGTGCCGAGTAGTGTGCCGGACTTACGGGTGTCTACCTCGAAGCGTGTGCCAATAAAAGCGAAGCTGCCTCCGCCTTCGTGAACTATCACATCCCCCGGGCGCGCGTTGGCAAGTACGACGTGCGCCTCAACCGGATCTATTCCTAAGTCGCTTGCCAGCACGAAGGGGCGCCCGCTGGGCAGGATGAGGCAATCGCCCTCAGTCAACCTTACTGCGGCATCCATGCCCACTACCTTCAGCCAGCAGGCACCGGCTGTGACGACATGGCATTTAATGGTTCCCGGGCGATTTCCAAATCGGATCGCCCATTCACCACCGATATCAAGTCCCGCAGTCAGGTAGCTCTCTGGTCTGAGTATTTCGAGAATGTCAGATAACGGATCCATAGAAAATCCGGACGATGGCGAAGAAATAAAGGACGAATAATCGTATATCGTCTGGGGGCTGCAGGGTATTGTTTTTTTTTACCTTGAGAGGATCGCAGAATGATCGTTGTTACCACGCCCACCGGCAACATAGGTGCCCATGTCGTCCAGCTCCTGCTGAACGCCGGCGAACCGCTGCGCCTTATCGTGCGCGATGCCAGCAAACTAACGAAGGCGGTACGCGAAAGCGTCGAGATCGTCGAGGGTTCGCACGGCGACGCCGCGGTAGTTGATCGGGCGTTTCGGGGCGCGGACGCTGTCTTTTGGCTATGCCCGCCGACGCCAGCTCCGACCCCTGCGGCAGCTACGATCGATTTTGCGCGGCCCGCCGCTGACGCGCTGCGCCGGGCCGGCGTCGCCCACGTCGTTGCAGTTACAACGCTTGGTCGCGACACGCCATGGGAGCACAGCGCGGGCAATGCCACCGGGTCGATCCAGATGGTCAATCTGTTGCGCGAAACCGGGGCCGCCGTGCGTGGCATCGCATTGCCAGCCTTCATGGATAATGCGCGGCGTCAGGTCGATGCCATTCGTCAGGGGAAGATGTTCGGACCGATCGACCCCAACAAGAAACTGCCGCACACTGCCGCATGTGATAGCGCCGCTGCCGCCGCTGCGCTGCTGATCGATCGTTCCTGGTCGGGACAGCAGGATGTGCCGGTTCTCGGGCCCGAAGAGCATTCTTACGCCGAACTCGCCGCCATCATCTCTGACGTTATCGGATCGGAAGTTCGCTATGTGCACCAGTCGTACGAAGCCTACAAACAAGCCGCGATTGAAAGAGGGTTGACGCCGGCTTTCGCGCAAGGCTATGTCGACATGCTACGCGCAAAAGAGGAAGGCATGGACAACGTGGCCCCCCGCTCGACGGCCATCATCGGTCAGACCAGCTTCCGCCAATGGGTCGAAAACGAGTTGAAACCCGCAGTTGTAAGAAACTGAAACGGTCACCAGGCCGCTGCCTTCGCTACAACCGCGCCGCCTGTTGTTCAATAAATTCCCTGAACCACTGCTGGGCGGGATGCGCGTCGCTGCGCCGGTGCCAGATCAGGTTGAACACCATTTCGGGCAACGACAGCGGGGGAGGGAACAGTACTAGCTGGCGACTGGCCTGCGCATGCAGCGCCACGCGCTTCATCACGGTCCCCGTCATGTGGGTTTGCGCCACGATAGACGGCACCGTAAACATCTGCTGGACCGTCAGCCCCAGCCGGCGCTTTTTACCCTGCTGCGCCAGCACCTGATCAACCAGGCCGTATAGTTCACCTTCCGGCGAGACCAGAATATGCGGCAGCGCCAGGTAGCTCTCCATGTCCATGCCGCGTCTGGCCGCCGGATGGTTGCTGGCGACGATGGTGACGAATTCGTCGCGCAATACCGGCCGGGAGATGATGCGGCTATCGCTGTGCGTAGGCATGACGCCGATGGCGACATCAATCGCGCCGGCATCTAACAAATCGACCGCATGATCGCGGTTGGTAAACGCCTGCACATTCAATGACACGCCGGGGGCGGCGTCCTGTAGCGCCTGCATTAACGAAGGCAGCAACACGAAAGCCGGATACTCCGACACGCCCAGTTTGAAGTTTATTTGCGCTTTTTCCGCTGCAAATACGGGCTTTGCCACCAGCGTCGCTTCGAGCTGGCGCAACGCCCCGGCGATGGGGCCGGACAGATCGCGCGCACGCGCGGTCGGCAATAAACCCTCCGCGCTGCGCATGAACAGCGGGTCACCGAACAGGGTGCGTAATCGCGACAAAGCGGCGCTCATCGCCGGCTGGCTGACGCCCACCTGGGTTGCCGCCCGCGTGACGTTGCGCTCGTTCATCAGCGCGTCAAAAGCCACTAACAGATTGAGATCGATGCCATGAAAATCCATACGGCAAATAATCACTCATATTGAATATTTGTTGGACGAATTGTAGGGCGCTGCGCAAAATTCCACAACCAACCCTCACCTGAAAGTGAATAACGATGAATCCAGCAGCAGAATACGTACAACGTCTGAAAATTGAACGACAGGCGGTAGAGACGCTCTATCAGGCCTTCAGCGACAACAACCCCGATCTGGTCGATAGCGTGCTGGCTCCGTCATGGGAAGACATTCCGCTGGCGCCGGGACAGGCGCCCGGGCCGGAAGGCATCAAGCCGATCATTCGCATGCTGGCGCAGGCTTTTCCGGACGTGCAGATCGTGGTGCATGACATGATTCAGGAACCTGGCCGCATCGCGGCGCGGGCGGAAATCAGCGGCACCCATCTCGGCGAAATTTTCGGTATCGCGCCGACCGGCAAGAAAGTGAGCTTCCGTCTGCATGAGTTCCATGCGCTGGAGGACGCCCGTCTGATCACCACCTGGCACATGGAAGATTGGTTTGGCCTGTTCCTCCAGCTTGGCCAGTTTCCGCCACAAGCCTGAATCAGACCGGAGAGTTGATAATGAAAGCAGCATTGATTAATACGTTTGGCACCGCCGATGTGCTGACGATTGGCGAACGTCAACTTCGCGCCGCCAGTCCGGATGAGGTGACGGTGCAGGTTGAAGCGGCGAGCGTTAATCCGCTGGATGTGAAAATCATCTCTGGGCATATGCAGCAGGTTTTCCCGGTGGATCTGCCTTACGTGCCGGGCATGGATTTCTGCGGCGTGATTACAGCGGTTGGCGAGCGCGTGAGCCATTTAAACGCGGGCGATCGCGTATTCGGGCGCACGCCACCTGGCGCAGGCGGGGCTTTTGCCCAAAGCCTGGTGATCGCCGCCGATGACGTATGCCTTGTCCCGGCAGCGATGAGCGCCGAACAGGCCGCGGCGCTGCCTACCGCGTTTGGCTCCGCGCAGCAGGCATTGTTCGATGTGGGCCAGCTGCAGCGCGGCGAGCGCGTGCTGATTCACGCCGCAGCGGGTGGCGTCGGCAGCATGGCCGTCCAGCTGGCGCATCAGGCGGGCGCTTATGTCATCGCCACGGCGTCGGCGAAAAACCACGCGCTGGTGACCAGTCTGGGCGCCGATGAGGTGATTGACTACCGCACGCAGGACTTTGCAGCAACGCGCGATATCGACCTGGTGATAGACAGCGTCGGCGGCGAAACGCTGAGCCGCTCCTGGTCCGTGCTGCGCGCCGGCGGGCGCATTGCCACGCTGGTGGAGTTTGGCATCACGCCCGTCGGCGGCCAGCACGGCGAGTTTGTCTTCTTCGCCAGCGCGACGCCGTATCTTGCCCGGGCGAGCAGCCTGTTCCAGGCCGGGCAGTTACAGGTCATCACCGACGCTATCTTTTCGCTGGATGATGCACGCTCCGCACTGGAGAAGGTGGCGACCGGCCATGCGCGCGGCAAAGTGATTATCCGCGCCAATCCTTAACGCCTGGCGTCATGTCGCAGTAAAAACGCGCCCGCTACCCCGCGGGCGTTTGTTTACCGGTCTGTCGCAGGGGATAAGGATGTGTTAATAATCTGGCGTTAACGGCAGAGGCTTCAGGAGGAAACGTGCTGTTTAATTTCAGAGCCGCGGGCAGGCGCGCACCACCTGGCAAACGCTCGCTGACATCCATCATCATTCTTTATCTTGTGATGCTGTGCGGTACGGCTTTTCTCGCGTTTCTGCCGCTGATCTGCGCGATGGGCGCGGGATATGTCGCCAGTCTGGCGGGCTGCCAGCTGGACGAAGGCAACGTGCATCCCTGTTACATCCTGGGAGAAGATCGCGGCCAGTTGCTGTATGAATTAGGCGTCATGGGCTGGTTCCTGCTCGGCACGATTCCCCTGGGTGGGATACTGTTTTTACTCGCAACGCTCACCTTCATCGTTCAGCTGGTGGGCTATTACCGGCAAACACGCGCTGAGGGTAATCGGTAATTTGCGTCAGTTCTGTTCCGCACAAATCTCCAGGCAAAACCCGAGAAATGCCTCCACCGCCGCCGGGGCCAGACGGCGCGAAGGTCGGGTGATAAACAGCGGATAGGTTTCGTCAGGCCAGTCGGGGAAAAGTTCGACCAGTTCACCGCTGGCGATCAGATGTTGCACGCTCAGTGCCAGCACCTGGGCTACGCCGGCACCGCCGACGCACGCCTGTACCATTAAATCCGGATCGGTGGTGGTCAGATGGCCGTGGGTGGCGACCGTCAGCCGCTGCGTGCCACGATGAAACTCCCAGCTAAAGGGCTTATTGCTGCGCGGATCGATGTATTGCAGACAATTGTGCTCAGTCAGCTGCTGCGGCTGCGTCGGGCGACCACAGCGTACCAGATAGTCCGGGGCGGCCACCGTCAGGACGCGCGTTTGTAACAGCAGGCGTGAGGTCATGGTGGACGGCGGCTGTGGCCCGAAACGCACCGCAACATCAATACCTTCTGCTACCAAATCGCCCACATCGGGCTGCTGCAAAATCGTCAGTTCCAGATGCGGATAACGGGCACGCAGCAGCGGCAGCTTTGCCGCCAGCACATAGCGGGAAAACAGCGGATTCAGGCTCACGCGCAGCGTACCGCGCACCGTCACGGCGGCGCCGGAGACGTAGTTTGCTGCTTCTTCAATCCCTTCCAGATGCGGCGCTGCCCGCTCATACAGGCTGGCGCCTTCGCTGGTGAGATGCAGGGTGCGGGTGGTGCGATCCAGCAGACGCACGCCGAGACGCTGTTCCAGTCGTGAAATCGCCCGGCTGACGCCCGAGGCGGACAACCCCAGCACCTCACCGGCGCGGCTGAAGCTGCCGGCTTCAACCACGGCTGCCAGCACGCTCATGCCGGATAATAGTCGGCCATCAAAACTCATCCTGTTCTCCATTTTTGATTTTTAGCAAAGATCATTTGCCTGAGCCTACCTTTATCAAAAATGCGCTGCAACTTATTGTGTGCCCCGAAACGTGACCGGCACTGACCGCCGGATTCCTGATCTCTTTTGAGGAGAATGTTATGACTGTACGGCGCACCCTTTTTAAAGGCGGCACTATCCTGACGCTGGACGCCAGCGTGCCCGACCTCGTCTGTGGCGATGTGCTGATTGAGGACGATCGTATTGCCGCCGTGGGGGAAAACCTTTCCGCCGATGATGCGCAGATGATTGATGCCCGCGGCCATATCGTGATGCCGGGTCTGGTGGATGCGCATCACCATATGTGGCTCGGCGCGATGCGCCGCCTGATGCCCAACGTTGACGACCTGTTTGCCTATATCGATGTGGTGGCAGAAACGCTCGGCGCGCACTACCGTCCGCTGGATATGTACCTCAGCACCCGGCTGACGGCGCTGGCTTGCCTGGATGCCGGCATCACCACGGTGATTGATGCCTGCCACAGTTCACGCAGTCCGGCGCATACCGATGCGGCGCTCGACGCGCTGCAGGAGAGCGGGATTCGTGCGCTGCATATGGTTGGCGCAGCAATGGATAAGCAGGCTTCCAGCGATCATCTGCCGGGCGATCTGGCCCGTCTCGCCAGCCGCTGGAACCACGCCGGCAGCCGTGTGCAGGTTGGCCTGTTTGGTCAGCTCAATCTGGCGTGGTGGCGCGTGGCGCGCGAGCTGGATATGCGCATTCTCACTGAGTTTATTGGTGACCTGGCGCAGCTGCCGGCGGAGTTTGCCGAAGCCGGCTTGCTGGGTCCGCACAACATTTTCAACCACTGTACGCGCGTACCGGCGCACACCTGGCAGCAGCTGGCGGACGCGGGCGTCAACATTACCGTGAATCCGCGTTCGGATGCGCTGTTTGGTTTCGACGACGACAGCTTTGCCTGGCAGCAGGCGGTCGATCGCGGAATGACGCCGGCGCTTGGTATCGATCTCGATACCGCCTTCGGCAGCGATCTGTTCGGTGAAATGCAGGCGCTGTTTAACCAGCAGCGCTCAGCGATGCGCTATCGCCGCTTCCGGGGCGAAAGCGACGCACCGGCACCGATTAGCGTGGAAGCCGTACTGCAGTCGGCAACGATTAACGGCGCGCGTGCGGCCGGGCTGGAGCAGCAAACGGGCACGCTCACGCCAGGTAAACAGGCCGACGTTATTATGCTGCGCACCGATGGTATCGGCGTTTTCCCGCTGACCAGCGTGACGGCAACGGTGGTGCAGGCGGTGCAACGCGCCGATGTTGATACCGTGATGGTGGCGGGTGAACTGCGTAAACGTCATGGTCAGTTGCTCAACGTCGATGTGGCACAGCTGAACGCGGAAATCACCGCTTCGCGCGACTATCTGCTGAATGCCAGCGGCTATCACCATCCTTTGTTTGCCTGATTTTCCGCAGCGCGGCGGCCTGCCGCGCTGTCTGTTCATTTATGGAGGCTGTTATGTCTGCATTAAGCGCGCAGGCTGAAGCTGCGCATTTGTCGCGACCGGCGACCGGCGTGATTGCCGCGCTGTTTTGCGGTTATCTGGCGGTCGGCTTGCCGCTGCCGGTAATCCCGCTGTTTATCCATCAGCATCTCGGTTTCAGCAACCTGTGGGTCGGGCTGGTGATCGGGATACAGTTTGTCGCCACCGTGCTGACGCGCGGTTACGCCGGTCAACTGACCGATCGCGTTGGCGGTAAGCGCTCGGCGCTGCAGGGCGCGGCGGTGTGCGCGCTGGCTGGCGTGCTTTACTGGCTGGCCGCACTGCCGGGCTTTTCACCGGCGGTCAGTCTGGCGCTGGTGATTGCCGGACGGCTGGCGGCGGGTATGGGCGAAAGCCAGTTCGTCACCGGCTGCGTGGCCTGGTCAATCGCCTCTGTCGGGCCACAGCGTGCCGGTCTGTCGATGTCCTGGACCGGTATCGCCATGTTTGCCGCGCTGTCGCTCGGTGCCCCTGCCGGCATGATGCTGTATCAGCATGTCGGCTTAGCGGCGGCGATGCTGGCCTGCATCGCGGCTCCGCTGCTGGCGGCGCTCATCGCCACGGCTGCCAGCGGTTATCGCGTGGTCGGGGGAACACGTTTGCCGTTCTATCGGGTGATTGGCCGCATCTGGCGTGAAGGCTGTGGCCTGATGCTCCAGGGCGTCGGACTGGCCGGCCTGACAGCCTTCGCCTCGCTCTATTTTGCCGCGCGCCACTGGCAACTGGCCGGCTGGGTGATGACCGCGTTTGGCGTTGGTTTTATCGCCGTGCGCCTGGTGCTGGGACATCTGCCGGATCGCATTGGTGGCTACCGCGTGGCGGCTTATTCACTGCTGGTGGAGGCGCTGGGGCAGATGCTGCTGTGGTTTGCGCCTGACGAAACCCTGGCGCTCACCGGCGCGCTGATTACCGGTCTTGGCTGTGCGCTGATCTTTCCCGCCCTCGGCGTGGAAGCGCTGAAGCGCGTGCCGCCGGCCAGTCGCGGCAGCGCCATGGGCGCCTTCGTTGCTTTTCTCGACATCGCTTATGGTATTTCCGGACCGATTGCCGGTGCCATCGCCAGCCACTTCAGCTATGCCGCTGTCTATCTGTTTGGTGCGGCCTGTGCGCTGCTCGGGGCGCTGCTGGCGCTGACATCGCGCGCCGCTTCACTTCACGCTTAAGGAGTTTTCCATGTCACGTATTTTTATTTCCGGTTCATCCACCGGCCTCGGGCTGATGGCGGCTGAACTGCTGGTTGAGCAGGGCCATCAGGTGGTGCTGCACGGACGCAACGCCGCGCGTGCCCGCGCCGCGCAGGAGGCGCTACCGCAGGCTGAAGCCGTGGTCAGCGGCGACGTGATAACCATCGCCGGCGCCCGCAGTGTGGCGCAGCAGGTTAATGCGCTCGGCAGATTTGATGCGGTGATCCACAACGTGGCGGTTGGCTATCGCGAGCCTTATCAGTTAACCGCAGATGGCCTGCCGCATCTGTTCGCCATCAACACGCTGGCACCCTATATTCTTACGGCGCTGATTGAACGGCCGCAGCGGCTGATTTACCTCAGCTCCGGCATGCATCATCATGCCGAAGCTAACCTGGATGATATTTTGTGGCAGCGGCGGCGCTGGCACGCTTCGCAGGCCTATGCTGAGAGTAAACTGCATGATGCCATACTGGCGTTTGCCATCGCCCGGCGCTGGCCGCAGGTATACAGCAACGCGCTGGAGCCAGGCTGGGTGCCGACCAAAATGGGCGGTGCCGGGGCACCCGACGATCTTGATCAGGCGCATCGTACCCAGGTGTGGTTAGCCACCGCCGATGAGGCACGGGTCAGCGGAGAGTACTTTTATCACCGTCAGGCGCTGGCGGCTAATCCGCAGGCGCGCAATCCACGGCTGCAGCAGCAGTTGCTGGCGATATGCGCCGATATCAGCGGTATCGCCCTGCCTGACTTAGGAAAAATCAGCTGACCGGGCACCGCAACGCATTTTTTGTCCACCGCATAGTTGGTGAATACAGACGCTGCCGTTTCGGCGCATCATGGCGGGAGCGTTTTTTCACCACCGGGATGTTCATGCATGTTGCCTGTTAAAGCTGTTTTACTCTCTTTTCTCTGTGTGGTGTTACTGTCGCTGGCGGCCAGCCTGGCGCAGGCGACGCGCAGCGGTGAGTTCACCACCGAACGCGGCGGCTGGGCGACGGCGCGGCGTGATTCGGCCGGGCTGGCACCGGATCCGCAGCGCTTCGCCAGTGAGGCGATTGTGCAGGTGTATGCCGCGCCGACCTACGGCTGGAAAGGCGCGGTGGCGGTGCATCCGTGGATTATCTTTAAGCGCGCCGGAGAAACCCGCTACAATCGTTATGAGGTGATCAGCTGGGGCAGCGGCGATAAAGTGCGGCGCAACAGCAATCTGCCGGACGGCTACTGGTACGGTGCGCGTCCGCGTTTGCTGGTGTCACATCGCGGTGCGGCTGCGCAGGCGATGATCCCGCAGATTGAAGCGGCGATTCAATCCTATCCGTGGCCCAACACCTATCATGCGTGGCCGGGCCCCAACAGCAACACCTTCCTCGCTCACATTGGCCGTGAAGTGCCGGCGCTGAAGCTCGATTTGCCCGCCAATGCTATCGGTAAGGATTTCCGTTCGCTGCTGCATCCGCTTGGCCTGCCGCCATCCGGGCGCGGCGTGCAGCTGTCGCTGCTCGGCGTGCTGGGCGTCACGCTGGGTGCGGAAGAGGGCGTGGAGGTGAATCTGCTGGGACTGAATCTGGGGCTGGATTTCACCCCGCTGCGTCTGCGGCTGCCGTTTATCGGCGGGGTGGGGCAGGATAATTTACAGAAGGATAAGCCCTGAGACAGCGCCGCGCCGCGACAGCATCGGTTCGCGGGCGGCGCGGGCTCGCAGCCGTTAACAGACGCCGAAATCCCCGTCTTCATGATAGAGATTGACGCTGTCGGCCTTCACCTCGATCTCTTTTTTGATCGGATCGTCAACGCGGGCGCACCACAGCGTATCGCCCGCAACGCGCAGCACCTGCATTTTTGGCCCACCGGTTTTCGCCTGCACAAAATCATCCACGTTAAACATCACTGCTCTCCAGCTGATTAGGGATCAACGCTGATTGTAGCTGCGCTTTAGTGGCCGTGCAGCAGAAACAGCGTGGCCAGACCGAGGAAGATAAAGAAGCCGCCGGTATCGGTGATGGCGGTGATCAGCACGCTGGAGCCGACCGCCGGGTCGCGTTTGAGTTTGGTCATAATCAGCGGAATCAGCACGCCCATCAGCGCCGCCAGCAGCAGATTCAGCACCATCGCCAGCATCATCACGCCGCCCAGTTGCAGGTTGTCGTACATCAGCCAGGTCACGCCGCCCATGATGCCGCCCCAGAACAGGCCGTTAAGCAGCGCCACGCCGAGTTCGCGCGCAATCAGAAACGAAAAGTTGCCGGGTTCAACCTGATGCAGCGCCAGCGCGCGCACGATCATGGTGATGGTCTGATTGCCGGTGTTACCGCCAATGCCGGCGACAATCGGCATCAGCGTGGCCAGCGCCACCAGCTGCGAAATGGTGTCCTCAAACAGACCAATGACGCGCGAGGCGATAAACGCCGTACACAGGTTGACGGCCAGCCAGGTCCAGCGCTTTCTTACCGCTTTGCGCACCGGTGCAAACACGTCTTCACCCTGGCTGATGCCGCCCATCTTACGGATGTTGCTTTCGTTCTCTTCGTTCACCAGGTCAATCACATCTTCCACGGTGATACGGCCAATCAGCTTGCCTTTAGCATCGGTTACCGCAGCAGAAATCAGGTTATAGCGTTCGAAGGCGCTGGCGGCCTCTTCCGCTTTGTCATCCAGCTGGAAAGTGGTGGGGCGCGCGTTCATCACCTCAGCCACCAGCGTTTTAGGTTTGTTGAGCAGGATATCGGTCAGCGCCAGTTCACCCAGCAGCTGATTGTGTTCGTCGGTGATGAAGATTTTATCGGTGCCGTCCGGCATGCTTTTGCGCTTGCGCAGAAAGCGTTGCACCGTCGCCAGCGTCACGTCTGAGCGCACGGTGAGGATATTGAAGTCCATCACCTGGCCGACGCGATCGCGATCCAGCTCAATCACATCCAGCAGTCGGGCGCGCAGGCTGGGATCGAGCGTGGTGAGCAGGCGGCCGGTGAGATCGCGCGGCAGATAACGCGCCAGATAGACCTGATCGTCAATATCCAGCGGCTCGATGGCGCGCAGGATTTCGCGGTCGGTCATCTCTTCCGTCAGGCTGGCCCACACGGTTTCGGAGGCCTCCACCAGCACGCGACCGCGCTGCTCGTAGGGCACCAGCCGCCACAGCGCCAGACGCTCCTCTTCCGGCAGCGCTTCGAGAATGTCCGCCAGGTCGGCGGCGTGCAGCTGCGGCAGTTCATGCTCCAGCTGCTGACGCCAGCCGGTGATTTTGCGCAGTTCGGCGGCGTTGAGGTCGACGGATTTATCCAGCAGCACATCGACTAAATCGTGCTCGCTGAGCAGAAGGTGCAGAATTCGCTGGCGGGTTTCTGATAGTTGTTGTGCGTGCGAAGCAGACATAACGCGTCCTTTGTGTCTGTAAAGTCAGGTCAAAGTGTAGCGCGTTGCGGGTAAAGTGGGCGTAACAAGCAGCATTGCCGCGGCGGACAATGTGATGGCAGAGCGACGATGACCCGCAAATTCCTTAGCGCGTCTCGCTGGTGCTCAGTGTGACCGGTTCAGGTGCGGCTTTCTTTTGCTGATGATGCTCGATGGCACCGGGAATAATGAAAATCAGACGGCCAACCAAAATAAAGAAACTGATCAGCAAAACAATGCGGGTCATGGTACCAGTTTTGGGACGTCTTCGTGCAGAGATGGCGTTATTCACGCGGGGTGGTTCCTGTCAAAGCCCGGCTGGGCGGTGGCAACATTTAGTCACAACCCGACCGGGAGGTCAACCGCTGCGTGAAAAATGAGCAGAAAAGGTTAAGATTGCCTTGATCGATATCAGCCGCCGGGCGAAGCGTGCGTCATCGACTCTGCAGGGGCGTCATTGATGACGACCGAAAGCCGCATACTTTCACCAACCGCACTAATCCGTTGTAGGGTCGCCATTGATGGCGACCGGACCATCTTGTTGCCAGACATCAGTAGCTGGCTTTCTGCGCCAGCAGGGTAGCGAAGCGATACTTAATGCGCTGACCGTGTTCATCGCGGCGATGCAGTTCACCGACCTCTTCGTTGTACTTCACGATGTGCCAGTTACGGTAATAATGGCTCAGCTCGCCCGATTTAAAGGTAAACGGGAAGTTTTGCGTGTTGGGATAATCGTCGGTGCTCATCGCCGCCACAATCAGGTTGTAACCGTACTTGCGCGTGCTGGCCTGCATATCGGCGATCAGCTGCGGAATGGTCGCCGGCTGCAGGAACATCATCACCACGGTGGAAAACACAAACTGATAATCACCGTTGAAACGCACCTGATTCAGGTCGCACTGTTCGGTATGTATCTGCTGCAGCTGCTCTTCCGCGATGATGCTGTTAAGGCGTTCCAGGCTCTGCGGATTGTTGTCCCAGGCGGTCACCGTAAAACCGTGCTGATTAAGCAGCAGGCTGTTGCGGCCCTGGCCGCAGCCGAGGTCCAGCGCATTACCCACTTCCAGTTTTGGCAGCGCGGCCAGCACTTCGGAGTGGGGCGGCGTCAGGCCGTATTTCTCCGCAAAATAGTTATCGGGGCGTGTTGTCATAGTGCTATTGCGGGCCTGAAGCCCGCGTTACTCCTCTTCCAGCATCAGTTTCCAGCCGGTGACGTCATTCCAGTAAGCCTGCTCCCGCTCCAGATCCAGCTGAACCAGCGTGTTCTGGCTGAGGAAACCGGCCGGGAAGGTCAGCGTCCAGTGACCATCGTCGGTGCTCAGCTTCAGCGTGTCGGGGCGCGTGGTGGCCTGACGCTGATTGTTCAGCAGGGTGCCGAGCCGCAGCAGGAAGATCATCGGCAGGAACTGTTTCTTTTTAAATAAGGTGAAACGCGGCATCTCATCCTGCTTCACCGCTTTACGGTGGAAGCGTACCAGCGTGGCCAGCAGCATCTGTTGATCCTGATTAAAGCCCGGCATATTGGAGTTTTGCAGGATGTAGGCCGAATGACGCTGCATACCGCTGTGGTTGATGGTCAGCCCGACTTCATGCAGCAGCGCTGCCCACTTCATCAGCGCCGTCAGCTGGGGGGTGGCCAGCTTCGGGTTCTGCTCCAGCCACTGGCTGTACAGTTGTTCGGTGGTTTCCAGCACGCGGCGTGCCTGGTCGCTGTCGATGGCGTAATGATTTGCCAGGCTCTGCGCGGTACGGCTGCGGATATCCTGATGACGGAAGCGGCCCTCCATCTCATACAGCACGCCTTCACGCAGCGCGCCATCCGACAGGCGCAGCTCGCGAATGGCCAGCGCGTCAAACACGCCACACAGAATCGCCAGCCCCGGTACAAACACTGCCTTGCGCTCGTCCGACAGCCCGGGCAGGCTCAGGGCAGCAAAGGATTTGTGCTTCAGCACTTCGCTCACCAGCATGTCGAGGTTTTCCGGCGTCACGCGCTTCTCTTTCTCGCCCATCGCCAGCAGCACTTCACAGGCCGCTTTGATACTGCCGGACGCGCCCAGCGCATATTGCCAGCCCTGCAGACGATACTGCCACGCCAGCGTTTCCAGCTTTTGCGCGGCGGCAAGCCGGGCGCGACGGAAATTCTCCTGGCTAATCTCGCCTTTCGGGAAGTAGAGGTTGGCGAAGCTGACGCAACCCATGCGGCGACTCTCCACCAGTTGCGGCTCAAAATCTTCGCCGATCACCAGCTCGGTTGAACCGCCGCCGATATCAATCACCAGCTTGCGGCCTTTCTCCGGCTGCGTGTGCTCAACGCCCATAAAGATCAGGCGCGCTTCTTCATTGCCGGAAATCACCTCAATCGGATACGGGATGACCTCCGCGGCGCGCTGCAGAAACTCTTCCGCGTTGGATGCGATGCGCAGCGTGTGCGTACCGACGATGGTGACGTTGGCGGCGCTGAACCCCTGCAGGCGCTCGGCAAACAGCGCCAGGCAGCTCAGGCCGCGCTCCATCGCTTCTTCGCTCAGGCGATTTTGCGCATCCAGCCCGTCGGCGAGGTGCACGCGCTGTTTCAGGCGTCCCAGCACCTGCATGGCGCCATCCACCACACGGGCAATCACCATGTGGAAGCTGTTCGAGCCGAGATCGATGGCGGCGAATTCCTGCGGTTTCGGCGTACTTTTATGGGAGATTGGCATAGGCGTTATTCGGGTTGTTCCAGTTTCTTGATGTAATCGTAAATCGCCAGCTGCGAGCGCACCTTCTTGCGATTGCCGCGCGGAACATAACGGTTACTCAATTCTTTGTCTACGATGCGGGCTTTTACCGTATCACTTAACAGAATGGCAATGATATCCAGTATGCGCTGTTTCAGGCGCGGATCGAGCACCGACACCGCCACTTCGATACGATAATCGATGTTGCGCGTCATCCAGTCCGCCGACGACAGGAATACTTTTTTATCGCCGCCGCTTTCAAAAATATAGACGCGGTCGTGCTCAAGGTAGCGGTCAACGATACTGGTGATGCGAATATTTTCACTGATGCCCGGCAAATCGGGGATCAGCGAGCACATGCCGCGCACCAGCAGGTTGATCTTCACGCCAGCCGATGAGGCGGCATACAGCCGATCCACCAGACCATTGTCCACCAGGTTGTTGATTTTCAGCGTAATGCCGGAAGGGTTGCCCTGCTGCGCGTTGGCAATCTCGTTATCAATCAGCTGATACAGCATGGCGCGCGAGTTTTGCGGCGACACCATCAGGTGTTCGAACGTTACCGGGCGATACGGGTTTTCGATAAAGTTAAATACGCGGCGCACTTCATTGGTGATGCGCGCGTCGGCGGTCAGCAGCGAATAGTCAGTGTAAATACGCGCGGTTTTTTCGTTGAAGTTGCCGGTACCGATGTGGGCGTAACGCACCACTTCTTCGCCCTCGCGGCGGGAGATCAGGAACAGCTTGGCGTGAATCTTCAGGCCGGGCGCTGAGAAGATCACGTGCACGCCCGCTTCGGTCAGCCGCTTCGCCCAGCGAATGTTGGCTTCTTCATCAAAGCGCGCCTGTAGCTCGACCACTACCGTGACCTTTTTACCGTTGTAGGCGGCGTGGATCATCGCATCCATAATGCGCGAATTCTTGGCCACGCGGTAAATGTTGATCTTGATGGCCAGCACGTTCGGGTCGAATGACGCCTGACGCAGCAGCTCCAGCACGTGCTCAAAGGTGTGGTACGGATAGTAAAGCAGTACATCGCGGTTGCGGATGGCATCAAAGCCGTTGCGGAAGCCATCAAAACCGATATGACGAATCTGAGGCAGCGGGCGATTTTCCAGGTTGGCTTTGCCCACGTTCGGGAAGCCGATGAAATCTTTGAAGTTATGATAACGGCCGCCCGGCACAATCGAGTCGTAGCTGGAGATCGACAGCTTATGGCGCAGCATTTCCACCATCGCATCGGGCATATCGCGCTGATAGACAAAGCGCACCGGCTCAGCGGTCAGGCGCTGTTTCAGGCTGGAGGACATCAGTTCCAGCAGGCTGGATTCCATCTCCGTGACCAGGTCGTACTCGGCGTCGCGCGTCATTTTCATTGAGTAGGCGTTCAGCGCGTCGTAATCAAAGAAGCCTTTGAAAATCTCATCAAGGCAGTAGCGCAGAATGTTATCCAGCAGAATCATTGGCTTGCGACGGCGCGGCGATTCTGCCGGCAGATTCACAAAGCGCGGCACTTTATCGGACGGGATCTCCAGCAGGGCGTAACGGATTTCTTCGCCGCGGATAATCTCCACCGCCAGATAGGTGTAATCGTCTTTCAGGAACTCAATCAGGTCGGTGTCGTGGTTGATCAGAATGGGCGTGACGTGCTGGCGCAGCTGATGCTTAAAGTAGTAGCGTAGCCACTCCTGCTGATTGGGTGACAGCTGGCGCTCGTTGATCAGGAAAATCTGGTTGCGCGCCATCTCCAGCAGCAGGTCGTTATACAGCGCATCGAACTCCTGATCCGATTTCTGTACCCGCAGCTGAATCTTTTTCAGCAAATGGCGCAGGGTGGTGGGCGTCCCCTGTTCTTCGCCAATCAGAATGCGGCGCTTGAGATCGGCAAAGCGCACTTTATAAAACTCTTCCAGGTTATTGGAATAGATGCCGAGAAAACGCATGCGCTCAATGAGCGGATTGCTTTTATCAGCGGCTTCCTGCAGCACGCGTTCGTTAAAGGTTAACCAGCTTAGTTCTTTTTCTATATACAGCTTTTCCTGACCCATTCTGACTCCGTGATGCTGTTGCTGGACGGAATGTCCGGCGGAATAAACGCAAAATTGCGGTTCCGCTCAGTGTCCTCCACCATTATGGCGAGAGTATGGCAGCCTTGTCCAACCTCAACAGTTGTCTTATCAATCAGCTACGGGCAACATAGCGGCATAACTTCAAGGGTAACTCTGGCCTGCATGAGCATAAATCGTATTCCTGTCCACTTTAGTGACCGTCGTCGACGCGCCATCGATCAGTTCGTGCGCCGCATCGTCACGGCCTGCGGTGTGGGAATTTTACTGCTGATGCTGCTGCTGTTCTTCTGGCTGATCTGGGTGGTGATGCCGCTGTTCAGCGCGCCGGGCATGCAGCCGACGCTCAGTCAGCAGCTGTGGGACAAAGCCCCGGCGCTGGCGCTGGGCAGCGAAGGCCAGCTCGGCTGGCGCATCAGCCGCAACGAAGCGCGCTTTATTCCGCTCGACGGTCAGCCAGCGGGCGACGCGCTGGCGCTGAACGGTCAGCCGCAGGCGGCGGTGACCAGCAGCGACGGCGGCAGCGTATTGCTCAATATGCAGGGCGATCTGTTGCTGATGCAACCGCTCATCCACGGCCAGCACGGTGAATGGTATTTCCCGCTGGGCGATCGGCCGCTGCATCTGCCGCAGGGCGCGGTCAGCCAGATGGCGCTGGCGGTGCCGGGCGATCACCAGTGGCGCATCGCCGCACAAACGCCGGCCGGTATCAGCCTGCTGACCTTTGCCGGCCAGAAACGCGTCGACCAGATTGTATTGCCCGGTGAGCAGGCCGACCTGATGCGGTTGTCGCCGGACGGCACGCTGCTGTACACCAGTACCGGACGGCTGTTGCGGGTGTGGCAGATTACGCCGCAGGGCGCGCAGCTGCGGGAAACCCAGACGCTGACTCAGCAACCGCGCAGCCTGCAACTGCTGGCGGGCGGGCGCAGCTTACTGATTCAGGATGCGCGTGGCATTCAGCAATGGTTTGCCATCACCGGTGACCACGGGCCACGGCTGCAGCAGATTCACACCTTCACGCACAGCGCGGGTGTGCTCGGCATCGTGCCTGAGGCGCAGCGGCGCGTTTTTGCCAGCTTTGACGCGCAGGGCGTGGTGCGCCTGTTCGCCAGCAAGCAGGCGGGCCCGATTGTCACGCGCCAGCTGGCCGCGGGCATCAGCGCGCTGGCGTTGTCTCCGCGCGGCGATAGCCTGATCGTCGAACGTGCCGGACAGTGGCAGCAATTCGCGCTGGATAATCCGTGGCCCGATTTCAGCTGGCGCAATCTGTGGCAGAAAATCTGGTATGAAAACTATCCGCAGCCGGACTGGGTATGGCAGTCCACCGCCGCCGGCGACAGCTATCAGGCCAAATTCAGCCTGATGCCGCTGGTGATCGGCACGCTGAAAGCAGCGTCGCTGGCGCTGCTGTTTGCCACGCCGCTGGCGCTGGCGGCGGCAATGTATACCGCATGGTTTATGTCGCCGGGCCTGCGCCGCTGGGTCAAGCCGGGCATTGAAATGATGGGCGCGCTGCCGAGCGTGGTGATTGGCCTGATCGCTGGCGTGTGGCTGGCGCCGCACATCAGCCGTGCACTGCCTGGCGTGATGCTGCTGCCGCTGGTACTGGCCGCCACGCTGCTGCTGTGCGGCGTGCTCAGTCCGCGTTTGCCGGCGCGCTGGCGGCGGCCCGGTTTTGAAGTGCTGCTGCTGATGCCGCTGCTGTTACTGGTGACGTTACTGACGCTGTGGCTGCCGACACTGTGGTGGCCGCAGATGGGCGAACAGCTGGCGCACTATGAGCAGCGTAACCTGCTGGTGGCGGCGCTGGCGATGGGCTTTGCGCTGGTGCCGCTGATCTTTACCCTGGCGGAAGATGCGCTGTTTAGCGTGCCGGTGGCGCTGGGGCAGGGCTCGCTGGCGCTGGGTGCGACACCGTGGCAAACCCTGACGCGCGTGGTGCTGCCGGGCGCGTCGGCAGGCATTTTTGCTGCGCTGATGATCGGCTTTGGCCGTGCGGTGGGGGAAACCATGATTGTGCTGATGGCCACCGGCAACACCCCGGTGAGCGAAGGCGGACTGTTTGCCGGGCTGCGCGCGCTGTCGGCTAATATCGCCATTGAAATGCCGGAAGCCGCGGCGGGCAGCGCCCATTATCGCATCCTGTTTCTCAGTGCGTTGCTGCTGCTGATATTCACGCTGGCGATCAACACCGTGGCGGAACTGATTCGTCAGCGGCTGCGCCAGCGCTACAGTCAGCATGAGGGGCAGGCATGAGCGCGCTGCGTCAAAACGATCGCTGGCGCTGGCTGACTGCCGGTGCGGTCGCCGTCTGCCTGCTGGCATTTACCTTATTAATCGGCCTGCTGGGCTGGCAGGGCGTCAGGGCGTTCTGGCCGCAGCCGGTCGATCAGTATCAGTTCCAGCCGCCGCAGGGGGCACCGCTGAGGGTGCTGGGTGAAACGCTGGATCGCCAGCAGCAGGGCGATCGCTGGCGCTACGTAGTGAAAACCGGTAACCGCGATTTTGCCGCGCCGGATTTCCGCGTCATCGTCAGTCAGGGCGAAGCGCAAACCCGACGCCCGGCAGAAGTGCTGGTGCTACAGCGACGCAGTGGCGGCAATGCCTACGGCTGGCTGGTGGAGCTGCGTGAAGACAACGAGGTGCTGACCGCGCGCGACCGCGATGCACTGCTGCAGCAGCGGCTGAAGCAGGTGCATGAGCAGCTGCGCCAGGCGAGCAACATCCGGCGTATCGAAATGGCGCGCCTTAACGCCCAGCTGGAGAGTCTGCAACAGCAGGCTGACGAGCAGCGGCGCGGTGGTCACTTCAGCCTGCAGGATCAGTCAGAACTGGATGCCAACAGCGCGGCGCTGCATAAACGCTTCGGCGCGCTGGCGCAGCAGCTGGCGCATCTGCAGCATGAAAGCCAGCGCGATACGCTGGTACTGCGCGACGTGCAGGGCGACGATCATCTGATTCCGCTGGCGCAGGTGGTGGCCGCCTGGTATCCAAACAGCCTGAGCCTCGGGCAGAAAATCGGGCATTTCCTCAGTCAGATCTGGCAGTTTGTCAGTGACTCGCCCACCTCGGGCGGCAGTGAAAATGGCGCGCTGCCGGCGATTTTCGGCACCGTTTTGATGGTGCTGCTGATGTCGGTGATTGTCATGCCGCTGGGCGTGGTGGCCGCCGTCTGGCTGCACGAATACGCCGGGCGCAACGCGCTCACCCGGCTGGTGCGCATTGCGGTGGTGAATCTGGCTGGCGTGCCGTCGATTGTGTATGGCGTGTTTGGCCTCGGCTTTTTTGTCTGGCTGATTGGCGGTACCCTCGATCAGCTGTTCTTCTCCCGCTCGCTGCCCAATCCTACCTTCGGCACGCCTGGCCTGCTGTGGGCGGCGCTGACGCTGGCGCTGCTGACGCTGCCAGTGGTGATCGTCGCCACCGAAGAGGGGCTGTCGCGTATTCCGGACAATCTGCGTCAGGGCTCGCTGGCGCTGGGCGCAACCCAGGCGGAAACGCTGTGGCGCGTGGTGCTGCCGCTGGCGGTACCGGCAATGCTCACCGGCCTGATTCTGGCGGTGGCGCGCGCCGCCGGCGAAACCGCACCGCTGATGCTGGTGGGCGTGGTCAAAATGGTGCCAGAGCTGCCGGTCGATGCGGTGTTTCCTTATCTGCATCTTGACCGTAAATTTATGCATCTCGGTTTTCAGATTTACGATCTGGCCTTCCAGAGCCCGAACATCGACGCCGACCGACCGCTGGTGTATGCCACGGCACTGCTGCTGGTGGCGATCATTCTGTCGCTTAACCTGCTGGCGATGGTGCTGCGCCATCGGCTGCGCGAGCGCTACCGGCTTATGACGCACTAATAAGGTTTACACATGACGCCCGATTACGCTATTGCGCTCACCGTTAACCAACTGTCGCTGTGGTACGGCGAACGCCAGGCGCTGAATAACATTGATTTGCAGATCCCAAAGCATCGCATCACGGCGCTGATTGGGCCTTCCGGCTGCGGTAAATCGACGCTGCTGCGCTGCTTCAATCGCATGAACGACGTCATTGATGGCTGCCGCATCGAAGGTGAGATTCTGCTCGATAGCCACGCGGTGATGCAGGCGAACCAGGATCTGCCGGCGCTGCGGCGGCGCATCGGCATGGTGTTCCAGCGCCCGAATCCGTTCCCCAAGTCGATCTATGAGAATGTGGTTTACGGTCTGCGTTTGCAGGGCGTGCGCGATCGTCGCGTGCTGAATGAGGCCTGCGAGCGCGCGCTGCGGGCGGCGGCGCTGTGGGGCGAAGTGAAAGATCAGCTGGGGCAGAATGCGCTGACGCTGTCGAGCGGTCAGCAGCAGCGTCTGGTGATTGCGCGCGCCATCGCCATCGAGCCGGAAGTGCTGCTGCTGGATGAACCCACCTCGGCGCTGGATCCGATCTCGACGCTGGTGATTGAAGAGTTGATGACCACGCTGAAGCAGCATTTCACGCTGGTGCTGGTGACGCACAACATGCAGCAGGCCGCGCGCGTATCCGATTACACCGCGTTTATGCATAACGGGCAGCTGGTGGAGTTTGACGAAACCGACCGGATTTTCACCGCACCGCAGGCGCGGCGCACCGAGGATTATATTACCGGCCGGTTTGGGTAAGTATTGTTAGGTTAGCGCGAAGAATCGCGCCGCTACGAAATGTGCAAAGAAATCATGCAGTAATTAAACCCGGCACAGCCCCGTAGCGGCGCAATTTATTGCGCAATTCCTGCAAGCGCACGGCGTAAAGGTCAATCAATCGTGCGCATAACCTTCCGGCGTCAGCGGTTCGCCATCTAACCACGCTTTGCCCGCGCGCATCTGCAAGCGTCCTTCGACAAACCAGCTGATCACCAGCGGATAAATCGCGTGCTCCTGATGCTGCACGCGGGCGCTGATCTCAGCTTCGTCATCGTCAGCAAATACCGGCACGCGCGCCTGCAGAATGATCGGTCCACCGTCCAGCTCATCAGTCACAAAATGCACCGACGTACCGTGCTCTGCGTCCCCGTTCGCCAGCGCCTGGCGATGCGTATGCAAACCGGGATATTTCGGCAGCAGCGACGGATGAATATTCAGCAGACGATCATGATAGTGCGCGACAAACGCCGGGCTCAGAATGCGCATATAACCGGCCAGCACCACCAGATCTGGTGCATAAGCGTCGATCTGCTGCATCAGCTGGCGGTCAAAGGCGTCGCGATCGGGGAAATCCTGCGCGGACAGCGCGTGAGCAGGCACGCTGGCCAGCTGCGCCCGCGTCAGACCATAGGCCGAGGCTTTATTACTGAAAACGGCAGCCACGCTGCCGTTGATACGCCCGCTCTCGCAGGCGTCGAGGATGGACTGAAGATTGCTGCCGTTGCCGGAGATCAGTACAACCAGTTTCTTCATGGGTTGATAACCACACGCTCTTCGGCATCAGACGCCTTAATCACGCCAATTTTCCACGCCTGCTCGCCAGCCGCGGTCATCAGCTGTACCGCTTTGTCGGCATCGGCCGGGCTCAGCGCAATCACCATGCCCACGCCGCAGTTAAAGGTGCGGTACATCTCGTGACGGCTGACGTTACCGGCCTGCTGCAGCCAGCTGAATACCGCCGGCCACTGCCAGCTTTTCTCGTCAATCACCGCCTGGGTGTTATCCGGCAGTACGCGCGGAATGTTTTCCCAGAAGCCGCCGCCGGTCAGGTGGGCAATGGCGTGCACGTCCACCTGCTCAATCAGGCTGAGGATATTTTTCACGTAGATGCGGGTCGGTGCCAGCAGGTGATCGGCCAGCGGTTTGCCTTCCAGCTGTTTAGTGGTGGGATCGGTCTGACTGACTTCAAGAATTTTACGCACCAGCGAGTAGCCGTTAGAGTGCGGACCGCTGGAGCCCAGCGCGATCAGCACGTCGCCATCCTGCACTTTACTGCCGTCGATGATCTCGGATTTTTCCACCACGCCGACGCAGAAACCGGCCACGTCGTAATCTTCGCCGTGATACATGCCCGGCATCTCAGCGGTTTCACCGCCGACCAGCGCACAGCCCGACTGCAGACAGCCTTCGGCGATACCGGTGATCACCGCGGAGGCGGTATCCACATCCAGCTTGCCGGTGGCGTAATAGTCGAGGAAGAACAGCGGCTCAGCGCCCTGTACCACCAGATCGTTCACGCACATCGCGACCAGATCGATGCCGATGCTGTCGTGGCGTTTGAGATCCATCGCCAGACGCAGCTTAGTGCCGACGCCATCAGTTCCGGAGACCAGCACCGGCTCGCGGTATTTCTGCGGCAGCGCACACAGCGCGCCAAAGCCACCCAGTCCACCCATCACTTCCGGGCGGCGGGTTTTCTTTACTACGCCTTTAATACGGTCAACCAGATCGTTACCAGCATCAATATCAACACCGGCGTCTTTGTAGCTGAGAGAGGTTTTGTCGGTCACTGCGGAATCCCCACGCGATTGCGGTTGGTGGCAAAAATTAAGCGCGGCAATTCTACCAGCGCAGGCAAACGTTTGCGAGTCCCATCTCAGGGCACCTTTGCAGCGTGCTGATTTTTCGCTAATCCTTATTCTCAGGTGATTTGTGCACGTTACCTGACCAATCACCGGTGGCGCGGCGGTAAAAAGGCGGTATAATCCGGCGATTTTTTTTTAGCTCAACTCAATTCCGGGAGAATAATCATGAAGATCGTGGAAGTCAGACACCCGCTGGTCAAACATAAACTGGGCCTGATGCGTGAGCATGATATCAGCACCAAGCGCTTCCGCGAGCTGGCCTCGGAAGTGGGCAGCTTACTGACCTATGAAGCCACCGCCGATCTCGAAACCGAGCGCGTGACCATTGAAGGCTGGAACGGTCCGGTCGACGTCGATCAAATCAAAGGCAAAAAAATTACCGTCGTCCCGATTCTGCGTGCTGGTCTTGGCATGATGGAAGGTGTGCTGGAACACGTACCGAGCGCGCGCATCAGCGTGGTGGGCGTTTACCGTGACGAAGAGACGCTGGAGCCGGTCCCTTATTTCCAGAAGCTGGTGTCAAACATCGAAGAGCGTATGGCGCTGGTGGTTGACCCGATGCTGGCGACCGGCGGCTCGATGATCGCCACCATCGATCTGCTGAAGAAAGCCGGCTGCAACAGCATTAAAGTGCTGGTGCTGGTGGCCGCGCCGGAAGGCATTGCCGCGCTGGAGAAAGCACATCCGGACGTTGAGCTGTACACCGCGTCAATCGATCAGGGCCTGAACGAGAAGGGGTACATCATCCCGGGCCTCGGCGATGCCGGCGACAAGATTTTCGGAACCAAATAAATAAACCAGCCGGCCAGAGAGTCGGCTTTTTTTTGGCAAAAATACCGTTCAGTCAGACAACGTATCGACAGGATGCACATTTTGTAGCGGCGCGATTTATCGCGCTGATGCCGGGCAAGCTATGGTGCCCATCCGGACAAGGCGCAATGAATTGCGCCACTACGATAAGGTGCGGCGTTGACGAACGAGCATAAAAATAAACGTATAGGGGATAAATGATGACTCGCAGAGCCATTGGCGTTAGCGAACGCCCACCGCTTCTTCAAACCATTCCGCTCAGCCTGCAGCACCTGTTCGCCATGTTCGGCGCCACCGTGCTGGTGCCGATTCTGTTCCACATCAACCCGGCGACCGTGCTGCTGTTCAACGGCGTCGGCACACTGCTGTATCTGTTTATCTGTAAAGGCAAAATCCCGGCCTATCTTGGCTCCAGCTTTGCCTTTATCTCGCCGGTGTTGCTGCTGCTGCCGCTCGGATATGAAGTGGCGCTCGGCGGCTTTATCCTGTGCGGCGCGCTGTTCTGCATTGTGGCGCTGATTGTAAAGAAGGCCGGCACCGGCTGGCTCGATGTCATGTTCCCACCGGCGGCGATGGGGGCCATCGTGGCGGTTATCGGTCTCGAACTGGCGGGCGTGGCGGCGAATATGGCCGGGCTGCTGCCCGCTGATGGCACCACAGCGGACAGTAAAACCATCATTATTTCGCTGGTGACGCTGGCGGTGACGGTGTTCGGCTCGGTGCTGTTCCGTGGCTTCTTCGCCATTATCCCGATCCTGATTGGCGTGCTGGTCGGCTACGCGCTGTCGTCGGCCATGGGTATCGTTGACTGGAGCGCGGTGGAAAACGCGCCGTGGTTTGCGCTGCCGACCTTCTATACGCCGCGCTTTGAATGGGCCGCGATGCTGACCATCCTGCCCGCAGCGCTGGTGGTGATTGCCGAGCACGTGGGCCATTTGGTAGTGACCGCCAACATCGTGAAGAAGGACCTGATTCGCGATCCCGGCCTGCATCGCTCGATGTTTGCCAACGGTCTGTCGACCATGATCTCCGGCTTCTTTGGTTCCACGCCGAATACCACCTACGGTGAAAACATTGGCGTCATGGCGATCACCCGCGTTTACAGCACCTGGGTGATCGGCGGCGCGGCGATCTTCGCCATTCTGCTCTCCTGCGTCGGTAAACTGGCAGCCGCCATCCAGGCGATCCCGGTACCGGTGATGGGCGGGGTGTCGCTGCTGCTGTATGGCGTGATCGGCGCTTCCGGTATTCGCGTGCTGATTGAATCCAAAGTCGACTACAACAAAGCGCAGAATTTGATCCTCACCTCGGTGATCCTGATCATTGGCGTCAGCGGCGCGAAAGTGCACGTGGGCGCCGCCGAGCTGAAGGGCATGGCGCTGGCCACCATCGTCGGCGTTGGCCTGGCGCTGATTTTCCGCGTAATCAGTCTGTTACGTCCGGAAGAGGTGGTGCTGGACGCGGAAGAAAAACGCGAGCTTTAAAGGATCCTGCGGGCAGGGAAGCCCGGTTCATCTCTGCGGAGGATCGTGATAAACTTGCCCGGTTTTCTGCCCGCTCATCCGTTGAGGTACTTCTGAACACGCCGGCACAGCTTTCACTGCCACTCTATCTACCCGATGATGAAACCTTCGCCAGTTTCTGGCCGGGGGAAAATCCGTCACTGCTGGCGGCGCTGCAGGGCGCGCTGGCGCAACAGCACGGCAGCTATCTCTACTTCTGGTCGCGCGAAGGCGGTGGCCGCAGCCATTTGCTGCATGCAGCCTGCGCCGAAATGTCCGCGCGCGGCGAAGCGGTGGGTTATGTGCCGCTCGATAAGCGCACCTGGTTCGTGCCGGAAGTGCTGGAAGGCATGGAGAATCTGGCGCTGGTGTGCATTGATAATATTGAGTGCATCGCCGGCGAAGCCGAGTGGGAGATGGCGATCTTCGATCTCTACAACCGCATTCTGGAAACCGGCAAAACCCGCCTGCTGATCACCGGCGATCGCCCTCCGCGTCAGCTCAATCTGGGCCTGCCGGATCTGGCGTCACGTCTCGACTGGGGACAAATTTACCGCTTACAGCCGCTGTCCGACGAGGACAAACTGCAGGCGATGCAGCTGCGTGCCGGCCTGCGCGGCTTTGAGCTGCCGGAAGATGTCGGGCGTTTCCTGCTGAAACGCCTCGACCGCGAAATGCGCACGCTGTTTGACACGCTTGATCGTCTCGATCGCGCCTCGATCAGCGCACAGCGCAAGCTGACCATTCCCTTCGTGAAAGAGGCGCTGGGGCTTTAGAGAATCTCCAGCACCGCTTCCGGCGGACGACCAATGCGGGCGCGGTCGCCCTGAATCACAATCGGCCGCTCGATCAGTTTTGGATGCTCCACCATCGCCTGTAACAGCTGTTGTTCGCTGAGATCGTTACTGGCCAACCCCAGCGTTTTATAGATTTCCTCGCCACGACGCATCAGCTCGCGTGCGCTGCGCATGCCCAGCTGTTGCAGCAGCGTTTTCAGCGTGTCGATGTCCGGCGGCGTATCGAGATACAGCACCACCTGCGGTTCAATGCCCTGTTGCTGCAGTAGCGCGAGGGTTTCGCGGCTCTTGCTGCAGCGCGGATTGTGATAAATACGGACCATGTTTTTTATCCTGCGTAATCCATTGTTGCCAGGTGCGCATTGATGCGCACCGAAATCCTGCCGGCCATCCACCCGCGTAACCGGCTATTTACCCTTTTGCATACTGCTTAAAACGCCGCTGTAACTCGCGGAACTGGTCGATACGCGCATCGTAACGCGCCTGCTTCAGGCTGCCGAGCGGCACCTGGGCGCTGGCGATGCTCAGGGTGGTGATGGCCTGATCAAGCTGGCCGTTCAGCGCCAGACTCTCCGCCCGTGCCGAAAGCTCCTCATCGCGCAGCCCCTGCGCGGCTGAGGCCTGCGCCAGTAAATCCCATGCGTTGAGATCGTCAGGGTGCGCAAAGGTATAGCGGTTCAGGATGCGGCTGGCGTTGGCCGGCTGCTTCGCCTCGACGTAGGCGTTCGCCAGATTAAGCTGCAGCACCGGGCTGGTCTGGCTGCCGCGGGCGGCGTTCAGCATACTGATGGCCTGCTGCGGCTGGTTCAGACCGATGTCGATATCGGTCATGATATCAAGGAACCACAGGTTATCCGGCTGCTTCGCCAGCAGCGGCGCGATGATCTTTTTCGCGTTGGCAAAATCTTTCGCCTGCAGGAACTGCACCGCTTTGCCGTACTGCGCCGCCTGCTGTTCCCGCGTGTTGCCTTTGGCGTACTCATTCAGCAAATCGTCAGTCAGCTGATTGCGACCGGTGGCGTACATACCCAGCGCGCGCACCTTCGCCATATAGAAATCCTGCGACGACTGCACCACCACCGGGCGCATCTGGTTGGCGCGGTTACGCGCGTCGGCCAGGCGGCTATCGGGCAGCGGGTGCGTCAGCAAAATTTCCGGTGGTTTTGACGAGAAGCGGCTTTGATCGGCCAGCTTTTGCAGAAACGCGGGCATCGCCTGCGGATCGAAACCGGCGCGCTGTAGCACTTGAATGCCGATGCGATCTGCTTCCTGTTCATTGCCCTGGGTAAAGCTGATAATCCCCTGCTGCGTACCGGCCAGCGTACCGGTCAGTGCCGCCATCCCGGCCTGCGGGCTGGCCAGCGCCAGCAGGATTGAACCCAGCGCGCCGACCCAGGTGAGCGGGGCGCTGCGCTTCTGCTCTTCCATGGCGCGCGCCAGATGACGCTGCGTCACGTGCGAAATTTCGTGCGCCATCACTGACGCCAGCTGGCTTTCGTTATCGGTATAGCGGAACAGCGACGAGTGCAGCACCACATTGCCGCCAAAGAAGGCGAAGGCGTTGAGCTCGTCATTCTGAATCAGGAAAAAGTGAAACGGCGTGCGCACTGAATGGGCGTGTGCCACCAGCCGCTGGCCGAGTTCATTGATGTACTGATTAAGCAGCGGATCGTTGATCAGTGGCGCGCTGGCGCGCAGCTGGCGCACGTAGAAGTCGCCAATCTGCAGCTCCTGATTAATGGAAAGCGTGGAGCCTGCCGTGGTGCCCATGTCGGGCAAATTGTCGCTCAGATCGGCGCGGACACCGACCGCAGGCGTGAGCAGCAGCGCAGGAATAAGGGCCGCCAGCACTGATTTTTTCAACCGGTTAAACATGCCTTGATCCTGTAAAAGTCTCCTGCCATTGGACAGGAAAGTCATGCCAATGTTCTGTGGCGGCGTTTCCTTTTCTGCCGCGGCTCTATCTTAACCACAGTGAGGATACAAGCAAATGCCGCCGTCACATTGACGTGATGGCAAAGAATGGCTGACTGACGCGAAATTTGTAGCAAAAAATTGAATAGCGAAAAGGCAAAATAAAACGGCGCAGCGCACTGATGAAATTAAAGTTACGTAAAGTTGCTCAAAATAATTGAATCTGGCATGGTTTTTTCCAGGTTTACTCTGAAAAACACGCCCTAAAACCCACGGTTGGCTCGCTTTATCCATCAGTGATTTTTATCGTGTTGCTCTGGCCGTGCATCACCAGCCCAGAAATGAATGGTCAGGTTTTGCTCACTGGTCAACTGGCGGTGCGCGATGACAGTATTAACCCGCACGATGAGGTGCTGTCATCTGCTGTGCATCTCTCTCCCTGGTGACTGCCGGTAATTCCGGCCAGCTATTTTTCAACTCGCCCGCACGGCTCAATCAACAGCCTTATTCAATCAGCTGGCGCAATGATTTCTGCTGGCAGCCAAACGCCGGACAGCCCGGCAGTATAGGCGTTTTGCCCGCCGCGCGCTGTGGTATAGATAAAGCACTTTTTCAAACGGACTGTGAATTAACGCGCAGTGCATGCCGGAGAGTTTCTATGCGTTCTGTTGTTTCCTACGCCCTGATTGCCATCGTGGGTGGGATGGTCGGTGCCGCCGTAATCAAAAGCGATGACCTGTATCAGCGTATCGCGGGCCATTTTTCCCCTGAACCTGCCGATCCGGACGGGTTCTGGAGCACACCGGCGGTCGCGGGCTACGGCAAAATTCATTATGAAGCCGACGCCGCGTTTAAACCGGCGGTGGGGCTGAGCAACAAAGTGGTGTTCCAGCTGACCCGCAATGAAGGCGATATCAAACGACCTAACCTCGGGCTGGAGCGTGTGGCGCGCGTGGTCAATCTGTACATCGCCGCTGGCGTACCGGCCGAACAGTTGCAGTTTGTGGTGTCGATGACCGGCGATGCCACGCCCGCCACGCTGGATAACGCGCATTTTAAGCAGTTTTACGGCGTCGATAACCCCAACCTCGGGCTGATTGGCGCGCTGAACAAGCTGGGCGTCAAAGTCTCGGTGTGCGATCAGTCGGTGGCGTTCCATCACTATCCGCGCAACTGGATCGACCGGTCGGTGATTCATGCATTGTCCAGCCCGACCACGGTGTCGACGCTGGAAAATCAGGGCTATGCCTTTTTACAGATGTAATCGCGTCTTTGGTTAAGGAGAAGTGTCATGCGTCCAGCATCCTATATTGTTATCGCCGCGCTGGCGGGCTTTGTCGGCGGAAATGTGCTGCAGCTGCCGGAACTGGTGGATAAAGTCAGCGGCAAATTCGCTGACCAGAAAACCGAACCGGCGGATTTCTGGAGCACGCCGGCGATTGCCGGTTACGGTAAAATTCACTTTGTTAACACGCCGGATTACAACCCGGCCAACACGCCCGGGCTGAGCAATAAGATTGTGTTTCAGATCAACCGCAGCGAAGGGGATATCCATCAGCCAAACCTCGGCCTTGAGCGCGTGGCACGCGTCACCAACCTCTATTACGCGGCTGGCGTGCCGCTGAATCAGCTCAACTTTGTGGTGTCGATCAACAGCGATGCGGTGCCGGCCGCGCTCAATAACGATCAGTTCCGTAAAGCGTACGGCAGCGATAATCCTAACCTGAAGCTGATTGATGAGCTGAAGAAAGCCGGGGTGAAAGTGACCATTTGCGACCAGTCGGTGGCCTTCCATCAGCTGGAGCGCGACTGGATTGATACCCGCGTCACGCATACGCTCTCCAGCGGCACCACCGTCGCGTCGCTGCAAAATGAAGGGTACGCCTTCCTGATGCTGTAATCCTGCTGACAGCAGTGCAGGCTGCTGTCATCTTTTCGTCATCCCTTCGCGATGTCACTGTCACAGTTCGCCGTTAATTTAGGCGCCAATGAGATCGATCTCATCGGCACTTTACGAGGCGAACATGTCCGACTTACTCACGGTGGCAAAGCTGGCAGGCGTTTCACGCGCCACGGCCGCGCGCGCCTTTTCCGATCCCCATCTGCTGCGGCGCGACACGCTGGAGAGAGTGCTGGCGGCGTCGGAGCAGCTCGGCTTTCGTCCTAACCACATCGCGCGCCAGCTGCGCACGCAGCACTCCACCACCTTCGGCGTGCTGCTGCCCTCGTTGCTTAACCCGATCTTCTCCTGCCAGTTACAGGCGATGGAGCGCCAGGCGCGCGACGCCGGCTATGGCCTGCTGGTGGCTACCAGCGATTACCAGCCCGAGCGCGAAGCCGCCATCGTTGAACATATGCTGCGTCAGCGCGTGGCGGGCCTGGTCCTGACGGTGGCCGACGCGGATAACAGCGCAGTGCTCAGCACGCTGCAGGCGGCTGGCCTGCCGTTTGTGCTGGCGCATAACGTGCCGCAGCACAGCCACTGGCCGGCGGTGTGCGTGGATAACCGCCAGGCGATGAGCGAAGCCACCGCACAGCTGCTGGCGCTTGGTCATCGCCGCATTGCCATGGTCGCCGGACCGATGCTGCAGTCAGATCGTGCGCGCCTGCGCTATCAGGGCTATTGCGATGCCATGCAGCACGCGGGCCTGACGGCGCTGCCGGTGATTGAGATGGCCAGCCACACCCAATCAGACTTTACGCTGCTGGCCCCGATGCTCGGCAGTGCCACCCCGCTCAGCGCCGTGATCTGCACCAACGACCTGCTGGCCATCAGCCTGATTGGCGCGGCGGCGCGCGCGGGCGTGCCTGTGCCACAGCAGCTGGCGGTGATGGGCTTTGACGGGATTGCGATGGGGGCACAAATGGCCCCGTCGCTGGCCAGCGTAGCGCAGCCCGCCGAACGGCTCGGCGCCTGCGCCATCGATATGTTGTTGCATAACGTCAGCCGCGGCACCCGCGTGCTGCCACATCAGTTGCGGAGCGGTGAGAGTGTTGCTGCCCCCGCGTTTATTGCCACCACCAGGGAACCTCATGATGCTGCATAAAAAAGTAAAAATTTACGCCGGCGCCATCGCGCTCAGCGCCAGCGCGTTGTTTACCAGCCTGACGCAGGCGGCGGAAACCGCCATCTGTTACAACTGCCCGTCCGAGTGGGCCGACTGGGGCACTCAGCTCAAAGCGATTGCCAGAGACACCGGCATTCAGGTGCCGCAGGACAACAAAAACTCCGGCCAGGCACTGGCGCAGCTGGTGGCGGAGCAAGGCAATCCGGTGGCCGACGTGGTCTATTACGGCGTCAGCTTCGGCATTCAGGCGGACAGCGCCGGCGTGGTCGCCAGTTACAAACCGGCGCACTGGGATGACATCCCTGCCGGCATGAAAGACAGCAACGGTAAATGGGTGGCGCTGCACTCGGGCACCATGGGCTTTATGATCAACGTCGATGCGCTGGGCGGCGCGCCGGTGCCGCAATCCTGGGACGACCTGCTGAAGCCGGAATACAAAGGCATGATTGGTTATCTCGATCCGGCCAGCGCCTTTGTCGGTTACGTGGCGGCGGTGGCAGTCAACCAGGCGAAGGGCGGCAACATGCAGGACTTCACGCCGGCGCTGAACTGGTTCAAAAAGCTGCAGGCGAATCAGCCTATCGTGCCTAAGCAGACCGCGTATGCACGCCTGATTTCCGGCGAGATCCCGATTCTGCTCGACTATGACTTCAATGCTTACCGCGCCCGCTACAAAGATCACGCTAACGTCGCCTTTGTTATTCCCAAAGAGGGCACGGTAACGGTGCCGTACGTCATCAGCCTGGTGAAGAATGCACCGCACGCGGCGAACGGCAAAAAAGTGATCGACTATGTGCTGTCGGACAAAGGGCAGGCCATCTGGGCCAGCGCGTTCCTGCGCCCGGTGCGCACCGGCGCCATGAGCGCAGAAGCGAAGAAATATTTCCTGCCGGACAGCGATTATGCGCGTGCGCACACCGTTGACTATCAGCAGATGGCGGCAGCGCAGAAAGCCTTCTCGGCGCGCTATCTGAGTGAGATTCGCTGATGGCGATGACCGATACCCTGGCGGCTTCGTGCCGCCGGACACCGCGCCTGGCCGGCAGCCGCTGGCTATGGCTGACGCTGCCGGCGCTGCTGTTCTTCTGCGCCTTCTGGCTGCTGCCGTTTGTCCGGCTGCTGCAGATGGCAATGCAGGACAACCGCAGCACCCGGCACAGCGGCTACTGGACGGTACTGACGCAGCCACACTATCTGCTCAGCCTGCTGAATACCGTGCTGCTGTCGCTCGCCGTCACGCTGGTGACGCTGGCCATCGCCGCGACAGTCGGCTGCTTTCTGGCACGCCAGCGCTTCAGCGGACGCAGCACGCTGCTGGCGCTGCTGACGTTTCCGCTGGCCTTTCCGGGCGTGGTGGTGGGATTTCTGGTGGTGATGCTGGCGGGCCGTCAGGGACTGCTGGCGCAAATCAGCCTGGCGCTGTTCCACGAGCGCTGGATGCTGGCCTATTCGTTTACCGGCCTGTTTATTGGCTATCTCTATTTTTCACTGCCGCGCGCCATCATCACGCTGGTGGCGGCGAGTGAAAAACTCGACCGTTCTCTCGAAGAGGCGGCGCGTTCGCTGGGCGCCAGTCAGTGGCGCATCACCTGGGATGTGATTGTGCCGGGGCTGCAGCCGGCGCTGCTCTCCACCGGCGCGCTCTGTTTTGCCACCAGCATGGGTGCGTTCGGTACCGCGTTCACCCTGGGCACCGATCTGGCGGTGCTGCCGCTGACCATTTACGGCGAATTCACCAACTACGCCAATTTCGCCACCGCCGCCGCACTGTCGGTGGTGATGGGCGGCGTCGCCTGGCTGGCACTAATGCTGGCGCGCCGACTGGCTCACCAGGAGGTGACATGAGACGTCGCGGACTGTTCAGCCTGCAACTGCTGGTCACCGTGCTCACCGCGCTGTTCATGATCGTGCCGGTGGTGCTGTCGATGCTGGCCGGCGTGACCAACAACTACTTTACCGGCCTGCGCAGCGGCCTGACGCTGAAGTGGGTGACCCAGGTGTGGCAGCTTTACACCGACACCTTCTGGCTGTCGCTGCTGATTGCGCTGGCCTGCCTGCTGATCACGCTGCTGATCGGCGTGCCGGCAGCGTGGGGGCTGTTAAAAGCGCCGCGGCGCTGGGCGGCGCGCATCGAAGAGTGCCTGATGCTGCCGGTCGCGCTGCCGGGCCTCGCCACCGCGCTGGGCATCATCCTGCTGTACGGTCAGTTCTCCGGCCTGCGCGATAGCTGGCTGTTCATTCTCATCGGTCACGTGCTGTTCACCTTGCCGTTTATGCTGCGCCCGGTGCTGGCGGTAATGCAGGCGGTGGAGATGCCGCGGCTGGAAGAGGCGGCGGCCAGTCTCGGTGCCAGCCTTTGGCAGCGCTTTTTTACCGTGGTGGTGCCCAACTGTCGCAACGGCATTCTCGCCGGGGCGTTTATGGTGATCACCCTGTCGGTGGGTGAGTTCAACATCACCTGGATGCTGCATACGCCGCTGACAAAAACGCTGCCGGTGGGGCTGGCAGACAGCTATGCCTCAATGCGACTGGAAGTGGGATCGGCCTACACGCTGATCTTTATTCTGCTGATTCTGCCGCTGCTGCTGATGCTCAACGCGGTCAATCACTGGCTCAACCGTACGCTCACGCGTGCTAACAAGGAGGCGGCATGAACCCTGCGGCCGTAACCGTTACGCTGCGCCACTGTGCGCGGCACTTTAATCACCAGCTGGCACTGCAGCCGCTTGATCTGACGGTGCAGCCTGGCGAAACCCTGGTGCTGCTCGGTCCGTCCGGCTGTGGCAAAACCACCACGCTGCGCATCATCAGTGGCCTGGAGCGCTGTGACGACGGCGGCGAAGTGTGGTTTGACGATCGTAACGTGACAGCGCTGCCGATCGAGAAACGCAACGTGGGCATGGTGTTCCAGAACTACGCGCTGTTTCCCCATCTCAACGTGGCGCAGAACGTCGCCTACGGCCTGAAAGTGCAGGGCGTGGCGCGCGCCGAACGCGACGCGCGCGTGCAGGAGATGCTGGCCCTGGTGGATCTCAGCGCGCTGGCGCAGCGCAGCATCGACAAGCTGTCGGGCGGTCAAAAGCAGCGCGTAGCGCTGGCGCGTGCGCTGGCGGCGCGTCCGAAGGTACTGCTGTTTGATGAGCCGCTGGCGGCGCTGGATGCGCGCCTGCGCGACCGGCTGCGGCTGGAGATTGGCGCGCTGCTGAAACAGCTGGCGATCACCGCCGTCTACGTCACGCACGATCAGCAGGAAGCGATGGCGCTGGGCGATCGCATTGCGGTGATGGAGCAGGGACGTCTGGTGCAAATTGATACGCCGCAAAATATTTACCAGCGCCCGGCGTCACAGTTTGTCGCGGATTTTGTCGGCGCGATTAACTGTGTCGGGGTCGATGCGCGCGGCAATCCGCAGCATTTCTGCCGCCCGGAGGATGTGCTGCTGGCGGCGGACCAGCGCTACGCACGCCCTGGTTTTATCCTCGGCACCACCTTTCTCGGCGCTGCGCAGCGGCTGAGTATTGATATCGGGCTGGCGGCGCCGATCCAGGTTGATCGCCACGCGCGCGAAGCCTGGCACGCCGGCCAGCCGGTAAGCTGGACGCTGGCGCAGGATGCCGCGCTGCACTTTTCTGCCTGATAAGGAGCTGTTGTGACTGACGCAATGACGCTGATTGCGCAAATCAGCGATTTACACATCAAGGCCCATGGCCGTCTCTCCTATAAAAAAGTGGATACGCACGCTGCGCTGCTGCGGGTGATCGACACGCTGAATCAGCTGGTGCCGCGACCGGATACGGTGGTAATTACCGGCGACCTGGTGGATTTTGGCACTGCGGAAGAGTACCAGACGCTGCGCGAGGCGCTGCGCCATCTGCAGCTGCCGTTCCTGCTGATGCCGGGCAATCACGACGATCGCCAGCAGCTGCGCGCCGCGTTTCCGGAGCATCACTACCTGCAGCACGGCGAAACGCTCAACTGGCAGATGCGTGTGAATCATCTGCAGCTGCTGGCGCTCGACTCCAGCGTACCGCATCAGCCGTGGGGCTACGTCGATGACGCACAGCTGCAATGGCTGGCAGAGCAGCTGGCGCGTGAGCCTGATTTGCCGACGCTGGTGCTGCTGCATCATCCGCCGTTCCTGAGCGGCATTGGCCATATGGATCGGCAGCCGCTGCGCAATCCGGCGGCGCTGGCTGCCATCGTTGGTCAGCATCCCCAGGTGGAACGGGTGTTGAGCGGTCACCTGCACCGCTCGGTGCAGGCGCGTTTTGCCGGCACGCTGGCCTGCGTGGCGCCCGGTGTGTCGCATCAGGTGGCACTGGATTTGCGTGACCACGGTCCGGCGAACTTTGTGCTGGAACCGCCCGGTTTTCTGCTGCATCGCTGGCAGCCGCAGCAGGGGATGACTACGCATCTGTGCGCGATCGGCGATTATCCAGGACCGTGGCCGTTTTACGATGCGCAGGGTTTAATTGATTAGCACCAGTAATAGCACAATAAAAAAGCGTTCCTGAGGGTCTGCGTCGTAGTCAATTTGGCTCAGAGGTGTACAATTGTCTGTTACCTCACCAGGGTAAACACCTCCAATTATAACAAGATAGTCAGGCACGCTAACTTATGAAGCTACTCACCAGGGCGGTTGCGCCATGTTAACGCGCATCCGGCCAAAAACTGATCTTCGCACGCTGATTGCGCTGCTGGCGATCACCAGCATCGTCATCACACTGGCTAATACGCTGTACGCCACCTGGCGCGTACAGCGCATGGTGCTGATCGAAAGCACCCTCGAAGCCAATCGCGCTTACGCCACCAAGCTGGCGGCCACCACCGAAGTGTTTTTCCAGCTGGCGCAGTCGCAGCTGCACTACAGCGCCAATCAACTGGGTAAAGATTTCGACAATCCCGAACTGCAGCAGCAGGAAGTGAACCGACTGCGCGAGCAGACCAGCAGCTTTAACTCGGTGGCGATTGTCGACAGCAACGGCGTGATTAAAGCCATTTCGCCGGAATCGCTGATGCTGAAAGGCATGCAGCTCACCAGCCAGTCTTCGCGCGAAGCGCTGGCGCAGCGCCAGCCGATGGTCAGCCGGCCCACCATTTCTGCCACCAATAACCTGCTGGTGTTTGTTTCCTGGCCGGTATGGAGCACCGATGGGCGCTATCTTGGCTACGTCGGTGGCACTATTTATCTGAAGAAAAAGAGCATTCTCAACGTACTGCTCGGCGAGCAGTACTATCGTGACGGCACCCATGTTTATGTGCTGGATCGCGAAAACCGCGTGCTGTATCACCAGAACAATCAGCTGATTGGCAAAAACGTGCCGGGCATCGTCAGCGATCGTCAGCGCCAGGAGCACAGCAATGGCGAAGTTCAGCTGACGGAAGAGGGTACCGCGAAGCTGGCGGGCTACGCTGTGGTGCCCACCACCGGCTGGATGGTGGTGGCGCTCAAGCCGACAAACGTCACGCTGGCGCCGCTCTCCGGGCTGCTGCTCCAGGTGCTGAAGAATTCGGTGCCGTTTGCGCTGCTGACGCTGCTGGTGGCGGTGATTCTGGCCCGGCTGATCGCCTTGCCACTGTGGCAGCTGGCGCGCAAAGCCAGCCAGATGGATACCCAGGGCGTTTCCGGGGAAATTGGCGTGATCCGCGCCTGGTATTTTGAAGCGGCGCAGGTGAAGCGCGCGCTGCTCACCGGTATTGGTCTGGTGCAGGATAAAATTGGCCGGCTCAAGTCAGAGGTGCAGAGCGATCCCATGACCAGCCTGCTCAATCGCCGCGGCCTGAGCGCGGTGCTCGACTATTTCGATACCATGCAGCAGCCGTTTGCCGTGCTGGCGCTGGATATTGACCACTTCAAACGGGTGAATGATAACTTCGGGCATGATGTTGGCGACGAGGTGATCAAACAGGTGGCGCGCACGTTGCGCCAGAGCGCGCGTCAGACCGACGTGGTGTGCCGGAACGGCGGCGAAGAGTTTCTGATGCTGCTTCCCGCCACCGCCCCTGATGAAGCGCGGGTGATTGCGGAGCGCGTGCGCACCAGCATTGCCGGCGGCTGGATTGATCCGGTCGGGCAGATCACGATTTCGATTGGTATCGCCAGCTGGCAGCCGACGCACGGCAGTCAGGAACAGATTCTGAAGCAGGCCGATGATGCGCTGTATCAGGCGAAAAACGCCGGACGTAACTGCGTGGTGATCGCCGGGCAGGAAGCGCTGGCCAGCACGGTTTCGCGCTATTAATCGCGCAGCGTCACAGCAGGATAAAAAAACGGGTGCCTGGCGGGCACCCATTGGTCATCAGGCTGATTTCAGGTAATCGAGCACGATATCGTGGTGGTTCGAGGTTTTAAAATCGTCGAACACCTTCTCCACTTTACCATCGCCGCCAATCAGGAAGCTGATGCGGTGAATGCCGTCGTAGGTTTTCCCCATAAAGGTTTTCTCACCCCAGACGCCAAACTGCTCGCAAACCTGATGATCTTCATCCGACAGCAGGGTGAAGTTGAGTAGTTCTTTCTCGACAAAGCGAGACAGTTTTTCCGGCTTGTCGGTGCTGATGCCCAGCACTTCCACGCCCGCCTTCTTTAAATCATCCATGTTATCGCGCAGACCACAGGCCTGTGTGGTGCAGCCCGGCGTCATGGCTTTCGGGTAGAAATAGACCAGAACGCGCTGTCCCTGGAAGTCGGCCAAATTTACTTGTTCGCCATCCTGATCGGGCAAGCTAAATTTCGGTGCGGTGTCACCGGCTTTCAGTGGATTCATCACAACTCTCCATTTTTTTCTTCATGCTGTGGGTAATACACCATCAGCGGCAAAAGCGCCAGGTGGAGTTTACCTCAGGGTTATTTCACTACACGGTATGCCAGCGCGGCAGAGTGTGTGGCGGAATAACCCGGAGCCTGATTCAGACGGCGCTGTGCGCGTCGTCGGTGACACTATAGAGGCGAATTGAACCTTGTGCATGCAGTTCTTCGCACAGCCGATGGAAAGCCTGCTCAAACGGTGCGCTGGCATGATTCGCCGGGCTGTGCGCGGTCATCTGAATATAGAGCACCGGCGGCGCGTCGTCCTGGGCGGGCGTAATGCGCGACACCAGCTCGGCGATGTTCATCTGATGTTTATCGAACAGATCGGTAAAGCGTTCGATGATATGCGGTGAGTCCGGCACTTCCACCTGTACCCAGACGGTGGCGGGCATCGGCGGCGTCACGCGCGCGTTAGTGCGCTTCATCACGATCAGCAGTTCCAGCTCGGCACCCTTCATCGGCAGGGTCGATTCAATCAGGGTAATGGCGTTCCAGCTGCCGGAGAGCAGCATAATAAAGGTGAACTCGTCGCCCAGCATCGCCAGGCGGCTGTCTTCAATATTGCAACCGCAGCTGCTGACGTGGCGGGTAATGGTATTGACGATACCCGGACGATCAACGCCCAGAGCGGTGATCACCAGATGGTGCGGCTGTGACTGCGGCAAAATGGCGTTTCCTGTACGTTCGCTAATAACCATAAGGTAAACATAAAAAAAACTGCTGACAAGCGCGGTAATGGCGTGGCTCGCTTGCTTTTCTTTCGGCGGAAAACGTAACATGAGGCACTTGTTTGTCGAGGGGATAGCCCATGTTCACCGGAAGTATTGTTGCGCTCATTACGCCTTTGAATGAAAAAGGTGATGTCTGCCGCGCAAGTCTGAAAAAACTGATTGATTATCATGTCGCCAGCGGTACGGCGGCGATTGTTTCTGTTGGCACCACCGGCGAATCCGCGACCCTCAGCCATGAAGAGCATGGCGATGTGGTGATGCAAACCCTGGAGCTGGCCGATGGCCGCATTCCCGTGATTGCCGGGACCGGCGCGAATGCCACCGCCGAAGGGATCTCTCTGACAAAACGCTTTACCGGCACCGGCGTAGTCGGCTGCCTCACCGTGACCCCCTACTACAACCGTCCGACGCAGGAAGGTCTGTACCAGCACTTCAAAGCGATCGCCGAAAGCACCGATCTGCCCCAGATGCTGTATAACGTCCCGTCACGTACCGGCTGTGACATGCTGCCGGAAACCGTTGCCCGACTGGCTGAAATCAAAAATATTATCGGAATCAAAGAGGCCACCGGGAACTTATCGCGTATTTCGCAGATCCAACAGCTGGTTGGAGATGAGTTCATTATTGTCAGCGGTGATGACGCGACAGCGCTGGACTCCATGCAACTGGGCGGCAAAGGCGTTATTTCGGTCACGGCTAATATTGCAGCACGTGAAATGGTTGAACTCTGTGCGCTGGCACAAGAGGGCAAATTTGCCGAAGCGCGTCGCCTGAATCAGCGTCTGATGCACCTGCACCAGACGCTTTTCTGTGAACCGAATCCTATCCCGGTGAAATGGGCCGCGAAACAGCTAGGATTGATCGCCGATGACACGCTGCGCTTGCCGATGACGCCGCTGACCGAAGCCGGTCAGGCGAAAACCGCGCAGGCGCTGATCCAGGCGGGTCTGCGATAATTTAGGGAGAATCAATGAGTTATTCAGTTAAGCGCTCGACGCTGGCAACCGTGGTGGGCCTCTCCACCCTGATGCTGCTAACAGCTTGTTCCAGCGATCAGCGTTATAAGCGCCAGGTCAGCGGTGATGAATCTTACCTGCAGGCGCCTGAACTGCATGATTTAAAAGCCCCGGCGGGCATGATTCTGCCGCTGCAGAATGGTGATTACGATGTGCCGCACAGCGTGGCGAAAGGCGCGCTGGGTAAAGAGCTCGACATCCGTCCACCGGCGCAGCCGCTGGCGCTGATGAACGGCACCCGCGCGCAGTTCACCGGTAACACCGGCGTGCTGGCGGTTGACAGCAGCCGTGGCTCCATCTGGTCGCAGGTGGTGAACGTGGTGCAGTCGTACAAATTCCCGGTTGCCCAGCGTGATGATGCGGCGCAGCAGCTCACCACCGACTGGGTACAGTGGAACCGTGCTGACGAAGATAACCAGTATCGCGGCCGTTACCAGATCAGCGTGCAGAACCAGGGCTATCAGCAGGTGCTGACCGTACGTCTGCTGGAACTGCAGCAGCAGGGCCAGACGGTCACCACGCCGGTCCAGGTTCAGCGCTATACCGGTCAGATGCTGAATGACATCAGCACCGGTCTGGATAAGATCGATACCGCCAGCCAGGATGCGGCTGCCGGACGTGCCAGCGGACAGATTGATGTCCAGAGCGGCGCGGACGACACCGGCCTGCCACTGCTGGTGCTGCGCTCACCGTTTAACGTCACCTGGCAGCGTCTGCCGGCGGCGCTGAAGCGTATGGGCATGGAAGTTACCGATGACAACCGCTCGCAGGGCAGTCTGAAAGTGACCTACAAGCAGCCGGGCAGCAGCGCGTTTGACGCCATCGGCGCGAAAGATCCGGAACTGCCAAACGGCGACTACAAGTTGCAGGTGGGCGATCTCGATAACCGCAGCAGCCTGCAGTTCATCGATCCGAAAGGACACGTACTCACCCAGGCGCAGAATGATGCGCTGGTGGCGGTCCTGCAGGGCGCACTGAACAAATAAATGCAATAAAGGCCGGAGATTCTCCGGCCTTTTTGTTTTGGTTTTGGCATAATAGCGCCCGGCGAGGTAAACGATTGCGTCAGGCAGTCATCGCGCGGTGAAACACCGCTGAACACGGGTTCTTTCATGTTTGGAGTTAACAAGATGCAAAAGCGAGCTGAGTTGTATCGCGGTAAAGCGAAAACCGTATACAGCACCGACAATCCGGATCTGCTGGTACTTGAATTCCGCAACGATACGTCAGCAGGAGACGGTGCACGAATCGAGCAGTTTGATCGTAAAGGCATGGTGAACAACAAGTTCAACCATTTCATCATGACCAAACTGCAGGAAGCGGGCATTCCGACCCAGATGGAAGCGCTGCTTTCTGATAACGAAGCGCTGGTGAAAAAGCTGGAGATGGTGCCGGTAGAGTGCGTGGTGCGCAACCGGGCGGCCGGATCGCTGGTGAAACGTCTGGGCGTGGAAGAGGGCATGCTGCTCAATCCACCGCTGTTTGATCTCTTCCTGAAAGATGACGCCAAACACGACCCGATGGTCAACGAATCGTACTGCGAAACCTTTGGCTGGGTGAGCAAGGCCAACCTGGCGCGCATGCAGGAGCTGACCTTCAAAGCCAACGAAGTGCTGAGCAAACTGTTTGATGATGCCGGTCTGATTCTGGTGGACTTCAAGCTGGAGTTCGGTCTGTTCAAAGGTGAAGTGACGCTGGGCGACGAATTCTCGCCAGACGGCGCGCGTCTGTGGGACAAAGAGACCATGGACAAGATGGACAAAGACCGTTTCCGTCAGAGCCTCGGCGGCCTGATCGAAGCGTACGAAGAAGTGGCACACCGTCTGGGTGTCAAACTGGACTAAGCTTCTGCCGGTGTGCGTCACGGTATAACAGACGCAAAGCTTTCAGCGCATGAAGGTCGCCCTGGCTGGCGGCCTTTTTTATTGCCTGTTTACGGCCTTCACACTGCGCCCTGCGCGCAATCTCGCTGCGCTGGCATTGCATTGCTGGTACTAACCTCTGCCGCCAACTAAAATCATGCAAAAGTCATTGATAACAGGAGCAGGCCATGCGCTGGCAAGGGCGTCGTGAAAGCGACAATGTGGAAGATCGTCGCGGCGATTCGCCGGGTTTTAGTTCTGGCGGACGCCAGATTCGTCTGCCGCGCGGCAAGGGCGGCATTATTCTGCTGATTGTGGTCGCGGTCGCTGGCTATTACGGCTACGACCTCACCGCGCTGCTGGAAGGCGGCGCACCGGTGTCGCAACAGCAGCAGCGTCAGGTCAATTCGGCGCAGGATAACGAGGCGGCCAAATTCACCTCGGTAATCCTCGCCACCACCGAAGATACCTGGGGCAAACTGTTCCAGCAGATGGGCAAACAATACGCACCGCCAAAGCTGGTGATGTATCGCGGTGCGACGCGCACTAACTGCGGTACCGGCCAGTCGGCAATGGGGCCGTTCTACTGCCCGGCCGATCAGACGGTGTATATCGATCTCTCCTTCTATGACGACATGAAAACCAAACTCGGAGCCGGGGGTGATTTTGCCCAGGGTTACGTCATCGCCCACGAAGTGGGGCATCACGTGCAGAAACTGCTGGGTATCGAACCCAAAGTGCGCCAGATGCAGCAGGGCGCCACGCAGGCGCAGGTGAACCAGCTGTCGGTGAAGATGGAGCTGCAGGCGGACTGCTTTGCTGGCGTCTGGGGTCACTATATGCAGCAGGAAAACATTCTTGAGGTGGGCGATTTGCAGGAAGCGCTGAACGCCGCCGAGGCGATTGGCGACGATCGTCTGCAGCAGCAAAGTCAGGGGCGCGTAGTGCCGGACAGCTTCACTCACGGCACCTCACAGCAGCGCTACACCTGGTTCAAACGCGGTTTTGACAGCGGCAATCCGGGCCAGTGCAATACCTTCGCCAGTAACTGATGTTGCACGCTGAACTGACGGCGGCGATGCAGCAAGCCGGTATCCGCCGTCTGTGCGTGATAGCCGGTGAAGCTGGCTGGGCGCGCCATGAGGCGGCCACATGGCAGGCCGCACTGCCCGGTGACTGGTTAACGGTCAGCGACAGCGATGACTTCCCGCAGCGCATCGCGCCTGCAGCGCTGCGTACCCTGCTGGGCCGGGAATTCCGGCATGCCATTTTCGATGCGCGCCACGGCTTTCACGCGGAAGCGTTCGCTGCGCTGGCCGGGACGCTGCGGGCCGGCAGCTGGCTGCTGTTACTGACGCCTGACTGGAACGCCTGGCCGGCGCAGCCCGATCGCGACAGCCTGCGCTGGGCCGATGTCGACCAGCCCATCGCCACGCCGCATTTCATCCACCATCTGCAACAGCAGATCCTGCAGGATGCGCAGGTGATGCTGCTGCGTCAGCATCAGACGCCACGCCTGCCGTCGCCGCAGCCCTTCGCGCCGTGGCAGTGTCGCGCCCCCGAGCAGCAGGCGCAGATTGTCCGCCAGCTGTGCGCCATGCCGCCCGGTGTCGCGGTGAGCATCGCCCCGCGCGGTCGCGGCAAATCGGCACTGGCGGGGATGCTGGCGCGCCAGACGCAAAGCGCGCTGGTGACGGCGCCGGCCAAAGCCGCGACGGAGGTGCTGGCGCAGTTCGCCGCTGAGCAGTTTAACTTTATGGCCCCGGATGCGATTCTCGCTCAGCCGCAGGAGGCTCAGCCGCTGGCAGAATGGCTGATTGTGGATGAGGCCGCGGCCATCCCCGCGCCGCTGTTACAGCAGCTGGTGCAGCGTTTTCCGCGCGTTCTGCTGACCACCACGGTGCAGGGCTACGAAGGTACCGGGCGCGGTTTCATGCTGCGCTTCTGCGCCACGCTGCCGCAGGTGCGCTACTTCCAGCTGGATGAGCCGCTGCGCTGGTCGGCGCAGGATCCGCTGGAGCAGTGGCTGAGTGCGGCGCTGCTGTTTGCAGAGGCCGAAGCCTGCGACGCACCCGCGCAGACAGCAATTTTTGCCGCTACGCCCGCGCAGCACGCCGACGCCTTACAGGCTGGCTATCGTCTGCTGGCGAGCGCCCACTATCGCACCTCCCCGCTCGATCTGCGACGTATGCTGGATGCGCCCGGCATGCATTTCTGGCTGGCCGGGCAGCCGCAGCAGGTCACCGGCGCGCTGTGGCTGGTGGAAGAGGGCGGACTGGATGCTGCGCTGGCGCAGGCGGTATGGGCTGGCTTACGTCGTCCGCGCGGCAATCTGGTGGCGCAGTCATTAGCGGCACATGCCGGTTTTACTGAAGCGGCGACGTTACGTTCGCTGCGCATCAGCCGCATCGCCGTGCAGGCCGCGCAGCGCCAGCGCGGCATCGGTCGCGCGCTGGTGGCGACGGCGCGGCAGCAGGCACAGGGCGCGGATTATCTGTCGGTGAGCTTTGGCTACACCGCAGCGCTGTGGCAGTTCTGGCGCGCCTGCGGCTTTACCCTGGTGCGTATCGGTTCACAGCGCGAAGCCAGCAGCGGTTGCTATGCGGCGATGGCGATTTGTGCGCTGACGCCAGCCGGTGAAGCCCTGCAGCAGCGCGCCGCGCAGCGTCTGGCGCGCGACTGGCCGTGGCTGCAAAAGCTGATCGCGGTGCCGCTGACCCTGTCGTCCACCGACCATCAATCCCTCAGCGCCGACGACTGGCCGCTGCTGGCCGCGTTTGCCTGGGCGCAGCGGCCCTATGAAGCCAGCTATCCGGCGCTGCAGCGGCTGGCGGGTGTCGCATCGCCACCGTTGCTATGTGCCATACTGCAACAAAAACAAACGCTGAGTGAAGCGGCACGGCTGGCCGGCGTGAGCGGGCGTAAAACGCTGATGCTCAGGCTGCGCGCGGAGGCGGCTGACGCACTCATCATGCTGGATGCCGCTGCCGCGCAGCACTGGCAGCAGCGCCTCGGCACATTGCAATAAATCCATTATCTCGTTCAAATTTTCCCAATATCACTTTGCCGTCAGCGGCGTATAGTGATTTGAGGAGGACGTTATGGCACTACGATATGTAATTGTTCAGCAACCGGACAACGCCGCGCAGCTGTTTTTGCTGTATCACGGCGTGAACGACAACCCCGATTCGATGGCGCAGATTGGCAGCTGGTTCGCGCAGGCGTTTCCGCAGGCGCAGGTGGTGTCGGTGGGCGCACCTTATCCGGCCAGCGCGCCGCAGGGCCGCCAGTGGTATGCCGAGATACCGGAACACGACCGCTCGCAGCAGCAGGGCGTGGATGCGGTGATGCCGTCCTTTGTCGAGTCGGTGCGTCACTGGCAGCAGCAGAGCGGCGTGCGGCCGGAAGCCACCGCGCTGGTCGGTTTTTCGCAGGGCGGCACCATGGTGCTGGAAGGCGTAAAAGCCCAGCCGGATCTGGCGGGACGCGTGGTGGCCTTTAGCGGCCGCTACGTCACGCTGCCGGAGCAGGCCAGCACGCGCAACACTATCCACCTGATTCACGGCGATTATGACGAGCAGGTGCCGATGCAGCATGCGGAAGCGGCGATGCAGCGCTTAACTGCGCTGGGCGGCGATGTGACGCTGGATATCGTTGACGATCTGCCGCACGCAATTGATGAACGCAGCATGCAGCTGGCGCTGAATCACCTGCGCTATACCGTGCCGCGCCGCTATTTTGATGAGGCGCTGAGCGGGGCGAAGCCGGGCGACGACGATGTGGTGATGATGGTGTGAGACCGGCGCGCCATAAAACAAAGGTCGCCGTGCAGGGCGACCTTGTACGCTAAACGATCGGCGGCGACTACTTCTTCTTCGGCCAGTCGTCGTCATCGTCCCACTTATCGTTGAAATCGCGATGCGGTGGCAGATCCGGTTTGTTATCCATATATTTTTTATGATCGATGCGCTTCAGGTCTTTATAGACGTTCATCAGCACGCCCACCATCAGCAGAATCACAATCACCCACCAGTACTCTTTTAACCATTCCATGAGGTTTCTCCTTCAAGGTGCCATCAGGCGATCAGCTGTTCCATAATGCGCTGATACATCCGGCTCAGCAGCTGCAAATCCGAGGCTTTCACGCACTCATTGATCTTATGAATAGTGGCATTCACCGGGCCGAGCTCCACCACCTGCGCGCCCATGCGGGCAATAAAGCGCCCGTCAGAGGTGCCGCCGGTGGTTAACAGCTGCGGCTTGATCTCATTATAGTGCGCCACGGCGTTGACGACCGCATCCACCAGCTTGCCGCGTGAAGTCAGGAATGGCTGACCGGACACATTCCACTCCAGCGTGTAGCGCAGCTGGTGGCGATCGAGCAGCGCCGCCACGCGATCTTTGATCATCTGATCGGTCAGTTCGGTGCTGAAGCGGAAGTTAAACTGCACGAAAAACTCGCCGGGGATCACATTGTTACTGCCGGTTCCCGCCTGCACGTTGGCGATCTGCATGCTGGTCGGCGGGAAGAACTCATTGCCCTGATCCCACTCGGTCGCCACCAGCTCGTTGAGCGCCGGCATTGCGCGATGTACCGGGTTATCAGCCAGATGCGGATACGCCACGTGGCCCTGCACGCCGTGAATGGTCAGATTGGCGGTCATGGAGCCGCGACGGCCATTCTTCACCACGTCGCCGACCACTTCGGTGCTCGACGGTTCGCCGACGAGGCAGTAATCCATGCGTTCGTTGCGCGCCATCAGGCGCTCAACCACTTTTACCGTCCCGTTGACGGCGCTGGCTTCTTCATCGGAAGTGATGAGAAACGCCAGCCGGCCAGCATGATTGGGATGAGCAGCAACGAAGCGCTCGGCCGCCACCACCATCGCCGCCAGCGAGCCTTTCATGTCTGCAGCGCCACGGCCAAACAGCATGCCGTCGCGAATCGAAGGTTCAAACGGCGGGCTGATCCAGCGGTTGGCATCGCCCGGCGGCACCACATCGGTGTGCCCGGCAAAAGCCAGCGTTTCGCCCTGGCCGCGCGTGGCCCAGAAGTTAAGCGTATCGCCAATGTGCATCGGCTCGACGTGGAAACCAATCGCCTCCAGGCGCGCAATTAACATGGCCTGGCAACCGGCGTCATCCGGACTAAGCGAGGGGCGACGAATAAGCTGCTGAGCCAGCTCAATAACCGGACAGAACATGTTATGACTTCTCCTGGATAAAGGCGTGATAAACGGGTTCTTTGAAACCCACCAGCAATGTACCGTCTGGCGCCGCCAGCACCGGACGTTTGATCAGCGCCGGGTGCGCCAGCATCAGCGCTTTGGCGCTGGCCGCATCGCGGATGGCATCGCGTTCCGCTTCCGGCAACTGACGCCAGGTGGTGCCGCGCGTGTTCAGCAGCACGTCATACCCCAGCTGGTCGATAAAGGATTGCAGCAGCGCCGCATCCAGCCCGTCAGCGCGATAATCATGAAAATGAAAGTCGATGCCGGAAGTGCTCAAATAGTTGCGTGCTTTTTTTATGGTGTCGCAATTCTTAATTCCGTACATCACCCACTGCGCTGTCATCGCGTATTCCCGTCCTGTGTTAAATAAAGCGCGAGTTTACCATAGCGCGCCGTGGGCTGTGAGGTCAGACGCGTGGCAGCGCTGTTTTTCATCTCGCCGCGACGCCAATAAACGCCGCTAATCAGGGCCAGTAAACGCTTTCACTTACCTGCGAAATTGTCGCCTGCGGCATCATTAGTGCTCTAAGAATTATCTTAGACGGCAAAAACGGGCCTGGCGGATTAAGTCCGCGCTTTTATGAGCCGCATTAACAGGTTGCTGAAATGTGCGTCAGTCCGCAGTTTCGGCAAATTCAAGCTTTCTGCGGTAGTTGCCGATAGTGATGAGAGGTGGAAACGTATTCACCTGTAGAAAAAAACGGCGTAAAATCGCCACTACAAGAAGAGAGGGTATTATGGTTGAACACGAACTGGGGAACTGGAAAGAATTTATCGAAGCGATGTTACGTAAGTAATTCGTGAAGAGAAAAGCAGGGCACTTCCCAACTTGCTGTTATTCTTACCGCACACATCAATAAAGCCGCCATTCATCATGGCGGCTTTTTATTTGCCCGGAGTTAGCCTCAGTCGTGCGGCTTTGCCCGCAGCGGGAAGCGGCGGCGCACCAGCACAAAGAACAGCGGCACAAAGAAGATCGCCAGTACCGTGGCGGAGATCATGCCGCCCATCACGCCAGTACCGACCGCATGCTGGCTGCCGGAACCGGCACCGCTGCTGATCGCCATCGGCAGCACGCCGAAAATAAAGGCCAGCGACGTCATCAGAATCGGCCGCAGGCGCTGCCGCGATGCCTCCAGCGTCGACTCCAGCAGTTCACGCCCTTTGCTGTTGATCTCATTGGCGAACTCGACGATCAGGATCGCATTCTTCGCCGACAGGCCAATCACCGTCAGCAGGCCGACCTGAAAGTAGACGTCATTCTCCAGTCCGCGCAGCCAGGTGGCGACCAGCGCGCCCACCACGCCCAGCGGCACCACCAGCATCACCGAGAACGGAATCGACCAGCTCTCGTACAGCGCCGCGAGGCACAGGAACACCACCAGCAGCGAAATCGCATACAGCGCCGGCGCCTGCGAGCCGGAGAGACGCTCCTGATAGGAGGCACCGGTCCACTGGAAGCCAACGCCGAGCGGCAGCTGCGCCACCAGTTTCTCCATCTCATCCATCGCCGTGCCGCTGCTGACGCCGTTAGCCGCCTCGCCGACAATCTCCAGCGACGAATAGCCGTTATAGCGTTCAAGACGCGGTGAACCGGTCTCCCAGTGGCTGGTGGCGAAGGCAGAGAACGGCACCATGCCGCCGCTGTTGTTGCGCACATACCATTTGTTGATGTCGCCCGGCAGCATGCGGAACTCCGGTGCCGCCTGGACGTAGACCTTCTTCACGCGGCCGCGATCGAGAAAATCATTCACGTAGGTTGAGCCCCAGGCGGTGGTCAGGGTGTCGTTGATGGTATCCAGCGACACGCCGAGCGCCTGCGCTTTGCGCTGGTCGACATCAATCTGCAGCTGTGGGCTGTCGTCGAGCCCGTTGTGGCGCACGCGCGACAGCGCCGGATTGTTGTCGGCCAGCGCCAGCAGCCGATCGCGCATCGCCATCAGCTCGGTATGCCCGATGCCGCCGTGATCCTGCAACTCCATATCAAAGCCGGAGGAGCTGCCCATGCCGGTGATCGCCGGTGGACTGCTGGCGATGACGCGTGCCTCTTTAATCTTTTTGAAGGCTGCGGTGGCGCGATCGATGATGGCAAACGAGGTGCGATCGCGACCTGGCCGCTGCTCCCAGTCCTTCAGGCGCACAAACAGGCGTGCCACGTTTTGTCCGTTGCCGCCCGGACCAGCACCGATGGTGGAGAATACCGACAGTACATTGTCCTTCTCGGCAGTCAGGTAATAATCCTCAACCTTTGCCACCACCTGCGAGGTTTGCTGCAGCGTCGAGCCCGGCGGCAGCTGTACCTGAGTAAGAAATACGCCGCGATCTTCCAGCGGCAGGAAGGAGGTAGGCAGACGAATAAACAGGAACGCCATCACGCCGATAATCGCCAGGTAGAGCAGCAGCCAGCGGCCGCTCTTCAGCAGAATGCGCGCTACGCCGCGCTCGTAGCGTTCGGCGCTGGCATTGAAGTGACGGTTAAACCAGCCGAAAAAGCCGCGCCGGCCATGGTGCTGGCCCTGCGCCAGCGGTTTGAGCAGCGTGGAGCACAGCGCGGGCGTCAGAATCATCGCCACCAGCACCGACAGCACCATCGCTGAGACAATGGTGATGGAGAACTGGCGATAGATAGCGCCCACGGTGCCGCCAAAGAACGCCATCGGCACAAACACCGCGGACAGCACCAGCGCGATGCCCACCAGCGCGCCCTGAATCTGCCCCATCGATTTACGCGTGGCGGCCCGCGGCGATAATCCCTCTTCGCTCATGATGCGCTCGACGTTTTCCACCACCACGATGGCATCATCCACCAGCAGCCCGATGGCCAGCACCATGGCGAACATGGTCAGGGTGTTAATACTGAAGCCGCAGGCGTACAGCACTGCAAAGGTGCCGAGCAGCACCACCGGCACAGCAATGGTGGGGATCAGCGTGGCGCGGAAGTTTTGCAGGAACAGGTACATCACCAGAAACACCAGCAGAATCGCTTCCAGCAGGGTTTTCACCACGTCCTTAATGGAGGCTTTGACGAACGGTGTGGTTTCAAACGCCACTTTGGCTTCCAGCCCGTGCGGGAAGTATTGCGCCAGTTCAGCAACACGGGCGCGCACCAGCTTGTCGGTGTTCATCTCGTTAGCGCCGGAGGCCAGCTTGATGCCGAGACCGGAGGCCGGCTGGCCGTTATAGCGGCTCAGAAAGTCATACTTTTCGGCGCCCATGGCGATGGTGGCCACGTCGCCGAGCGTCACCACTGAACCGTCGGTGTTGGTTTTCAGCGTAATGGCGCGAAACTGCGCGGGCGTCTGTAGCATCGACTGGGCGTTAACCGTGGCGTTCAGCGCCTGTTTGTCCACCGACGGCAACCCGCCGACCTGGCCGACCGCCACCTGGGTGTTCTGTGATTCGATGGCGCTGACCACATCGTCGGTGGTTAGCGCGTAGTTAATCAGCTTGTTGGGATCGAGCCAGATGCGCATCGCGTATTGCGAGCCGTAGGCATCGACCTGGCCGACGCCGTCGATGCGGCTGAGCGGATCCTGAATGTTACTGGCAACGTAATCGGCAATATCCTGTTTATCCATGCTACCGTCGGTGGAGACAAAGGCAATCATCAGAATGTTGCTGTCGCCGGTTTTGTTTACCGTGACGCCCTGCGACTGCACCGCCGCCGGCAGCTTGCGCAGCGCGCTCTGCAGCTGATTCTGTACCTGTTGCCGCGCTTCATCCGGGTTAGTGCCGGCGGTAAAGGTGAGGGTGATCTGCGCCTGGCCGGTATTGCTGCTGTTCGAGGACATGTACATCAGGTTATCGATCCCCGTCATATTCTGCTCGATAACCTGGGTGACGGTGTTTTCCAGCGTCTGCGCGGATGCGCCGGGATAGTTGGCGGTGATGCGCACGTTAGGCGGCGCGAGATCCGGATACTGTTCCACCGGCAGCGAGATAATGGCCAGCGTACCACACAGGCACAGCAAAATAGCCAGCACCCAGGCAAAAATGGGGCGGTCGATAAAAAAGTTCGACATGAAACCGACACTCCTCAGCTGCGTACTTTGTACTTGTTATTAGTAAAAGCGTGCCGCACGCTGCGCTTCACGCTGGCGGAGTGCAAGGGCGATCCTGAAAACTCCGGTTGCTGCTTACTGTACGCGGGGCAAATTAGGGAATCGTGGATAAATTATGGAGAAAGTGTAAAAGTCGCAGCAGCTTTATGTGCGCACTCACACATTGCGACTCTCCAGCCACAGCACCGTTGCCGCAACGCGGGAACGGACGTCGAGCTTACGTAGCAGGTTGCGGATGTGCACCTTTACCGTTTCTTCCGAAATATGCAGCGTGGCGGCAATCTCTTTGTTGGATAAGCCGCGCGCCACTTCCTGCAACACATCCAGCTCGCGCTCGGTCAGCTGTCTGAACGGATTAGCGCTGGGCTGGCGGGTCGCCAGATATTCTGCCACCACCTCGCTGAACACGTTCTCGCCCTGTGCGCCGCGCATTACCTGCGCCAGCAGCAGTTCCGGTTCGCTGTCTTTAAGCAGATAGCCATCGGCACCGGCATCCACCATGGCGTAAATATCGCTGCGCGCGTCGGACACTGTCAGTACCAGAATGCGTGCCGCGACGCCCTCGTGGCGCAGCGCTTTCAGCGTATCCAGCCCGGACATGCCCTTCATATTCAGATCGAGCAGAATCACATCCGGTGCCAGACGGCGCGCTTCGGCCAGTGCTTCGGTACCGTTATTCGCCTCAGCCACCACTTCCAGACGCGGTTCCAGCGCCAGCAACTGGCGGATACCGCGACGCATCAGCGGATGATCGTCAACGATCATAATAGACAGGGAAGGGTGAGCCATAGGTTCTCCAGAGTTTCAATCCATTTGCTAAGTGTAATGCGTTAAGCCAGCCGGTGCGCGGGGCGGGCGGGAAAACGCAGCGTGACGCAGGTGCCCTGCGCCTGCGGGGTAATCAGTAAGCTGCCGGCGAGACGCGCCGCGCGCTCGGCCATGATGGTTAGCCCGTAGTGGCCCGGCGGCTCTTCTACGCTATTGATACCGCAGCCGTCATCTTCGATGGTCAGCAGGTGCTCATCATCAGCGACACGCTGATAGCGAATCTGAATCTGCTGCGCCTGCGCGTGACGAATTGCATTGAGCAGCGCCTCGCGTGCAATCTGCAGCACGTGCACCTGCTGCTGGGCATCCAGCGTTTGCAGGCCAGGCTGATAGTCAAAGGTAATCGCCGCCTGCGACTGCTCCTGCAGCGGGGCGATCATCGCCTGCATCGCCTGCACTAAATCGGCCTGTTCAATGCTCAGGCGGAAGGTGGTGAGCAGCTCGCGCAGCTGCTGATACGCCTCGGCCAGCGCGCGATCAAAATCGGCGATGATCGCCTGTGCCTGCGGCTGGCTGCTATCGACATTACGCCGCAGCAGCGTCAGCTGGATACGCAGAAAAGAGAGCGACTGCGCCAGCGAATCGTGCAGCTCGCGCGCAATGGTGGCGCGCTCTTCAATCAGCAACATTTGCTGATACTGCTTCTGCGTCTGCCAGATCCACAGTGCACGCGCCAGCATGTTGGCCAGGCTGTGCATCAGCTCATCGGCCGGCGGCGCGCGGCGGGTTTGCCAGCACAGTTCGCCGAGGCGCTGCTCTTCCTGCTGCAGCGGCAGCCGCTGCCAGCTGAGATCGTCGGCGGGCACGCCGGCCTGGAAAGCGATATCTTCGCTGGCGATTTGCAGCACCTCCAGCGCTTCCCGCCGCTGCACCAGCCGCAGCAGACCCTGAAACAGCTCGGGATTGAGCGGGCTGCCGGTGAGAATCTGCGAGCTTTCATACAGCAGCGACAGCGTGCGGTTGGCCTGGGTTAAATCTTCGGTTTTATTGCGTACCGCGCACTCCAGCAGGCGATAGTGTGAATGCAGTCGCTCCGCCATGGTGGTAAACGCCTGCGCCAGCACGCCCAGCTCGTTGGGCTGATGCACGGAAAGCGGCGGAAAACTGAAGTTGGCCTGCTCGACGTACTGACTGGCGGTGACCAGCGAATCGAGCGGACGCACCACGTTGCGGCGAATAAAGCCAATGCTCCACAGCGCCAGCGCGACAATCGCCAGAAAGCCAAACAGACTGCTGGCGGCCACCAGATGCATTTTCAGCTCGGCGTAGTGCTGCACCGCCAGCACGAAGCGGTCAATCTCGCTGACGTAGCCCGCCACGCGCTGCTGGTATACCTGCGCCCGCGCCGGCAGCAGCGTCTCCTGCAGTACCGGCCAACTGTCGCGCAGATAGCGGTAGCGGCTGCTGACCTCAATCGGCACCCACGGACGCTCCAGATGCTGCAGCGCCGGTGACTCCAGCGTCTGCTGATATTGCTGCATATGGTGCGCCAGCTGCTGCGGATCGCGCGTGCTGTCCCACGCCAGCCGGTAGATTTGCATGCGCAGCGAGCCGGCGACATTCACCGCTTCGGCATCGCGCAAACTGCTGGAGAGCGTCATCAGCGCCAGGCCGGTGGTTAACAGCGACAGCAGCACAATCGCGCTGAGCGCGCGGGCGATGGTGCGGGTAACGGGACGTTTCACTATCACAATAATAACCCTTACAAGAGCGGGGGATTATAAGTCAGCCGCAGCGCGGGTGCGAGCGCGAAATTGACACATCTGGTTACTTTTACCAGAGAAACTCACCGCGGTTTACGTTTCCCTGGATTAACCGCGTTTGGCTGGCGAAATATTGAACGCCTTTACCGCCCGCGCAGCCTGGTTTGCACTGGCTCGCCGATACTATGACGCGTAACCCTTTTCCCGCACGACAACAGGAGCACCTCATGAAGACACGTTATGCCGTAATGACTGCTGCACTGCTTGCCAGCGCATCGTTTACTACCTTTGCCGCCTCGCCGTTAAGCGAGGCACAAACCCAGGACCTGCAAAGCAGCGGCACTGTTTCGGTGAGCGGCGTGCGTGGTTCGCTGGATGACGCCACCCGTCAGCTGTCGCAAAAAGCGGAAGAGATGGGCGCCAGCCACTATCGCGTCATTGGCATGCAGAATCCAGGCGATTCCAGCATGTGGAGCGGCAGCGCCGAGATTTACCGTTAATGCCCTTCATTATTCCCCTCTGGTAGTTTTTTCCTGTAGCCACCGATTACCGGCCACCCCACTGGCCGGTTTTTTTGTGCGTCGCGACGGATTATTACAAATCAACCCGTGCAGTCAGCCAGTATATTTTGCTTCGTTCATGCAGAACGGGTAGGATTCATCGCCGTAATTTCCCGGCTCGCCGCGCGGCATCGTTCCGCCGCTCAGGGGCCGGTTTTACCCCATTTCGCACTGCCCGGCGCAATCGATTGGTTACGCGGTGATTGATGGACAGGACAAACAGGAAAGCTATGAAATCTACTAAAAAAACGCCAGCCGAACAGCGTGCTGCGAGAAGGCGCTGGCTTAACTCTCACGATACGGGTTACCACAAAGCGATGGGTAACCGTCAGGTACAAATGATCGCCATTGGCGGCGCTATCGGTACCGGTCTGTTCCTCGGTGCCGGCGCGCGTCTGCAGATGGCCGGTCCGGCACTGGCACTGGTGTATCTGGTGTGCGGTATCTTCTCCTTCTTTATTCTCCGTGCGTTGGGCGAGCTGGTGTTGCATCGCCCTTCCAGCGGCAGCTTTGTTTCGTACGCGCGTGAATTCCTCGGGGAAAAAGCGTCCTACGTCGCGGGCTGGATGTATTTCGTTAACTGGGCGATGACCGGAATCGTTGATATCACCGCGGTGGCGCTTTACATGCATTACTGGGGCGCGTTTGGTGATGTGCCGCAGTGGGTATTTGCGCTGGGCGCGCTGGCGATTGTCGGCACCATGAATATGATCGGCGTGAAGTGGTTCGCCGAGATGGAATTCTGGTTCGCGCTGGTGAAAGTGCTGGCCATCGTGGTGTTCCTGATTGTCGGCGTGGTGTTCCTCGGCAGCGGTAAACCGCTGGACGGCAACACCACCGGCTTCCATCTGATCACCGACAACGGCGGGCTGTTCCCGCACGGTCTGCTGCCGGCGCTGGTGCTGGTGCAGGGCGTGGTGTTCGCCTTCGCCTCGATTGAGCTGGTGGGCACGGCGGCGGGCGAGTGTAAAGACCCGAAAACCATGCTGCCGAAAGCCATTAACAGCGTGATCTGGCGTATCGGCCTGTTCTATGTGGGTTCCGTGGTGCTGCTGGTACTGCTGCTGCCGTGGAACGCCTATCAGGCCGGACAAAGCCCGTTCGTCACCTTCTTCTCCAAACTGGGCGTGCCCTACATTGGCAGCGTGATGAACATCGTGGTGCTGAGCGCGGCGCTGTCGAGCCTGAACTCGGGCCTGTACTCTACCGGACGTATTCTGCGTTCAATGTCGATGGGCGGCTCGGCGCCGCAGTTCATGTCGAAGATGAGTAAGCAGCAGGTGCCGTACGCCGGTATCCTGGTGACCATCGGCGTGTACGTGATCGGCGTAGTGCTCAACTATTACGTTCCGTCGCAGGTGTTTGAGATCGTCCTGAACGTGGCGTCGCTGGGGATTATCTCCTCGTGGGCGTTCATCGTGGTGTGCCAGATGCGTCTGCGCAAAGCCATCAAAGAGGGCAAAGCGGAAGATGTCAGCTTCAAGCTGCCGTGGGCGCCGTTCACCTCCTGGCTGACGCTGCTGTTCCTGGTGAGCGTGCTGGTGCTGATGGCGTTTGACTACCCGAACGGCACTTACACCATTGCTTCAATTCCGCTGATTGCCGTGCTGCTGGTGCTCGGCTGGTTTGGCGTGCGTAAGCGCGTGCAGGCGGAAGCGATGAAAGAGCACGAGCATCATCATGACGATCAGGATGATGCGGCGCCTAAACTGGCGGAAGACAACGCGCGTTAATCGCAGCGATGCTCACCTGCGGGGGCCAGTCGGCCCCCGTTTTTATTTCAATTCTCCTTCTCTTGATCCCGCATCGGGAATTACACCTTTCGGGTGATATAGCCCTTCATAACCTCAGGTTATTTTACGCACCATCTCTACATCCCCGCATTGAGGTGAGCCGATGGCGCTGTCGCGACGTGAACTCTTTACCGGGCAGCGCGTCATGCCTGCCGGCGGTATCGCGTTGCCGTGGTGGCGGGGAGAGAGCGGCTGTGACGGCTGTGGACGCTGCGTAGAAGCCTGCGAGAGCGGCATTATCCGCATCGCCGCTGGCGAAGCGCCGCAGCTCGACTTTCTGCAGGGGGAATGCACCTTTTGCGCTGCCTGTGCCGACGTCTGCCCGCAGCCGCTGTTTCAGCCGCGCGACACTGAACCTTTTAGCCGGCGCATCCGCATCGACAGCCGCTGTATCGCTTTTCTCGGCGTTAACTGTCGCAGCTGCCAGGAGAGTTGTGAGCAGCAGGCGATCCGTTTTCGTCTGATGCCCAACGGCATCGGCCAGCCGGAAATCCTTCCGCAACACTGCACCGGCTGTGGCGCCTGTATCGCGCCGTGTCCGGTCTCAGCCACAGGACTGCATCATGACGAATAACGACAGCTGGCACGTATGTGGCCTGGTGATTCAGGCACGTCCGACCGCGATCGCGGCGGTGCGGCAGGCGCTACTGAACTTTGCCGACAGCGACATCGCGGCGGAAGATGCCGCACGCGGCACGCTGGCGCTAACGCTGGGCGCGGCCGACAGCGCCACGCTGCTGAGCAACATTGAAGCCACCCGCAACATCCCGGATGTGCTGGCGGTATCGCTGGTTTATCACCAGCAAGACGAAATTGAAGAACCCTGTAAGGAAGCATCATGAACCTGAGTCGTCGTGATTTTATGAAGGCCAATGCGGCGGCGGCTGCTGCAACGGCTGCCGGTCTCACCATTCCGACCGTGACCAAAGCGGCCACCAGCCTGGCGGAGCCGATTCGCTGGGAAAAAGCGCCGTGCCGGTTTTGCGGCACCGGCTGTGGCGTGCTGGTCGGCACGCAGAATGGCCGCGTGGTCGCCTCGCAGGGCGATCCGCAGGCGGAGGTTAATCGCGGTCTGAACTGCATCAAAGGCTACTTCCTGCCGAAGATCATGTACGGCAAAGATCGTCTGACCCAGCCGCTGCTGCGCATGACCGACGGCAAATTTGATAAGAACGGCGAGTTTACCCCGGTAAGCTGGGATCAGGCGTTCGACATCATGGAAGCGAAGTTTAAGGCGGCGCTGAAAGCCAACGGCCCGGAATCGGTCGGCATGTTTGGCTCCGGCCAGTGGACCGTATGGGAAGGTTACGCTGCATCAAAGCTGATGAAAGCCGGCTTCCGCACCAACAACCTCGATCCGAACGCGCGCCACTGCATGGCGTCTGCGGTGGTGGGCTTTATGCGCACCTTCGGCATGGACGAACCAATGGGCTGCTACGATGATATCGAGCAGGCCGATGCGTTTGTGCTGTGGGGATCGAACATGGCCGAGATGCACCCGATTCTCTGGTCACGCCTGACCGCGCGTCGTCTCAGCAATGACAACGTCAAAGTGGCGGTGCTGTCGACCTATCGCCACCGCAGCTTCGAGCTGGCCGATAATGCCATCGTCTTCACGCCGCAGAGCGATCTGGCGATCCTCAACTTCATCGCTAACTACATCATTCAGAACAACAAAGTCGATAAAACCTTCCTGCAGAATCACGTCACGCTGCGTAAAGGCGTGACGGATATCGGCTACGGTTTGCGCCCGACCAATCCGCTGCAGGCGGCGGCGAAAAATCCGGACAATGGCGAGTCGACGCCGATCAGCTTCGATGAATATGCGAAATTTGTCGCGGAATACACGGTGGAAAAAGCCAGCGCCATGAGCGGCGTAGAGCAGGATCAGCTGATCGCGCTGGCGGAGCTGTACGCCGATCCGAACGTCAAGGTGGTCTCTTACTGGACCATGGGCTTCAACCAGCATACGCGCGGCGTGTGGGCGAACAACCTGTGCTACAACATCCACCTGCTGACCGGCAAAATTTCCCGTCCGGGCACCGGACCGTTCTCGCTCACCGGCCAGCCATCGGCCTGTGGCACCGCGCGTGAAGTGGGCACGTTTGCGCATCGTCTGCCAGCCGACATGGTGGTGAACAATGACAAACACCGCGCTTTAGCTGAAAAACTGTGGAAGCTGCCGCAGGGCACGGTGCCAGCCAAAGTCGGTCTGCACGCCGTGGCGCAGGATCGCGCGCTGAAAGATGGCAAGCTGAATGCCTACTGGGTGATGTGTAACAACAACATGCAGGCCGGGCCGAACCTGACGCAGGAACGCATGCCGGGCTGGCGCGATGCACGCAACTTTGTCGTGGTATCCGACCCGTATCCGACCGTAAGCGCCCTGTCTGCCGACCTGATTCTGCCGACGGCGATGTGGGTAGAGAAAGAGGGCGCCTACGGCAACGCCGAGCGCCGTACCCAGTTCTGGCATCAGCAGGTGAAAGCGCCGGGCGAGGCAAAATCGGATCTGTGGCAGCTGGTGACCTTTGCCAAACGCTTCCGCGTTGAGGACGTGTGGCCAGAGGCGCTGATTGCTCAGCAACCTGAGCTGAAAGGCAAAACCCTCTATGACGTGCTGTATGCCAACGGCCAGGTGAATCAGTTCCCGCTGAGCGAAGTGGCCGACGACCGCCTCAACGATGAAGCGCGTGAGTTCGGCTTCTATATTCAGAAAGGCCTGTTCGAGGAGTATGCCAGCTTTGGCCGCGGTCACGGTCACGATCTCGCACCGTTCGATACCTATCACGAGGCGCGCGGTCTGCGCTGGCCGGTAGTGGACGGCAAAGAGACGCGCTGGCGCTATCGTGAAGGTTTCGACAGCTACGTGAAAGCCGGTGAGGGGGTACGTTTTTACGGTAAGCCGGACGGCAAAGCCACCATTTTTGCCCTGCCGTACGAGCCGCCAGCGGAAGCGCCGGATGCCGAATATGACCTGTGGTTCTGCACCGGTCGCGTGCTGGAGCACTGGCACACCGGCACCATGACGCGCCGCGTGCCGGAACTGCACCGCGCGGTGCCGCAGGCGCTGCTGTATATCCATCCGCTGGACGCCAAAGATCGCGGTTTCCGTCGCGGTGAGAAGGTGCGCGTGGTGTCGCGTCGTGGCGAAACCCTCGCCACCGTGGAAACGCGCGGGCGTAATCAGCCGCCGCAGGGGCTGGTATTTATGCCGTTCTTTGATGCCGGCGTGCTGGCCAACAACATCACGCTGGACGCCACCGATCCGCTGTCGAAGCAGACCGATTACAAAAAATGCGCCGTTAAGCTGGTGAAAATCTGAGGCAGGATGCAATGAAACCTTTTATCACTCTTGTAACCGTTGCCGCCCTGATGCTGGGCGGCGTGGTGTACGCTAATAACGGCGTCGATCTCAATCAGTCACCGGAAGTGACGGCAACGCAGCAGGGCACCATTCATCAGCCCAAAGAGCAGAGCCGTAAGCCGCTGAACTATGTTAATCAGCCGCCGGTGATCCCGCACAGCGTGGAGGGCTACCAGGTGACGAAGAACGTGAACCGCTGCCTGCAGTGTCACGGCACCCAGAGCTATCTGACCACCGGCGCGCCGCGCGTCAGTCCGACGCACTTTACCGACCGCGACGGCGTGGTGAGCAGCACGGTATCGCCGCGTCGCTACTTCTGCCTGCAGTGTCACGTGCCGCAGACCGATGCCAAACCGGTGGTGGAAAACACCTTTAAGCCGGCTGACGGCTTTGGGCAGTGAGGTGGCGATGAAACAGAAACTTATACGTATCTGGCGCTGGTGGCGACGCCCCAGCCGTCTGGCGCTCGGCACGCTGCTGATTCTTGGCTTTGCTGGTGGCATCATCTTCTGGGGCGGTTTTAACACCGCGATGGAGATGACCAACCGCGAACAGTTCTGTATTGGCTGTCACGAAATGCGCAACAACGTCTATCAGGAATATATGCAGACGGTGCATTACAACAACCGCAGCGGCGTACGCGCCACCTGCCCGGATTGTCACGTGCCGCACGAGTGGGGGCCGAAGATGATTCGTAAGATCCAGGCGAGTAAAGAGGTGTACGCCAAGATCTTTGGCCTGATTGATACGCCGCAGAAGTTTGAAGAGACGCGTATCGAGCTGGCGCAGAACGAGTGGCGCCGGATGAAGAACAACAATTCGCAGGAGTGTCGTAACTGCCACAACTTCGATTATATGGACTTCACCGCGCAGAAAACGGTCGCCGCCAAAATGCACAGCAAAGCGGTGCAGGACGGACAGACCTGTATCGACTGCCACAAAGGCATTGCCCACCATCTACCGGATATGAAAGACCAGCCAAACGGTTTTTGATCGCGACCCTGGCCGCGCCTGCCGGTGCGGTATCAGGGTTTTCGTGCCGACCGGTTGAGGCAGCCGCAAACCACACAACATCGTAGCGGCGCGATTTATCGCGCGAAGTTAATCACTGCACAGCTGCCCGGATGCGCAATAAATTGCGCCGCTACGATTCGTGCGGCATTTTATTTCTGCACCTTCATCCTGCACACATTGTAGCGGCGCGATTTATCGCGCTCAGTTAATCACTGCACAGCTGCCCGGATGAGCAATAAATTGCGCCGCTACGATTCGTGCGGCATTTTATTTCTGCACCATCATTCTGCACACATCGTAGCGGCGCGATTTATCGCGCTAAGTTAATCACTGCACAGCTGCCCGGATGCGCAATAAATTGCGCCGCTACGATTCGTGCGGCATTTTATTTCTGCACCATCATCCTGCGCATATTGTAGCGGCGCGATTTATCGCGCTAAGTTAATCACTGCACAGCTGCCCGGATGCGCACTGAATGGCGCCGCTACGACACGTATCATGAGCGTTGAAGAGGCGTAATGCTCAACTGACAGCCTCACGCCATCGCGGGCAACCTGCTCCACAATTCAGATAGTTTTCCCCGCGGCTTCGGCCTATTATCTCAGGCTCCCTCAGCTACGCAGTGGAGCGGCTATGTCGTTAAAGATCAACATCATCAAAGATAAGTTGCTGTCTGATAATTATTTCATTCTGCGCAACTACACCTACGAACTCACCCGCAGCAACGGCGACGTGGTACGTCACAAACGTGAAGTCTATGATCGCGGCAACGGCGCCACCATCCTGCTCTACAACCGTGAAAAAAACAGCGTGGTGCTGATTCGTCAGTTCCGCATCGCGACCTATGTTAATGACAACGCCAGCGGTGAGCTGATTGAAACCTGCGCCGGACTGCTGGATAACGACACGCCGGAAGATTGCATCCGTAAAGAAGCGGTGGAAGAGACCGGCTATCAGGTCGGTAAGGTCGAAAAGCTGTTTGAGGCCTTCATGTCGCCGGGCGGCGTGACCGAATTGCTGCACTTTTTCGCCGCTGAATACAGCGACGCGCAGCGCGCTAACGACGGCGGCGGCGTTGAAGATGAAGAGATCACCGTACTCGAGCTGCCGTTTCCTCAGGCGCTGGCGATGGTGAAAGAGGGGCGCATTCGCGACGGCAAAACCATTATGTTACTGCACTATGCGCAGCTGATGGGCTGGTTGCAGGCATAACCGCGGCGGTAATTCACAGGGCCGGCACGAATGCCGACTCTGCCTATGCCGGGGCGCAATGCATTGCGCCACTATGCCATGTGCGTGATTTCCGGAGCATTTAACGGCGTTACTGCACACTCCGGATGAGCCTGGATGCGCGCCAGCGCTTCGGCGTAGGAGGGCATGGAATTAGCCGCGCCGGAACGCTCGACGCACAGCGAGGCAAACGCCGCTGCAAACAGCGCCGCCTGCGGTAACGCATCGCCGGACGCCAGGCGCGCCGCCAGCGCACCGTTGAAGGCATCGCCGGCACCGGTGGTGTCGAGCGGCTGGGCAGGAAACAGCGGAATACGCAGCTGCTGCTCCGCGCTGGAAAGCAGGGCGCCCGCGGTGCCAAGCGTAATAATCACCTGACGCGCGCCCTTGCGGTGCAGCACTTCGGCGGCGCGCTGCGCGCTGGCAAAGTCGGTCACTTTTATCCCGCTCAGCTGCATCGCTTCGGTGCTGTTGGGCGTTAACAGATCCACCTTAGCCAGCAGCGCATCGCTGACTTTCTGCCACGGTGCCGGATTCAGAATAACAAACGTGCCGCCGGCACGCGCGTTGTCGATCATGCGCTGAATGGCGCTGAGGTTGTTCTCCAGCTGCACCAGCAGAATATCGGCGGCAGCCACGGTGGGCTGACAGCGCGTCACTTCGGCCGCGGTCACGGTGGTATTTGCGCCGGGATAGACCGATATCATGTTCTCGGCATCATCGCCCGCCACGTAAATCAGCGCGTTGCCGGTGGGTTTCTCTTTACAGGTGAACAGCGTAATGGCATCGAAACCGGTCTTCTCCAGATGGCGGCGGGCAAAGGTGCCAAAATCGTCATTACCCACCTTACCGATATAGTGCACGCGCGCCCCGGCGCGCAGCGCGGCGGTGGCCTGGTTGGCCCCTTTGCCGCCGGGCCCCATCATGCTGTTGTGCGCCGTGAGCGATTCGCCCGGCAGGGGGAAACGGTTCATCACCGCCACCACGTCGAGGTTGAACGAGCCAAACACACACACTTTTCCTTTCATTGCGCGCTCCTGAACAACCGTTCTGCGGCGAGGCAGGCGCCGCGACAGCCGGTGTGATCGGTGGATTGACTGAAGATGATTTTCAAACCATCCCGCGTGGCCGGCGGCCGTAAATGCTGCTGAATCTGGCTGCGCAGCTGCGCCAGCGGGAAATCTGCCATCGCCAGCACGCCGCCGCCCAGAATCAGGTACTCCGGATCGAGAATGTTCATCTCGGTGGCGATCAGCTGCGCCAGCCGCTGCACAAACGCCTGCAGCGCCGGGTCAGAACCATGATGGGTAAACAGCGCCGACATCGGCGTTTGCGCCGCATTGGCCTGCGCCCAGTGGCTCAACCAGTGGCCGGAGGTCACGGTTTCCGCGCAGCCGTGGTTGCCGCACGGGCAGGGCAGCGCGTTACCGGCCACCGGCACGTGGCCGAGTTCACCAGCTCCGCCATGCTGACCATGGTAGAAGCGGCCGTTGATCCACAGGCTGTTGCCCATGCCGGTGCCAGGATACAGACCTACCGCATTTTCCGGCAGCTGCTCCAGCTGCATTAAATCCCACAACATCAGATGGTTAACATCTTTATCCATCGCCACCGGCACGCCCAGTCGTTCACTCAGCAGCGCCGCTACCGGCTGATGATCGAGCGCCTGAATGAACGGCAGTGAAATCACCTGCTGGCGATCGCGGCTGAGAATGCCCGGCAGGCCGAGCATCACACCGCTGACCGGCTGCTGCTCCAGCGTTTCCGCAATCAGCTGCCCGAGTGCGGCCAGCGCATCGGGCTGCTGCGCCCAGCTGGCGGTGGGCACTTTACGAAAGCTGCTCCAGACGCGGCCCGCCTCCATCAACTGCAGACGAGTGCCGGTGCCGCCAATGTCGATACCGAGCCAGCGTGTTGTCATGCCGACACCTGCGCCAGGCCCTGCGCTTCATCAATGCTCTCACGCATCATGTTCCACGCGGTGGCGAGATCTTCGTGAATGTTAAACAAGCCGGAGGTGCCGACAATCAGCACTTCGGCACCGGCACCGACCAGCGTGTTGTAAGTGCGCGTATTACAGGAACCGTCAATCTCAATCAGGTAGCGGTGGCCGTGCGCCTGTTTCAGCGCCTTCAGCTCCTGCACCTTCTGCACCATCTCCGGGATAAACGGCTGACCGGCATAGCCAGGATCCACCGTCATCACGGTGATTTTATCCAGCAGATGAATGTAATGATGGATAAAGGAGACCGGCGTGGCCGGGTTGAGCACCACGCCCACTTTTTTGCCGTAGCTGCGAATCAGGTTGATAACGCGGAACGCATCGCGGTTGATGGTTTCAGCGTGCGGGCAAATGTAATCGGCGCCGGCATTGGCCACCGCTTCAATAAAGTCGGTCGGCTCTTCCACCATCAGATGCACATCGATCGCTACCTGGGTATGCGGGCGGATCTGCTCAATAAAGAACGGCGACAGGGTGATGTTTTTAACGTAGTGACCGTCCATGATGTCGATGTGCAGGAAGTCAGCGCGGGAGTCCAGCACGGCCAGCTGGTGCTTGATCTCCATCAGATTCATACACATCAACGACGGGGAGACTTGAATACGCATCATACTTCCTTTTTTTCGGTCAGAGGATTAAGCGCCGCGGCCAGTTTGCTGAGCCTGACGGCACGGTGATCGTTAAAGCGCGCTTTGAGTTGTTTGAAGGCCAGCACCACCACCAGCACGGCACCCCACATCGCCAGGCTGACGTGCTGGCTGATGTTCATCAGGTTGAAGCCGGTGGAGAGCACCTGCAGCGCAATCAGCGCCAGCACTACGCCGGTCACGCGGCCAAAACCGCCGTTGGGATCGGTGCCGCCGAGAATGATGGCCAGTACGGTCAGCAGCAGGTAGGCATCGCCGTAACCCATGCGCGCCGAGTTAAAGCGCGCCATCATAATCAGGCCGGCCAGCACGCACAGCAGGCTGGAGATGACGTACACCAGCATCACCATACGGTGGGTATTGATGCCGCTGAACCAGGTGGCGTTGATGTTGCTGCCGCCCATGTAGATGCACTTGCCGGCGCGGGTTTTGCCGAGGAACAGCGCCAGCAGCGCGGCGGCAACCAGGAATACCCACAGCGGCAGCGGCATGCCCAGCAGCGTGTCTGAGCCGAGCGACTGCACCACCGGCGGCATACCGCTCACCGCCGCACCTTTGGTCAGCCAGATGCCGATGCCGTTGAGCGTCATCATGGTGGCCAGCGTCACCAGAATCGGGTGCGCGCCGATGCGCGTTACCATCACGCCGGTGATTACGCCAATCACGGCGGCAATCACCATCGCGCCGACGATGGCGATAAACAGCCACAGCAGCTGCTGACCGGTGCCGGCATCAGCCGGCAGGGCGCTCATCAGGGTCCAGGCGATGAACAGCGCCGTCAGGTTGGCGGTGGCGATGATGGCGAGGTTCAGGCCGCCGCTGAGGATGGCGATAAACATCGCCAGCGTTAACAGGCCGAGCTCCGGCAGCTGAAACGCCATGCTCATAAAGGTCGAATCAGTGAGAAAGCGGCCCGGCAGCATGACGCTGAAGGTGGCCAGCGCCAGCGCAATCAACAGCATCAGGCCGATGTTGGTGCCGTCCGGCCGCAGCGCAGAGAGAGATTTCATGATGATGGCTCCTCCCGTCAGACGAAACTGACGTCGGTTTCTTTACGTTTTTTGTAGTGGGTGACGGCAATCGCCACCATAATTGTGCCGCCGACCACAATGTTCATGAAGTAGTTGGAGACGCCGATCAGATTGAGGCCGTTTTTCAGGATGGCGATCAGGAATACGCCCATCAGCGTGCCGCTGACCGTGCCTTTGCCGCCCATCAGGCTGGCACCGCCCAGCACCGTCGCAGCCAGCACATCCAGCTCACCGCCGACCAGCGCGTTCGGCACTACTTCACCCATGCGGTACACCTGCACCAGCCCGCCAATCGCCGCCATCGCCCCGAGCCAGCCGTAGGCAAACACGTGAATCAATCCCACGCGGATGCCAATGCGCCGCGCCGATTCCGCATCGCCGCCCACCGCATACAGCTGACGGCCCAGATTGGTTTTGTTGAGCAGCAGCGCGGTGAGCCCGGCAATCGCCAGCATGATCGCCAGCGGTAAGCCAATCTGAAAACTGTTGCCCTGTACGCTAAACGGCAGCACGCTGCGCAGGGTGATCCACCAGTCCGGCAGTGAGTAGAGGCTTTTGCCGCCGGTAACCCACATCAGCAGACCAAACAGCAGCGACTGCATGCTGATGGTGATGATGATCGACACCACGCGCAGCGAGGTGATCAGCAGGGCGTTGATCACGCCAAATAGCGTGCCACAGACGATAGCCAGCAGAATGCTGAGCAGCGCGTTATCAAACTGGAACTGCACAAACAGCGAGGCGATCAGGTATTGCACCACCGACGCCACGGCGGCGAAGGAGATATCGATACCGCCGGTCACCAGCACCACAAACAGGCCGAGGGCGAAAATGCCGGTAACGGCATAGCTTTCCGCCAGATCCAGCAGGTTCTGCACCGTCAGGAACTGATCGCTGGCCAGCGAGAAGAACACCATGAAAGCCAGCAGCACCCAGGCGAGCCAGCCCTGGCTGGAGTGCGGACGTAAACGAGAGAAATCAGGCATTAATCACCTCCGCCAGCTGTTCCTGCGCCACGGTATCGGGTTGGTATTCGGCATGGATGGTGCCGTCGCGGAAGTGCAGAATGCGGTCGCAGTTGTACCAGACCTCCGGCACTTCGTCGGAAATCAGGATGATCGACAGTCCCTCTTTCGCCAGCTCATGGATCAGCTGATAGATGCTGGCCTTGGCACCGACATCCACGCCGACGGTCGGCGAGTCGAGGATCAGAATGCGCGGCTGGGTCAGCACCCATTTCGCCAGCACGATTTTTTGCTGGTTGCCGCCGGACAGGGTGGAGATCGCCAGGTTAGGATCGGCCACGCGCACGCCGAGCTGCTGAATCCACTGCAGGATCAGCTTGTTCTTGCGGTATTCGTCGATCAGGTGGAAACGGTTTTGCAGCTTATCGAGGATCGGCAGCACCATGTTGTCGGCCACCGACTGCTGCTGCACCAGGCCGAGCGTCAGGCGATCTTCCGAAACGTAGCCGATGCCGGCTTTGATGGCGTCTTCGTGCCCGCGAAAACGCACCGGCTTGCTGTCGAGCCAGATTTTGCCGCTGTCCGGTTTGGTCATGCCAAACAGCGACAGCGCCAGTTCGGTGCGGCCGGAGCCGAGCAGGCCGCACAGGCCCAGCACTTCACCGGCGTAGAGTTTGAAATTGACGTCATGATACTGACCGGCGCGCGTCAGCTTCTCTACTTCGAGAATCGCCCGATCGGCGTTGCGCGTTGGCGCTTTTAACTGGTAGTCGAGCTTCAGGCCGGTCATCAGTTCGCTCAGGTGATGCGGCGTCATCTCTCTGGCCGGCCAGCAGCCCATCTTGCGGCCGTCGCGGATCACCGTTACGCGATCCGAAATCTCCAGCACTTCATCCAGCCGGTGACTGACAAACACCACGCAGATGTTTTTGTCTTTCAGATAGCGCACAGTGCGCAGCAGCTGATTGACCTCGGTACGCGTCAGCGATGCGGTGGGTTCATCCATGATCACCAGTCGTGCCTCGGCCACCAGCGCGCGGCAAATCGCCACCTGCTGGCGCTGGGCAATCGACAGCGAAGCGACTTTCTCATTCAGATCGAGATCGAATTTCAGCTCATCAATAATGCCGCGCGCGGTGTCGCGCAGCCGGGCCTGACGGTGCCAGCCGAGCAACCCGTTGAGGTTATGCTCAAAAGCGATGTTCTCCGCCACGCTCAAATTGGGGAACAGCGACAGATCCTGGTAAATCACCTGGATACCGAAGTCGCGCGCCTGACGGGTGGTCAGACGCGGGAAACTCTGACCGTCGCCGAGGGTGATGCGGCTGCCACTGTCCGGGGCGTGCACCCCGGAAATGACTTTAATCAAGGTGCTCTTGCCACAGCCGTTGGTGCCAGCGAGACAGTGCACTTCGCCGGCCAGCAGAGTCAGCGAGATATCGCTCAGTGCGCGGTTGCCACCAAATGTTTTCGACAGGTTGTCGAGCGCAATCAGCGTCTGTGGAGTGACCTCTTGCATGTTACAGCCCCATTTTCACCAGTTTTGGCAGGTTCTCTTTATCGAGACTTTCGGTGTTGTTACCGAGAATGGTGTGCGTCGCCTCATCCACCTTCACTTTGCCCAGCCCTTCAATGGTCATGCCGTCGGTGATCGGCTCTTTTTTCTCCATCATGTCGGCGATACGCACAAATACTTCACCGGCGGTCTGCGGATTCCAGATATAACCGCCTTTGATAGCACCGCGCTGTACCAGCGACGCGCCCTGGCCCGGGCTGAAGGCACCGATGACGCACACCTGATCGATCTTGTTGCGGTTCATGACCGCGCGGCCGGCGCCAATCGGTCCCTGAGAACCAAAGGCCATAATGCCTTTCAGATCCGGGTACTTAGACATCAGCTCGTTAGTGGTGCGGATGGAGTCATCCAGCGATTCGCCGACGCCGAACTTGTCGGTCACCAGCTGCATCTTCGGATAGTGCTGTTTCTGGTAGTTGAGCGCGGCGTCGGTCCACTCCTGATGCAGTGGCACCGTCAGGCTGCCGACATACATGGCGTATTTGCCTTCTTCATGCATGCATTTCGCCAGCGCTTTCATATGGTTGATGCCGTGGGTCGGCGCATCGACCAGCTCGAAATCCCAGTTGGCGTCTTTCTGGCCGGGCGATTCGTGAGTAATCACCATGATCCCGGCTTCCCGCGCGCGCTTCAGCACTGGCTCAAGCACTTTCGGGTCGTTTGGCACCACGCCGATGATATCGACCTTCTGCGCAATCAAATCTTCAATCGCGCGCACCTGCAGCGCCGGGTCAGCGGCGGTTGGCCCGACCATCCACGCGTCGATGCCGCGTTTTGCCGCTTCACTTTTGATGCCCGCTTCCATGGCGTTGAACCACGGAATACCGCCAATTTTTACCACGATGCCCATGCGGATTTTGTCAGCGGCCTGCGCGCCAGCGGCGGCAAACAGGGCAAGCAGAGAACAGGCGATAAGATGTTTTTTCATAAAGACTCCGGATTAATTTTTTATTAGCTGCATCGAATGGCTGCGTTGCGAGCAATCAATAATATTGACGCCGTTCCACGCCAGTTCTTGTTCCAGCTCTTTGTCTTTTAATTGGTCAGTGATGAGAAAATCCACATCGCGGTAATGACAAATACGCGCGAATGAGGGGCGCAGAAATTTACTGCCGTCCAGCAGCAGATGTTTTCTTTCTGCCGCTAACAACATTTGCTGTTTTAAATGTGCGTTGTTTTCGTTACCTTCGCGTAAATAACCGTCATTGCCCAAACTGCTGCAGGAAAAAAAGATCTTATTGATCTGAAATTCCCGTAGCGGCTGCTCTGCGACGACGCCGTGGAAATCTTCATAACGGTCAGAATATTCTCCGCCCAGGCAGATGGTGCGGATACTGCCGCGCGCTGCAAGGGTCTGGATGATTCTGATAGAATTTGTTAACACCGTTAATTCAATATCCGGTAGCTGTCGTGCCAGATACCAGCAGGTGGTACTACTGTCGAGTAATAAACAATCACCGGGGCTGATAAAATCGAGTGCCCGTTTGGCTATTGCCATCTTGGCCTCGACGTTTTCATTCATGCGCTGGCGAAAAGATAATTCATACTCGTTAATACCGCGTGTATTTCCCTGAATGTTGGCGGCCTGTCGTTTGGCTGGTACTGCACCACCGTGACTGCGCTGTAATACGCCACGTTTCTCCAGCTGCGTTAAATCACGACGAATGGTTTCCTGCGAAACCTGACACAGCGTGACTAATTCAGCGACAATGACCCGACCATTTAAATTAAGCTCGTCAATAATTCGCTGCTGTCTTTCAATCGGCAACATGACTTCCCTCCGATGGCTATAAATTACTGGATGCCGGAATGTGAAAATGTGGGCTGGGCACGAGTCCGCAGCGACCAACTGGCCCGGCGACATTAAGGTGATTTTCATTGAATTTTTTATGTAAATGAGATCTCTTTATTTCAAATTTGAGTGATCGCATTCACATAAATGCGCGTTATTACGCGAGGGAATGAGAGAGGCCGTGCACAGCGTTAACGCTCTGCCAGCACCATAGCATGACCGCTTATGACCGTTTGTGTGTATTTGACCGTTTTGTGAAGGGGGTAAAAATTGTCCGACGAATCCGATTGAGCAGAAATCAGCCGCACCGGATGATGGAGCTGTTGCGCTATTCCACACAGATCGCCCATAAGGCGACGGCTTTTTCAGCAGTTAACTTCGCTTTTCAGGCCACTTCACAGTTTCGGCCTGATGACCGCGCATGCATTGCGCTATCATTTTCTTTCCAGGAATCGGGGATCGTTTTTTTTCATGTCGTATTGGATGAAGTCGCTGCTTTTATTGCCCTTTCTGCTGATCGCCAGCGTACAGGCCGAGCCGCTGCAAAAGTCGTTTTCCGACTGGCAGATCACCTGCAACAACGCGGCGTTCTGCGTGGCACGCAGTTTTCCTGGCGATAATGGCCTGGTGATGACGATTTCGCGTCACGCCGGGGTCAACGATCGGCCGCTGCTGCGCATTGATTACGGCAGCGCCTATAGCGGTGCATTGCCGGGCGCGGCGCTTAAAGACAACCTGCTGCTCGACCAGCGCCGCCTCAATCCGGACCTCAAACACTGGACGGTGGAGCCGCATCATCTGGCCACCAGCAACGCCATCGCCATCGACGAATTTCTCGCCCAGACGCTGGATGCCAGCAATTTACAGCTCACCTATAAAGCCAGCGCCAGTATTCCGCTGCGCGGTATGAAAGCGGCGCTGCTGCTGATGGATGACGTGCAGGGGCGGGTTAACGGTGCCAGCGCCTGGGTAAAGCGCGGTGATCGCGTGCAGTGGGATGTGCCACCGCCGCCCTCAATTCCGCAGCTGCCGGCAGCGCTGCCCGCACCCGCGCCGCTGACGCAGCAGGAAACCACCGGCCTGATCGATTACGGAACCTGGCGCGTCAATACCGATAACTGCTCGCTCGATCCGCTGCGGCGGGAAGTCAGCGTTGCGCCACTCACCGACAGCAAAGCGCTGCTGCTGATAAGCTGCGAAACCGGGGCCTACAATGTGATCGATCTGGCGTTTGAAGTCACGCGCAGCCAGCCGTATGTATCGCGCGGCATCACGCTCAACCTGCCGTTTACCCCACCGTCGCGCACTGATAATCAGCTGGAGCTGGTGAACGCCGAGTTCGATGCCAGTAACGGCCAGCTGTATACCTTCAGTAAAGGGCGCGGTCTGGGCGACTGCGGTGTGGCCACACGCTGGCAGTTTGATGGTAATGCTTTCGTACTGGCGGAGTATGCGGAGGAGAAGACTTGTGATGCCTGGCATAGTAGTGATGACTGGCCCACCCTCTGGGTCACTCAGTAATCCCCGTCATCCTTCGCACTGCAGGGGCGTTGGCCGCCTTCTTTCACCCCGGTCACTTACTGATGTAAGCTCCCGGGGATTCATTCAGTTGCCGCCTTCCTGCAGCACGAATGATTTAGGGGAGGGTTCGCAGTAACTGCTCGCTATTTCTCACTCTTGCTACAACTAATTATCAAAGACTTAGCGAATATTGCCGATCATCATCGGTGAGCCCGTCTGGTTGCCCACCAGCTCAGCCAGCATGTTGTTGACGCCATCGCTCATCGGGGTGAAGCGGGTCAGCGGCGAGCGCGTTACGACCACAAATACGCCGACGTTGTGCTGTGGCACCATCGCCATGTAGGTGATGAAGCCGCCGCCGCCGCCGGTTTTCTGAATGATGCCCGGATGGCCCGCCTTCGGTGCCATGTAAACCCAGCCCATGCCCAGCGCGTCGGCGCGTCCTGGCACGTCCATGCCTTCCACTTTGGTCAGCTGGTCGCGGCGATAAATCAGCGTTTGCAGCCGATCGATCTGCGGCGTGCGGTGATTCACCGCCGAGTTGAGGAACTGCTGCATCCAGCGTCCCATATCGTCCGGCGTGGAATACACGCCGCCGCTGCCGATGGCTGCCAGCGTGTTATTGCACGGGCTGGCCCCTTTTTCGGCAATCATCAGGCGCTGACACTGGTCCGGTGATGGCGTGAAGGTGGTGTCCTTCATGCCGAGCGGACGCGTCACCAGCTGCTGCAGCAGGGCCGGATAAGGCATACCGGCGGCTTTGGCCAGCGCGTCGCCCAGCAGATCGAAGGCGAGGTTGGAGTAAGCCGCCTGCGTGCCCGGCGCGGCTTTTAGCTGCGCACCGCGCAGCCACTGCCAGCGATCCGCTTTGGTTGGCCAGACAAACACCGGACGATGCGGTTTGCCGCCCGGCTGCTCGCGCGGCAGGCTGCTGGTGTGGGTGGCGAGATTGATCAGCCGAATCGGCTGGCCGTTGTAAGTCGGTACGCGGGCGCCCGGCGGCGCGTATTTGCTCAGCGGATCGTCAAGGCGAATCTGGCCGCGCTCGGCCATCTTCACCATCACTTCGCTGGTCATCAGTTTGCTCAGCGAGGCGATACGGATCAGTGAGTCCTGCTGTGGGCGCACATTATTGCCGGGACGGGTTTCGCCAAAGCTGGCGAACACGCGCTGGTTACCGTCAATTGCCACCAGCGCCATGCCGGTTGCACCGCTGCCATAGAAAATATGCTCGGCATAGCGATCAACAATCTGCGAGGCCAGCAGCGGATCGGGCGATACCTGCGCCGCGCTGGTAAAGGGCAGCACGGCAACCATTAAGGCCAGTAAAAAAGGAGTACGTTTTTTCAACGGGAAAGCGTCCGCTATAGGAATCGGAGGAAAACCTATAGTAATCAGTTTGCGCAAAGCGGGAAGGGGGCGGGGCGGATTTTTTTCTGTATCAGGCTGTGAAATAAAACGGCCCTCTCCCGGCAGCGGGAAAGGGCCAGACACTCAGGCAGGTTTAAGCAGCGATTCGGCGTGGCTCACCACGTTCTCGACGGTAAAGCCAAAGGCCGGGAACAGCTTGCCGGCTGGCGCCGATTCGCCGAAGGTGGTCATGCCGACAATTTTGCCGTCGATACCGACGTATTTGTACCAGTAGTCGGCAATACCGGCTTCAACCGCCACGCGCGCGCGCACGGTGGAAGGCAGCACCGATTCACGATAGGCCACGTCCTGTTTATCAAACACGTCAGTGCTCGGCAGCGACACCACGCGCACCTTATGGCCGTCGGCGCTGAGTTTCGCTTCGGCGCCCAGCGTGATCTCCACTTCGGAACCGGTGGCAATCAGGATAACGTCCGGCGTGCCGTCACAATCCTTGAGGATGTAGCCACCGCGCGCGATGTTCTCTACCTGTTGCGCGCTGCGCTCCGGCTGCAGCAGGTTCTGACGCGACAGAATCAGCGCGGTCGGACCGTGATGGCGCTCAATCGCCGCTTTCCACGCCACGGCGGTCTCGACCTGATCGCACGGTCGCCAGGTGCTGAAGTTTGGCGTCACGCGCAGGCTGGCCAGCTGTTCAACCGGCTGGTGCGTCGGGCCATCTTCGCCCAGACCAATTGAGTCGTGGGTGTAGACCATAATCTGGCGCGCTTTCATCAGGGCGGCCATGCGCGCTGCGTTACGCGCGTATTCGACGAACATCAGGAAGGTGGCGGTATAAGGCACAAAGCCACCGTGATGCGCGATACCGTTGGCAATCGCCGTCATGCCAAATTCGCGTACGCCGTAATGAATGTAGTTACCGGCGTGATCCTCTTTGATCGGCTTCGAGCCGGACCAGATGGTGAGGTTGCTGGGCGCGAGGTCGGCGGAACCGCCGAGGAACTCCGGCAGCAGTTTACCGAAAGCTTCCAGCGTGTTCTGTGAGGCTTTGCGGCTGGCGATTTTCTGCGGGTTAGCCTGCAGATCGCGAATGAACTGGCTGGTTTTGTTTTCCCATTCCGCCGGCATTTCGCCCTTCAGGCGGCGGCTGAATTCGTCCGCCAGCTGCGGATGCGCCTGCTGATAAGCCGTGAACTTCTCTTCCCAGGATTTCTCCTGCGCGGCCCCGGCTTCTCTGGCATCCCACTGCTGATAAATATCCTGCGGGATTTCGAACGGACCGTAGTTCCAGCCGAGCTGTTTACGCGTCAGCGCCACTTCTTCTTCGCCCAGCGCGGCCCCGTGCGACTCCTCTTTGCCGGCTTTGTTTGGCGAGCCAAAGCCGATCACCGTGCGGCAGATGATCAGCGAAGGCTTGTCGGTGACGCTTTGCGCTTCTTTGATGGCCGCCGCGATGGCATCCGGATCGTGGCCGTCGATGCCTTCGGCGCTGCCCACCACGTGCCAGTTATAAGCTTCAAAACGCTTGTGGGTGTCGTCGGTAAACCAGCCTTCGGTTTCGCCGTCGATGGAGATACCGTTGTGATCGTAGAAGCCAATCAGTTTGCCAAGGCCCAGCGTGCCGGCCAGCGAACAGACTTCGTGCGAGATGCCTTCCATCAGACAGCCGTCACCCATAAATACATAGGTAAAGTGATCGACGATATCGTGGCCCGGCTGGTTGAACTGGGCCGCCAGCGTGCGCTCGGCAATCGCCAGACCGACAGCGTTGGCCAGCCCCTGGCCGAGCGGGCCGGTGGTGGTTTCAACGCCCGGCGTGTAACCAATTTCCGGGTGGCCCGGCGTTTTTGAGTGCAGCTGGCGGAAGTTTTTCAGCTCTTCCAGCGGCAGATCATAGCCGGTGAGATGCAGCAGGCTATACAGCAGCATCGAGCCGTGCCCGTTAGACAGAATGAAGCGATCGCGATCCGCCCAGGCCGGGTTGGTCGGGTTGTGCTTCAGGAAGTCGCGCCACAGCACTTCGGCGATATCAGCCATGCCCATCGGCATACCTGGGTGGCCGGAATTTGCTTTCTGTACCGCATCCATGCTCAGGGCGCGGATCGCGTTAGCCAACTCTCTGCGTGAAGACATAGGGTTCTCCCTTGTGATTGGGCAAAAGCGGACGGGCCGCGACCCGTCCGGCAGAAGGTGAGTTCAGGATTACAGGCGGGCGGCCAGCACGTCTTCCAGCTTCTGCTGGTCGACGGCAAACTGGCGGATACCGTCGGACAGTTTCTCCACGGCCATCGCATCCTGGTTATGCTCCCAGCGGAACTCCGCTTCGGAGAGCGGTGCCGGCTGGTGGAAGCCCTCGGTTGATGGCTCCAGTTTGCGCTCCACCGGTGCTTCGCTATTGGCCAGCTCTTCCAGCAGGTTCGGGGAGATGGTCAGGCGATCGCAGCCGGCCAGCGCCACAATCTGCTCCACTTTACGGAAGCTGGCACCCATGATGACGGTGTTGTAACGGTGCTTTTTGTAGTAGTCGTAAATACGACGCACCGATTTAACGCCCGGGTCTTCGTCGACCACATACGGGTCGAGCGGTTTGCGCGTGTTGTACCAGTCGTAGATTCGGCCGACAAATGGCGAAATCAGGAACACGCCGGCTTCGGCACAGGCGCGCGCCTGGGCGAAGGAGAACAGCAGCGTCAGGTTACAGTTGATGCCGTTCTTCTCCAGCTCTTCCGCCGCTTTGATGCCTTCCCAGGTGGACGCCAGTTTGATCAGAATACGTGAGCGGTCGATGCCGTTCTCTTCATACAGGCGGACCAGTTTCTCCGCTTTGGTCACACACATGCCACGATCGAAAGAGAGGCGCGCATCCACTTCGGTCGAAACACGGCCCGGTACGCTTTTCAGAATTTCCATACCGAGGTTGATCGCCACTTTATCGCTGGCGTTGATGATTTGCGTCTCTTTGCTGCCGCCCTGTTTTTTCGCGTACTCAATGGCGTCATCAATCAGGTGTTTGTAAGCGTCGAGGCCGGCAGCTTTGAGGATCAGGGATGGGTTAGTGGTGGCATCTTCCGGATGGTAATGGCGAATGGATTCGATATCGCCGCTGTCCGCCACCACGGTGGTGAACTGTTTTAATGCATCTAGCTGGTTCATCGCTTAACTCCTTGATTAGCAATAATGTGGGCAAAACAGGCACCCGGGCAGTCATCGTCTTAGGTGCGCCCTTATCGGGGAAGGGAGGTTCCACACAGTGCAACAGACGCCGGATGAAGAAAATGCGTTTTCTCTGATTGTGACGTCGGGGCGCGTTTCTGATAGTCAGGCCTGCCTGATCGGTTCAGCTCAGCGTTTTGCCACCCTTAAGCATAGCAGGCTGTCCCAAAGCCGCAGGCGAAGCCGTGGCAATCCGTGCCCTGGCGACTGTGCGTTCTTTGAGCGCCTTCACCCTCTTTTGCGCCGCGCGTTCTTATACTGAGGGCTTTTCAGCCGTGCAAAAGGATGTCTGATGGACGATCAACTCAAGCAAAGCGCGCTCGATTTTCACCAATATCCCACCCCCGGAAAAATTCAGGTGTCACCCACTAAGCCGCTGGCGACGCAGCGCGATCTGGCACTGGCCTATTCCCCCGGTGTGGCGGCACCCTGTCTGGAAATTGCCGCCGATCCGCTGGCCGCGCACAAATACACCGCGCGCGGCAATCTGGTGGCGGTGATTTCCAACGGCACGGCGGTGCTGGGGCTCGGTAATATTGGCGCGCTGGCCGGCAAGCCAGTGATGGAAGGCAAGGGCGTGCTGTTCAAAAAGTTTGCCGGCATTGATGTGTTCGACATCGAAATCGACGAGCACGACCCGGATAAGCTGATTGAGGTGATCGCCGCGCTGGAACCGACGTTCGGCGGCATCAACCTTGAGGACATTAAAGCGCCGGAGTGTTTTTACATTGAGCAGCAGCTGCGGCAGCGCATGCAGATTCCGGTGTTTCATGACGATCAGCACGGCACCGCCATCATCTGTACCGCGGCAGTGCTTAACGGCCTGAGCATCGTGCATAAGGCGATTGCCGACGTGCGGCTGGTGGTGTCGGGCGCTGGCGCGTCGGCCATTGCCTGCCTCAATCTGCTGGTGGCGCTTGGCATGCAGCAGAAAAATATCGTGGTGTGTGATTCAAAAGGGGTGATTTACCGCGATCGCGAAGCGGACATGACGCCGACCAAAGCCGCCTATGCCGTGGAGGATAGCGGGGCGCGCACGCTGGATGAGGTAATTGGCGGCGCGGATATTTTCCTCGGCTGCTCCGGTCCGAAAGCGCTGACGCCAGAGATGGTGCAGAAGATGGCGCCAAATCCGCTGATTCTGGCGCTGGCCAATCCGGAGCCGGAGATCATGCCACCGCTGGCGAAGCAGGTTCGGCCGGATGCGATTATCTGTACCGGGCGCTCGGATTTCCCCAATCAGGTGAATAACGTGCTGTGCTTCCCGTTCATCTTCCGCGGCGCGCTGGACGTCGGTGCCACCGCCATCAACGAAGAGATGAAGCTGGCGGCGGTACATGCGATTGCCGCTCTGGCGCAGGCGGAACAGAGCGACGTGGTAGCGTCCGCTTACGACGATCAGGATCTGAGCTTTGGCCCGGAATACCTGATTCCCAAACCGTTCGATCCGCGTTTGATTGTGCAGATAGCCCCGGCCGTCGCCAGAGCGGCGATGGATTCCGGCGTGGCGACGCGACCGATTGCTGACTTTGACGCCTACCGCGAGCAGCTCACCGAGTTCGTGTATAAAACCAATCTGTTCATGAAGCCGATCTTCTCACAGGCGCGCAAAGCGCCGCAGCGCGTAGTGCTGGCGGAAGGTGAAGAGGTGCGGGTGCTGCACGCCACTCAGGAGCTGGTGTCGCTCGGGCTGGCGAAGCCGATCCTGATTGGCCGTCCCAACGTGATTGCCATGCGTTTGCAGAAGCAGGGGCTGAAAATCGAGGCCGGGCGTGATTTTGAGATCGTGAACAACGAGTCCGATCCGCGCTTTAAGGCGTACTGGAATGAATATTATCAGCTGATGAAGCGGCGCGGCGTTACGCCGGAAACCGCCCAGCGCGCGGTGATTGGCAATCCCACGCTGATCGGCGCCATCATGGTGCATCGCGGCGAAGCGGACGCGATGATTTGCGGCACCATCGGCGACTACCGCGAACATTATGACGTGGTGGAGAAGGTGTTTGGCTTCCGCGATGACGTCAAGGTCGCCGGGGCGATGAACGCGCTGCTGCTGCCGAGCGGCAACACATTTATTGCCGATACCTATGTGAATGAGGATCCCAGCGCTGAGCAGCTGGCGGATATCACGCTGCTGGCGGCAGAAACCGTGCGGCGTTTCGGCATCGAGCCGCGCGTGGCGCTGCTGTCGCACTCCAGTTTCGGCACTTCGAACGCACCCGGCGCGCGGAAGATGCGCGAGGCGCTGGCGCTGATTCAGCAGCGAGCGCCGGAACTGGAGATTGACGGCGAGATGCACGGCGATGCAGCGCTGGTGGAGAGTATTCGTCGCGAGCTGATGCCGGACAGCCCGCTGAAAGGTACCGCCAATCTGCTGATCATGCCGAACGTTGAGGCCGCACGCATCAGCTACAACCTGCTGCGCGTGTCCTGTTCGGAAGGGGTGACGGTGGGGCCGGTGCTGATGGGCATCCGCAAGCCGGTGCATGTGCTGACGCGCATCGCCTCGGTGCGGCGCATTGTTAACATGGTGGCGCTGGCGGTGGTGGAAGCGCAGACCGAGCCGTTGTGAGCGGCAGGGCGACCCCACGGGGGCGCGTTTTATCGGGTTATTTCGCAGGGTGCGCATGAATGCGCACCTGGCTTATTTTTCCAGCCCCAGCCAATCCTGCACCGGCAGGAAATCGCGGGTCAGCGCGGCTTCCGGGGAGTCGTCGGCGGGTTGATAATCATATTCCCAGCGCACCAGCGGCGGCATCGACATCAGAATCGATTCGGTGCGACCGCCGGTCTGCAGACCGAACAGCGTGCCGCGATCCCACACCAGATTGAACTCAACGTAGCGGCCACGGCGGTAAAGCTGGAACTGACGCTCGCGTTCGCCCCACGCCAGCTCTTTGCGCTTTGCCACAATCGGCTGATAGGCCTGCATGAAACCGTTGCCGACCGCCTGCATGAAATCAAAGCAGTGGTCAAAATCCGGCGTATTCAAATCATCAAAAAACAGGCCGCCAATGCCGCGCTGCTCGTTGCGGTGTTTCAGGTAGAAGTAGTCGTCACACCACTTTTTGTAGCGCGCATAGACGTCATCGCCAAACGGCTGGCACAGATTGAACGCAGTCTGATGCCAGTGCCGGGCATCCTCTGTGAAACCGTAGTAAGGAGTGAGATCGAAACCGCCACCAAACCACCAGACCGGATCGGCGCCCGGCTTTTCGGCAATGAAAAAGCGCACGTTGGCGTGGCTGGTTGGCACATACGGATTTTCCGGATGTACCACCAGCGACACGCCCATCGCTTCGAAGCTGCGGCCCGCCAGCTCCGGGCGGTGCGCGGTGGCTGACGCGGGCATCTGCTCGCCATACACATGGGAGAAATTAACCCCAGCCTGCTCGAACACCTTGCCATTACGCAGCACGCGGCTGCGTCCGCCGCCGCCGCCGGGGCGTTGCCAGGTGTCTTCGGCAAAGCTGGCGCTGCCGTCTTCCGCCGCCAGACCGGCGCAAATGTCATCCTGCAGCGCCAGCAGATAGGCTTTGACGCGCGAAATATCGGGATTGCTCATGGCTCACTCATTGCAAAAATTTGCCGCGATTCTAGCACAAAACGCTATCAGGCCTGGCGACGATCGTACTCATCAAAGTAATTGACGATACCGTCGGCAATCGCCCGGGCAATTTTCTGGCGAAACGCCGTGGTGCCCAACAGCTGTTCTTCACGCGGGTTGGTGATAAACGAGGTTTCCACCAGCACCGACGGAATGGACGGGGATTTTAGCACCGCGAACGCCGCCTGCTCGGTGTGCTGGCTGTGCAGGTGATGCACCGGACGAATCTGGTCCAGCACGTGTTTACCCAGCGTCAGGCTGTTGCGGATGGTATCGGTCTGCACCAGGTCGAACAGGATCTGGTTAAGGTAATTATCTTTTTCCTGGACCGCCGCGCCGCCCACTTTATCGGCGTCGTTTTCGCGCTGTGACATATAGCGCGCCATGGCGCTGCTGGCACCGCGATTGGAGAGGGCAAACACCGATGCACCGTTGGCTTCCGGGCTGGTGTAGCCGTCGGCGTGAATCGACATAAACAGGTTGGCGCCGTGCTGATGCGCAATCTCCACGCGCTGGTAGAGCGGAATGAAGTGGTCGCTGTCGCGCGTCAGCCGCACTTCCACCTTAGGGTGGTTCTGCAGCAGCGTACGCACGGTATTGGCGATCTCCAGTACGATGTGCTTCTCTTCTGAGCCTTCCTGACCCACCGCGCCAGAATCAATGCCGCCGTGACCGGGATCGATCATCACAATGCGCTTGCCGCTGGTGGCCGGTTTCGGCGGCGTATGACGTGCGCTGACGGGCACTGCCGCGCGCGTTTCCTGCGCCTGGACCGCGCGCGGCGACAGCACCGCCAGCGCCAGGCCGGAGAGGATCAGCTGGCGGCGATTGGTCAGGCGCCGCAACAGTGAAATCTTGTTCATTAACATGTCCCTGAGAGTAAACCTGCCCCGTGTTATAGCCTAAGCGCCGTCCGGCGGCGACTGCCGAACCATTTCAGGACATTACTTTGTATTTCAGGCCGCGAATCGCTATTTAGCCGTTTTTTTCAGCCGTTGCGCCCTGCGAGGGTTGCGCCTGGCAAAGAATGCGTGATAATCAGCGAATTGTGCCTCATTGCAGGGTAACGCCGATGGAAATCCGCTCCTTCCGCCAGGAAGATTTTGAAGAAGTCATTACGCTCTGGGAGCGTTGCGATCTGTTACGGCCGTGGAACGATCCGGAACTCGACATCGAACGCAAAATGAACCATGACCCGGAGCTGTTTCTGGTGGCTGAGGTAGGCGGCGAGGTCGTGGGCACGCTGATGGGCGGCTACGATGGCCATCGCGGCTCCGCCTACTATCTGGCGGTGCACCCTGATTATCAGGGCCGGGGATTTGCCAATGCGCTGATGAACCGGCTGGAGAAAAAGCTGATTGCGCGCGGCTGCCCGAAAATCCATCTGATGGTGCGCGAAGAGAACGATCAGGTGGTGGCTTTCTACGAGAAGCTGGATTACGAGCCGGTCGACTCACTGCTGCTGGGCAAACGCCTGATTGAAGACCGTGAATACTGATTCCACGCGTCGCGCGGCCGGGTTTCTGCCCGCCATGCAGCAACAGCGAATAAACTTTTTGCCGGTTTGCGACTCCAACAGGCACGCCAGTCGGCACAAAAGAAAGGAGTTTGCATGAAAGTTGTTCGTCCCGCCCTGCTGGTCAGCGCCCTGGTGCTGGCCGGTTGCGCCAGTTCCGGTTCCTCTTCCCCTGCCAGCACCAGCGAAAGTCACTGGTACAATCCGCTCAGCTATCACTGGTCGTCGCTCAATCCGTTCAGCTGGTTTGGCAGTTCGCTCACCGTCACCGAGCAGGGCGTCGCCGGGCTGAACAGCAACACGGCAATGTCGGAGTCCGCCATTAGCGCCGCGCTGAACAATGATTATCAGCTGCGTCAGGGTATGCGCACGCAGAACGGGCAGGTGGTGGATTTCTGGCAGGCGCTGGATGACGGTAAGGTTAAGCTGGTGATTAATGGCCAGCACAGCGTCGAGCGCATTGAAGTGCTCGATAGCGACGCACGCAGCGCCGACGGCAGTAAAATCGGTGATGCGTTCAGCGATAAATTCAGCAAAGCGTTTGATAACTGCAAAATGGTTGCCGGGCTGGATGTGCGCGATGTTGAGTGCCGCGCGCCGGGTAGTCAGCATATCGCCTATATCTACAGCGGCGAGTGGCACGGTCCGACCGGGCTGATGCCGTCAGATGATACGTTAAAAAGCTGGAAAATCAGTAAGATCGTCTGGCAGCGTTAACTGGCGAAAAAATTGCGTTAACGCATCTTCTGCGCAGGGCTTTCCGGTATGATACCGGCGAAAAAACGCCGTTAACTTTTATGCCGGAGAGCATTGTCATGTCTCAGTTTCAGAGCGGGATCCTGCTGGAGCACCGCCGTTTCGCCATTTGGCTGGAAGCCCGCGCCACGGGCGACCTCGCTGCGCTGCGTCAGGGTTGCCACGCCTTTCTGCAACAGCTGGCTGCGCTACAGCAGCAATTCCCGGACGCCGGTCTTGGTGCGGTCATCGCCTTTGGTGATGCGCTGTGGCGCGATCTGCAGGGCACCGACTCAGCTCCCGAACTCAAAGCTTTCACGCCGCTCGGCAAAGGTGCGGCACCGGCGACCCAGCGCGATCTGTTGATCCATATTCAGTCGCTGCGTCACGACGTGAACTTTTCGCTGGCGCAGGCGGCGCTGACGGCGTTTGCCGGCGCGGTCGCCATTGAAGAAGAGACGCACGGTTTCCGCTGGGTCGAAGATCGCGATCTTTCCGGTTTTGTTGATGGCACCGAAAACCCGCAGGGCGAGGCGCGCCAGCAGGTGGCGATCATTGCTGATGGCGCGGATGCCGGCGGCAGCTATGTGTTTACCCAGCGCTGGGAGCACAACCTGCCGCAGTTCAACCGGCTGGCGATTGATAAGCAGGAAGCGATTATTGGCCGCACCAAACAGGACAATGAAGAGCTGCCGGGCGATCAGCGGCTGGCGACGTCGCACCTGAGCCGCGTGGATTTGAAAGAAGCGGGCAAAGGCCTGAAGATTCTGCGCCAGAGCCTGCCGTACGGCACCGCCAGCGGTCGCCACGGTCTCTATTTTATTTCGTACTGTCATCGCCTATATAACATTGAGCAGCAGCTGCTGAGCATGTTTGGCGAGCGCGACGGCAAGATGGATGCCATGTTACGGTTCACCAAACCGGTGAGCGGCAGCTACTTCTTTGCCCCTTCGCTGACGGCGCTGCAGGCGCTGTCACGTTAATTCCCAGCGTTTTACCGGTGCGCCGCCGTGCGCACCACATCTCCGCTTGACGCGGCTCAGTTAATCCCGCCCTGCGCATAAACTCTGCCGCTGGCTTATGCCTTTTTAGACTTTGAAATCCCTAAACGATATATAAAACCGTTACAGCTTTCGCCAGAGTTATAAATACACTGACAGCATCTAATGGCATAGGCTCGAACTCCATTTCTCAGGGTGCAGCATGACACGTTCGGTTTCGAAAAAATGGCTTGGCGGTATAGCGCTGTCGCTGAGTTTAGCGGGCGCGGCACAGGCAACAGAGCTGCTCAATAGCTCTTACGATGTGTCACGTGAACTGTTTGTTGCCCTGAATGCGCCGTTTGAACAGCAGTGGGATGCGGCTCACCCTGACGACAAGCTGACCATTAAACAGTCACATGCGGGTTCCTCAAAACAGGCGCTGGCCATTCTGCAGGGGCTGCGTGCCGATGTCGTGACCTATAATCAGGTGACCGATGTGCAGGTGCTGCACGACAAAGGCAACCTGATCCCGGCCGACTGGCAGAGCCGTCTGCCCAACAGCAGCTCACCGTTTTATTCCACCATGGCGTTCCTGGTGCGCAAGGGGAATCCAAAGCAGATTCACGACTGGGCCGATCTGGCGCGCGATAACGTGAAACTGATTTTCCCGAATCCGAAAACCTCCGGTAACGGCCGTTACACCTATCTGGCCGCGTGGGGCGCTGCCGACCAGGCGGACGGCAAAGATCAGGCCAAAACTGAAGCGTTTATGACCAGGTTCCTGAAAAACGTTGAAGTGTTTGATACCGGCGGCCGTGGTGCCACTACCACCTTTGCCGAGCGCGGGCTGGGCGATGTGCTGATCAGCTTTGAATCGGAAGTGAACAATATCCGTAATCAGTACGGTAAAGACCAATACGAAGTGATTGTGCCGAAAACCAACATCCTCGCTGAATTCCCGGTCGCGTGGGTCGATAAGAACGTCGAACACAACGGCACGGCGGAAGCGGCGAAAGCCTATCTTAACTACCTCTACACGCCGCAGGCGCAGAAAATCATCACCGGCTTTTACTATCGCGTGAATAACCCGCAGCTGATGGCGGAGCAGAAAGATCGCTTCCCGCAGACTGCGCTGTTCAATGTTAATGACGCGTTTGGCGGCTGGCCGCAGGTGATGAAAACCCACTTCGCCAGCGGCGGTGAGCTGGATAAATTACTGGCAGCGGGGCGCGGCTGATGTTGGCTTCTGCACAGAAACGCGTTCTGCCCGGTTTTGGTCTCAGCCTCGGCACCAGCCTGCTGTTTACCTGCCTGATTCTGCTGCTGCCGATCAGCGCGCTGATCATGCAGTTGTCGCAGATGACGCTGGCGCAGTACTGGCAGGTGATCAGCAATCCGCAACTGGTGGCGGCGTATAAAGTCACGCTGCTGTCAGCGGGCGTGGCCTCGCTGTTTAACGCGGTGTTTGGCATGCTGATGGCGTGGATTCTGACCCGCTATCGCTTTCCCGGCCGTACGCTGCTGGATGGCCTGATGGACCTGCCGTTTGCGCTGCCGACGGCGGTGGCCGGCCTGACGCTGGCCGGACTGTTTTCGGTTAACGGCTGGTACGGTCAGTGGCTGGCGCATTTTGATATCAAAGTGTCTTACACCTGGCTCGGTATCGCGGTGGCGATGGCGTTCACCAGCATTCCGTTTGTGGTGCGTACCGTGCAGCCGGTGCTGGAAGAGTTAGGCCCGGAGTATGAGGAAGCGGCGGAAACCCTCGGTGCCACGCCGTGGCAGAGTTTCCGGCGCGTGGTGCTGCCGGAAGTCGCGCCGGCGCTGCTGGCCGGGACCGCGCTGTCGTTTACCCGCAGCCTCGGTGAATTTGGCGCGGTGATCTTTATCGCCGGTAACATCGCCTGGAAAACTGAAGTGACCTCGCTGATGATTTTTGTTCGCCTGCAGGAGTTTGATTATCCGGCCGCCAGCGCCATCGCTTCGGTGATCCTCGCGGCATCGTTGCTGCTGCTGTTTGCGATTAACACTCTGCAGAGCCGCTTTGGCCGCCGTCTGGGAGGTCACTGATGGCTGAGATTTCACAGATCAATCATGCCGAGCGTCAGCCGGTGAACTGGGGCAAATGGCTGCTGATCGGCATTGGCGTGCTGGTATCGATTGGCCTGCTGGTGGTGCCGATGATCTCCATCTTCTGGGAGGCGCTGGGACAGGGCATCGGCAAGGCTTTTAGCAACCTGCAGGATGGTGACATGCTGCATGCTATCTGGCTGACGGTGCTGGTGGCGCTGATTACCGTGCCGGTAAACCTAGTGTTCGGCACGCTGCTGGCCTGGCTGGTGACGCGCTTCACTTTCCCCGGTCGCCAGCTGCTGCTGACGCTGTTTGATATTCCGTTTGCCGTGTCGCCGGTGGTGGCCGGTCTGATGTATCTGCTGTTCTGGGGCGTGAACGGCCCGGCTGGCGGCTGGCTTGATGCGCACAACATCCAGGTGATGTTTGCCTGGCCGGGTATGGTGCTGGCGACGATTTTCGTTACCTGTCCGTTTGTGGTGCGCGAGCTGGTGCCGGTGATGCTGAGCCAGGGCAGCCACGAAGATGAAGCCGCCGTGCTGCTGGGCGCGTCTGGCTGGCAGATGTTCCGCCGCGTGACGCTGCCAAATATCCGCTGGGCGCTGCTGTACGGCGTGGTGCTGACCAACGCGCGCGCCATCGGCGAATTTGGTGCGGTATCGGTAGTGTCCGGCTCGATTCGCGGCGAAACCTATACCTTACCTTTACAGGTTGAATTACTGCATCAGGATTACAACACCGTGGGCGCTTTTACCGCCGCCGCGCTGCTGACCCTGATGGCAATTGTGACGCTGTTTCTGAAAAGCGTGGTGCAGTGGCGATTAGAGCATCAGCAGAAGCGCCAACAGGAGGAAAATCATGAGCATTGAGATTAAACACATTAATAAAGCATTTGGCCGCACGCCGGTGCTGAACGATATCTCTCTGGATATTCCTTCCGGCAAGATGGTGGCGCTGCTCGGACCGTCCGGTTCCGGTAAAACCACGCTGCTGCGCATTATCGCCGGGCTGGAGCACCAGAACAGCGGGCAGATCCATTTTCATGGCAAAGACGTCAGCCGCACGCACGCACGCGATCGTCAGGTCGGCTTTGTGTTTCAGCACTATGCGCTGTTCCGCCATATGACGGTGTTCGACAACATCGCCTTTGGTCTGACGGTGCTGCCGCGCCGCGAGCGTCCGAACAGCGCCGAAATTAAGCAGCGCGTTACCCGTCTGCTGGAGATGGTGCAGCTGGCACATCTGGCCAACCGCTACCCGGCACAGCTCTCCGGTGGACAGAAACAGCGCGTGGCGCTGGCGCGTGCGCTGGCGGTTGAGCCGCAGATTCTGCTGCTGGACGAACCCTTTGGCGCGCTGGATGCCCAGGTACGTAAAGAGCTGCGCCGCTGGCTGCGTCAGCTGCATGAAGAGCTGAAATTTACCAGCGTGTTTGTGACCCACGACCAGGAAGAAGCGATGGAAGTGGCGGATAGCGTGGTGGTAATGAGTCAGGGCAATATTGAGCAGGTGGGCGCACCGGATGACGTGTGGCGCGAACCCGCCACCCGCTTCGTGCTGGAGTTCCTCGGCGAAGTGAACCGCTTTGACGGCGAAGTGCACGGCTCGCAGTTCCATGTGGGCGCGCATCGCTGGCCGCTGGGCTATACGCCAGCGCATCAGGGCGACGTGGAGCTGTTCCTGCGTCCGTGGGAAGTGGACGTGTCACGCCAGAGTAGCCTGGAGACGCCGTTACCGGTGCAGGTGCTGGAGATCAGTCCGCGTGGCCACTTCTGGCAGCTGGTGGTTCAGCCCGTCGGCTGGCAGAGCGAGCCAATCTCGGTAGTGTTTGCCGGTGAACAGACGGCGCCAATCCGCGGCGAACGGCTGTTTGTTGGTCTGCAACAGGCACGTATCTACCAGGGCACCACGCCGCTGCGCCCGGTTGCCTTTGCCGAAAGCGCCTGATATTTTTGTCACTCCTTCGGGCGGGATTTTCCCGCCCGATTTATTTGTACTCCTTTCGGCTGGAATGACACCGTGACCACTCTGGAAAACACCATCGGCAATACGCCGCTGATTAAGTTGCAGCGCCTGACGCCGGATAACGGCAGTGAAATCTGGCTCAAGCTGGAAGGCAACAATCCGGCAGGTTCGGTGAAAGATCGCGCGGCCTGGTCGATGATCCACCACGCTGAGTTGCGGGGTGAAATCCAGCCCGGCGATACTCTGATTGAGGCCACCAGCGGCAATACCGGCATTGCGCTGGCGATGATTGCCGCGCTGAAAGGCTACCGGTTACGCCTGCTGATGCCGGAGAACATGAGCCAGGAGCGTCAGGATGCGATGCGCGCCTACGGGGCTGAGCTGGTTTTGGTGACCCGCGAGCAGGGCATGGAGGGCGCGCGCGATCTGGCGCAGGCCATGGCGCAGCGCGGCGAAGGCAAAGTGCTGGATCAGTTTAATAATCCCGACAACCCGCTCGGTCACTATCTCACCACCGGTCCGGAGATCTGGCAGCAAAGCCACGGTCGTATGACACATTTTGTCTCCAGCATGGGCACCACCGGCACCATCAGCGGCGTCGGGCGCTATTTGAAAGAGTTTGCCCCGGCGGTGAAAGTGATTGGTTTGCAGCCGCAGGAGGGCAGCAGTATTCCCGGTATTCGTCGCTGGCCGGCGGCCTATCTGCCGGGGATTTTTCGTCCGGAACTGGTGGATGAAGTGATAGATATGGCGCAGCAGGAGGCGGAAGAGACCATGCGCGCGCTGGCGCAGCGCGAAGGCATTTTCTGCGGCGTCAGTTCAGGTGGGGCAGTGGCTGGCGCATTGCGCATCGCGACAGCGCAGCCGGGCAGTGTGGTTGTCGCCATTGTCTGCGATCGCGGCGATCGCTATCTCTCCACCGGTGTTTTTCACCGCTAGTTCCCCCCGCCTGTTTCTGGCTTCGTGCGCCCTGTGACGCGGCGTACGGGCCATTTTTGTCTATAGTCTCCCTAAGCATGTTCTGACGCGATCACTGTAAGGATCGCGTAAAACCGGCTGCTTTCCCGCGGCACTCAGGACAAAATAGCGGCAATTTTGTACGAGAGAAAAAGATGAAAATCCTGCTTGTTGATGACGATGTTGAACTTGGCACCATGCTGAGCCAGTACCTGATTGCCGAAGGTTTTGAAACCCAGCTGGTGCTGACCGGCAGCGCCGGGATTGAAGGGGCGTTATCCGGACACTACACCGCGATGATTCTCGACATCATGCTGCCGGATATGAGCGGTATTGATGTGCTGCGTCAGGTGCGGCAGAACAGCCGCCTGCCGGTGATCATGCTGACGGCGAAGGGCGACAATATCGACCGCGTTATCGGCCTGGAGATGGGCGCGGACGACTACGTGCCCAAACCCTGCTATCCGCGCGAGCTGGTGGCGCGTCTGCGCGCGGTGCTGCGTCGCTTTGAAGATCAGGCACCGGTGCCGGACAAGAAAGAGGTCCTGCGCTGGGGCGATCTCAGCCTGAACCCGGCTACGCGTATCACGGAGTGGCAGGGCAAAGCTTTTGATCTCACCGCGTCTGAGTTCAATCTGCTGGATCTGCTGCTGCGCGCACCGGACCGCGTGGTGTCCAAAGATGAGCTGTCGGAGAAGGGGCTGGGCCGACCGCGTGAAGCTTACGATCGCAGCGTGGACGTGCACATCAGCAATATCCGCCAGAAGCTGGCTGCGCTGACCGCAGACAGCGTGAATATTGAAACCGTGCGCAGCATTGGTTATCGCATTCGATGAAACACAGCTACCGTGGCCGCATGTTCTGGAAGATCCTGCTGGGCTTCTGGATTGTGTTTGTGATTATCAGCCAGCTGCTGTGGCTGGGCTTTACCTTGTCAGGAAACCGTCACGAGCCGCCGGAGATTGTGGCGGTACGTCGAATCGTTAATCTGCAAATGGCTTCGGCGGTATCGGTACTGGAGCGCGGCGGCCCCAGCTCGCTCGACGATATGATGGCCGACTGGGAGCCGAACGATCGCCAGTTTTTCTCGGTGATTCAGCACGCCAGACCGGCCACTACGCCGGACAATGCGCCGCCGGAGACCTTTAATCAGCCGTTTCACGGCCCATTTCCGCAGGTGATTGTGCGCTGGGTGAAGGGCGCTGACGGTAAAGAGTACGAACTGCGCTATGACGTCAAAGGGCTGCGCGAGGACAGTTCAATGGGCGGCGGAGGCCCGCGTCGTATTCTGAATATCCCCGAGCCGATGTTTACCTTTGCCGGCGCGCTGGGGCTGCTGTTCAGTCTGCTGCTGGCGTGGAACCTGACGCGACCAATGCGTCAGCTGCGCGAGGGGTTTGCCCGCGTGTCGCGCGGTGATTTGTCGGTGCGGCTCTATCCGGTGATGCGCCGCCGCCATGATGAGCTGTCGATTGTGGCCCAGGATTTTGATGCGATGGTGGAGCGGCTGGATACGCTGGTGAAAGCGCGCGAGGAGCTGCTGCACGATATCTCCCACGAGCTGCGCTCCCCGCTGGCGCGCCTGCAGTTAGCCACCGGTCTGGCGCGTCAGACGCCGGAGTCGGTAGCATCCTCACTGAATCGCATCGACGAGGAGGCGCGCCGTCTGGATAAGATGATCGGCGAACTGCTGACGCTGTCGCGCGCTGAGCATGAGAGCATGCCTGGCGAGCAGTATTTTGACCTGACCGGTCTGCTGCATGCGGTGGTAACCGATGTGCGCTACGAAGCGCAGATCCCCGGTGTGCACGTAGATTTTCTGGTGGATGAGAACGCGGATTACACCGTGCGCGGTAATGCTGAGCTGATCCGCCGCGGCGTGGAGAATGTGCTGCGCAACGCGCTGCGTTTCTCGCATCAGGGGCAGCATATCAGCGTGCAGTTGCAGGCGGAGAATCAGTGGCTGGCGATTCGCGTGCGCGATCAGGGGCCGGGCGTGGATGATGAGAAGCTGTCGAGTATCTTCGATCCGTTCGTTCGGGTGAATTCACCGCTAATGGGCAAAGGCTACGGGCTGGGGCTGTCGATCGTGCGCAAAGTGGTTCTGGCCCATCACGGCGAAGTTCAGGCGGTGAATCGTCCAGAAGGCGGGCTGGAAGTGACGCTGCGGCTGCCGCGCTGGAAGCAGGCGTAAATCATCACGCCAGGCGCAGGCGGTCAGGACGACCGGACAGATCGCAAAGACGGCATAAACCGTCCCTGGGCCTCGGCCCGCGCCATCCATGGCGCGGGCCGAGGCCCGGTCGTCCTGCCCTCAAACAGGCACGGTGCGCTTTGCCAGAAGCGCTCGCCTGCAAATCATTCATCAACGTGTGAAACAAACAAAAACGGCACCCATTGGGTGCCGTTTTTACGCAATTAGCGCGGTTTACTTCCTGATGCGGATAACCGGCGTTTCGCCCACGGTAACCTGACCGGAGAGTTTCACCAGGTCTTTGATCTCATCCATATTCGAGATCACGACCGGGGTCAGCGTGGATTTGGCTTTCTCTTCCAGCAGCGGCAGATCAAACTCGATCACCACATCGCCTTTTTTCACTTTCTGGCCTTCTTCAGCGATGCGTTTGAAGCCTTCACCTTTCAGTTCTACCGTGTCGATACCGAAGTGCACGAACAGTTCGATGCCGTTATCAGACTCGATAGAAAACGCGTGGTTGGTTTCGAAAATCTTGCCGATAGTGCCATCCACTGGTGCAACCATTTTGTTGCCAGTAGGTTTGATGGCGATACCATCACCGACGATTTTCTCTGCGAATACCACATCAGGTACGTCTTCGATATTCACGATTTCGCCTGACAGAGGCGCAACGATATCGATAGTCCCTGACGCGCTCTCTGATTTATCGCCAAAAAGTTTAGAAAACAAACCCATGATCTTCTCCTAAGCAGTAATTTGGGGCCAGCGTCTCGTGGATCAGCAGAGCGTTTTTTCTTTGATGAACTTGTTCACCAGGTTCATCAAATCTTCCGCTGTGGGTTGAGCCAGAGCCTGCTCTGCCAGTGCCTTCGCATCTTCGAAATTGGTATTGCGAATGATCTTCTTGATGCTTGGGATTGAAATGGCACTCATGCTGAATTCGTCCAGCCCCATTCCCAGTAACAGTAGTGTAGCACGTTCATCACCAGCCAGCTCACCACACATGCCGGTCCATTTCCCTTCGGCATGTGATGCGTCGATCACTTGCTTAATGAGGCCCAGTACAGATGGCGTCATTGGGTTATAGAGGTGTGAAATCAAATCATTACCACGATCGACCGCCAGAGTATACTGCGTCAGGTCATTTGTCCCAATACTAAAGAAGTCGACTTCTTTCGCCAGATGGCGGGCAATCACTGCGGAAGCCGGGGTTTCCACCATGATGCCCACTTCAATGGACTCATCAAAGGCTTTACCTTCTTCACGCAGTTGTGCCTTCAGCATCTCCAGCTCAGCCTTCAGGAAGCGCACTTCTTCAACCGAAATGATCATCGGGAACATGATGCGCAGTTTGCCGAAGGAAGACGCACGCAGAATGGCGCGCAGCTGGGCATGCAGAATCTCTTTGCGGTCCATGGCGATACGAATCGCACGCCAGCCGAGGAACGGGTTCTCTTCTTTTGGCAGGTTCATGTACGGCAGATCTTTGTCGCCGCCGATGTCCATGGTACGCACGATCACGGCCTGGGAACCCATCGCTTCCGCCACGGCTTTGTAAGCCTGGAACTGCTCTTCTTCGCTTGGCAGCGAATCGCGGTCCATGAACAGGAATTCAGTACGGTACAGACCTACACCTTCCGCGCCGTTGCGCTCAGCACCGGCGACATCACGCACGGTACCGATGTTGGCGCACACTTCAACCTGATGTCCGTCCAGCGTAATCGCTGGCAGATCTTTCAGTTTCGCCAGCTCGTGCTTCTCAGACAGATACTGCGTCTGAATCGCTTTCAGCTCTTCCTGCACGTCGTCGGTCGGATTGACGTAAATCTTGTTGTTCACGCCATCGATAATCAGGAAATCACCGTTTTTCACGGTAGCGGTCACATTGCCGGTGCCGACAATCGCAGGCAGCTCCAGCGAACGCGCCATAATCGAGGTGTGTGAAGTACGGCCACCCAGATCGGTAATAAAGCCCAGCACCTTTTTCAGGTTCAGCTGTGCGGTTTCGGATGGCGTCAGATCTTTCGCCACCAGAATGGATTCGTCAGCAATGGCGCTCAGGTCAACGATATGCAGACCCAGAATGTTTTGCAGCAGACGCTTGCCGATGTCACGTACGTCAGCCGCGCGCTCTTTCAGATATTCGTCGTCGAGCTCTTCCAGCGCTTTCGCCTGGCCTTCAACCACAGAGTGGGCGGCGGCGTCAGCGGTTACGTGATCTTTTTTAATCAGGTCGATGATTTCCTGCTCAAGCTCTTCGTCTTCGAGCAGCATGATGTGACCTTCAAAGATCGCCGCTTTCTCTTCACCGAAGGTTTCACCGGCTTTCACACGGATGGCTTCAAGCTGCCCGGCTGCTTTGCTGCGACCGTCGAGGAAGCGCTGAACTTCCTGCTCAACCTGGTCGTCAGTAATCTTTTTACGGCTGATGACGATCTCGTCTTCCTTCAGCAGCAGTGCTTTGCCGAAAGCGATACCCGGTGATGCTAAAATGCCTGAAATCATAACCCTACCTTTTAATCACGATGGCTCATTGACCCAATGCGTTGCCACTGTCGCGGAGCAGTACTCTAAGGAAGCAATAACGCGGACAGGTTGTCCGCGATCAACATAATTGCACTCAATGGGGCAAAGGAGTCGGTTTAATGGCTTGCCGGAGCGGAATTACTCCAGTTCAGCCATCAGTTTGACCAGATGCTCAACCGCCTGCTGCTCGTCTTCACCTTCTGCAGAAAGCGTAACAACCGTACCCTGAGTCAGACCCAGAGTCTGCAGTTTGAACAGGCTTTTCGCGCTGGCAGATTTGCCGTTAGAAGTAACGGTGATTTCAGACTGGAAAGCCTTTGCTTCTTTCACGAACTGAGCTGCAGGACGGGTATGGAGGCCGTTAGGTGCGGTAATGGTAACTTCTTGCTGGAACATTCTATTTCCCCAACTTTATCAGGTTTGGTGTTATGGATCTAAAGTCTAGCCTGGAGCCGTAACTTTAGCCTGTGTAGGTGCGCTGGTACGGCATCACGCTGACCAAAAAATGCGCTTGAATGAAAAAGTCATTTTTTCGATGACGGATCAAAACTGCTGCAATACGTCACTTTGCTGATTATGCCGTGATTCGCCGTTTCACCAAATCAGTAAATCGATTCAGCTTGATCCACTTCAAAGGCAGATTAATTTCAGGCACCGAAATAATTGGCTGCTTAAATACCAGAGCCGCATCACTGAAATCAATCTGCCCGGTGGTAAAAGTGAGATCTGCGCCACAAAAAAGCACCCATTTGGGTGCTTTTTTCATCATTTTCAGACTCTGGCGTTTACTGTTGCAGCTCTTTTTCGGTGAACAGATCGGCAAACAGCGCGGTACTGAGATAGCGTTCGCCGGAAGAGGGCAGAATCACCACGATATTTTTATTGGCGAAGGCTTCATCTTCCTGCAGCTTAAGGGCAGCCGCCACCGCTGCACCGGAAGAGATACCGGCCAGAATGCCTTCTTCTTCCATCAACTGACGCGCGGTGCTGATCGCTTCTTCATTGGTGATGGCCACCACGCGGTCAATCAGTTTCAGGTCAAGGTTGCCCGGAATAAAACCGGCACCGATGCCCTGAATCTTATGCGGACCCGGTTTGATCTCTTCTCCCGCCAGCGCCTGTGCGATGACCGGGGAATCCGTAGGCTCAACGGCCACGGTGATCAAATCCTGCTTGCCTTTGGTGTTCTTGATGTAGCGGCTCACGCCGGTCAGCGTACCACCGGTGCCCACGCCGGCAATGAAAACGTCTACGGCGCCGTCAGTGTCTTCCCAGATCTCCGGGCCAGTAGTCTTTTCGTGAATTTCCGGGTTGGCCGGGTTGCTGAACTGCTGCAGCAGCACATATTTGTCCGGATCGCTGGCAACAATCTCTTCTGCTTTAGCGATGGCGCCCTTCATGCCTTTTGGCCCTTCGGTCAGCACCAGATTGGCGCCCAGCGCTTTCAGCAGCTTGCGACGTTCAATCGACATGGTCTCAGGCATGGTCAGCGTTAGCTTGTAGCCGCGCGCAGCGGCGACATAGGCCAGCGCAATGCCGGTGTTGCCGCTGGTTGGCTCTACCAGCTCAACGCCCGGTTTCAGAATACCGCATTTTTCTGCGTCCCAAATCATATTGGCACCGATACGGCATTTAACGCTGAAGCTCGGGTTACGCGACTCGACCTTCGCCAGAATGCGTCCATTACCGATGCGGTTCAGTCGAACCAGCGGCGTATGACCAATTGTCAGAGAGTTGTCTTCATAGATCTTACTCATAGCCCGTCCTTAACTGTATGAAATATTGGGAACCCTCAGAGCATACCTGTTCTGACCCCCGGCGGAAGGAAAGAAATCGTATATCTATATAGCCTGCGACCATAAGCCTGATGCAAAAATGCATAAGGCTTTTTGATGCATTATAGATGACGCGCATGCTGGCTGCGGTAGCGATCGACCCACATGGCGGTCGCGCCGCATACCGCGACCGGCATGATGGCGAGATTGAGGACCGGAATCATGGTGAACAGACTGACCAGCGCGCCAAACTGCATATTGGCGGTTTTATGCTGACGCAGCGCGTTACGCATCTGAGGAAAACTGACTTTGTGGTTGTCGAACGGATAGTCGCAATATTGTATCGATAGCATCCAGGCGCTAAACAGAAACCACAACACCGGCGCCACGGTCTGGCCAAAGCCGGGGATAAAATAGAGCAGCAGCAGGCCCAGTGCGCGCGGCAAATAGTAGCCGAGCTTCTGTAACTCGCGCTTCATGATGCGCGGGATGTCTTTCATCATGCCGAGCCAGCCACTGTCCGGCAGGGGTTTTCCGGTCAGACGTCCTTCCAGCTGCTCCGCCAGCAGGCCGCAAAACGGCGCGGCAATCCAGTTGGCGATGGTGGAGAAGAAATAGCTGAATACCAGCACAATCGAAATTACCGACAGCGGCCAAAGCAGATAGCTCAGCCACTGCAGCCAGTCCGGCACGTGCGACATCAGCCGGGGAATCCACTGGCCGAGGCGCTGAAACAGCCAGATAAACGCACCGCCCAGCAGCACAATGTTTACCAGCAGCGGGATGATGACGTAGCGGCGGATACCGGGCAGACGCACCAGTTTCCAGCCCTGGGCAAAATAATGAATACCATTCATGGATGAGACCGAATTCTCAGCGGGCATAGCGAGCCTTTCTCCTTTATGTAGCGGCGCCAACATCATAACCTGGCTTTTTATCGGTGACAGGCGCACTTTGCGCGAAAAAACAGCAAAAAAGCGTGGGGCAGCTATCTTATTTGTCAGAAAATACTGCACAGACTTGCACTTGTGTAGCTGGGCAAATACAGTTAGAGGATAAAGTTTGCCGTGGTGGCAAGGTATTGGAACAACAGAGAATACAATGATGCAGGATTTGCGTCTGATATTAATCGTTGTTGGCGCGATCGCCATAATAGCGCTGCTTCTTCACGGACTGTGGACCAGCCGTAAAGAGCGCTCTTCCGTGTTTCGCGATCGCCCGCACAAACGTCTGAAACAGCGTGAAGAAGCGGATGACGATGATCTGCTGAACAGCGAAGACGATGGCGTCGGCGAAGTACGCGTGCGTCGTCAGCGTGATGCCGAAGACGAGCCGCAGTTCGATGCGCCGGTCACCAAACCCGCTGCTCCGCGTGCGCCGGAACCGGTGCGTCAGCCGTTCCCACGCCAGGAAACGCCGTTAAGCGGCGATCCGCTGCTGGATGATGAGCCGGTACGTCAGCCTGTACCTGCGCCACAACCGCAGGCGCCGGTGGCGCAGCCCGTGCCACAGCCACAACCGATTCAGGCCGATCCGCTGCTGGATAATGAACCGCTGTCCGCCACCCAGCCGGCACCGGAGTTTACCGCCGCCGAGCCGGAGGTTAAACAACCTGAACCTGCGCCTGTGCAGGAAGCTGCACCGCAACCGCAGCCCGCTGCGCCGGGCAGTAAAAAAGAAGCGGTGCTGGTGTTGCACGTTGCCGCGCATGCCGGTGGCGCACTGAACGGTGAAGCGCTGCTGCAGGGCATTCTGCAGGCCGGCTTCCAGTTTGGTGAAATGAACATTTTCCATCGCCATCTCAGCCCGGCCGGCAGCGGTCCGGTGCTGTTCAGCCTGGCAAACATGGTTAAACCGGGTTCGTTCAATCCGGATGAAATGGGCGATTTCACCACGCCGGGCGTCTCGATCTTTATGATGGTGCCGTCCTACGGTGACGCCAATCAGAACTTTAAGCTGATGCTGCAATCGGCACAGCGCATCGCCGATGATGTCGGTGGCGTGGTGCTGGATGATGAGCGTCGCATGATGACACCACAAAAGCTGGAAACCTATAAATCACGCATCCGCGAGGTTATTGGCTAAGCGCCGCCAGCAGTATCACCCTTTAACTAAATAACCCCCGCTTGCCGGGGGTTTTTTATCGGACGAGAGAATATGACATCGGTTCAGGAGCAGATCACCGCGCTGCGCACCACGTTACGCCACCACGAATACCTCTATCACGTGATGGATACGCCGGAAATCCCGGATGCAGAATATGACCGATTGATGCGCGAACTGCGTGAGCTGGAGAGCGCGCATCCCGATTTAATCACCCCGGATTCTCCCACCCAGCGCGTGGGCGCGGCACCGCTTGCCACCTTTGAACAGGTGCGCCACGAAGTGCCGATGCTGTCGCTCGATAACACCTTTGATGAAGCCGGATTTCTTGCCTTCAATAAGCGCGTGCAGGATCGCCTGAAAAGCACTGACGATCTCACCTATTGCTGCGAGCTGAAGCTGGATGGTCTGGCAGTAAGTTTACTGTATGAAAACGGCCTGCTGGTGCGTGCCGCCACGCGCGGCGATGGCACCACCGGCGAAAACATCACGGCGAACGTGCGCACCATTCACGCCATTCCGCTGCGCCTGCACGGCGACAATATTCCGGCGCGGGTAGAAGTGCGCGGCGAAGTGTTCATGACTGAAAGCGGCTTTGAGAAGTTGAATGAGGAAGCGCGACGCACCGGCGGCAAAGTGTTTGCCAACCCGCGTAATGCGGCGGCCGGCTCGCTGCGCCAGCTCGATCCGCGTATCACCGCGAAACGTCCGCTGACCTTCTTCTGCTACGGCTTTGGCCTGCTGGAGGGCGGCGAAATGCCTGCCAGCCACTGGCAGCGTCTGCAACAGTTTAAGGCCTGGGGATTACCGGTCAGCGAGCGGATTCGTCTGGTGCACACCGCGGATGAAGTGCTGGCGTTTTATCGCCAGGTTGAGCAGGACCGCCCGTCACTCGGCTTTGATATTGACGGCGTGGTGATCAAAGTCGATTCGCAGGCGCTGCAGGAGCAGCTGGGCTTTGTGGCGCGCGCACCGCGCTGGGCGGTGGCATTCAAGTTCCCGGCGCAGGAGCAGATGACGGTGGTGCGCGACGTCGAGTTTCAGGTTGGACGTACCGGCGCGATTACGCCGGTGGCGCGCCTCGAACCGGTGCAGGTCGCGGGCGTGATAGTCAGTAATGCGACGCTGCACAACGCCGATGAAATCGCCCGGCTGGGGCTGCGTATCGGTGACAAAGTGGTGATTCGTCGCGCGGGTGACGTGATTCCGCAGGTGGTCAACGTGGTGGAATCTGAGCGTCCGGCGGATGCGCGCGAGATTGTGTTTCCCAGCCACTGTCCGGTTTGCGGTTCTGACGTAGAGCGTGTGGAAGGCGAAGCCGTAACGCGCTGTACCGGCGGGCTGATTTGCGGCGCGCAGCGCAAAGAGGCGCTGAAGCACTTTGTCTCACGCCGTGCGATGGACGTGGACGGCATGGGCGATAAAATCATCGACCAGCTGGTGGAAAAAGAGTACGTCAAAACCCCGGCCGACCTGTTCCGTCTCACCGCCGGCAAGCTGACCGGACTGGACCGCATGGGGCCCAAATCGGCGCAAAACGTGGTGGACGCGCTGGAAAAAGCCAAATTCACCACGCTGCCGCGCTTCCTGTATGCGCTCGGCATCCGCGAAGTGGGCGAGGCGACGGCGGCCAACCTGGCGAACCACTTTGGCGAGCTGGAAAAGGTCATGAACGCCGATCTCGATGCGTTAATCGCGGTACAGGACGTCGGCAAAGTGGTGGCAGCGCACGTGCGCAACTTCATGGAAGAGGAGAGTAACCGTGAAGTGATCCGCCAGCTGACGGAGGAGGTGGGCGTGCACTGGCCGGCGGTGGTGGTGGTCAAAGCCGAAGAGATCGACAGCCCGTTCGCCGGAAAAACCGTGGTACTGACTGGCTCGCTGTCGCAGATGAACCGTGACGATGCCAAAGCGCGGCTGACGGCGCTGGGAGCCAAAGTCAGCGGCAGCGTATCGAAAAAAACCGATCTGCTGATCGCCGGTGAGGCCGCCGGTTCCAAGCTGGCAAAAGCGCAGGAGCTGGGGATTGCGGTGATCGATGAGGCCGAGATGATTCGGTTACTGGGCGCCTGAGATGGATAAGCAGCAGCTGGTTGAAATTGCCAATACCGCGATGCCGTTTGGCAAATACAAAGGACGGATGCTGATCGATGTGCCGGAAGAGTATCTGCTGTGGTTTGCGCGTAAAAATGAGTTTCCCGCCGGCAAACTGGGTGAGCTGATGCAGCTGACGCTGGCGATCAAAATCGAAGGCTTACAGGGCTTAGTTAAACCGCTCAAGCGCAGTGAATAAGTGACAGGCCCGCAATTGCGGGCCTGATGTTTTATGACTTCTGCGCTTCAATCTGCTGCTTCGCCAGCTTCTTCTCATTGCCGGCTTTATAGCGCTGGGCAATGAACGAGCACACCATTAGCTGGACCTGATGGAAGATCATCAGCGGCAGGACAATAATCCCCACTGCGCTGGCCGGGAACAGAATGTTGGCCATCGGCACGCCGTTTGCCAGGCTCTTTTTCGAGCCACAAAACAGCACCACAATCTCATCCGCACGGCTAAAGCCAAACAGCCGGGAAGCGCCAAGGTTGATCGCCAGTGCGACGAACAGAATCAGCAGGCTGCCAGCCAGAATCCACAGCAGGGTATCAACGCCGACGCGATGCCAGATGCCGTTAACCACCGCCTCACTGAACGCCGAATAGACCACCAGCAGAATCGAGGTTTGATCGGTTTTGCCAATCAGGCTGCGATGCTTCTCCACCCAGCCACCAATCCAGCGGCGTGCCAGGTGGCCCAGCACAAAGGGCACCAGCAACTGCAGCATGATTTTACCAATCTGCTCCAGACCATTGCCCGGTGCATCGCTGTGCACATTCATCACTAAGTTAACCAGCAGCGGCGAAATAAAGACGCCCAGCAGACTGGAGGCGGAGGCGGCACACACCGCCGCGGCAACGTTACCGCCCGCCATGGAGGTGAAAGCAATCGCGGACTGCACCGTCGCCGGCAGGATACACAGGTAGAGGAAACCGGTGTAAATCTCCGCGCCGACGTTGACCGGATGCCACCACACCAGCAGCAGGCCAAGGATCGGGAAAATCACGAAGGTACTGCACATAATCCACAGATGCAGCCGCCAGTGGCTGCTGCCGGCGATGATCTTCTCGCGCGACAGTTTGGCACCGTGCATGAAAAACAGCAGGGCGATGGCCGCAGTGGTCAGGTATTCGAAGAAATCGACAAACCCGCCTTTGGCCGGAAAGAAGCTGGCCAGCAGCACGGTGATGATGAGTTTGACCATCATCGGGTCAAGTCGTAAAAAGCCCATTGTTACAATCCGGTTAAATGTAATAAATGATGCTGCTGATTGTGCGTCAGACGCGTTTAGAAATAAAATTGATTTATTGCATTAATCTATGAGCGTAATCGATGAATTACACCTTACGACAGCTGCGCACCTTTGTGGCGGTGGCGCAGCACGGCAGTTTCAGCCAGGCAGGGCAGGCGATTGGGCTGAGCCAGTCGGCTGTCAGTCATAGCATTAAAGAGCTGGAAGCGGAGATGGGCGTACGGCTGCTGGATCGCACCACGCGCGAGGTGTTACTGAGCGAAGCCGGACAGCAACTGGCAACGCGGCTGGAACGACTGCTGGAGGAGCTCAATACCACGCTGCTCGATGTGCGCAGCTATGGCGAGCAGCGCAGCGGCACGGTGCGCGTGGCGGCCAGCCAGACGCCCTCGGCGCATCTGATGCCGCAATGTCTGGCCAGCAGCCAGCTGCGCTACCCCGACATTCGCGTGATTCTGCACGACCGCGTGCAGCAGTGGGTATTGCAGAGCGTGCGCAATGCGGAAGTCGATTTTGGCATCGTCATCGGTCCGCTGCAGGATGCGGATTTCGATAGCGAGGAGATTCTGCAGGAGCCGTTTTTACTGTTGTGCCATCAGGATGATGCGCTGGCGCAGGTGCCGCAGGCTCAGTGGTCAATGCTGGCTGGTCGCGCTATGGTGCTGCAGGATTACGCGTCGGGCAGCCGATTGCTGGTCGATGCCGCATTGCAGCGGCTGGCGCTGAACGTGCAGGTGGTGCAGGAGATTGGCCATCCGGCCACGCTTTATCCGATGGTGGAAGCGGGCATTGGCATCAGTATCTTACCGGCACTGGCGCTGCCGCTGCCGTCTGGTCGTAAGCTGACGGTACGCCGGCTCTATCCGGAGATCAATCGCAGCCTGATGCTGATTAAACGCAAAAACCGGTCACTCACCCCGGCAGCGGAGGCTATCTGGCAGGAAGTGCGTCAGCAGGCGGCGCTGCTGACGCAGGATCGCGCGCTTAATCCGGCGTTTTAAACATAAACGTCAAGTTGGTTGCTGTCGGTTGGGCGGTTGATGCCATCCGCTTTCACTGCAGTAACCTCCTGTTTCTCCTGCTTCTGCTCCGCTTTCTCCTTTTCCTGCTTCTGCAACTGCTGGATTTGCGCCTGCAGCAGCTGAATCTGCGCGTTAATCGTCTCCTGCTTATCCTTTCTTTGCTTCTCGGTCAGGCTTTTGTCCTTCGCGATGTCTTTCAGTTCATCGTTCAGGCTGGCGATTTGTTTGGTCAGGCTGGCGATTTTCGAGGCGCTATCGCTACTGCCGGATGTGCTTCCGGAGCTGGAAGTACTGCTGCTGCCAATATTGGTATTGGTCGAAATGGTGGTCATAACGTTCTCCTTGCAAATGTGCCCTTTCGTTATCGGAACGCAGCCGCTGCGGCTTGAGGGTGAGAGGTGTTAAATTTGCGAAAAGGTTTCGTCAGGAACGAGGGCGGAAGGGGATAGGGCGGGCACGGCCTCAGGCAGAGCGGGTTCTTCCTTCACAGCTGAAGCGGAAAAGCGCCCTGAGAATGTAAGCGCGGTCAGATATGGCAACCGCAAGTCGCACACTATTCGTAGCGGCGCGATTCATCGCGCAATAAATTGCGCCGCTACCAAACGTGCAACCGTGGTTGAATGCAGTTTCAGCTTCACTGTCAGCCTGGGGAGTGGGATGTGAAGAAACGAAAAAAGCGCCCTGAGGGCGCTTTTTCCTGAATTTGGTGGGTCGTGCAGGATATGCCTCGGCCCATCCGGGGGCCTCGCCCTGCGGGTGATGCTGGCGCATCAGCCTGAATCGCTCCCGGCGATTCAGTCGAACCTGCAGCAGGTTCTCATCCTGCACGTTCAGCATCGGCGTACAGAAACGAAAAAAGCGCCCTGAGAGCGCTTTTTCCTGAATTTGGTGGGTCGTGCAGGATTCGAACCTGCGACCAATTGATTAAAAGTCAACTGCTCTACCAACTGAGCTAACGACCCGAAGTGGTGGGTGATGACGGGCTCGAACCGCCGACCCCCTCCTTGTAAGGGAGATGCTCTACCAACTGAGCTAATCACCCACTTCGGTACTGCTTAACAAGAGTGTCATCTGACTAAGATATGGTGGGTGATGACGGGCTCGAACCGCCGACCCCCTCCTTGTAAGGGAGATGCTCTACCAACTGAGCTAATCACCCATATCTTATCTCTTATTCACTGCGGGCCATCTCATTAAGAGTGGTGGGTGATGACGGGCTCGAACCGCCGACCCCCTCCTTGTAAGGGAGATGCTCTACCAACTGAGCTAATCACCCCCGCTGTGTGGAGTCGCATTATAGGGATCCTTCGAAGTGAGTCAACGCTTTTTAAAACATAAATGTGCGTTCGCTTTAAATTTAGACATCATGCAGCGCTTTTAGCCAATGTGCTGGTTTTATTAGCAGAAAAACGCACTTCTGCCCGCGCCGCCAGCGTGACAGTGATTGAGGAATCAGCCTCACCTGCTAGAATATGCGCACTGTTTTTCCGCGTTAACCCGTTTTTTTGTCATCCAGACAACGAAACCTGCGCATTTAAGGCAATGCTGAATGAAAATCAAAACTCGCTTCGCACCCAGCCCGACGGGCTACCTGCACGTCGGTGGTGCGCGTACTGCGCTTTACTCATGGCTTTATGCTCGCCATAACCAGGGCGAATTCGTCCTGCGTATCGAAGATACCGACCTGGAGCGCTCCACGCCGGAAGCGATCGAAGCCATTATGGATGGGATGAACTGGCTGAATCTCGACTGGGATGAGGGCCCGTACTACCAGACCAAACGTTTCGACCGTTATAACGACGTTATCGACGAAATGCTGGAAGCCGGTACTGCTTATAAATGCTATTGCTCGAAAGAGCGTCTGGACGCGCTGCGTGAAGAGCAGATGGAAAAAGGCGAGAAGCCCCGTTATGACGGCCGCTGCCGCGACAGCCATGAACATCATGCTGCCGATGAGCCGTGCGTGGTGCGCTTCCGCAACCCGCAGGACGGTTCGGTAATTTTTGACGATCAGATTCGTGGTCCGATCGAATTCAGCAACCAGGAACTGGATGATCTGATCATCCGCCGTACCGACGGTTCACCGACCTACAACTTCTGTGTGGTGGTCGACGACTGGGATATGGGCATCACGCACGTTATTCGTGGTGAAGACCATATCAACAACACGCCGCGTCAGATCAACATCCTGAAAGCAATTGGTGCGGAAGTGCCATCTTACGCGCACGTATCCATGATCCTCGGCGATGACGGTAAAAAGCTGTCCAAGCGTCACGGCGCGGTGGGCGTCATGCAGTATCGCGACGACGGCTACCTGCCGGAAGCGCTGCTTAATTATCTGGTGCGCCTCGGCTGGTCACATGGCGATCAGGAAATTTTCAGCGTGGCGGAAATGACTGAACTGTTCACCCTTGATGCGGTGAGCAAATCGGCCAGCGCCTTCAACACCGAGAAACTGCAGTGGCTCAACCACCATTACATTAATACGCTGCCGCCGGAATATGTCGCGACCCAGCTGCAGTGGCACATCGAGCAGCAGAATATCGATACCCGCACCGGACCGGAGCTGGCGAAGCTGGTGACGCTGCTGGGTGAGCGCTGCAAAACGCTGGTCGAAATCGCCGCGTCCTGCCGCTACTTCTATGAAGAGTTTGACGCGTTTGATGCGGATGCAGCGAAAAAGCATCTGCGTCCGGTGGCGCGTCAGCCGCTGGAAGTGGTACGCGACAAGCTGGCAGCCATCAGCGACAGCGACTGGAGTGCGGAAAACGTGCATCACGCCATTCAGGCTGCTGCGGATCAACTTGAGCTCGGCATGGGCAAAGTTGGTATGCCGCTGCGCGTTGCCGTAACCGGTGCCGGCCAGTCGCCTGGACTCGACGTGACGGTGGAAGCCATCGGCCGCAGCCGCAGCGTGGCGCGTATCGAAAAAGCGCTGGCGTTTATCGCGGAGCGTGAAGCACAGGCCTGATTGAGCTGAACAGCGGCCTGTCAGGCTGCTGTGATGAGGCAGGCAACAAAAAAGCCGGAAGCATCTCACTGCTTCCGGCTTTTCTATTCTTCCTGGATTCCTAACCGCTGTAATACGCCCCTGATCCCTTCCCGCAATAACAGCGCCGCCAGTTGTTCCTGTTCGGTGGCCGTCATTTGCTGGACAGAATTTATTAATAACGCTGGTAACGTATTTTGCTGAGCGCCGTAATTCGCCGCCGGTTCGTTTGCATGGCGGGTGGACTGAATGAAGCTTTTGACACGCTCATCAATGTGGATTAATCGCGCCTTACCGCCCTGTACACCGGGCTTGGGCGTGGTCGTCCAGTTTTCACGCTTGATCCATTTATTCACCGTCTGCCGACTGTAGCCCGTTTCCAGCGCGAGCTCTTCGGGAGTGAGCCATTCCTTTTTCACGATGCTGTCCCTGTTAAATACATTAGCTCTACATATTACAACAAAACGTTACGGGGAAAAGTAATCAAGGCAGAAAATGCCTTTTGCTGTGCGACAAAAGGCAAAATCGGTTTACTGCGCTTCGCTGACCGCCGCCTGTGCCGGACGGAAGGCGAGGAAATAGGTGAGGCCGACAAAGATCGCACCGCCCACACCATTGCCTAAAAATACCGCAACCACGTTAGGTGCAAATTCTGCCCAGCTCATCTGACCGGCAAAAATTGCGGCAGGCACGATAAACATGTTGGCCACCACGTGCTGGAAACCGATTGCCACGAAGGCCATCACCGGGAACCACATGCCGAAGATTTTGCCGACCATATCTTTACTGGCGAAGGCCAGCCACACCGCCAGGCACACCAGCCAGTTGCAGCCGATGCCGGAGATGAACGCGTGCATAAAATCTGCGTTCACTTTGGCATGCGCGATCGCCACGGTTTTCTTCAGATAGTCGCCTTCGGTCATGCCGAGCAGATGGCCGAAGAACCATGCTACCGCAACGCTGCCAATAAAATTGGCGATGGTGACCCAAAACCAGTTACGCAGCACGCTGAAACCGCTAATGCGGCGCGCGAACCAGGCAATGGGCAGCGTCATCATGTTGCCGGTCAGCAGTTCGCCACCCGCCAGCACGGTCAGAATCAGTCCGACCGGGAATACCGCCGCACCGAGGAAGCCGGCAAACGAGCCCCATTCAGCAGGCAGCTGGTTAATAACGTGCAGATCGAGCAGGAAGCCGGTGGCGATAAACGCGCCAGCCATAAAGCCAAGAATTAATAAGGTGGAAACCGGCAGACGGCTTTTAGCCACGCCGGCCTGAATCGCCAGTTGCGCGATCTCTTTAGGTGTATGCAGCGACATAGTTCACTTTTCTTTTATTAAACAAGGAGGACGTGCTGGCCGGTTAGCGAGTGAATACCCTGGACGGCTAACCGGTTAATTAGCGCGCTAAGTTTTACACGCACCATTAACGAAAACAAGCCTGACGCTAACATCTTTAACCTAAAGTTAACCTCGGCGTGGTGCACCGTTGAGGCGGCGTTGAGATAACGGCTGAGGGTAGGAATGACGAGCACACGCTGCGCTGAAAAAAAAGCCACGGCGACACAGGGTTGCCGCCTTTTTCAGCGATCGCACGCAGAACGAGAATTTGCCGTTGACACTCAAACAGCGGTCTCATATTATGCCGTCCGTCGAGGTAACTCGGCGGTTTTTTCGGTACGGGGCTATAGCTCAGCTGGGAGAGCGCTTGCATGGCATGCAAGAGGTCAGCGGTTCGATCCCGCTTAGCTCCACCAAACCGCTCCCAACGGTTTGCACTGAAAAAACGAATTCCAGATGTGGGGGTATAGCTCAGCTGGGAGAGCGCTTGCATGGCATGCAAGAGGTCAGCGGTTCGATCCCGCTTATCTCCACCAATTCTCTGTTCGTTCAGAACAAACGTATTCACAACCCGATAATAATACTGCTGTTTGCGCAGTGTAACGTTGCATTCGCCAACTGGCTGCGCGCAATGGCGCTGACCTGCAGCGCCTTTCCGTGTTAAACCGTTACGGCCTGTGGCTGCAGCTGAAGCACGCGAAAACCGTGGGTACCGTCGCGATCCAGTTGCGCCACCAGACCATATTCCCAGTCGAGATAGGCCTGCATCACGTCCGGTTCAATATCGGTGCCTTCGTATGGGCGGCGATAACGATCGATGGGCGGCGAGAGCAGGCGCTGCTCGCCCTGTTCGGTGGGCAGACCGGCGGCACGCCAGGCTGCATTGCCTCCCGCCAGCACCCGCACTGGTTTGCCGGTCAGCGTGGCAATTTGCTCCACGGCATAGCTGGCCAGCAGACTGCTGCCGCAGGTCAGCACATAGCGGCCTGCATCGGGCAGTAATGCCTTGCCCTGCTGCTGCAGGGTGGAGCGCAGCAGCCAGGCCGCCCCGGGAATATGGCTGTTGCGGTAATTGGCGAGCGTGGTGAAATCCAGCACCTGCGTGTCGCCAGCCGCCAGCCACTTGACCAACTGCGCGGGGGAGATCGATTCCGGCGCAGCAACCGGCGCGACCTGCGGCTGCCAGCTACCGACAGCGCTGAAATCGCTGGCCTGCAACGCGTCAAGTACCGCCACCTGCCAGCCAAGCTGCGCCAGCCAGGAGCCGGTCATATTGGCGCGGACACCATCATCATCCACCAGCACGATACGCGCACCGCGCACGCTGGCGTAATGATCGGTCTCCTGTACCAGCTGGCCGCCCGCCACGTGGCGGCTGCCCGGCAGATGACCGGCGGCGTACTCTTCGGCATCACGCACGTCAAACAGGTAGGTGGTGCGTGCTTCCTGCTGCCAGCGCGTCAGCGTCGCCAGAGGAATGCGTGTCACGCCAGCACGATCGGCAATAGCGCGGGCCTGGCTCGCGGCCTGACGTTGCGCGGTTTCGCTGGCGTTGCCATAGCGGCGGCTCTGCCCATGCTCCAGCGCATGACCGGCCAGCGTCCAGCCAATGGTGCCGTTGCGCAGCGCGAATACCGGATTACGAATACCGGCATTGACCAGCGACTGCGTGCCAATAATGCTGCGCGTGCGTCCGGCGCAATTCACAATCACTGTGGTGCGCGGTGAGGGGGCTAAATCGCGCACGCGCAGCACCAGTTCGCCGCCGGGTACGCTGGTGGCGCCCGGAATGCTCATGGTGTGATATTCATCAAAGCGCCGCGCATCCAGCACCACCACGTCGGCATCATCGCTAATCAGTGCCTGTACCTCATCAGCGGAGAGCGAAGGCGTGCGGGCATGATGTTCCACCAGTTCACCAAACGCTTTGCTGGGTGAATTGACATCGATAAACAGCTCGCCGCCAGCCGCCTGCCAGCCGGCTAAATCATCGGCCAGTAGCGTGACCTGCTGATAACCCAGCGCGGCGAGACGCTCAGCGGCGGTCTGCGCCAGGCCTTCGCCGTTGTCATACAGCGTAATGGCAGTGTGACGTTGGGGAATGCGGTCCAGCAGCTCCAGCTCCAGCTTTGACAGCGGAATGTTGACGGCAAACAGCGGATGCCCGGTGGCAAACAGCGCCTCATCGCGCACGTCAATGATCGCCACTTCCTGTTGCTGACGCAGCGCTGTCAGCAGTTCCGCCGCCTGGCGAAACGGGAAAACCGGTTTAGTCATGTGAGAGGTCCCAAATGTTAGGTAGATAACGGTTGCTGTAGCCGGAAATAAAGCGCTTTTCGTGGCCGTCGGCGGTGTAGACCGCGCGCTCAACCGCGCCGATATTCGCGCCATACACGTGGATACTGACAGAGACGCGATCGTCATAGGCGTTGCTGACGCGATGGATATCACCGACCGTCGGCGACACCGCCTCCACGCTGCCGGGTTCAAGCCGCACCGGCGCACCTTCTGCCTGTAAACCGTGCGGGCCCGGCTGCCACGATTGTGAAATCTCGGCGCCGCGCAGCATGCCAATCAGTCCCCAGACGCGGTGATCGTGAATCGGCGTCTGCTGACCCGGCCCCCAGACAAAACTCACCACGGAAAAGCGCTGCTGCGCATCGGCATACAGCAGATATTGCTGATAGTGCTGCGGATGGGGCTGGGTAAACGCCTCATCCAGCCAGTCATCGTGGCGAATCAGTTCGGCCAGCCAGCCGCTGCCCTGCCGCAAAATGGTCGCTTCGTCCGGCTGGCTGTCGAGCAGGGTGGCCAGCCGGGCGACGAAGGTGCGCAGGCGATGGTGCTGATAATCACTCATGATTTGTCTCCCGGCGCGTGCTGGGCGATGCGGTTAGCGGCGGCGGACAGACTGAAGTCAAACGCCTGGCTGACATCGACCTGTTTTGGCAATACCTGATAACGATGGAAAAAGTCGGCGGATTTCTGCAGCGTGGCAATCAGGTGCGTATCAAACACCAGCGGGCGGATGCGCGCATCGTCAATCCAGCTGCGGGTAATGGCGGTGGGCATATTCAGGGTTTTGCTCAGCACGCCGGCGAATTCCTGCGGATGGTGTTGCGCCCAGATTTGCGCCTTCGCCAGTCGCGCCAGCAGGTCGGCAATCGCTTCCCGCTTGCCGGCGTCCTGCAACGCTTCATTACGGGCCAGCGCGTAGGAGTAACCAGACATAATGCCTTTACCGCCGCCGTCCGGCACGCGCACCGTGCCGTCGATGGCGGTCGAGGTGGCGATATAAGGCTCCCACGGCGCCCAGGCCGCGACCGCACCGGACGTCAGCGCCGCGCGGCCATCCACCGGTCCGAGGAAGCGCAGCGTGACATCCTGCGGCTTCAGGCCCGCGCGCTCCAGCAAGCCAAGCAGCAGATAGTGTCCCCAGCCGCCGCGGTTGACCGCGATCTGCTTACCTTTTAAATCCTGCAGCCGGTGAATGCCGGCGTCGGGGCGGGTCAGCAGGGCGATGCTGTCCGGGTTATTCTGCCAGGCACCCACGGCTTTCACCGGCGCGCCTGCCGCATAGACAAACAGAAACGGCAAATCGCCGGTAAAGCCAACGTCGAGCGCCCCGGCATTGAGCGCTTCCTGCACCGGCGCGCCGGAGTCAAAGGCGGTGAGCTTAAGATCGTAAGGCAGATTGTTCAGTTCGCCCGAGGCTTTCAGGGCGGCAAATCGATCGCCTTTAACATCGCCAAGGCGCAGCGTGACTTTATCGGCCGCCAGCAGCGGCTGGAGTGACGCGAGGGCCAGCGCAACACCGGCAAACAGAGCGACGAGACGCATCAGGCGCTCCTTTTTTCAGTTGCGCTGAGCGCAGCCACTTTTTCACGCGTCAGCGGCAGCAGTTCACGGCCGTATTCCACCGCGTCATTCAGCGGGTCAAATCCGCGGATCAGCACGCTATGAATGCCGAGGCGATAGTAATCCAGCAGCGCCTCAGAAACCTGATCCGGCGTGCCGACCAGCGCGGTGGAGTTGTAGCCGCCCTGCACCAGTTTTGCCACGCCGGTCCACAGCACTTTGTCGTGGCGTTCGCTCTCATGCGCCGCCGCCAGCAGACGCTGCGCACCGACACTCTGCGGCTTCGGCAAACCAAAGGTATAGCCGGTCTCCGCCAGCTGCTTCTCTGCGGTGGCGCGGATATGTTCGGCGCGCTCCCAGGCTTCTTTTTCGGTGTTACCCAGAATAGGCCGGAAAGAGATGTTAAACGCAATCTGGCGCCCCTGCGCGGCCGCCGCCGCACGCACATTACGTACCGTCTCGGCCGCGCCTTTTAACGGTTCGCCCCACAGCGCGAAGACATCGGCATGCCGCGCCGCCACGTCAATCGCCTCCGGTGACGATCCGCCGAAATAGATCGGCAGCTTATGTTGCAGCGGTTTGATGGCAGAGAAAGCCTGCTCAGCCTGGTAAAACCGGCCCTGATGATCGTAAGGCTGCGGCGATTCAAGGCTCTGTTTCAGCACGCTGAGAAATTCGTCGGTGCGCGCATAGCGTTCAGCCTTGCTGAGAAAATCACCGTCGCGGCGCTGTTCGCTGTCGCTGCCGCCGCTGATAATGTGCACGGCCAGGCGGCCGTCGGTGAGATGGTCGAGCGAAGCCAGCTTGCGGGCCGCCAGCGTGGGCGCGACAAACCCCGGACGGTGCGCCAGCAGGAATTTAATCTTCTGGGTATGCGCCGCTGCGTGAGCGGTGACCAGAAAGCCATCGGGTTGATCGGACCAGTAGCCGACAAGGATGCGGTCGAAACTGGCCGCTTCATGGGCGCGGGCAAAGCGGGCAATGTAATCTTTATCGAACAACGTGCCGGATGCGGGAATGATTTCTGAGGCAAGCCGGTGGCCAATCATGCCAAGGAACTGAATGCTCATGCGATTCTCCTGAGGTGAGGTCAGAAGGAAAAGCTACGGGCGCAGACGGCAACAACGGAAATTCGATATTGTGCAAAGGGTTTGCGGGAAACGGTGAAGCAGGGCGTGACGCGGCGGCAGGCAGACTGGCGCGGGATATAACGCTTAGGTATATAAAAGAAGAGAAGGGCGAGCCGCAGCCCGCCCTGTACATCAAAAGCCCAGCACCAGACCAGCGATAGCGGCGGAGAGCACGCTCACCAGCGTCGAGCCGTACAGCAGTTTCAGGCCGAAACGTGATACCACGTTACCCTGCTCTTCATGCAGACCTTTGATCGCGCCTGCGACAATGCCGATGGAAGAGAAGTTGGCGAAGGAGACCAGGAACACCGACAGAATGCCTTCCGCATGCGGCGACAGCTGACCGGCGATTTTCTGCAGGTCCATCATTGCAACGAACTCGTTAGAAACCAGCTTGGTCGCCATGATGCTGCCCACCTGCAGCGCTTCGCTGGATGGCACGCCCATTACCCAGGCAAACGGATAGAACACATAGCCCAGCACGCCCTGGAAGCTGATGCCGAAGATGGTATCAAACAGCGCGTTGAGGCCGGAGATCAGGGCGATAAAGCCAATCAGCATCGCCGCAACGATAATCGCCACCTTGAAACCGGCCAGAATGTATTCACCCAGCATCTCAAAGAAGCTCTGACCTTTATGCAGATCCTGCAGTTGCAGGTCTTCTTCGCTTTCCACGCGGTACGGGTTAATCAGCGACAGCACGATAAAGGTACTGAACATGTTGAGCACCAGCGCGGCCACCACGTACTTTGGCTGCAGCATCGTCATATAGGCGCCCACTATCGACATCGACACTGTTGACATCGCGGTGGCTGCCATGGTGTACATGCGGCGCTGTGACATTTTGCCGAGGATATCCTTATAGGCGATAAAGTTTTCTGACTGTCCCAGAATCAGAGAGCTGACGGCGTTAAAGGATTCCAGTTTGCCCATGCCGTTGATTTTCGACAGCACGGTACCGATAGCGCGAATCACCCACGGCAGGATGCGGAAATGCTGCAAAATACCGATCAGGGCCGAGATGAAGACGATAGGGCACAAAACATTGAGGAAGAAGAAGGCCAGCCCTTTCTCGTTCATGTTACCGAACACGAAATTCGTACCCTCTGCTGCATATTTGAGCAGATGATCAAACAGCCCGGCGAAACCTTTAACAAAGCCAAGGCCTGCTTCGGAGTTAAGGAAGAACCATGCCAGCAGCACTTCAATCACCAGCAGCTGAACGATATAGCGAATCCGGATACTCTTACGATCGTGACTGACGAGTAACGCCAGCACGGCTACCACCACCAATGCTAAAAGGAAGTGCAAAATATGGGACATATCGGCTCCAAATTTGAGGAGGGTTGTATTTTGCTGCGTATTCTATGTAACGCGTTACTTAAAAACGAGATCAAAACCACAATATAAGTATTCGGTATCGCTTTATTTCTCAGATTAGTCTCACCGCTCACAACCTGTTTACAAATCGATCACAAGAAATATCCACAAAGAGATTGTCTATAATTTGACCCGGGAGTAGAGTGAAACCTGTTGCATAATTTTTAGCAAGCGCTAACTTTACCTTGTGGTATAGCAATGGCTATACTTTATAGCACCATCTATCAATGCGATAACTATAACCAAATTTCACTTGCCTTGAATGCCCCTTAAGCTGGATGGGTCAGACAAGCGTTAGGACAGGGTCAAAACTATGTCAGAAAGTCGCACCGCCGAGCGCGCCGCTCGCGGAGCCAGAAAGATCAAGCTCGCGCTGCTGGGACCGGCCTTCATCGCGGCCATTGGTTATATCGATCCCGGCAACTTTGCCACCAACATCCAGGCGGGGGCCGCGTACGGCTACAAACTGCTGTGGGTGGTGGTATGGGCCAACATCATGGCGATGCTGATCCAGCTGATGTCCGCCAAGCTGGGCATTGCCACCGGTAAAAACCTCGCCGAGCATATTCGCGATCGCTTCCCGCGCCCGGCGGTGTGGTTCTACTGGGTACAGGCGGAGATCATCGCCATGGCCACCGATCTGGCGGAATTCATCGGGGCTGCGCTCGGCTTTAAGCTGCTGCTCGGCATCTCGCTGCTGCAGGGCGCGGTGTTAACCGGTATCGCCACGTTCCTGATTCTGATGCTGCAGAACCGTGGACAGAAGCCGCTGGAGCTGGTGATTGGCGGGCTGCTGCTGTTTGTCGCCGCCGCTTATATCGTTGAGCTGTTCTTCTCGCAGCCGCGCGTCAGCGATCTGGTGGTGGGCATGGCGCTGCCGAGCCTGCCCACTTCGGACGCGGTATTCCTCGCGGCTGGCGTGCTGGGCGCGACCATTATGCCGCACGTCATTTATCTGCACTCGGCGCTGACGCAGTACGGTAATAAAGGCAGCAAGGCGGAGCGCTACTCCTCCACCAAGCTCGACGTGGCGATCGCCATGACCATCGCCGGTTTCGTTAACCTGGCGATGATGGCCACCGCAGCGGCCGCGTTTCACTTTAGCGGTCACACCAGCATTGTCGATCTCGACCAGGCCTATCTGACGCTGCAGCCGCTGCTGGGTCACGCGGCGGCGATTGTGTTCGGGCTGAGTCTGGTAGCGGCTGGTCTCTCTTCTACCGTGGTGGGCACGCTGGCCGGCCAGGTGGTGATGCAGGGCTTTATCCGCTTCCACATTCCGCTGTGGTTCCGTCGCACCATTACCATGCTGCCGTCCTTTATTGTTATCTGGGCGGGCTGGGATCCGACGCGCATTCTGGTGATGAGCCAGGTGCTGCTGAGCTTCGGTATTGCGCTGGCGCTGATTCCGCTGCTGTCGTTCACCGGTAACCGTGACATCATGGGCGATGAACTGGTGAACTCACGCCTGATGCAAAATGCCGGGCGTCTGATTGTGGTGCTGGTGGTGGCGCTGAATATCTATCTGCTGGTGGGCGAAGCGCTCGGCTGGTAAGCGAATAACTGAATAAAAAAATCCCGGCTGCGTCTGCGCCGGGATTTTTTTAATGGTGATGATGGTCGTGGCGGTCGTGGCGGTCGTGGCGGTCGTGTCGGTGATCGTGACGCCAGTGTTCGCGACGTTCGCGCTCGTGCCAGCGGCGCTCACGTTCACGCTCCCAGGCTCGATGGCGTTTCCACTCTTCGTGACGCCACCAGCGATGATCGTTGTACTGATAGCGATCGTGCCACCAGCGCGGTTCACGCCAGCGACCGCCGTCCCAGTAGTAGCCGCGACGATCGCGATCGCCGAGATGCAGCGTGACGCCAGGGGCCAGATTGATGGTAGCGCTACTGGCTTCAGCTGTGTGCAGCGCCAGAGGGGATAACGTTGCCAGCAAAGCGGCAAACAAAATTGCACGTTTCATACTTTCTCCTCATCGATAGCATCGAGGCTACCGTGGCGCTAGTGTGCCATATCGGACCAGACACGCCTTGAGATTTAGTCTGAAAAAGTGCCAGCGAAAGGTTGCGCAGCGTTTTCTGCTAAGGACAGCGCCCGGAAAAGTCCGGGCGGGTAAACGGTTACACCAGAATTTGCTCAATGGCGGCGATCTCGTCCGCCGTTAATTCAGGCTGGCTCAGCATGTCGACGGCATCATCAATCTGCGCGGTTTTACTGGCACCAATCAGCACCGACGTGACGCGCGTGTCGCGCAGCACCCAGCGCAGCGCCATTTGCGCCAGCTTTTGACCGCGCTGCTGCGCCAGCGCCTGCAGCTGCTGCACTTTCGCCATCTTCTCTGGCGTCAGCTGGTTTTCGTTGAGGAATTTGCTGCCGCTGGCGATGCGCGAATCCTGCGGAATGCCCTGCAGATAGCGGTCGGTCAGCACGCCACCGGCCAGCGGCGAGAAAGCAATACAGCCGACGCCATTGTCACCCAGCACGTCCAGCAGACCCTGTTCCGGCGTGCGTTCGAACATCGAATAGCGCGGCTGGTGGATCAGGCAGGGGGTGCCGAGATCGCGCAGCATGGCGATAGCGGCGGCGGCTTTATCCGCCGGGTAGTTCGAAATCGCCGCGTATAGCGCTTTACCCTGACGCACCACCTGATCGAGCGCGCGCATGGTCTCTTCCAGCGGCGTTTCCGGATCCGGACGATGATGGTAAAAGATATCCACGTACTCCAGCCCCATGCGCTTCAGGCTTTGATCGAGGCTGGAAATCAGGTACTTGCGTGAGCCCCAGTCGCCGTACGGACCGTCCCACATGGTATAACCCGCTTTGGTGGAGATCACCAGCTCGTCGCGCAGGCCGTGAAAATCTTCGCGCAGAATGCGGCCAAAGTTGCTCTCCGCAGAACCGGGCGGCGGCCCGTAGTTATTGGCCAGATCAAAATGGGTTATACCGCGATCGAACGCGTGACGCAGCAGCGCGCGGCTGTTGTCGACGCGCGTGCTGTCGCCAAAGTTGTGCCATAGACCCAGCGAAATCGCCGGCAGCTTCAGGCCGCTGCGGCCGCTGCGGCGATACTGCATCTGGTGATAACGTTCGGCGTGGGGAAAAGTACTCATGCAGCGTTCCTGTCTCAGGTGGGAGAAAGTGGCATCAGCATAGCAGTGTATGCGTTTACACTGCGCCGTAACGCGGCAAAGATCGCAACTTACAGAATTTTCTGTCGTCGTAACGAATGCTTGCCATGCATGACAGCGCGATGATGGCGAAAATCTCGCCAGTTCAGCCACATCGCTAATACTCCTGATCATTCCCCCTCACAGGAGCGGTCGATGAACACTCTTAACGTTGGCGACTATTTACTGCATCGTTTGCACCAGGCGGGTATCCGCCATCTGTTCGGCGTACCCGGCGACTACAACCTGCAATTTCTCGACAGCGTCATTGACCATCCCGGTATTACCTGGGTCGGCTGCGCTAATGAACTCAATGCCGCCTATGCGGCCGATGGTTACGGTCGCTGCAACGGCGCGGCCGCGCTGCTGACCACCTTTGGCGTCGGTGAACTCAGCGCGATTAACGGCATCGCCGGCAGTTACGCCGAATATGTGCCGGTGATTCACATCGTCGGCGCTCCAGCCAGCCACGCCCAGCAGCAGGGCGACTGCGTGCATCATTCGCTCGGCGACGGCGATTTCGGTCATTTTCTGCGCATGGCCCAGGAAGTCAGTACCGCCAGCGCGGTGCTGAGCGCCGACAACGCCGTGGCTGAAATTGATCGGGTCATCGCTGGCGCGCTGCAGCAGCACCGTCCGGGCTATCTGCTGCTGGCGGTGGATGTCGCCGCCGCCATGGTAACGCTGCCGTCAGCCAGCGCCAGCCCGGCACCAACTGAAAACCGCGACGTGGCGCAGGCGTTTGCCGCAGCGGCGGAGCGCCTGCTGGCACCGGCGCAGCGCGTGGCGCTGCTGGCCGATTTTCTCGCTGCCCGCTGGCAGCTGCAGGCACCGCTGGCTGAGCTGCGTGCGCTGCGCGCCATTCCGGCTGCCACGCTACTAATGGGCAAGGGCGTGCTGGATGAGCAGCAACCGGGCTTCGTCGGCACCTACGCCGCCAGCGGCAGCCGCGAAACCGTGCGCGCGGCAATTGAAGACACCGATGTCACCCTGTGCGTCGGCGTGCGTTTTACCGACACCCTGACCGCCGGGTTTACCCAGCAGCTGTCGGCGCAGCGGGTGATTGATCTGCAGCCGTTTCATGCCAGCGTCGCCGGAGAAACCTTCGCACCGCTGAGCATGGCGCAGGCGCTGGCCGCGCTGCTGCCGGTTTATCAGCGCCACTGCGCGCACTGGGCCACGGGCGTGGCCGACATGCCGGACGATGCACCGCCCGCTGCTGCCGCCGTAATCAGTCAGCAGGCTTTCTGGCAAGCGATGCAGCGTTTCCTGCAGCCCGGTGATATTATCCTTGCCGATCAGGGCACGGCGGCGTTTGGCGCTGCCGCGCTGCGTTTACCGCATGATGCGCAGCTGCTGGTTCAACCTTTATGGGGTTCCATTGGCTATACTTTACCCGCCACCTTTGGTGCCCAGACGGCGCAGCCCGACCGCCGCGTCATTCTGATCATCGGCGATGGATCGGCGCAGCTGACCATTCAGGAACTGGGATCGATCCAGCGCGACGGCTTAAGCCCGATCATTTTTCTGCTGAATAATGAGGGATACACTGTCGAACGCGCGATCCATGGAGCGGAACAGCGCTACAACGACATCGCGCAGTGGAACTGGACCGCGCTGCCGCAGGCGATGAGCCTGAATTGTGCGGCTCAGAGCTGGCGCATCAGTGAAACGGCGCAGCTCGACGCCGTGATGGCGCTGCTCAGCCAGGCGCGTTGCCTGTCACTGATTGAAGTGGTGATGGAGAAACAGGATTTGCCGCCGCTGCTGCGCACCGTCACGGCGGCGCTGCACCAGCGAAATAGCCACAAAGTTTAGGACAGTTGCCTCTGTACAGTTGGGCTGGCGACAGTCAGGCTGTGCGTCGCACTGAATGACCAACGCTCATCGTGCAAGGTGAGCGTTGTTGTTTTATTGGCAGGCTTTTATAGTGTCCTGCACTTGTTTATGACCCAAGCGGAGCAGCAGAAGAATGACAAAATACGCCCTGGTCGGCGATGTGGGCGGCACTAACGCTCGTCTCGCCTTGTGTGAGGTGGAGACCGGCGCCATCTCCCAGGCCAAAACATTCTCAACATCAGACTACGACAACCTTGAAGCAGTTATCAGTCACTATCTGGATGAGCAAAAACAGGACATTACCGACGGCTGCATCGCCATCGCCTGTCCGATCACCGGCGACTGGGTGGAGATGACCAACCATGACTGGGCCTTCTCAACGCGTCAGATGAAGGAAAGTCTGGGCTTTACTACGCTGGAAATCATTAACGATTTCACCGCGGTTTCCATGGCGATTCCGATGCTGACGGCGCAGGACGTCCTGCAGTTCGGCGGCAAATCGCCGGTGCAGGATAAACCAATTGCCATTTACGGTGCTGGCACCGGGCTCGGCGTCAGCCATCTGGTGCACGTTGATAAGCGCTGGGTCAGCCTGCCGGGTGAGGGCGGTCACGTTGACTTCGCGCCAAACAGTGAAGAAGAGGATGCGATTCTCGAAGTGCTGCGCGCCGAACTGGGTCACGTTTCTGCCGAGCGCGTGCTGTCGGGTTCCGGACTGGTTAATCTGTATCGCGCGATTGTGAAATCCGATCAGCGCGAGCCGGAAAACCTCAAGCCAAAAGATGTCACCGAGCGGGCACTGCAGGACAGCTGCATTGACTGCCGCCGCGCGCTGACGCTGTTCTGCGTCATCATGGGACGGTTTGGCGGCAACCTCGCGCTGAACCTCGGCACCTTTGGCGGCGTCTACATTGCCGGTGGCATCGTGCCGCGCTTCCTCGAGTTCTTTAAAGCGTCCGGCTTCCGTGCGGCGTTTGAAGACAAAGGCCGCTTCCGCGATTACCTCGTTGATATCCCGGTCTACATGATTACTCACGACCAGCCGGGCCTGCTTGGCGCCGGTGCCCATCTGCGCCAGGCGCTGGGGCGCGTGCTGTAATCTGACGGGCGAACGGCTTCCCGTGCCGTTCGCCTTCAAAGATGCATCAGCTGGCGAAACGCCTTCACCTTGCTGCGACTCACCGGCACCTGCGCATCCATATCGCGCAGCTTCACCAGATAGGTGTTGTTAAACCACGGTTCGATCTCGCCAATCTTGCTCAGATTAACGCAGTAGGAACGGTGGCAGCGAAAGAACATCGACTCAGGCAAACGGCTGCAAAACTCGCTTATCGCCATCGACATCACATAGGCTTCGCGCCGCGTGTAGACAAACGTCAGCTTCTCATGCGCTTCAACGTAATAGATATCGTTGATATCGGTCACGATAATGCGCTCATCTTTAACTAAATTCACCGTTTGCGGCGCGCTGGCTGCCGGATTGTGCTGCTGCGCCTGCTGCTGTTGCGCGCTGGCCTCCAGCTTGTTCAGCATGGTGATGATGCGCGACTCGTGATACGGCTTGAGGATGTAGTCAAACGCCTGCAGTTCGAAGGCCTCGACCGCGTGCTCTTTCCACGCGGTGATAAACACAATCAGCGGCTTATGGATAAACTGGTTGATGTTCTGCGCCAGCAACATGCCGTCCAGTGACGGGATGTTGATATCGAGAAAAATCACGTCCACCCGATGAGTCTGCAGATACTTCAGCACTTCCAGCCCATCATCAAAGCAGGCTTCGATGCTGATCTGGCTATGCTGCTGGATCATCCAGCTTAGCTCCTGCTGCGCCAGGAATTCGTCTTCGACAATAATGGCTTTCACGCTGAGGTTTCCGCTAACGGGGTGAGCGGGCCGGACAGCCGCTGACCACTTTTGCTGAGGGTAAAGGCGATTTCCGTACCGGGCTGATGACGGGTGATGGTTAAGCCGTGGCCGGACAGCAGTTTCACCCGGTGATGCACATTCAGCAGGCCAATTTTGTTGCCCGGCATTTCGTTGCGCGCCACCCGGCTGACCACCTCTTCGCTGATGCCGGCACCGGTATCGCGCACCGCTACGCGCACGCGGTCGCCCAGATCTTTCACGCTTAGCGTGACCACGCCTTTGCCACGGCAGGGCTGAATACCGTGCACGATGGCATTCTCCACCAGCGGCTGGATCAGCAGGCTGGGCAGCGAAAAGTGCAGATCCTCATCGATGTCGTAAATCATCGACAGCTTGTCGCCAAACCGCGCCTGCTCAATGGCGATGTAATCTTTCACCTGCCACAGCTCTTTTTTGATGTCGATGGGTTCATCGTCGTTGAGTTCCAGGTTGTAACGCAGGTAGCGCGACAGATTAATCACCAGCTGGCGCGCCGTGTCCGGGTTCAGGCGAATCGATGAGGAGATGGCATTGAGCGCGTTAAACAGGAAGTGCGGGTTGATTTTGCTTTGCAGCGCGCGCAGTTCCGCTTTATTGGCCATCTCGCGTAACTGCTCGGCACGCGAGACTTCCAGCTGCGTTGAGATGATTTGCGACAGACCGACCGCCATCTCTTTCAGCGAACCGGTAATGCGATGCGCGCGGCGATAGTAGATTTTCAGCGTGCCGGTCACTTCCCCTTTTTCCCAAAGGGGAATCACCAGCATTGAGTGAATGTCTTTGGTGCGGTGTGCCTCATCATTATTCTTAATGATAATTTTACCGCTGGCGATCGCCTGCGCGGTGGTCGGACTGATGCCGTCGTCGCCGTTGTGGTAGTTCTGCTCGCCGTAGCCAACGTAAGCCAGAATCTGTTTGGTGTTAGTGATCGCCACCGCATCGGCATGGATGTCGCTGCGAATGATGGCGCACACTTTGCGCAGCGAGTCGCTATTAACCTGACGAAACAGCGGCAGGGTTTTGTTGGCAATCTCCAGCGCCAGCTTGGCCTGACGCGCGGCAATCGCCTCCTTTTCCCCTTCGACGCTCTGCACCAGCAGCACAATCAAACCAATGCTCGACGCGCCGAGAATCATCGGCAGCGCAATTTCCGACACGATGGTTAAACCAAGTGACATCGGTTTCGCCCACAGCACGATCAGCAGCATGGTCAGGCTTTCACACAGCATGCCGCCGAGGATGCCGGCGCGCCAGCGCTGCTCTTTGCTGACGAAGCAGTTGATGGCACCGGCGGCGATACCGGCGATGATGCTGGTAATCAGACAGGGCACCGAGGTGATGCCGTCGATATCAATCAGGAAGCGGTGCACGCCGGCAATCACGCCGGTTGCAATGCCGACCCACGGCCCGAACAGAATGCCGCCCGCCATGACCGCAATCACCCGGACGTTGAGCAGTGAGCCGTCAACGTTGATGCCGGACCAGGTGCTGAACAGCGCAAACAGCGAGAAGATGGCGGTCACCACGGCTTTTTCGCCGATAGAGTGTTCATCTTTTTGCAGTAGCTGACGAAATACGCGGGTGCGGGTCAGGAAGAACAGGCAGATCAGCATCAGCGCGGCGCGGTCAAACACCGCCAGCAGCATGTCGAAATGGGAAGGCACGGTGTTCTCCGGAGCAGGCAAGGTTGCGGACATGATAAAAAATGTGATCGCGATCCGCCAGCGTCCCGGTAAGCTGCAGATGTTTCTCATAGCCTGGATCAATTTTTAAGGTGCGCACTGCCGGTGCGCATCAATGCCAGCCCTGTAAAATGGGCCGCTGACACACCGTAGGGGCGCCATTTATGGCGACCAGATCCGCCCGTCACATCCGATCCTGAAGGGAAGCAAGGCAGATTATCCGCTATGAAACTGAAAAGAGGAAATCCTGAGTGCTAAAAAGAGGATTTCTGAAAGCGTGCAGCGGTCACTGGTTGTCACGGATGCGGTTTGCTATGTTGCCGTAAGCACAACAGCGGAGCGTGGCCATGCAATTACTCACCCCTCGTTTGTCCCTCAGCCGGTTACAGCCGGAAGACTGGCAGATTTTCAAAGCGGTACATGAAGATGCCGCGACCATGACCTGGGTGAGCGAGATCCCCGATGAAAACGACATCCGCCAGCGCTTTAACGAGCGGCTGGCACCGTGGCAACCCAGCAGTTTTCACATGCTGTGCCTGGTGACGCGCCTGCGCGACAGCGGTGAAGCGATTGGTCTGTTTGGCTGCAGCGCCGAGTGGCATCCGTATCGTCAGGCCGAAGTGGGTTACATGCTGCGCCACGCCTGTACCGGTCAGGGCTACGGCAGCGAAGCGTTGCAGGCATTGTGCACGTTCCTGCTGCAGGCCGACTTCCACAAACTCAAAGCGCTGGTGATTGAGGGCAACTGGCCGTCGCGGCGCATTCTGGAAAAGAACGGTTTCGCGCTGGAAGGCACGCTACGCGATAATTACCGCCTCAACGGCCAGTGGGTAAACGATTGGGTGTTTGGGCGCTTAAACGAAGCAGGCTAAAAAATTTGCCGTCCCCCCTCGACAATATTGTTATCAGCGCGTTATGTTCTTGTTTCGGTCACGGCAGTGACCAGCGTCGCTCGGACGGTCCGGGCGCTAACGTAATCCAGAGGACATCATGGCTGATAACAGCACACCCCGTCGTTTCTCGCGTATTGAACGTCTGCCCCCCTATGTATTTAACATCACGGCTGAATTGAAGATGGCTGCGCGCCGGCGCGGCGAAGACATCATCGATTTCTCCATGGGCAACCCCGATGGCGCGACACCGCCGCACATCGTGGAAAAACTCTGTCAGGTGGCACAGCGTGAAGACACGCACGGCTACTCTACCTCCAAAGGGATTCCGCGCCTGCGCCGCGCCATTTCGCGCTGGTACGCCGAGCGCTACCAGGTGGATATCGATCCGGAGTCCGAAGCCATCGTTACCATCGGCTCGAAAGAGGGCCTGGCGCACCTGATGCTGGCGACGCTCGATCACGGCGACACCGTGCTGGTGCCCAATCCCAGCTACCCGATTCACATCTACGGTGCGGTGATAGCCGGCGCGCAGGTGCGCTCGGTGCCGCTGGTCGCGGGCGTCGATTTCTTCAATGAGCTGGAACGCGCCATCCGCGAAAGCTACCCGAAACCGAAGATGATGATCCTCGGCTTTCCGTCCAACCCGACATCGCAGTGCGTGGAGCTGGACTTCTTCGAGCGCGTCATCGCGCTGGCGAAACAGTACAACGTGCTGGTCATCCACGATCTGGCCTACGCTGACATCACCTATGATGGCTGGAAAGCGCCCTCGATTATGCAGGTGCCGGGCGCGCGCGATGTGGCGGTGGAATTCTTTACCCTGTCAAAAAGCTACAACATGGCAGGCTGGCGCATCGGCTTTATGGTCGGCAACAAAGAGCTGGTGGCGGCACTGGCACGCATCAAAAGCTATCACGACTACGGCACCTTCACACCGCTGCAGGTGGCGGCGATTGCGGCACTGGAGGGCGATCAGCAGTGCGTGCGTGATATCGCCGAGCAGTATAAACGCCGGCGCGATGTACTGGTGAAAGGGCTGCATGAGGCGGGCTGGATGGTCGATCTGCCGAAAGCGTCCATGTACGTCTGGGCGAAAATCCCCGACCATTACGCGCATCTGGGCTCGCTCGAATTCGCCAAACGGCTGCTGCAGGAGGCGAAAGTGTGCGTCTCGCCGGGCATTGGCTTTGGTGACTACGGCGATACCCACGTGCGTTTTGCCCTGATTGAAAACAGCGATCGTATTCGTCAGGCGGTGCGTGGCATTAAAGCGATGTTCCGCGCCGACGGTATTTTGCCGGGAACGGTAAAAGCGGTGGAAGAAGCAGAGTAACTACAAATCGGGGCGACTGAGCGGTCGCCCCGGCTGGCGTCTTTACAGCATCAGCACGAAGGTGCCGACCCAAAGTAAGACGAAGAAAGAGATTCCCATCAAGGCGTATTTCACAAAACAACTCCTCTGAGCGGTTACAATGATGGCGATCCCAAACCAGCGTAACCCGAACAGAATAAGAGAAAGGTGGAGTTCATCATCGCTACACGCTTTCTACTCAGGTCGCTCCGGGCTGCCCCGAAACAGGATCGAGCGCTAATTTACGCGGAATCGATCCGAAAATAAATAGGTCACTTCTGAGAAGTTGCTCACATTTTCATCGGGTCTCAATCTGCGGAATCGCCGACATGCCGACACGTAATTGCGCCAGATCGCTCTGATGCGGATCCAGCACAATTTTCACCGGCAAACGCTGAACCACTTTAGTGTAGTTGCCGGTGGCGTTATCGGGGGCAATCGCGGAAAACGTGGCGCCGGTAGCGGGGGCGATACTGTCAACGTGACCGGTGAAGGTCTTGCCGGGCAATGCATCAATCTTCACCACCACTCTCTGGCCCGGGCGCACATCCGCCAGCTGCGTCTCCAGATAATTGGCGGTGATGTAAGTCTGCTGTAGCGGCACCACGGCCAGCAGACGCGTACCCGCGCTGACCCAGGCTCCCACGCGCACCGAACGCTGACCCACCATGCCATCCACCGGCGCAATAATACGCGTATAAGAGAGATTCAACCCGGCCTGGTCGACGCTGGCCTGCGCCGCCGCGACATCAGCCTCCGCCTGACGCAGCGCGGCCTCAAGCACCTTCACCTGCTGTTGGGCCGCCGCCAGCGCTGCTGCGCTCTGGCGCACCGTGGCGGCGGCGGAACGCTGGGTTGAGCTGGCTTTCTGCTGATCGTCAGCGGCTATGGTGCCGCTCTTGTACAGCTGGTTGTAGCGCGCCGCGCTCTGTCCGGCATACTGCGCCGATGCCTGACTGGCGGCCAGCGTGGCGCGGGCCTCGGCAATGGTGGACTGCTGCTGGTCGAGCTGCGCCTGCGCGCTCAGCCGTTTGGCGTCGCTGACCTGCAGATTGGCCCGCGCGGTCTCAAGCGCCACGCGATAGTCGCGGTCGTCGAGCGTCGCCAGCACGTCGCCAGCCCGCACGCGCTGGTTATCCTGCACGTTGACGTGGGCAATGTAGCCGGACACCTTCGGGGCCACCAGCGTGTAATCGGCATTCACCCAGGCATCATCAGTGCGATGGTCGTTGCCGGTCATGGCTGACCAGAGCCAGAACGCCATCGCCAGCAAAACCAGCAGCAGGGCGCTCAGCAGGATTGTTCGTTTCATAGCAAAAGCGTGCATAACAGTTATTCCGGAGTTTTGGTAACAGGTTGAATCAGGGTTTGCGGTGGCCAGACGCGTTTCGCCAGGCACAGCGTCAGCACTAACAGCCCGACAGCGAAAGCGATCAGCATCAGATACGCATCGCTCAGGCTCAGCACCATCGCCTGATGCTTCAGCAGGGTGGCGAAGCCGCTGAGATTGGTCGCGTTGCTGGCGCTGCCGTCGGCCAACAGCGGCAGGCTGCTGCTGGCCTGCTGGCTATCCGCTGCGGTCATCAGCCAGATGCGACTGGCCGCCTGATCGACCAGCACGCTGGAGTGAAACTGCTCGCGATGGCTGATAAACCACTCCACCAGCGTGCTGGCGGCGATGCTGGCAAAGCCGCGTACGGTATTGAACATGGCGGAGGCGAACGGTCCTTCCGGCGGCGCGACCACGCTGGTGGCGCTCATCAGCACCGGCAGAATCACCATCGGCTGACCAAACGCCTGCAAGACCTGCATCAGCCAGAAGTTTTGCCGCGCCCAGTCGGTGGTGATCTGCATGCCGAGCAGGCAGGCGGTCGCCAGCAGCAGCACACCGGCGCTCAGCACCCAGCGGCAGTCAATCCAGCGGATATTCAGCAGGCTGGCGACCAGCGGTGCAATCAGCAGCTGTGGCAGGCCGATGGTCAACGCCAGCGGCGCGAACTGCAGCGTGCGAAACCCCTCCACCTGACCAAAATAGGCCGACGGCAGCGCCGAACCGGACAGCGCCAGAATCAGTACACCCGCCAGCGCCAGCAAACCGTGCGACAAATTACGCCGGCGCAGCATCTGCAACTTAAACAGCGGCAGCGGGTGAAACCATTCATTAATAAAGAACACAATCAGCAACGCCAGCGCGCTGAATAATAGGGCGACAAACAGCGGCGAGCTGAGCCAGTCGAGACGCTCACCCTGCGTCAGCGCCAGAATCAGCAGCGCCATGCCCGAGCAGCCGCTCAGCATGCCGAACAGGTCAATCTGTTTAAATCGCTCAGTGCGCAGCGGATCCTGCGGCAGACCCCAGCCGATCAGCAGCATGGCGATCAGCATGGCCGGCACCACCTGCCAGAACACAAACATCCAGCTGACGTCATCGGTCCAGAACGCCGCCAGCGACGCCGCCATATTCGGGCCAAACGTGGCGGTGAGGGCGTAAGCACTCAGCCCATAAAGTTTGATCGGCGGTGGCAGAAAGCGCAGCGCCACCGTCATCAGCAGCGGCGGCAGGGCGCCGCCAAACAGTCCCTGCACCACGCGCAGCGCAATAAACAGCGGAGCCGTGGGCATAAAGGGCAGCAGAACACCGCACACCATGAAACCGGCCGACACCGCCAGCGCGAAGCGGCGCAGCGAAAAGGTGACGGCGAACCACGGTGCAATCATCATCGCGGCGACTTCCGCTGCCTGATAGGCCGAGATAATCCAGCTGCCGTCATCGTAGCTAATGCCGACTGCGGCACGGATATCGGCCAGCGCGATGTCGGTAACGCGATCGTTTAATCCGGAGGTCAGCGCGGCGATCAGCACCCCCACCAGCCCCAGCGCGAGGCGCAGGGTAAAAGGATGCGGTGCCGGTGCCGCGACGGGCTGGGCATTCATAGCAGGTGTCTCGTTATTAGTTGATGCAGTGTATTGCGATGTGATACAGCTCGCATCTTACATTTCGATATGGTGTATTGCAATGTGATACAGGGTGTAAAAGTGCGATCGTTCGCGCTAAAGTAGGGCAGGCCAAAAAGGAACGTATCATGGTAGAACCTCCCTCAAGCCGTGAGGATGAAAAAGCGGGTGGCATTCAGGTCATTGCGCGTGCGGCAAAAATTTTAAATGCGCTCGGTGAGCATCCGGGCGGCATGAGTCTGGGTGAAATTGCGCAGGTGGTCGATCTGCCGCGCTCGACGGTGCAGCGCATCGTGGCGGCGCTGGATAGCGCGCAGCTGGTGCGCAGCGGCGGGGCAGGCGGGCTGCGCCTCGGTCCGGCGTTGCTGAAGCTGATCTCCAGCGTGCACAGTGACGTGGTGGAAATTGTCCGGCCGTTCCTCGAACAACTCTCGGCGGAAATCAATGAAACGGTGTCGCTGGCGCGGGCCAGCGGGACGCAGCTGGCGATTGTCCATTACGTGGTGGCCACGCGTGAGCTGCGCGTGGTGCCCCACATCGGCCTGAATCTGCCGCTCTACAGTACGTCCGGTGGCCGGGCGCTGCTGGCGCTGGAGAGCGACGAAGATGTGCGGGTGATGGTCGGCGAAGCCTATGCGGAACTGACGGAAATGACGGTAAAAACGCTGCCGCAGTTGCTGACGCTGATTGCGGAGGTGCGCGCCAGCGGACTGGCTATCGATCGCGGCGAAACGCTGGAGGGCATTTCCACCATGGCGGTCGCGATTGATACGCTGTTCGGGCGCTTCTCAATCTCACTGCTGGTGCCGACGGCACGTTTTCACCGCCAGGAAGCGCATTACCGGACAGCGCTGATAAAGTGTAAAGAGGCGCTGATTCGCGAAATTGGCAAAATAACTGCTGCGGAAGGATAACCGACTGATGAAAACCTTGCTGATGGCCATCGATAACTCACCGGTGGCGGAAAAAGTGATCGCCCTGACCATTGAACAGGCGCTGGCGCAACAGGCGCAGGTCACCGTGCTGTGCTGTGTCGATCCGGCTTATTCGTCGTGCAATCAGCCGATTGAGATCGACGCCGGGGAAGATCCAGACGATTTTGTCGTGGCGCAGGATGAACAAAACACGGCTGAAATGGTGGTACGCCATGCGCTGGCACCGCTGCTGCGCGCTGGCATTGACGCACGCGGGCTGATTCTGGCCGGTGAAGCGGCGGAAACCATTGTGGCGCAGTCTGAGGCGTTGCACGCCAGTATGATTATAATGGGCCGTCGTCACCTGTCGCCGCTCAACCGCCTGCTGAAAGGCTCGGTAAGCGCAACAGTGATTGAACGCGCCAGCTGTCCGGTTTTAATTGACGTTCGCAAGGATTAATGTCGCTCCATGTTCTCGCTTTTCCCGCTCACGCTGGCCGCTTTTGTGCTGCTGGCGATCATCATCGTGATACTGCTGCGCACCACCGCGCTGCGCGTCTGGCAGGGTGTCCTGCTGTTTTTGCTGCCTGTGCTGCTGGCCAATCTGCTGTGGTTTAGCTGGCTGCATCCGCGTCAGGAGCGCGAGGCGCTGGCGGCGCAGGTGGCTACCCAACTGAGCGACGCGCCGGGTTATCGCGTGCTGAAAGTGCAGGAGCCGGCGCTGTGGCAACTGCTCAATCGCGAGCTGCAGCACAAGCTGGCAGAGGGCGTACCTGCGGAGCAGGCGCTGGGCGATATGCGCGGCTGGCTGATGGATTTGGTGAATCAGCGCATGGCGCGCGCCAGCGATGCGGCGATCATCAACTATATCCGCGTTTCGGTGCAGGAGATGCAGGCGCTGCAGCAGCAGGATACGCAGCGCTGCTTCCGTTTCCTCTATCCGCAGGTCAGCGGTGGCGTCAATCTGCAACAGGTGCTGTCGCCGGAGCTTAATCAGCGCGATGGTGAAGCGCTCGAGGCACTGCTGCAAAACAGTACCGGCGATGAGCTGGCGGTGGATCAGCCTCAGGCGCAGCGCGATCTGCAGCGTGTGGTGGAAAAGCTGTATGGCAAGTGGGGCGATAAGCTGCAGCAGCTGAATATGCCGGCGGATACGGCGGTAGATCGCGGCACGATGTGCGCGATGTCGATTGATCTTTACAGCGGAATTCTCGCATTGCCGGACAAACAAGCGGCCAATCTTTTGCGTAAGATGGTCAGCCTTACCGGATAACGGGCGAAAAAAAAGCCCGCTCAGCACGGGCATAAAGGTCACTTTCAGTATGTCTTTTTGTGGGTATCACCTGGTGTGGTGCAGACTTCGTGTTGTCTGAAGTCATCTTCTCACTGCTGGTGTGATAAGGAAAACCGTTTGGTTTTATTGATTTGATTGGCGAAAGCTTTGCATTAATCGGACATTTCGCGTCTTTTTCCTATAGAGGCGTGTGGCGTTGCCTTTTACACTGCAACGTCTGATGAGGACACCCTAATGAATAAAATGCTTATTAGCGCGTTAGCGCTTTTTATGCTGGCCGGTTGTAGTGTCAGCAAACCCGGGGGTTTTGAGCGCGTGGATGAAGATGCGCGTTCAAATACCGTACAGTATCGTTACGATCCACAGAAGCTGGATAAAGATGCGCTGGAACTTGATCTGGCGAATTACTGTAACCAGCGCGGCTTCGATAAAGTCGAATCGCTTCCGGCGCAGGACAGCAATTTGCCTGGCCTGAAGAAAGTCTGGTATCAATGTAATTACGCGGTGAAAAGCTAAAAAATAAGGGCGGGATTGATTCCCGCCCTTTCTTTATTCATTTTTTATTATGTGCTGTGTGTGCTTTGCCCAATTACCAGTGACGATAGCCGCCATGGCCGTGATGCCAGCCGCCGCCGTGCCCGTGACCCCAGCCGGGACCGCGTCCATGGTCGTGCTCGATAATACACCCGCTTAGCATGGTCATCATCGCCACCACCGAAGCGACTTTTATTAACTTCTTCATGGAGAGTCCTCCTCTTTTCCAATGAGGCCAGATTAACCGGGAAAAGTGGAGTGAAGATGCAGTGAATGTAGAGTTATTTCCGTAATTATTACCAGATATGTCAATTAAAAGCTAAAAGTGACAGGGCGGGAAATAAACCAATCGGAATAAGCTGAATAGCGCCTGATAATAACCCGATTACTCTGAAATGCAAGGTTAAATAACAGTCACTCTCAACGCGTGATCAATTCTGTGGTTATCAGTAAAAAGCCTGCCGTGCATTTACACGGCAGGGTGGGTGAATTAATTATGCAGTACCGGCGCGACCAGGTTTTGACGATTTGGCAGACGGATACTGAGCGACAGCACCAGCGAGATCACCAGCAGCGTCATAATCAGACTGAAGGTCACGGTGAAACCGCCGAACACCGAAGCCACCAGCGAGCCAAGCACGCTACCGATGCCGAAGCCGAGATAGATCAGGCCGTAGTTTTTGGTCAGGTTGTTGAGGCCGAAGAAATCGCTGACCAGTGACGGGAAGACGGTGATGGTGCCGCCAAAGCTGAACGCCACGCAGGCCAGCGACAGGAAGAAGGTGGTTTCATTCATGTGGGTGAACAGCAGGATGCTCATGCCGCTCAGCGAAACCAGCTGTGCCAGCGAAATGACCCGGATGCGCGCCATTTTGTCCGACAGCACGCCGAGAATCAGTCGTCCGCTCAAATTGGCAATAGCAATTACCGTCACCGCATTGGCCGCCGTTTGCGTACTCAGGTGCACCAGACCTTCACCAATATCCTTCGCTACGCCAATCACATACAGACCGCTCATGCAGGCCGTCAGGAACATCAGCGCCAGCATCCAGTACTGCGGCAGGCGCACCGACTGCGCCAGCGTGAACTCCTGTGTGGCCTGCTGCTGACGTGAGCCGGCCTGCTGCAGCGGCGCATCGCGCATCATCAGGGCACCGGCAATAATCATCGTCATCGCCAGCACACCCCAAATCACAAAGGTATTTTCCAGCCCCTGAGTGCTGAGCAGCGCGCCACAGATGAATTTAAAGCCGAGACTGCCGAGGCCGTAAGCGCCGATCGAACAGGCCGAAATCAGCCCTTTGCGCTCCGGAAACCACTTCACGCAGTTAGAGAGCGTCATCAGATAGCCCGCGCCATCGGCCAGCCCGACCAGAATGCCGGCGCTCAGGTACAGCATCATCAGGTTGTCAGCATGGGCGGTCAGCCAGAAGCCAATCGCCATCAGAATGCCTGCACCGATAGTGACATTACGCACGCCAAAGCGCTCCTGCAGCTTGCCGGCCAGCGAGGAGGCAATCGCCAGGCCAAGACTGAGCAGACCAAAGGAAAAAGCCACCTGGCTGACTGGCGCATCCAGTTTCTGCGCCAGCTGGCCGTTAAACAGGCTCCAGGTATAAACCGAGCCGAGCGCGAACTGGGTAATGATGGTGCCTGCGAGGGTAAGGATACGGACACGCTGATGATTAGGGGTAACGGCTGTTGTCATTTTTCTCTCTCCCATCCGGGAATACGGAATCTGCAGCGATAATAAGCCTCACGCGGGCGCGGGTGGCGCGGACGGGCGTGAACGGAGCGGGAGACGGAATGAAATGCTGTGAAAACGGTATGAATGGCATTGCGCCTTTGCTTAAGCGCAGCGCGGATGTCGTCACATGAACAGGCATTGCGACAGGTGAGCATGTGTAACAGGGTGTTTTAAGCGCAGCATCTGCGCGGCAAAACGCAGGAACTTTGCCAGGCTTATAGTTCATTCAACAGGAGGAAATATGAAAGACCGGGCATATGAATCCGTATCCAGCGGGGATGAGGTTTGCTGCATCATCGGTCAGGCGGTTATCGAGTTAAGCGATGAACAGCAGCCTGTGACCAGGTCCACCCTGTCGCTGAAATTACTGGCGATGGCCGACCGCGACAGAGATGATGAACGCGTTCTGCTTTACTGGATTGCCAGAAAAGCCATTAACCAACCTCACCAGCTCAACATCGGCGTCGGGGGCTGGCGCTAGAGGAGTGACAGAGCGGGCGCCAAGCCCGCTCTTGCTTCAGGCCAGACGTAACCGGCGATGAGCCGGCCAGCGCACGAACATCACCATGTTCCCTGCCAGAATCATCACCAGCCCGACGATAGCATTGCTATGCCACTGATAGCCTTCATACAGCGTCGAAAGCGTCAGCGCCACCAGTGGAAACAGCAGGGTGCTGTAAGCCGCCTGGCTGGCACCGATGCGCCCCACCAGCGTGAAGTAGGCACCAAAGCCCAGCACCGAGCCAAACAAAGCCAGATAGCTCATCGCCCCCAGCCACTGCAGATTGAGTGCCGGTGCCAGCGCGTCGCCATTCACCAGCGCCAGCACGGCCATGATCAGCGCACCGTACAGCATGGCGTAGCTGTTGGTGGTCAGCACGTCGCGCTGACGACGCTGATGGCGGGTAGAAATCATATTGCCGAAGGAGAAACCGAGCGTGCCCAGCGCGCTCAGTCCCACGCCCCACAGCAGCTGCGGCGCAACATGGGCTGACTGAATATCCTGCCAGAACAGCGCAGCAATCCCGCCGAGGCCCAGCGCGGCGGCGGGCAGCAGGCGGAAAGGCGGGCGCTGGCGGAAAAAGATCCAGCTGTTGAGCGCGTTATACAGCACCGCCATCGAAAAAATCACCGACTCCAGTCCGGTGCTGATCATCGCTGCCGCATGGTAAAAGCAGACAAAATTAAAACCGAATACGCAGCCGCCCTGTAACAGACAAAACAGGTGGTCACGCGCATCCAGCGTACGCAGACGTTTCAGCAGCCGGAGAAGCACCAGCATGGTCAACGAGGCGAACAGGAAGCGCCAGAACACCGCCACCAGTATCGGCGTATCGGCGGCCTGCTGCTGCAGAAAAATCGCAATCCAGGTGGTGCCCCAAATCAGCACCACCGCGAGGTATAACATCAGGTTCATCAGAAACTCTCCGGCGGAATCAGGCTCGCAGTGTGCCTGAGCGACAGGAGCGCAGCTTGCATGACTTTGCGCAGCACTTGCAAATTCTTGCGCTTTTTCCCGCCTGGTCCGGCATTGGCCTGTTTTCTGTCCGGTCAGTTGCGTAAACTAAAGGACATCAACCCAGAGAGCGATGTCAGACCATGCCGGAATATCAGACGTTTACTATGCTTCAGCGTCACAAAGCGCAGCTGCGCGATAGCGTGCAGCTGAGCGGCGGCATTCGGCTGGCGGCCTGGTTCAACAGTGGCGATCGCGTGACCAACCTCAGCGATCACCATACGCTTAGCCTTTATGTGGCTGACGGTTACGATACCTGGCACAAAACGCCGCACGGCTGGCGCAACGGCGGCGCGCCGGATCGCTTTTGCCTGATGCCGTCTGGCACCGAGTCGACCTGGGATCTGCGCGCGGATTTATCCTTCGTGCATCTCTACTGCACCGATGCGCATTTGCGTCACCTCGGTGAGCAGGTGTGGGATCGCAGTCCGGCGCAGCTTAACCTGCATGAGAAGATTTTTGCCGACGATGATCGCATCACCCAGCTGTATCGCCATTTTCTGCTGAGCGCCGACTGGCAGCAGCCGGCTAACCAGCTGATGCTGAGCAGCGCCTCAACACTGCTGATGACCCATCTGCTGCAGCGCTACAGTCAGGTACAGTGGCAGCTGCCGCAGGTGCGCGGCGGACTGGCGCCGGCGGTATTGCGCCGCGTGATAGCGCTGATCGATACGCAGCTGGATCAGCCGTTAACGCTGGCCCAACTGGCGGCAGAGGCGGCGCTCAGCGAATACCATTTTGCACGTATGTTCCGCAGCAGCACCGGCGAAGCGCCACACCAGTATGTGATGCGCCGCCGTATGGAAGCCGCGCAGCAGTTGCTGCAATTCAGCACGCTGTCGCTCACTGAGATTGCCCTGCGCTGCGGTTTCCACTCCTCCAGCCATTTCAGCAACCGCTTCCGCCAGCTGCACGGCATGGCACCCTCGGCATGGCGTCAGCGCTGACGGGGCAGTTGGAGTGAAGTTTGTGAGGAATAGATTACTGAATTAGCAGCGGCGCGATTTATCGCGTACGTCATTATTGCATGAACCACGCTATCCTGATTGATTCCCTCTGGTCGCTCCCGAACGTTATTTATACGAAATTTCCCGCATGGGTGATGATTTATACGATTACGTTGAACGGATGTAGCACGGGGCTTAAGTGCGCTCTGTTTTACCTGAAATCTTTACTGCATCACAGTACCGTCCTGTATGAAATTCCGCACTGCTGCTATCCGCAATTTTTATCTTTTTATGTCATTTCTTTCTTGATGGTGTGATTGTTTTTGGCGAATTTTTTATTTTGACCTGAATCAACAAATTCACGCTTTGTTAATATTAATCCACAACTTTATTTTTTATTGGCATTAATGTGCGGCCTTTAATGTCTTTGCCAGTTTTTTTAGCTGGTTTCAGGTGACAATGATCTGCCTTCTTTAGTGTTGATGGCTTGTGTGCGTCACTTTTACAGCTTAAAGATCTGTTCATTTGCTTTTTTGTCGATCATTGCTCTGTTGTTACCTCTAAAGTAGTATGGTGCGAAAAATGTGCGCTGAGATAAACAGAGGGATGATGAAATGGCAGATAGTTTCCAGAATGAAGTGCCAAAGGCACGTATTAACTTAAAACTTGACCTGCATACCGGGGGCGCAAGCTAGAAAACCGAGCTTCCGCTGAAATTACTGGTGGCAGGCGACTTCAGTCATGGTCAGGCGACCGCACCATTATCAGAGCGAGCCAAAGTTAATCTGAACAAAAATAATTTTGACGCAGTGCTTTCCGAATATTCGCCAAAAGTCACGGTTGCCGTTAAAAATACGCTGGCCGATGACGGCAGCGAAGACAGCATCAGTCTGACTTTCCAGAGCATGAAAGATTTCTCTCCGGAACAGGTCTCCCGGCAAATACCTCAGCTGAAGGCCATGCTTTCCATGCGTAATTTACTGCGTGATTTAAAAGCCAACCTGCTGGACAACCGATTCATGCGCGCATGGATATTCTCACCAGCCTGAGCCAGCGCGTGCAGCAGCAGATGCGCACCCTTTCCCTGAATTATGACGATCTGAGTCAGCTTTATCGTGCTGAACAACTGCTTACCCGCCTGGGGACCGTGTTACAGCGGCTGGAGCTTAAACATCTTAGCCAGCTTGATACGTTGCGTGCTCTGATGCACAACAGTGCCGCCAGGCTGGAAAGCCGTGACGGTACGACCAGCGACATCTTGCCCGGCACCACGCTAGATGACGGGGCAATATCCGCACATCCGCATGAAACGAAAACCCCGCATAGCGCCAGATGGGTGTATGTCGCGCAGCAGCAACATCAGCCAAAGATTAAGGTGCAGACAGCGGCACCAGCCCGCGGTAATCACTGGCAATTTTTCAGTGCCGGGATGTTTACCATGTTGCTTATCAGCGTGGTCGTGGTGGGCGGCTGGCAATATCTGCACCGGCCCGATCCACTGCAGGCTCAGCTCGTGGCATCGCTGGCTCCTGTGCCCGCCACACTCACGTCACAGCAACGGGATATGCTGCGGCAGCGGACGTCCATACCATCAGCCTTGATCGCCGACACGCAGCAGCAGTTATCTCGTCTGGAACAACTCGCGCCCGACTGGAATATTGCGTATGGCCAGCAGCTGGTTGAGCAGGCGCAGGCGCTGTGGCCGGAACAGGCAGGTTCGTTATCTGCGCGGTGGCAGCATCAGCTTGAGGCCAGCATGTTGCCAGCGCAAAACCTTGCGGCCTGGCATCAGGGGATGATGAAGCTGGCACAGTTGAGCGAGCGGCTGAATGGACTGGATGAGCAAAAAGGCAAATACATCACGGTGAGTGAGCTGAAGTCCTCGGTATTTGGCATGATGACCCGTTTTCAGCAGGCTGAGCCCATTGAGGAACAATTGCGGCAAATCCACTCGCTACCAGCCAGTGCCCCCCAGCGGCAGCAGCTTATCCGCCAGCTCGAACAGCACCTGCGATCGCAGATTTACACCTTGTGGCATATGAAAAACAGCATTGGGGTGGCAGAGGGAGAGGAGCAATAAACGAAGCGGTAAACCAAAGCAGAAGAGGCGTTACTGGTGTCCCCTGCAGGAATCGAACCTGCAACTAGCCCTTAGGAGGGGCTCGTTATATCCATTTAACTAAGGAGACGTGCGGCGCGCAGTATAGCGCACCGTGCAGGGGATTTTAACCGTGGGCCGCCTGTTTGCTCAAAGTGTCAGCAATCAGGCGGTGGCGATCACGCTTTTTCCTGATTTTTCTGCTTTTCCTGCCTCTCTTTGCGCTTCTGTTCGGCTCGCGCTTTGGCTTTGGCCGCTTCGCTCATGTCGTTACGGATCTGCGCGTGACTGATCAGGGCAAAAATCAGCGTACCGCCGGTGATGTTGCCCAGCAGGGTGGGCAGTGCAAACGGCCACAAAAACTCCTGCCACGGCAGCGTGCCGGCAAACACCAGATACAGCACTTCAACCGATCCAACCACAATGTGGGCCAGATCGCCCAGCGCCACCAGCCAGGTCATCATCACAATCACCACAATTTTGGCGCCGCCAGCGTAAGGAAACATCCATACCATGGTGGCGATGATCCACCCCGAAACCACCGCGTTGGCAAACATTTCGCCCGGCGTGTGCTCCATCACTTTTTCGCTGATGGCAGTGAAGGCCTGGCGCGTGGCGTCATCGAAAATTGGCATATGATTAAACGCCAGCGCGCCCAGCGCGGTACCAATCAAATTGCCGATCAGCACCACGCTCCACAGCCGCAGTAGCAGCATAAAATTGCCGCCGGTGGGTTTATGCATCACCGGCAGCACGGCGGTGACGGTATTCTCAGTAAACAGCTGCTGGCGCGCCATAATCACGATGACAAAACCAAAGGTGTAGCCGAGATTCTCCAGTAGATAGGCGCCGGGCACGCCAGCGAGGTGCACCTGGAAAATGCCTTTCGCCATCAGCGAGGCACCCATCGATAAGCCGGCGGCAATCGCTGACCACAGCAGCGCCATGCCGTCGCGTTCCAGCTCCTTTTCCCCATCCTGTCGAATTTCTTCATGGATCGCTGCAGCCCGCGAGGGCAGGGCGTCTTCGTCCACTTCGATATCCGTTCCCTGTTCTTTTTCTTCACTGTCCACGTCATTGTCATGCGTGTTATTTGATGGCGATGGCTTCATTTTTTCTCCCGGTGATAATGCCAGTGCGTAATAAGCGTAGACGCTTTTAGCAAGGGCGAAATGTTACAAAGATTCAAATTAAGAGTAACAAGAGATTAGCAAAGGTGGTTTTTTGAGCACTTTCTTGATCTGATGCGCATGAATACCCCATTTGGGGGAAGGGGGAGCTTGCGCACAGACTTCGGCCCCTGGTTTGAGTGTGGTATTATTCCCGCCTCATTTATTGCTATGAATCTCCCTTCTATGCTCGAAGTGATTAATCTCGCCTGCGTTCGCGATGAGCGAACCCTGTTCCACGGACTGAGTTTTCAGGTGCAGGCGGGCGATGTGGTGCAAATCGAAGGGCCTAACGGCGCAGGCAAAACTTCACTGTTGCGACTGCTGGCCGGGTTAAGCCGGCCAGAGCAGGGCGAAGTACGCTGGCAACAGCAGTCTATTCGCCGGCAGCGCGAAATATGGCAGCAAAACCTGTTGTATCTCGGCCATCATCCGGGCGTGAAATCGGTGCTGTCGCCGCGGGAGAATCTGCATTTCTGGCACGGCGATCGCAGCCAAGACACGCTGTATGACGCGCTGGAGCAGGTCAATCTGCTGGGCTATGAAGAGGTGCCGGTGGCTCAGCTTTCTGCCGGGCAGCAGCGGCGCGTGGCGCTGGCGCGACTGTGGCTCAGCCCGGCTCCGGTGTGGATTCTGGATGAGCCGCTGACCGCCATCGACAAACACGGCGTGGAAAAATTAATGGCGCGCTTCGCCGATCATGCCGATAACGGTGGCGTGGTGATTCTGACGACCCATCAGGATCTGCCGGACAGCCATGCGCGCGTGCGCAAAATTCGTCTTACATCGGAGTGGGCGTGATGCTTGGCCGGGTTATTCAGCGTGAGTTAAAGATTGCCTTTCGCAGCGGCGCGGAAGTGGTTAATCCGCTGTGGTTTTTTCTGATTGTGATTACGCTGTTCCCGTTAGGCATTGGCCCTGAGCCGCAGCAGCTGGCGCGCATCGCGCCTGGCGTCGCCTGGGTAGCCGCGCTGCTGGCATCGCTGCTGGCGCTGGAGCGGCTGTTTCGCGACGACTTTCTTGATGGATCGCTGGAGCAGCTGCTGTTGCTGCCGACGCCGCTGCCAATCACCGTGCTGGGCAAAGTGATTGCGCACTGGCTGATTACCGGGCTGCCGCTGATTTTACTCTCACCGCTGGCGGCGTTGCTGCTGTCGCTGGATTTTGCTGGCTGGCGGGCAATGGCGCTGACGCTGCTGATCGGCACGCCAACCCTGAGTTTTCTCGGTGCGATTGGCACCGGCCTGACCGTCGGGCTGCGGCGCGGCGGCGTATTGCTGAGTTTACTGGTGTTGCCGCTGTCGATACCGGTACTGATTTTTGCCAGCGCGGCGATTGATGCGGCCGGTCAGGGGTTACCGATCGGCGGTTATCTGGCGATCCTCGGCGCCATGCTGGCGGTCAGCGCCACGCTGTCGCCGTTTGCGACCGCTGCCGCGCTGCGCATCAGTCTGCATTAAGGCGGGCCTCCGGCAGAGAGGTCGCCATCCGAATTCTTGTTTAGTGTGAGCAATGTCAATGTGGAAATGGTTACACCAGTGGGCAAAGCCTGAGCGGCTTTACCAGCTATGCGGTCGCTTGATTCCCTGGTTCGCAATCCTGGGCGTCGGTGCGTTGCTGCTCGGCTGGATTTGGGGATTCGGCTTTGCGCCGGCGGATTATCAGCAGGGCAACAGCTTCCGCATCATGTACATTCACGTGCCGGCGGCGATGTGGTCGATGGGCGTCTATGCCTCGATGGCCATCGCCGCCTTCATCGGCCTGGTGTGGCAGATGAAAATGGCCGATCTGGCGGCTGCCGCGATGGCGCCGATTGGTGCGGTGTTTACCTTTATCGCACTGGTGACCGGCTCGGCGTGGGGCAAGCCGATGTGGGGCACCTGGTGGATTTGGGACGCGCGTCTGACTTCTGAACTGGTGCTGCTGTTCCTCTATATGGGCGTGATTGCGCTCTATCACTCTTTCGACGATCGCCGCACCGCCGGACGCGCGGCCGGCATCCTGATTCTGGTCGGCGTAGTTAACCTGCCGATTATTCACTTCTCTGTGCAGTGGTGGAACACGCTGCATCAGGGCTCGTCGGGCATTCTGCAACAGGCGATCGATCCCAGCATGCGCACGCCGCTGCGCTGGTCGATTCTCGGCTATCTGCTGGTGTTTGGTGCGCTCACCCTGATGCGTCTGCGCAACCTGATTCTGTTTACCGAGCGTCACCGCCCGTGGGCGATTGACGTGGCGCAGGGAGGACGCAAAGCATGACGCCTGCCTTCTCATCGTGGAGCGAGTTTTTCGCCATGGGCGGCTATGCCTTTTACGTCTGGCTGGCCGTGTGTTTTACGCTGATTCCGCTGATCGGTCTGGTGCTGCACACCGTGTTGTTCCGTCGCCGCCTGCTGGCAGAGATTCGCCAGCGTCAGTCCCGCGAGCGCCGCATCCGCGCGGCAAAAGCTAAACAAGCTGCCAGTGAAGCAGCAGGAGAGTCCGTGTGAATATCCGTCGTCGTAACCGCCTGTATGTGGTGGTGGCGGTGCTGGTGGGCTTAGGCCTTGCCACGTCGCTGGTGATGTACGCGCTGCGTTCCAACATCGACCTGTTCTACACCCCGAGTGAAATTCTGTACGGCAAAGGTGAGGATCACCAGAAGCCAGAGGCCGGTCAGCGCCTGCGCGTCGGCGGCATGGTGATGCCCGGTAGCGTCAAACGCGATCCGAAAACGCTGGCGGTGTCGTTCAAACTGTATGATGCCAACGGCGTGGTCAGCGTCAGCTACGAAGGCATTCTGCCGGATCTGTTCCGCGAAGGGCAGGGCGTGGTGGCGCAGGGCGTGCTGGAAGACGGCAATCTGGTCAACGCCAAAGAGGTGCTGGCGAAGCACGATGAGAAGTACACGCCGCCGGAAATTCAGGACGCAATGAAGAAGAATCATAACGGACCGGCAGCGGCCTATCAGCAGGCGGGTACACAATCATGATGCCGGAAATTGGCAGTTTTCTGCTGTGTCTGGCGCTGGGCTTAGCGCTGTTATTGAGTATTTATCCGCTGTGGGGCGCGGCGCGTCAGGATGGCCGGCTGATGGCGCTGGCGCGTCCGCTCACCTGGGGCATGTTCCTGTGCATCGCCGCCGCGTTCCTCGTGCTGGTGCACGCGTTTGTGGTCAACGATTTTACCGTCGGCTACGTTGCCACTAACTCCAATTCGCTGCTGCCGGTGTATTACCGCATCGCCGCCACCTGGGGCGCGCATGAAGGATCGCTGCTGCTGTGGGTGCTGCTGCTCAGCACCTGGACATTAGCGGTGGCGATTTTCAGCCGCGGCATGCCGCAGGATGCGCTGGCGCGCGTGCTGGCGGTGATGGGGATGATCAACCTCGGCTTCCTGTTGTTCATCATCCTCACCTCGAATCCGTTTACCCGCACGCTGCCGAACTTCCCGATTGATGGGCGCGACCTCAACCCGATGCTGCAGGATATCGGGCTGATCTTCCATCCGCCGCTGCTCTATATGGGCTATGTTGGCTTCTCGGTGGCGTTTGCCTTTGCCATTGCGTCGCTGATGGCTGGCCGGCTGGATACCGCCTGGGCGCGCTGGTCACGTCCGTGGACCACCGCGGCATGGGTATTTCTGACTATTGGTATCGTGCTCGGTTCCGCGTGGGCGTATTACGAACTCGGCTGGGGCGGCTGGTGGTTCTGGGATCCGGTCGAAAACGCGTCCTTTATGCCATGGCTGGCCGGTACTGCGCTGATGCACTCATTGGCGGTGACAGAAAAACGCGGCAGCTTTAAGTCATGGACGGTGCTGCTGGCGATTACCGCGTTCTCATTAAGCCTGCTGGGCACCTTCCTGGTGCGTTCCGGCGTGCTGGTGTCGGTGCACTCGTTCGCCTCCGATCCGGCGCGCGGTATGTTTATCCTCGCCTTCCTGGTGATTGTCATCGGCAGTTCGCTGCTGCTGTACGCTCTGAAAGGGGGCCAGGTGCGCAGCCGCGTGCAGAGCGAAGCCTGGTCGCGCGAATCCTTTCTGCTCGGCAACAACGTGCTGCTGATTGCCGCAATGCTGGTGGTGCTGCTCGGTACGCTGCTGCCGCTGGTGCATAAACAGCTCGGGCTGGGCAGCATTTCGGTTGGCGAGCCGTTCTTCAATACCATGTTCACCTGGCTGATGGCGCCGTTCGCGCTGATGCTCGGCATCGGGCCGCTGGTGCGCTGGCGCCGCGATGAGCCGCAAAAGCTGTGGAAGCGGCTCGGCGTGGGTCTGCTGGTGACGCTTATCCTGTCGATCGTGCTGCCGTGGCTGTTGCAGGATCGCATCGAAGCGATGACGGTGATTGGCCTGCTGATGGCCATCTGGGTGATCCTGCTGACGCTGATGGAGCTGCACGAACGCGCTACCCACCGGCACCGTTTCCTGGCGGGATTGCGCCATCTGTCGCGCAGCCACTGGGGCATGGTGCTGGGTCATCTTGGCGTGGCGGTGACGGTGGTGGGCATTGCCTTCAGCACCCAATACAGCGTTGAGCGTGACGTGCGCATGAAGGCCGGCGACAGCGTGGATATCCACAACTATCACTTTATTTTCCGCGATGTGCACAATCTGCAGGGCCCCAACTACAGCGGCGGCGTGGCGATTATCGATGTCACACGCAACGGTAAGCCAGAAGCGGTGCTGCATGCAGAGAAGCGCTTCTATACCGCAGCGCGCACCATGATGACGGAAGCGGCGATCAGCGGTGGCTTCACGCGCGATCTCTACGCGGCGCTGGGCGAAGAGCTGGATGACGGTTCCTGGGCGGTGCGTATTTATTACAAACCCTTTGTGCGCTGGATCTGGTTCGGCGGCGTGTTTATGGCGGTGGGCGGCCTGCTGTGCCTGCTCGATCCGCGCTATCGCTCGCGCAAAAAAGCGCAGCGCGAGGAACTGGCATGAATAAAAAGATCCTGTTTATTCCTTTAGTCCTGTTTCTGCTGCTGGCGGCGGCGCTGCTGTGGCAGCTGACGCGCAACGCCAGCGGTGACGATCCTACGCGCCTCGAATCGGCGCTGATCGGTAAACCGGTGCCGGTGTTTAAACTCGAAGCGCTGGATCAGCCGGGCAAAATCTATAACCAGCAGGTGCTGACCGATGGCAAACCGCTGCTGCTGAACGTCTGGGCCACCTGGTGCCCGACCTGCCGCGCCGAACATCAATATCTCAACACGCTGGCGGAGCAGGGCATCCGCGTGGTTGGCCTCAACTACAAAGACGACCGCAGCAAAGCCGTCACCTGGCTTAACACGCTCGGCAATCCGTATGCGCTGAGCCTGTATGACGGCGACGGCATGCTCGGTCTGGATCTCGGCGTCTACGGCGCGCCGGAGACCTTCCTGATTGATGGCCACGGCATTATCCGCTACCGCCACGCCGGCGACATGAACGACCGGGTGTGGAATGAAGAGGTGAAGCCGCTGTGGCAGAAATACAGCAAGGAGGCGGGCGTATGAAACAGCTGCTTATGTTGCTCGCGGGTCTGCTGCTGAGCACCAGCCTGTGGGCCGCGATCGATACTTATCAGTTCGATTCGGTCCAGCAGGAGGAGCAGTATCGCGAGCTCACCGCATCGCTGCGCTGCCCGAAGTGCCAGAACAACAGTATTGCCGACTCCAACGCGATGATTGCCGCCGACATGCGGCTGAAAGTGTATGAGCTGATGAAGCAGGGCCAGAGCCGCCAGCAGATCATTGATTACATGGTGGCGCGTTATGGCAACTTCGTCACTTATGAACCGCCGGTGACGCCGTCGACGCTGATTCTGTGGGTTGGGCCGGCGCTGTTTGTGGTGCTCGGCGGGCTGATTATTATTCTGCGCAGCCGACGCGGCAACGCGCGCAGCGAGCTGGATGACGATGAACAACAGCGCCTTGCGGCGATTCTGAAGCGTGACGGGAAGCCGTAATGACTGGATTCTGGATTACCCTGATTATTTTACTGGCGGCGGCGACGGCGCTGTTTGTCGGTGCCGGCTGGCGGCAGCGTCAGGCCAGCAGCGGCGATCGCGATCGCCTGAACACCGATTTTTATCAGCAGCGCCTGCGCGAGCTGGAGCATGATGAAGCCGAGGGCGTGGTCAGTGAACGTCCGGAGATGGTGCGCGAACTGCAGCAAACGCTGCTGACCGACGTGCCGGGCGACACGGCGGCACGCGCGCATCACAGCAGCCGCTGGGTACTGCTGCCGGGCGTGATCGTCCTGGTGCTGGTGTCGGTGGGCGTTTATCTGAAAACCGGTGGCCTCGCCCAGCTGGCGGGCTGGCAGAGCGTGCAGCAGGAGTACCCGGCGCTGCGCGCGCGGGTGATGGATCCCAATGCGCAGCCGCTGACCATGGAAGAGCTGGCGCGTCTGCAGCTCGGCCTGCGCACCTCTCTGCAAAACGATCCGCAAAACCTCAATGACTGGGCGATGCTGGGCCGCCTCGGCATGGTGCTGAACAACGCCACCGATGCCAGCCAGGCCTTTGAGCACGCTTTGCAGCTGGCGCCGGACAACCTTGAACTGCAGCAGGATTATGCCGAAGTGCTGACGCGCTCCAGCGATCCGCAGGATAACCGCCAGGCCAATATGCTGCTGAAAGACCTGCTGAAGCGCGACCACAGCAACGTGCGCACCCTCAGTCTGCTGGCGTTCAATGCCTTTGAACAGCAACAGTATGGCGAAGCGATTGGCGCTTGGCAGGTGATGCTGAAGCTGCTGCCGGCCGGCGATCGACGCATTACCATGATAGAGCGCAGCATTGAACAAGCGAAAACCGACGCGGGACAGCAAAATAGCCAGCTGGCATTGACGGTGAGCTTAACGCCAGAGGCAGAAAAAATGTTACCGCCGGGCGGAGTGTTGTATATTTCTGTGTCTGACGGTGTTTCACCGGTGCCTGTGGCTGTAAAGCGTTTACCGCTCAGCCACTTCCCGCTATCGCTTACGCTGGATGACAGCAACGCCATGATGCCGGATCGCCTGCTTTCGGCGCAGCATCAGGTGCAGGTCAGGGTGCGCATTTCGCGCGATGGTAGTGCTAATCCGCAGTCCGGCGACTGGTTTGGTTTAAGCGCGGTCACCCCCTGGGATGGTCACCAGCCGATGGCTGTTGAGGTCAATCAGCAGCAGCCCTGAAGCGATACACCTTTTATCTGCACAGGGAGAGAAGAATGAATAATCGCCTGACCGGCCTGGCGCTGGCCAGTTTACTGCTGGTGGGATGTGCCAGTTCCAAACCGGCCGACGAGACGACGCCTGCGCAGCGCAGCGATCCGCTCGAAGGGTTCAACCGCACGATGTTTAACTTCAACTACAACGTGCTGGATCCCTATGTGGTGCGCCCGGTGGCGGTTGCCTGGCGTGATTACGTGCCGGTGCCGGCCCGTACCGGGCTGAGCAACTTTCTCGGTAACCTTGATGAACCGGCCAGCATGGTGAACTCGATTCTGGTCGGCGAGCCGCGTCAGGCGGGCATTCACTTTACCCGTTTCTTCCTGAATACCGTGCTCGGCCTTGGCGGTTTCATCGACGTCGCCGGTAAAGCCAATCCCCAGCTGGCGCGTGAAGTGCCGCACCACTTTGGCAGCACGCTGGGCCGTTATGGCGTTGGCTACGGTCCGTACGTGGTGCTGCCAGGTTACGGCAGCTTTACCGTGCGTCAGGATGGCGGCGACTACGTCGATACGCTTTATCCGGTGCTGAGCTGGCTTACCTGGCCGATGTCGATCGGTAAATGGACGCTGGAAGGGGTGGAAACGCGCGCGCAGCTGCTTGATTCCGACGGCCTGCTCAGACAGCAGCAGGATCCGTACGCCTTTATCCGCAACGCCTATTTCCAGCGTAACGATTTCCTCGCCAGCGGCGGCAAGCTGAAGCCGGAGGAGAATCCGAACGCCAGCGCGATTCAGGACGATTTAAAAGATATCGACTCTCAATAAATGACAACGGCGACCAACAGGTCGCCGTTTTGTTTTCAGCTGGCGACCCGCATGGGCCGCTGCACTGATTATCAGAACTTGTAGTTAAAGTTAGCGCCGTACAGCCAGGCCTTACCTTCGGAATTAAAGGTATAAGGACCTTCTTTCACCGTCACGTGCTGACCGTGCATATAGGAAACCCCGACATCAACCGACGCGTCCGGCGTGAAGGCGTAAGATGCACCGGCGCTCAGCCACAGGCGATCCTGATCCGGAATCGAGATGGAACGTTTATCCGCCGGCACCGGGCTGTCATCAAACGCGATACCGGTACGGAACGTCCAGTTATCGTCGTAGTTGTAAGTGGTACCTAACGCGATGCGATATGCATCACGGTAGCCTTCATCTTTATAGAACAGCGTCTGGCCGTTGCTGCCGGTGGCTTTCAGCTCCTGGAACTGGCTCCAGCTGGTATAAGCGAGGCTGTAGTGCACCGCCCACTGTGGCGCCACTTTATGCCAGCCGGACACTTCCCACATTTCCGGCAGGTTCAGCGTCAGCGAACCCGGAATGGTGGCGCCGCTGGTGCCATACGGCAGACCCAGCGCAATCGCCTGCGGCGTGCCGTTAAAGGCGCGCGGGATATTGCTCTTATAGTCGCCGTCGAAGTCGATCTTCACTTTGGAACGATAGGTGAAGCCGAAGCGGTTGTTTTTATCCACTTCATACAGGATACCGGCGTTCCAGCCGTAGCCCCATTCGTCACCTTTCAGGTGCGCGACCTGGGTATCGGCCGGCAGACCGGCGCGGGCACCGGCTTCACCGGCGTAGCGCTCAATTTTCGCTTTGGCGTACACCGCGTCAAAGCCGACGCCGAAGCTGAAGTTATCATTTAACCGATAAGCGGTGCTGAGGTTGAAGTTGCCGGTCATCAGATCGGTTTTGCCACCGAAGCCGCCCGCGGTGTAGCCATTATTAAATTCGGTGGCCAGACCGTAGTTCGAGGTGGCCGAGGCGCCAATCCACCACTGATCGTTAATCGGATGCACATAATGGATGTTCGGGATCCACTGGTTTGGCGCAATATTGCTGGCGTTGAGGCTGTTGCCGGTCGGGCTGTTACCGCTGATATCTACTTCCGGGTCGATATACACGGCACCGATGGAGAAAGAAGGGCGGTCCATCAGGGCCATGGTGGCTGGGTTACGGCTGGCAGAGGCGGCGGTATCACCCATGGCGCCTTCACCGGAATAGGCGCGGCCCAGGCCGATTGCTGAGAATTCGTTAAGTTGAAAGCCTGCGGCGTAGACGTGAGAAGAGACGAGCGCCACTGCAGCTGCCACAGCTGACTTTGCAAACAGGTTCTTATGGTTCATGACCACAACCTCATCTAAATTATTATTAAACGTAGTTACGTCGCGTAACAAAGGACGGCGGATTGTAGGGACTGACGATACAGACACATATCAGACCAGTGCGACGAGTATAGGTCCGACCTGTGTATTTGTTGCAATATTGTTTTTAAAATATTTCTGCTTTGATCGATAAAATCAGATCTGCTTAACAAAATCCTTGCGGTTCTGCTCCAGCATAGCGAGTCAAATTTGTTTTGGATCAAATTTTAGTGTGATATTCGTCACTTAGCGGGCGGAAGATAGCCGCGACGTGGCATCCGGCGTACACTTTGCAGCAGAAAATGATCCGATAGTGTTGATTTATCGTCAGGAGAAAAACATGACTGATGCCATTAGAAACTGTAGTGCGAACGAAACGGCAGCCTGCTGCTGCGTTGACGTGGGCACCGTGATGGACAATACCGATTGCAGCGCCAGCTGGTCAGGCGTGTTCGCTGACCGTCAGGCGGCAGAAGCAATGCTGGCCGAGCTGAGCGCCAAAGCGCGCCAGGTCGAGTCCGATCCGTGCGAGATTCATTCGCGCTTTACCAACGAAGCAGACGGCGTGCGCCTGGACGTCGATTTCACCTTTGCCTGCCAGGCCGAAACCCTGATTTTCCAACTCGGCTTACGTTAATCCCGCCGCTGCCGACCCGCTTTTTCGGCAGCGTTGCCTCTTTTTCGTGTTACTCCTCGCACTTTTTTTCTTCTGTTATTGGCGACTTAGCAACACCTGGTTAACACTGATGATCAGGTCAGACCTGTTGGGCAATGATGCTCAGGTCGTAAATTACAGGTGAGTGCAATGAGCAAAGCGCAGCCGCTGCTGACGCGTCAGGGCGAACGTATCGCCATTACCCACGGATTACGCACCCCGTTTGCCCGCCAGGCAAGCGACTTTCACGGCATTCCGGCGCTGGAGCTGGGGCGCATGGTGGTCAGCGAGTTAATGGCGCGCAGCGAATTGCCGGTGGAGGTGATCGATCAGCTGGTGTTCGGCCAGGTGGTGCAGATGCCGGAAGCCCCCAATATCGCGCGTGAAATCGTGCTGAGCAGCGGGCTGAGCGTGCACACCGATGCCTACAGCGTGAGCCGCGCCTGCGCCACCAGCTTTCAGGCGGTGGCCAACGTGGCGGAAAGCCTGATGGCCGGGAGCATCGATGCAGGTATTGCCGGTGGCGCTGACTCCTCCTCAGTGCTGCCGATTGGCGTCAGCAAAACGCTGGCGCGCGCGCTGGTTGATCTCAACAAAGCCCGCACCCTGAGCAAAAAATTACACATCTTACGCCGCCTGCGCCCACGCGATCTGTTGCCGGTGCCGCCGGCCGTGGCGGAATACTCCACCGGTTTACGCATGGGCGACACCGCCGAGCAGATGGCCAAAACGCACGGTATTACGCGTGAGCAGCAGGACGCGCTGGCGCTGCGCTCGCACCAGCGTGCGGCACAGGCCTGGCAATCCGGCGTGCTGGCGCAGGAAGTGATGCCGGCGTTTGTGCCGCCGTGGAAAGCACCGATTGAGCAGGACAACAATATTCGCTTTAACGCCAGCGCGGCGGATTATGCAAAGCTGCGTCCGGCGTTTGAACGTCGCCACGGCTCGGTTACCGCGGCCAACAGCACGCCGCTGACCGATGGCGCGGCGGCGCTGATTCTGATGCGCGAAGGGCGCGCGCGTGAGCTGGGCATTACACCGCTCGGTTACCTGCGCAGCTATGCGTTTGCCGCGATTGATGTCTGGCAGGACATGTTGCTCGGACCGGCTTACGCATCACCGCTGGCGCTGGATCGCGCCGGCATTACCCTCGGCGATCTGACGCTGATCGACATGCATGAAGCCTTTGCCGCGCAGACGCTGGCCAACCTCAGGCTGTTTAACGATGAACGCTTTGCGCGCGAGGTGCTGAAGCGCGATCGCGCGCTGGGCGAAGTCGACGAGACGCGTTTCAACGTGCTGGGCGGTTCCATCGCCTACGGTCATCCGTTCGCCGCCACCGGCGCGCGCATGATCACGCAAACGCTGCATGAGCTGCGGCGGCGCGGCGGCGGCTTAGGGCTGGTAACCGCCTGTGCCGCTGGCGGATTAGGCAGCGCGATGGTTCTGGAGGCCGAATAATGAGCGAATCTGCATTCCATTTACAGATGCGTCCGGATCACGTTGCGGTGATCACCATTGATGTGCCGGGCGAAAAGATGAACACCCTGAAAGCGGAGTTTGTGCCGCAAATCCGCGCGGTGCTGGCAGAGGCGCGCAGCGATGCGCAGCTGGCGGGCATCGTGCTGATTTCGGGCAAACGCGACAACTTCGTCGCCGGTGCGGACATCAGCATGATCGCCAGTTGTGAAACGGCGCAGCAGGCTGAAGCGCTGGCGCGGCAGGGACAGGAAGTGATGGCGGAGATCGCCGCGCTGCCGTTCCCGGTGGTCGCCGCCATTCACGGAGCCTGTCTTGGCGGCGGGCTGGAGCTGGCGCTGGCCTGCGATGCGCGCATCTGCTCGCTGGATGAGAAAACCCGTCTCGGCCTGCCGGAGGTGCAGCTCGGCCTGCTGCCCGGTTCCGGCGGCACCCAGCGGTTGCCGCGTCTGATAGGTGTGCAGCAGGCGCTGCCGCTGATCCTCAGCGGCAAACAGTTGCGCGCTAAGCAGGCGCTAAAGCTTGGCCTGGTGGATGATGCCGTACCGCAGGCGATTCTGCTGGCAACCGCCGTGGCACGTGTACATAAAGGAAAGCACGCCGCACGCAGCCTGTCGCGCCGCGATCGCCTGCTGCAGGGGCCGCTGGCGCGTCCGCTGCTGTTTACGCTGGCCAAACGCCAGACCGATGGTAAAACCCACGGTAACTATCCGGCCACCGACCGCATTTTGCAGGTGGTGCGCATCGGGCTGGAGCAGGGCAGCGCCGCCGGTCACGCCGCGGAAGCGCGTGCGTTTGGCGAGCTGGCGATGACCGCGCAGTCGGCCGCACTGCGCAGCCTGTTTTTTGCTTCCACCGCCCTGAAGAAAGAGCCGATGGCGGATGCGCCGCCGCGCCCGCTGCAGCAGATTGGCGTGCTGGGCGGCGGGCTGATGGGCGGCGGGATTGCCAGCGTCACCGCGCTGAAAGCCGGTCTGCCGGTGCGAATCCGCGATATCAACCTTAACGGCGTTAACCACGCGCTGCAGTACAGCTGGGATTTGCTGAGCAAAAAGGTCAAACGGCGCCAGCTCAAGCCGGCGGAACGCCAGCAGCAGATGGGGCGCATCAGCGGCGGCACCGATTATCAGGGCTTCCGCCAGCGCGATCTGGTGATCGAAGCGGTGTTTGAGGATCTGGCGCTGAAGCAGCAAATGGTGACCGAGATTGAAGAACACTGTCAGCTGCACACCATCTTTGCGTCTAACACCTCTTCGCTGCCGATTGCGCAGATCGCCGCCGGCGCGCAGCGCCCGGAGAATGTTATCGGCCTGCACTTCTTCAGTCCGGTAGACAAGATGCCGCTGGTCGAGGTGATTCCGCATAGCGGCACTTCAGCACAGACGCTGGCCACCACGGTGGATCTGGCGCGTCGTCAGGGTAAAACCGCCGTGGTGGTGGCTGACCGTCCCGGCTTTTATGTTAACCGCATTCTCGCGCCCTATATAAATGAAGCCATGCGCTGTCTGCTGGAGGGCGAGCCCATTGAACACATTGATAGCGCACTGGTGAAGTTTGGTTTTCCGGTCGGCCCGCTGCAGCTGCTGGATGAAGTCGGTATTGATGTCGGCAGCAAAATCAGCCCGATTCTCGAACAGGCCTACGGTTCACGCTTCAGCGCGCCGCAGGCGGTGAGCGCTATCCTGGCCGACGATCGCAAAGGGCGCAAAAACCAGAAAGGTTTTTATGATTATCAGCGCACGCGCTGGCCGCGCAAACGTCAGGCCGATGCCAGTCTGTACCGCCTGCTGCAGTTAAAACCCCAGGCGAAACAGAGCGAGCAGCAGATCGCCACGCGCTGTGTGATGCTGATGCTTAACGAGGCGGTACGTTGTCTCGACGAAGCGGTGATCCGCAGCGCCCGCGACGGCGATATCGCGGCAGTGTTTGGCATCGGGTTTCCGCCGTTTCTCGGCGGGCCGTTCCGCTATATTGACCAGCGTGGTGCGGGCGAGATCGTCAATACATTACGTACATTAATGCAGCAATACGGCGAGCGTTTTACGCCCTGTGACGCGTTAGTGGCAATGTCAGAAGGGAAAACGAATTTTTACACTTCTGCACATTCATGAATAGCCGCACGGATTCAGCGGGTTAGAATCGGGGCCGCGCAGTGCCTGGCGCGGCACCATTCTGAGATGTGCTTATTTAATAAACAACCGGTTGACTATACTCAAGCCATTGGGGTAAAACACAGCGTTCATTCGCAGAATGAAGCGTCTGGTGCTGTGGTACCCGGCGATATCGACAAACAACAGCGGTGCTTTATGCAAGTTTTTATCATGCGTCACGGCGACGCAGCTCTGGAAGCAGCGAGTGATGCGGTTCGTCCTCTCACCCTGTGTGGCTGCGACGAATCACGTCAGATGGCGAGCTGGCTGAATGGTCAGACGCCGGGAATCGATAAGGTGCTGGTCAGCCCTTATCTGCGCGCCGGGCAAACGCTCGCCACGGTACGTGAAGCGCTGAAGCTGCCGGAAGGGCAGGAAGTGCTGCCAGAACTGACGCCAGGCGGCGATCCGGGCATGGTCGCCTGTCATTTACAGGCGCTGGCGGTGCAGGGTGCGCACGCGGTGCTGGTGATTTCGCATCTGCCGCTGGTCGGCTATCTGGTTTCCGAACTCTGCCCGCAGGAAGCGCCACCGATGTTCGCCACCTCCGCCATTGCCTGCGTGGAGTTTGATGCCGACGCCTGTGAAGGCAAGCTGGCGTGGCAGGTGAGTCCGGCCAAATTAGCCAAAGCCATGTAATTCCCCGTCATACTTCAGGCTGCAGCTGCGTTGGCTGCGTCAATTCACCCCAGTCACTTATTCACATAAGCTCCTGGGGATTCATTTCCTTGCCGTCTTGCTGCAACCTGAATTATTTTGGGGAATAATAGAGATCACTTTATTTCCCACTCGCTGTCCCTTTGCCGGTCAGGGTAACTCCGGTGGCTGCCACTCTTCGACTTCAATCAATACCAGCAGCGCGGCGTCGCCGCCAAACAGTTTGGGTGCCTGGTGAAACGCCATCACGTGTGGATGCTGTGCCAGCCACAGCGGGGTTTGCTGCTTGAGAATGTGCTTGCCGTGGCCGGTCATCACGCTGGCACAAAAAATATGCTCGCGGCGGCAGGCGGCAATCAGCGCGCCGAGTTCCTGTTTCGCCTGAAGCTGGGTTAACCCGTGCAGATCGAGAAAAATCTCTGGCGTGTAATCGCCACGCCGTAATTTTTTCAGCTCGTAATGGCTGACGTCGGCGCGTACATAGCGCGTCGGCCCGTCGCTGGAGAGCAGGGGCTGAAACTCGTCGGAGAAATAATGGCTGTTATCGGCCTGCTCAGACAGCAGCCGCTTCAGCGGCACTTCACGGTTTTTCACTGCCGATTTGTGCACGATCGTATCCTGTTTCAGCTGGCGCGTACCGCTCATTAGCTGGCGGAACAGCGCCTGGTCGTCCTGGCTTAGCGGCGTCTTTTTACTCATGTCTCAGTGAATCATCAGAAATGGCGGGTGTCTGGCCGTTACCTTACCGCTAAGCGTCAACAAATGTCAGCTTTTTCACCTCGCTGCGCTGAATTCTGCCCGGCTTCATGGCACACTATCGGCCGATTGATTTTATGGCCTGCGGAGGGCTACGTGGACAAGATTTTCGTCGATGAGGCAGTGAACGAACTGCACACCATTCAGGATATGCTGCGCTGGGCAGTAAGCCGCTTTTCGGCGGCGGGCATCTGGTACGGCCACGGCACGGACAATCCCTGGGACGAAGCGGTCCAACTGGTGCTGCCGACGCTGTGGCTGCCGCTGGATATTCCGGAAGACATGCGCCACGCGCGCCTGACCGCCAGCGAACGTCACCGCATCGTGGAACGCGTAATCCGTCGCGTTAACGAGCGCATTCCGGTGGCCTATCTCACCAACAAAGCCTGGTTCTGCGGCCATGAATTCTTCGTCGATGAGCGCGTGCTGGTGCCGCGTTCACCGATTGGCGAGCTGATCGAAAACCGCTTTGCCGGCCTGATCAACGAAACGCCACGCCATATTCTCGACATGTGCACCGGCAGCGGCTGCATCGCCATCGCCTGTGCGTACGCCTTCCCGGAAGCGGAAGTGGATGCTGTCGATATCTCCACCGACGCGCTGGCCGTGGCTGAACAGAATATCGAAGAGCACGGTCTGCTGCATCACGTCACGCCGATTCGCGCCGACCTGTTCCGCAATCTGCCGCAGGTTAAATATGACCTGATCGTCACCAATCCACCGTACGTCGATGCCGAAGACATGGACGACCTGCCGAACGAATATCGCCACGAGCCGGAACTCGGCCTGGCCGCGGGCAGCGACGGCCTGAAGCTGGTGCGCCGCATCCTGGCCTGCGCGCCGGACTACCTCAGCGAGCAGGGCGTGCTGATTTGCGAAGTCGGTAACAGCATGGTGCACATGATGGAGCAGTATCCGGACGTGCCTTTTACCTGGCTGGAGTTTGATAACGGCGGTGACGGCGTGTTCATGCTGACGCGCGATCAAATCGTCGCGGCGCAGTCGCACTTCTCATTCTATAAAGACTAAAAATCGGGGCGAGCGCTCGCCCGCAACATCGCAACAAGGAACCCCCATGGCCGGAAACAGCATCGGACAACTTTTTCGCGTTACCACCTTTGGCGAGTCGCACGGTATTGCGCTTGGCTGCATTGTTGATGGTGTGCCGCCCGGCATCCCGCTGACCGAAGCCGATATTCAGCACGATCTCGATCGTCGTCGTCCCGGCACTTCGCGCTATACCACTCAGCGCCGCGAGCCGGATCAGGTGAAGATTTTGTCCGGCGTGTTTGAAGGCGTCACCACCGGCACCTCCATCGGTCTGCTGATTGAAAACACCGACCAGCGTTCGCAGGATTATAGCGCGATTAAAGATCTGTTCCGTCCCGGCCATGCGGATTACACCTACGAACAGAAATATGGCCTGCGCGACTATCGCGGCGGCGGCCGATCCTCGGCCCGCGAAACCGCCATGCGCGTGGCGGCCGGTGCCATTGCTAAAAAGTATCTGCAGATGAAGCACGGCATCGTGGTGCGCGGCTATCTGGCACAGATTGGCGACATCGCCTGCGAACTGAAAGACTGGAGTATCGTGGAAGATAACCCGTTTTTCTGCCCCGATGCCGACCAACTCGATGCGCTGGACGAACTGATGCGCGCGCTGAAAAAAGAGGGCGACTCCATCGGTGCCAAAGTCACGGTGATGGCCGAAAACGTGCCGCCGGGCCTCGGTGAGCCAGTGTTCGATCGCCTTGACGCCGATCTGGCGCACGCGCTGATGAGCATCAACGCGGTGAAAGGCGTGGAGATCGGTGATGGTTTTGCGGTGATCAACCAGCGCGGCAGTCAGCACCGTGATGAAATCCGCAGCAACGGGTTTCAAAGCAACCATGCCGGCGGCATTCTCGGCGGGATCAGCAGCGGCCAGACCATCAGCGCCAACCTGGCGATGAAACCCACTTCCAGCATCACCGTGCCGGGCAACACCATCACCCGCGACGGCGCGGAAGTGGAGATGATCACCAAAGGCCGTCACGATCCCTGTGTCGGCATCCGCGCGGTACCGATCGCGGAAGCGATGATGGCGATTGTGCTGATGGATCACCTGCTGCGCCAGCGTGGGCAGAACGCTGACGTCAACAGCAGCGTCCCGCGCTGGTAAGCCGCATGATACGCCGCCTGCTTCTCTCCCTTGCCGCGCTGCTGTGCAGTGCGGTCAGCCTGGCTGCCACGCCATGGCAGCAAATCCATCAACCGATTGCCGGCAGCCCGCAGTCCATCGGCAGCTTTGCCAACGGCTGTATCGTCGGGGCGCAGCAGCTGCCGCTCAACTCACCTAACTATCAGGTGATGCGTCAGGATCAGCGTCGTTATTACGGCCATCCGGACCTGATCGCCTTTATCCAGCGCCTTAGCACCCAGGCGCATCAGCTGCAGCTGGGCCAGGTGCTGATTGGAGATATGGGCATGGCCGCCGGCGGACGTTTTAGCAGCGGCCACGCCAGCCATCAGACCGGTCTCGACGTGGATATCTGGCTGCAGCTGCCGCAGAGCCGCTGGACGGCACAGCAGCTGCTGAAGCCGCAGCCGCTCGATCTGGTTGGGCCGGACGACCGTCAGGTGATCGCGCGGCACTGGCAGCCGCAGATCGACAGCCTGATCAAGCTGGCGGCGAAAGATGACGACGTCACGCGCATCTTCGTCAATCCGGCGATTAAAAAGCAGCTTTGTGCCGATGCCGGTAGCGATCGTGCGTGGCTCCACAAAGTGCGGCCGTGGTTCGCCCACCGGGCACACATGCACGTGCGCCTGCGCTGCCCGCCGGGCAGCCTAGAGTGTGAAGATCAGGCGCCACCGCCGCCGGGCGATGGCTGCGGCGCAGAGCTGGAGAGCTGGTTCCTGCCGAAGAAGCCGGGCACTACGCCGCCGGTGAAGAAGTCGCCGCCGCCGTTGCCGCCTTCCTGCCAGGCATTACTTGATAAGCATCTACTGTAGGAACCTGAGATGGATCTGTTTGTTGTCAGTCCGGTGGTGCTTGGCGTGCTGTTTCTGGTCGCGGTGCTGGCGGCCTTTATTGATTCCATCGCCGGCGGTGGCGGTCTGCTGACCGTGCCGTCGCTGCTGGCGGCCGGTCTTTCGCCGGCGCAGGCGCTGGCGACCAACAAGCTGCAGTCGGTCGGCGGTTCTTTCTCGGCCAGCCTCTATTTTGTGCGGCGCGGCGCGGTGAAACTGCGCGAGCAGCGGCTGAATATCGCCATGACCTTTCTCGGCGCGATTGGCGGAACGTTGCTGATTCAGCATATTCAGGCTGAGATACTGCGCCAGATACTGCCGCTGCTGCTGATCAGCATCGGGCTGTGGTTTCTGCTAATGCCGCGTCTTGGCGAGGCCGATCGCGAGCAGCGTCTGCACGGCCTGGCGTTTGCGCTGGTGGGCGGCGGCTGCGTCGGCTTTTACGATGGCTTCTTCGGCCCGGGTGCCGGCTCGTTCTATGCGCTGGCCTTCGTCACGCTTTGCGGCTTCAATCTGGCGAAAGCCACCGCCCACGCCAAAATCCTAAATTTCACCTCTAACTTCGCCAGTCTGCTGTTCTTTATGTTCGGCGGCAAGGTGGTGTGGGGCACCGGCGTGATTATGCTGCTGGGGGCGTTTATTGGCGCACGCCTCGGCGCCAGGCTGGTGCTGAGCCGTGGTCAGAAGCTGATTCGCCCGATGGTGGTGACGGTGTCTGCCGTGATGAGCGCTAAGCTGTTGTGGGACAGCCACGGCAGTGTCATTCTCGCCTGGTTTGCCGCACTGTAATCCGCACTCGTCAAAACCGGCCGCCAGTGCGACAATGGCGGCGGTTTGTTTAAAGATTAAAATATTATGAGTAAAGAGCACCATTATCAGCAGCTGGTGGAGATTTTTGACGGCTGCTTTGCTGACGATTTTCAGACGCGTCTAATTAAAGGCGATGATGAACCTATTTATCTTCCAGCGGATGACACCTCACCGTGGCACCGCGTGGTGTTTGCCCATGGCTTTTACGCCAGCGCGCTGCACGAAATTTCGCACTGGTGTATTGCCGGTGAAGCGCGGCGCAAGCTGGTGGATTTTGGTTACTGGTACTGCCCGGACGGGCGCGATGCGCAAACGCAGGGCCAGTTTGAAGCGGTGGAGATTAAGCCGCAGGCGCTGGAGTGGCTGTTCTGTGTGGCAGCCGGCTTTCCCTTCAACGTCAGCTGTGACAATCTCGACGGCGATTGTGAACCGGATCGCATCGCGTTTCAGCGCAAGGTGCATGCGCAGGTGATGCATTATCTGCAGCACGGCATTCCGGCGCGTCCGGCGCGCTTTATTGATGCGTTAGCCAGCTATTATGGTACGCCTGCACTGACGGCGGCACAGTTTCCGTGGCCGGAAGATCTGTGAGCCGCACTCCGATAAATGAAGGATGATGAGAAGATGATCGTAGAATTCGAGTCCCGCATTCTGGCGCTGATTGACGATATGGTCGAACACGCCAGCGACGACGAACTGTTTGCCAGCGGTTATCTGCGTGGCCATCTGACGCTGGCAGTAGCGGAAATTGAGCAGAGCGGCGAACACACGCCGGAAGCGCTGCAAATTCAGGTCACCAACAGCCTGCAAAACGCCATCGCCGCCGGTGAACTGTCGCCGCGCGACCAGGCGCTGGTGGTGGGCATGTGGGATAACCTGTTTACCCAGGCGCGCCTCACTGCCTGACTGGCCGGGGCGATCGCTCGCCCCGCGCTTTAGCGTCCTGCCTTTTTCCCTTTCAGCAATTTGCGCACCCAGTAACGGTTGGGATGCAGCGCCGCCAGCGTGCTGCTGTCCAGCGGTTGCGGCTCGCCGCTCATTTGCGCCGCCAGCACTTCTGCCGCCAGCGGCGCGCTGCACAGTCCGCGCGACCCCAGTGCGCCGAGCACGAACAGGCCGGGATGCACCGGCGCTTCCGCAATCTGCTCGCCGCGCGCGCGCTGCGCCGGTAAATCCGCATACTCACTGAGCGTCGCCGCGTAATCCGGGACGCTGCCGCTCATCGGCAGATGATCGCGCGTGGCGCAGCGCACGCCGCTGCGCGCTTCATCAGCGCTGACGTCAACCTGCGTCGGCCAGCTGACCTGCGGCAGACAGTTAATCAGCCGCTGACGATTCTCCTGCTGATCGTCGGCGCGGAAAGCGGTTGCCGTCTCACCGCGATGGTAGCTGGCACCGATGCAGTGCGTGGCAAAGTTCGGGCTGACCGGGGTGAGATAGCCGTCGTAACACAGCACGGTACGCAGCGGGTTCAGCGCCGCGTTGGTCGGCACATGGCTGACCTGACCGGCCACCGCATACACCGGCAAATCGCGGCTTTGCCCGATCGCCTGCAGCGCATGGCCGTTGGCCAGCACCACCTGCTGATGATTTACCGCAGGCTGTTGGGCGAACTGCAGCGTCCAGCCTGCCTGCTGGCGGACCAGCTGCGTCACGCGATGCAGCCAGTGCATGCGCAGCCCCTGAGTCTGGGCATACTCCAGCAGATTGCTGGTGAGCTGTGACGGCGACAGCCAGCCGCCCTGCGGATAGAAAATGCCGCCGCAGTCGAGATCGACGCCGGCCAGCTGCGGCGCCTGCTGCGGGCTGACGCCGTGCGCCAGCTCGTGCGGCAGATCCATGCTCAGCATCTGCGCGATCTTCTCTGCGCTTTTGGCATCCCAGCCGAGCTGCAGCACGCCGCTCCACTGATGTTCGAACATCACCGGCAGCGCATCGTACAGGCGGCGGGCAAAGCTGAATGCCGCCGGGAAAAACGTGGCGAGCGCCGGATCGTGCTGGTTAAGCAGCGGATAGAGCGCGCCCTGACGGTTACCCGATGCGCCGAGCGCCGGGGCGGCATCGGCGCAGTACAGCGTAACCTGCCAGCCACGCCGCAGCAGCGCCAGCGCCAGCACCGCGCTGGCCACGCCGCCGCCAATCAGCGCCACCTCGCGGCTGGTGGCCTGCGGACGCGCATACCACGGCTGAGCCGGTAGCTGCCCGGGGGCGCTGTCCAGCACGCCGGTCAGCATTTCACGCTTGTGGCCGAAGCCTTTACGCTTCGCCACGCTGAACCCGGCCTGCTGTAAGCCCCGCCGCACAAAGCCCGCCGAGGTAAAGGTGGCGAAGGTGCCGCCGGGACGCGCCAGCCGCGCCATGGCGGCGAACAGCGAAGGCGTCCACATCTCCGGGTTTTTCGCCGGCGCGAAGCCATCTAAAAACCACGCGTCAACCTGGCCGTTGAGGCTGTCATCAAAAGTATCAATCAGCGCGTTAATATCACCCAGCCACAGATCCAGCGTCACCTCGCCGCCATTGAACAGCAGGCGCTGACAGCCGGGCAGGGCCAGCGGCCACTGCTGCTGTAGCTGTCCGGCCCACGGGGCCAGTTCCGGCCAGTGCGCGTGCGCGCTCACCAGATCGGCGTGGGTCAGCGGGTATTTTTCGCAGCTGATGAAGTGCAGGCGGCGCAAGCCGGCTTGCGGATGGGCGGCGCGGAAGCGATCGAACGCCTGCCACAGGGTAAGAAAGTTGAGTCCGGTGCCAAAACCGCTCTCGGCAACGATGAACAGATCGCGCGGATGTGCGGCAAATCGCTGCGGAAGATGGTTACCGTCGAGGAACACATAGCGCGTCTCCTCCAGTCCGTTGTCGTTGGAGAAATAGACGTCGTCGAACGCTCGGGAAACAGGTGTACCCTGATCGTTCCAGTTTAATTGCGCGTGTTCAACCGGGGATAACTTCACGGGAAAGGCTCATTTTTCAGGCAGTGGCGCGATTTTAGCGAGTGGCGTCACATGACGCAAATTTACAAAAGGAAATGGCTGATCGGACTTGTTCGGCGTACAACTGTAAGCTAGAGTGCACGTCAATCCAAAAGAAGTGGAATGAGGACTATTGAATGAAACGTGCAGTGATTACTGGCCTGGGTATCGTTTCCAGTATTGGTAATAACCAGCAGGAAGTGCTGGCTTCCCTGCGTGAAGGCCGTTCCGGAATCACTTTCTCCGAAGAGATGAAAGATGCCGGCATGCGCAGCCATGTATGGGGTAACGTCAAACTGGACACTAACGGGCTCATCGATCGCAAAATCGTGCGTTTCATGAGTGATGCCTCAATCTATGCCTATCTGTCGATGGCAGAAGCAATCAAAGATTCCGGCCTGACCGATGAGCAGTACCAGAACAACCCGCGTGTTGGTCTGATTGCCGGTTCCGGTGGCGGTTCCCCGCGTTATCAGGTGTTCGGTGCCGACGCGATGCGTGGCCCGCGCGGCCTGAAGGGCGTTGGCCCGTACGTGGTGACCAAAGCGATGGCGTCCGGCGTCTCTGCCTGCCTGGCTACGCCGTTCAAAATCCACGGCGTCAACTACTCCATCAGCTCGGCGTGCGCGACGTCAGCACACTGCATCGGCAACGCGGTGGAGCAGATTCAGCTGGGCAAACAGGATGTGGTATTTGCTGGCGGCGGCGAAGAGCTGAGCTGGGAAATGGCCTGTGAGTTCGACGCCATGGGCGCGCTTTCGACTAAATACAACGAAACCCCGGAAAAAGCGTCGCGTACTTACGATGCCAGCCGTGACGGTTTCGTGATCGCCGGCGGCGGCGGTATGGTGGTAGTGGAAGAGCTGGAGCATGCGCTGGCGCGTGGTGCCCACATCTACGCTGAGATCGTCGGCTACGGCGCAACCTCTGACGGCGCTGACATGGTGGCACCGTCAGGCGAAGGCGCGGTGCGTTGCATGAAGATGGCGATGCAGGGTCTGGATACGCCAATCGACTACCTCAACACTCACGGCACGTCAACGCCAGTCGGCGACGTGAAAGAGCTGGGCGCGATTCGCGAAGTGTTTGGCGACAACACGCCATACATCTCTGCGACCAAAGCCATGACCGGTCACTCGCTGGGTGCGGCAGGTGTGCAGGAAGCGATTTACACTCTGCTGATGCTGGAGCACAGCTTCATCGCGCCAAGCATTAACGTGGAACAGCTGGATGACGCAGCGAAGGGCATGAACATTGTGACGCAGCCAACCGAAAAAGCGCTGACCACGGTGATGTCCAATAGCTTCGGCTTCGGTGGCACCAACGCCACGCTGACCCTGCGTAAATACCAGGCGTAACGCTTACGCTAATGCTCAAAGGCCGGTTAATCCGGCCTTTGTTGTTTTTGTCGCTGACGGATTCAGGTTGCCAGCAGCCTTACCAGCTTCGCGCAGGCGCGGTCAATTTCGCCGGGCGTCAACGCGGCAAAGCCGAGTATCCAGCCCTGCTGTTTCGATGCGCCGGCGTAAAGGGGTGACAGCGGCGGCAGCAGCAGACCGTCGGCCTGCGCCAGGTGTGTGAGCCGCGCCTCATCTCCCTGTAATAACTCAACCGTCAATTGCAACCCGCCTGTTGCCGGCAGCGGCCGCAGCCACGGCTGCAGATGCTGTTCCAGCTGCGCCAGCAGCCGATCGCGCCGGCTATGATAGAGCTGACGCATCAGCCGCAGGTGGCTGGCGAAATAGCCTTGCTGGATAAATTCGGCGGTGATCGCCTGCGGCAGCAGGGCGCTGTGGCCGTCCAGTACGCTGCGCGCGCGACCCAGCGCCGTCACCAGCGCCGCGGGCACCACCATCCACGCCAGTCGCAGCGATGGAAACAGGGTTTTGGAAAAGGTCCCCAGGCTGATGACCCGGCTATCTGCTTCCATGCCCTGCAGCGCCGGCGCCGGGCGACCGTCATAGTGAAATTCACTGTCGTAGTCATCCTCGATCAGCCAGCTATCGTGCTGACGAGCCCACGCCAGCCACTGCAGCCGCCGCGCGAGGCTCATCGGTGTGCCGGTCGGATACTGGTGGCCGGGCGTCAGATACACCAGTTGCGCCCGGCCGCTGAGTGGCAGCGCGCCCTGATCGTCCAGCGGCATGGCACGGCAGCGGGCACCGGCGGCGAGAAAGGCGTTCCGTGCGCCACGGTAGCCCGGCTCCTCCAGCCACACTTCATCCTCTGCATCCAGAAACATCAGCGCCAGCAGCTGCAGCGCCTGCTGTGAACTGGTGAGCATGATGACCTGCTCAGCCGTACAGCGCACGCCGCGCGACAGCGCCAGATAATCCGCCACCGCCTGGCGCAGCGGCGCATAACCGAGCGGATCGCCATAGCCCATCACCTGACTGCCCAGCGCGCGCTGTACGCTGTGGCTCAGCCGCTGCCACTGGCGGTGCGGAAACGCGCGCAGTTCCGGTGATCCGGCGGCAAAGGCAAGGGGAAAAGGGGGATCCTGGCAGCCACCGGTCGCCAGCACCTGCGTGCCGCGCTGCGAAAAGCGCGGTGCGCGCTGCGCTGTCGCCTTTTCCGCCGGTGGTGGCAGGGCGATAGCGACGAAGGTGCCGCGTCCGCTGTGCCGCTGCACATAGCCTTCGCTCTCCAGCTGGCTGTAAGCGGCTTCGACCGTCACGCGTGACAGCGCCAGATCGGCAGCCAGCTGGCGGCTGGAGGGCAGCTTCTGCCCGAAGCGCAAATGGCCGCTGATAATGGCCTGGCGCAGCGTAGCGCACAGCCGCTGACGTAAGCCGCCCTGCGTCTGATGGCGAAACAGCGGCAAAAAGGCATGGTGCATAATGGTCTTATCGCTACGGTCAAAGTGGTATCAGGATGCAGACCACTTTGCCGTACACTGCAGGGACATCACAACAGGAGAATGCCATGTCAGCCGTTTTGTTTTATCCGCCCGCCAGCCCGCAGCACAGCGTGGCTTATTTGCAGCACAAACTCAGCTATTACACCGATGCCTGGGATCTGGCGGCGGATTTGGCGCAGGGCGTCACGCAGATTATGGTGATTGATGCCCGCAGCCGCGACGCATATCAGGCCGGACATATCTGCGGCGCGCTATCGTTGCCGCATCGCGAGATGGATGCGGCCAGCACCGCTCGGCTCGATCGTCACCGCGTCTACGTGACTTACTGCGACGGCATTGGCTGCAACGGTTCGACCAAAGCGGCGCTAAAACTGGCTGAGCTGGGGTTTCAGGTTAAAGAGCTGATTGGCGGGCTGGATTTCTGGAAGCGCGACGGCCACCCGATGGCGTGGGGCGCGGCGGCAGGCGAGTGGCCCGCCGCTGCACCCGCGGCGGAGTGCGGCTGCTGAGTGCGATGGCTCAACTACAGCAGCAGCCAGAGCAAAAAGAAGAACAGCGCCAGTCCGAGCACCAGCGTCAGCGCCGGGCGCTGCGCCAGTGGACGCGGCAGAATGTCAACAAACGGTGCCCAGATTGGCTGCGGACGCAGCTCGCTGTCGGCCAGCGGCGTTTCGCTGTTGCGCTCGGCGCGGCGGCTGAACAGCAGCATCAGCAGATCCTGACTCTGCGCCGGCGTCAGCAACGTCTGCGGCGTGGCCTGGAAGCGCTGCAGGCTGTAATCCTCCAGCATGCGCTGCTCGTCGTGGCTCAGCGGCTGTTTGAGCGAGCTTTCCAGCAGCTGCAGCGTCGGCGCGCTGTGCTGGCTCAGCGTCTGGCGCACCTGTAAAAACTGCGTCAGCAGCGGGAAGTGGCGCGACGGAACCGGGTCGCCGCTCTTCAGATTGACCAGTTTCAGCGTGTCGGCCAGCACTTTTACCGGCGATTCCCCGGTCGCGGCGGCAAGGCGCGTGACCTGCTGGTTAAGCGCCTGCTGTTCGGCAGGCAGCAGGGTGCGATCGGTGGTGCGCGTCTGCTGCGGCTGCGGGATAGCCATCTGACCGTTCTGCAACATGGTCAGCACCTGACGCAGCTGATCCTGGCTCAGCGCGCTTAACACCGTCTGGTTAAATTGCTGACGGATAAAGTCGCTTACCGCCTGGCGATTGTTACCCTGAGGCAGCTTTTCCAGCAGCTGCTGCAACAGCTGGCGCGTGGCGTGGCTGTTCTGCACCTGCGTCAGACGGCTGTTGAGATGCTGCTCCGCCGCTGGAAAGTGGCGCGACTGCAGTTCGGCATCATTTTTCACGCCCACTTCGTGACGTATGCCAGCCCACAGTTCGGGCGCTTTCAGCGTGCTGAGTGACATGATCCGGACAATCAGGCGTTCCAGCGTGGTGCGCTGGGCCGGGGAGAGCGGCTGGTCGCCCGGTGCCGCGCCGGGGCGGCCGGTGCCGTTAGCCGGGTTAACAGAGGAACGATCGCCCGCGGGCACACCGGGACCGCTGAGAGGTTGCATGGCGGAATCCTTGTAAACGAGTCAGATCCGGGTGCGCCGGAAAAACGATGGCACATGATAGCAAAAGCCCCCGGGAAATCCACGGGGGCGGCAGGGAGAAAAACAATAAGACACGGATTTATTCGGCGGCGGCCAGCTTCATACGCTTGCGACGCCAGCGCTTCCACAGCGGCGGCACCATCAGCACGGCGACAGCCAGCACCAGCAGCACTTTACAGATCAGGCTTTCCCACAGAATTGGCAGGTTGCCGTTACTGATTGACAGCGCGCGGCGCAGGTTCTGCTCCAGCATTTCGCCCAGTACAAAGCCGAGAATCAGCGGCGACATCGGGAAATCCATCTTACGCAGGATATAGCCGAAAATACCCAGCCCGACCATCAGCAGCAGGTCAAACGTAGTGCTGTGCACCGCATACACGCCCACCGCCGAAATCGCGGCAATTGCCGGTACCAGGAACCACAGCGGAATGGTCAGCATGCGCGCAAAGATGTTGATCATCGGGATGTTCATGATCAGCAGCATCACGTTACCGATCAGCAGTGCGGCGATCAGCCCCCAGACGATGTCCGGCTGCTCGGTAAACATCGCCGGACCGGGCGTGATGTTATACAGCGTCAGCGCGCCGACCATCACCGCCGTGGTGCCGGAGCCGGGAATGCCCAGCGTTAGCATCGGGATAAACGATCCGCAGGCTGAGGCGTTGTTCGCCGCTTCCGGCGCTGCCACGCCGCGAATATCCCCCTTACCAAACTGATCGCTACCGCTGATCTTCTTCTCGGTCATATAGGCAATGGCGCTGGCGATGGTGGCGCCGGCCCCCGGCAGCACGCCGACAAAGAAGCCAATGAACGAGGAGCGCAGCGTTGCGCCGGTGGCCTGTGCGGCCTCTTTCATGTTGAACAGCATGCGGCCGCTGGCGCGCACCATCTTCTGGCCGCTGCTGGTGGATTCCAGCATCAGCAGAATTTCGCTCACTGAGAACAGGCCGATGACCACCACCACAAACTGGATGCCGTCCGAGAGATGCACGCTGTCAAAGGTAAAGCGATAAACGCCGGTATTGGCATCGACGCCCACCGTCGCCATGCCGAGGCCAATCAGCGCAGCGAGGAACGACTTCAGCGGGTTGTGGCTCATCATGCTGCCGAGACAGGCAATCGCGAACACCATCAGCGCGAAGTACTCTGCCGGACCAAACGCCAGCGACCAGTTGGCGAGGATTGGCGCAAACAGAATGATGCCGATGATGGCGATGGTTGAGCCGATGAATGAGCTGACCGCCGAGATCGACAGCGCCACGCCGGCTTTGCCCTGCTGCGCCATCGGATAGCCATCCAGCGCGGTCATGATCGCCCCGGCATCCCCCGGCACGTTAAGCAGAATCGACGAGATGCGCCCGCCATATTCGCAGCCGATGTACACCGTTGCCAGCAGGATCAGCGCGGATTCCGCCGGTAAGTGCAGCGCAAACGCCAGCGGCATCAGAATCGCGACGCCGTTAATCGGCCCAAGCCCCGGCAGCAGGCCGACGATGGTGCCGATAAAGCAGCCTATCAGGGCAATCATCAGGTTTTCCGGCGTCATGGCGACGGCGAAACCCTGCATCAGAAAAGACCAGGTATCCATAAGTGACTCCTGTTAACTGAACCAGCTGCCGACCGGCAGCGTGACATCCAGCAGATGATCGAAGGCGTAAAACAGCGCCACACCCATTACCACACCGGAGAGGACGGCCGCCCACCAGCGTGCGCCAAACAGCATGCCGATGCCGAAGGTCAGCAGCGTGGTACACAGGGCAAAACCCAGCTTCTCAAACAGCCAGCCGTACACCATCAGCATGACGCACAGCGCCAGCAGCTTTTTCAGCGTTGCCGCCACCGGCCACTGTACGGCGTCCGGCTTGCGCAGCAGCATCATCACCGCGCAGATCGCCATCAGACCGAGCAGCAGCAGCGGGAAAGGGCGTGGGCCAACCGGCTCGTAGCTGTACTCGCTTTGAATCTGCCAGGCGATAACCATCCCGACGATGCAGAGCACCAGCCACACCGCCGCAAAGATACGATCGCTCATCTGTGCCTCCGTTATTTCGCCAGGCCGAACGATTTCGCCTGTTCACGGTAATCTGCCACCTGTTTCTTGACGTAGGCGTCCAGCTCGCTACCAAACAGGTTGAACTCAAACAGGCCGCGCAGATCGCGCTGCTGCTGAAACTCTTTGGTGGTCACCAGTGTTTTAAACGTCTGTTCCCACCACTGATAATCGGCATCGCTGACTTTGGGGCCGAGGTAATAGCCGCGAATAATCGGCCACTCAACGTTAAAGCCCTGCTCTTTGGCGGTCGGGATGTCAGCCAGTTCACCCGGCAGGCGTTTGTCGCTCATCACCGCCAGCACGCGCATCTTGCCACCCTGCAGGTGCGGCACCATTTCACTCATGTCGCCTGATACCACCTGGATGTGATTGCCAAGCAGCGCGGTGACCGGTTCGCCGCCGCCTTCGAACGCCACATAGCGCATTTTGCGCGGATCGATACCGGCTTCCCGCGCCAGCAGCGCCGTTTTCATCCAGTCCTGGCTGCCGATGGAGGCGCCGGCACCAACCACCACTTTGGTCGGATCGTTCTTCATCGCCGCCAGCAACTCGCCCAGCGTTTTCCACGGTGCATCGGCACGCACCGCCACCATGCCGTAGTCGGTGCCGACGGCCGCCAGCCACTTCACGTCATCCACCGAGTAACGGCCAAACTTGCCCTGCGACAGGTTCAGCAGCGACCCGCCGGAGAAGGCCACCAGCGTGCCTGCTTCGGCGGGCCGCTGCGCAATGATGGCGTTGTAAGCCACGGCACCGACGCCACCGGGCATGTAGGTTACGCGCATCGGCGTGGTGATCTGCCCGGTTTCCTGCAAGGAAACCTGGATCAGTTTACAGGTCAGATCAAAACCGCCGCCGGGTTTGGCCGGGGCGATACATTCGGTCCGCTCGGGTGCCGCAGCCTGTGCCGCAGAAAGAGAAAAAGCCAGCAGGGTCGTGGCGAAGGCGGTGCGCATTGTTTTTTTCATCTGTCGCTCCATTGTTTCTTCCAGAGTGTGATTGCCACCGAACATTCGGGGTTGCTGAATTGTTAAAACAGCAACCTTTCATTTACCTTTCAGCCATCGGCAAAACTAACAGGATGTGATATGCGTCTCTTACTGGTGGAAGATACCGTGGAGCTGGCCAACTGGCTGCAGAAAGCGCTGACGCAAAAAGGCTTCGCCGTGGACTGGGTGGCCGACGGGGTGGCGGCGGACCATGTGCTGCAAAGCGAAGACTATGCGCTGGTGGTGCTGGATGTGTCGCTGCCGCGGCTGGATGGCCTGGCGGTGCTGGCGCGCCTGCGCCGGCGTGGGCAACACGTGCCGGTGCTGCTGCTCACCGCACAGAGCGCGCTTCAGCAGCGCGTGCAGGGACTGAATGCCGGCGCCGATGATTACCTCACTAAACCGTTTGAGCTGGACGAGCTGGACGCGCGGCTGCGCGCGCTGCTGCGCCGCAGTCAGGGGCAGGCAACACAGACGCAAAGCCTCGGCCAGCTGGAGCGCGATGCGGAAGGCTATTTCCTGCTGAATCACAAACCGCTGCCGCTGACGCCGCGCGAGGCCAGCGTGCTGTCGACGCTGATGCAGCGTCCGGGAAGGCCGGTGTCGCGCCAGCATCTGTACGAGCAGACCTTCACGCTGGCGGATGAGGCCAGCCCGGAGAGCATTGAGCTGTATGTGCATCGGGTACGCAAAAAGCTGGCGGGCAGCGACGTGGCGATCGTCACGCTGCGCGGCCTCGGCTACAGCCTCGAGGTTCAGCCGTGCGACTGATTCACTCGCTGCGCGGCGAATTGCTGGCATGGCTGGGGGTGCCGCTGCTGCTGCTGTGGGGATTATCGGTCTACACCCACTATCAGAGCGCGCTGCAGGCGGCAAATCAGGCCTACGACCGCTCGCTGCTGGCCTCGGCGCGCACCGTGGCCGAGCGGCTGGTGGTACGTCATCAGCGGCTGGAGGTGGATGTGCCGTGGGTGGTGCTGGACAGCTTTGAGCGCAACATGAACGATCAGCTGTTCTACCAGGTGATTTCGCCTGAAGGGCACACGCTGTCCGGCTACCCTGATTTACCGCTGGTGCCAGGCAACGCGCCGCTGTCCGATGTCTATCCGGCGCTGGTGCATTTCTACGATGCGCACTACCGCAAGCAGCCGATTCGCGTGGCCGCGCTGTGGCAGCCGGTGAACGAGGAAGGCGTGCAGGGCATGGCGCTGGTGCTGGTGGCGGAAACGCTTAACTCACGCCACGCCTTTGCCGACAGTCTGCTGCGCACCGCGCTGATCAGCCAGAGTTTTCTGGTGCTGATCACGCTGCTGCTGGCCGGGCTGCTGCTGCGGAAAGTGCTGCGCCCGCTGCGCCGGCTGTCACGCATGATGCTGCGCCGCGCGCCGGGCGAACTGACGCCGCTGCCGTCGCTGCTGCCGTGGTCCGAACTGCAGCCGCTGATCGTCGCCTTCAACCGCCATCTGGAGCGGCTGCGCGGGCTGCTGGCGCGGCAGGAGCGCTTTAGCGCCGATGTGTCGCACCAGCTGCGCACGCCGCTCACTATCCTGAAAACCCAGGTGGGCGTCGCGCTCAGCAGCGACGATCCGCAGCAGTGGCGCGAAAGCCTGCAGGGCATGCGCCACACGCTGGACGACACCGTTCAGCTCACCGATCGCCTGCTGCAGCTGGCGCAAATCAAGGCGCGCCACGGCGAAGACAAGCCTTTCAGTGAGGTTAACCTGAGCGACATCGTGCAGCAGGCCTGTTTTAGCGGTTATGCGGCGGCGCGGCGTAAACAGATCGACCTGGGGTTTGAAGAGCAGGCGGCGAGCCAGGTGCAGGGCGATGCGCTGTTGCTGGCCGAGCTGTGCGCCAATCTGCTGGACAACGCTATCAAATACACGCCACACGGCGGCACGGTGACCGCACGGCTGCGGCAAAAGGTGCTGGAGATTGAAGACAGCGGGCCGGGCATCGCGGCGGATCAGCAGCGGCAGGCGCTGCAGCCGTTTGGCCGGCTCGATCACGCCAGCCAGCCCGGCGCGGGCATTGGACTGGCGCTGGTGCAGGATATCTGCGCCTGGCACGGCGCCCAGCTGCAGCTGGACCGCAGCCCGCAGCTGGGTGGCCTGCGGGTGACGGTTAGCTTTCGCTGATCGGCGGAGCCATCACGCGTGCTTTACGCAGCGGGGTTTTCAGCCGCTGCGCCAGGATCACCCCGACCAGCGTCAGACCGCCGCCAATCCAGTGGTAAGCATGCAACTGTTCGTGCAGGAACAGCACGGCAATGAGGGCGGTAAACACCGGCACCACGTTCATGAAAATACTGGTGGTGCTGGCGCCGAGGCGCTGCACGCCAAGGATCCACAGGAACGGCGCCACAATCGAGGCAAACAGCCCGGCGAACAGCACCAGCGGAATATTGTCGGCGTTCAGCGCCACCTCCGGCGCGTGCCAGAAGCCGGGCAGCAGCAACAGCACGCCGAAGAAGATTTGCACATACAGGCTTTGCCACGTTGGCAGCGGGATTGCCCAGCGCTTCGTCAGTACGCCATACAGCGCGTAGGAGGTTGAGGCCGCCAGCATCATCAGCTCGCCGTTACCGAGGCGCTGGCTCAGCAGCTGTGCCGGGTTGCCGGCGCTCACCAGCCACACCAGCCCGGCAAACGACAGCAGGCCGCCAATCAGAATGCCGCGCGTCGGCGCAAGGCGCAGTACCACCAGGCTGAGCAGGATGGTCAGCAGCGGAATGGTGGCGCCGAGAATCCCCATCATCACCGCCGAAACGCTGTGTGCCGCATAATAGGCGAGGCTCTGGTACAGCACCATGCCGAGCAGGCCCAGCACCAGCAAGCGCCACAGTTGGCTTTTGATGGTGTGACGATGGCGCCATACGCCCGGCAGGCAGAAGGGCGTGAGTACCAGCAGCGCCAGCAACCAGCGGTAAAAGGAGATGGCAGCAGGATCGATGCTGCCGGCAGACAGCTTGCTGACGATGGTGTTGATCGACCAAATCAGCACCGCCACCAGCGGTAACAATAAGTTCATAGTACGGCTCCAAATGTAAATCGCGACTAGCTTACGTTTGACCGGTTTAAAGCAGATAGTTAAAATCGGACAAAATTCGTTAGTGACCGGACAGAATGAATCTTCAGGTTGAGTATCAGCCACCGCGCGACGCGCCGCTGCTGCGTTTTTTCATGCGCTATGAGCAAACCAACGCCAAAACTGAATACCTGCCGCACCAACACGACTGGGGCCAGGCGATATTCGTCACCAGCCACGTGCTGGAGATGGAAGTGGAGGGCGAGCGGCTGCTGACGCCGGCCGAAATGCCGATCTGGATCCCGCCGGGCCAGCGCCACAGCAGCTACAACCACTGTCAGGCGCAGTTTCGCACCTTCAACCTTGCCGCGGATTTATGCGCCGGCATGCCGGAGAAAGCCTGCCTGCTGAGCGTGGACGCCATCGTGCACGCCATCATGAATGATTTTGCCCGCCGCGCGCTGGAGCAGCCGCAAAGCGACGCCGACTGGCGGCTGTGCGAAGTGCTGATTGATCGGCTGCGTCTTGCACCGGTGAACACCAGCTATCTGCCGATGTCCGACGATAAATTCCTCGCGCCGATTCTGCGCGCGCTGGAAGAGAACCCGGGTGATAACACCACGCTGGCACAATGGGCGAAGCGCGTGTTTACCACCGAGCGTACGCTGGCGCGGCGCTGTCAGCAGCAGTTGCAGATGTCATTCAGCGAGTGGCGCCAGCGTTTACGTTTCCTGCGCGCAATCGCGCTGCTGGAGCAGGGCTGCAGCGTGCAGGGCATCGCCCACGAGCTGGGTTACAGCTCCGCCTCTGCGCTGATCGTGATGTTTCAACAGCAGGCAGGCACCACGCCGGATCGCTATCGCAGTCGGTTAGGTTAATCCCCGGCTTTGTGCCATGATATGCCCCGTTTATTTCAAGCAGACAGGACCGCCGCCGTGAAAATTCTCGTCGATGAAAATATGCCCTACGCCCGTGAACTGTTCAGCCGCACCGGAGAGGTGGTGGCGGTGCCGGGCCGCCCGCTGCCGGCAGCCGAACTGCAGGATGCCAGCGCGCTGATGGTGCGCTCCGTCACCAAAGTGGATGCCGCGCTGCTGGCCGGCACGCCGGTGAAGTTTGTCGGCACCGCCACTGCCGGCACCGATCATGTCGATGATGCCTCGCTGGCGGCGGCCGGGATCGGCTTCTCTGCCGCGCCGGGCTGTAACGCGATTGCGGTGGTGGAATATGTGTTCTCCGCGCTGCTGCTGCTGGCCGAACGCGACGGCTTTGATCTGCGCGATCGCACCGTGGGCATCGTCGGCGTCGGTAATGTGGGCGGACGGCTGGCTAAACGCCTCGCCGCGTGGGGAGTAAAAACCCTGCTGTGCGATCCGCCGCGCGCCGATCGCGGCGATGACGAAGATTTTCACTCGCTCGACGCGCTGGTGGCCCAGGCCGATATCCTGACCTTTCATACGCCGCTGTTTAAAGACGGCCGCTACAAAAGCTGGCATCTGGCCGATGCTGCACTGCTGATGGCGCTGCGCCCCAACACCATCCTGATCAATGCCTGCCGGGGTCCGGTGGTGGATAACGCCGCGCTGCTGGAGGTGCTGAAACTGCGTAACGATCTCAGCGTGGTGCTGGACGTGTGGGAACCGGAGCCGGATCTCAACCTCGATCTGCTGGACAAGGTCGATATCGCCACCGCGCATATCGCCGGTTATACCCTTGAAGGGAAAGCGCGCGGCACCACTCAGGTGTTTGAGGCCTGGAGCGAATTTATTGGTCAGCCGCAGCAGGTGGCGCTGGACACGCTGCTGCCGCGCCCCGAGTTTGGCACCCTTACGCTGCACGGCAAGCTCGATCAGCCGACGCTGAAACGCCTGGTGCATCTGGTGTATGATGTGCGCCGCGACGATGCGCCGCTGCGCAAAGTGGCCGCGCAGCCGGGCGAATTTGATCGCCTGCGCAAGCAGTATGTCGAGCGCCGCGAGTGGTCTTCGCTGCAGGTGATCTGTGATGAGGCGGAGAGCGCGGCGCTGCTCAATCAGCTTGGCTTCAGCGCCACGCTGCAGGCGAACCACTAATCTCTGATTTTTCTGAATTAATGGGCGATGCATGTCATCGCCTCTCTTTTTTATGTCATTGTCTGGAGTAAACCAACATGTCTGACGGCTGGAATATTGCGCTACTGGGCGCGACAGGCGCAGTAGGGAACGCTGTACTGGAACTGCTGGCGGAACGCCAGTTCCCGGTTGGTGAGTTATATCTGCTGGCGAGTGAAAACAGCGCCGGAGAGAGCGTGCGTTTCGATGGCCGCTCGCTGCGCGTGCAGGACGCGGCGGAATTTGACTGGTCGCAGGCGCAGCTGGCGTTCTTTACCGCCGGTCGCGAGGCGTCGGCGCGTTATGCCGAAGAAGCCGCCAGCCAGGGTTGCCTGGTAATCGACAGCAGCGACCTGTTCGCGCTGGAGCCGGACGTGCCGCTGGTGGTGCCGGATGTCAATCCACAGGTGCTGGCGGATTACCGTAATCGCAACATCATTACCGTGGCCGATGCGCTGGTGAGCCAGCTGTTAAGCGCCATCAAACCGCTGGTGGATACCGCCGGTTTAGGCCGTCTGCAGGTGACCAACCTGGTGTCGGTCTCCAGCCACGGTAAAGCAGCAGTAGACGGCCTGGCCGGTGAGAGCGCGCGGCTGCTGAACGGCGTACCGGCCGATGAGCACTATTTTGGCCGCCAGCTGGCGTTCAACCTGCTGCCGCAGCAGGCGGACAGTGCCGGCAGCGTGGCGAGCGAGCGCCGGCTGGTCGATCAGGTACGGAAAGTGCTGCAGGACGAAGGATTACCGATTGCGGTGAGCAGCGTGCAGGCGCCGGTGTTCTACGGCAACGCGCAGATCGTCTATATCGAGAACCTGCGGCCGCTGTCGGCGGAGGAAGCGCGTGACGAACTGGCGCGCGCCGACGATATCAGCCTGAGCGACGACGGTGATTACCCGACGCCGGTCAGCGACGCCTCCGGCAGTGAAGCCCTGAGCATTGGCAGCGTGCGCAACGACTACGGCATCCCGGAGCTGCTGCAGTTCTGGTCGGTGGCCGACAACATCCGCTTCGGCGGCGCGCTGATGGCGGTGAAAACCGCAGAGAAGCTGGTGCAGGAGTATCTGTATTAATGCTGGAAGACGCGACCCCGTTTAAGCTGGCGCTCGGCATTGAATATGACGGCAGCCGTTACTACGGCTGGCAGCGCCAGAATGAAGTGCGCAGCGTGCAGGAAAAGCTGGAAAAAGCGCTGGCGAAAGTGGCCAATCACCCGGTGAGCGTGTTCTGCGCCGGGCGCACCGACGCGGGCGTGCACGGCACCGGCCAGGTGGTGCATTTTGAGACCACCTCCTCGCGTGCCGACAGCGCCTGGACGCTGGGCGTGAACGCCAACCTGCCGGACGATATTGCGGTGCGCTGGGTGAAAGCGGTGCCGGAAAGCTTTCACGCGCGCTTCAGCGCTACCGCGCGCCGTTATCGCTACGTGATCTACAACCAGCGGCTGCGCCCGGCAATTCTCGGCAACGGCATTACCCATTTTTACCATCCGCTGGATGCGGAAAAAATGCACCGCGCCGCCCAGGCTTTACTGGGTGAGAACGATTTTACCTCGTTCCGTGCAGTGCAGTGCCAGTCGCGCACGCCGTGGCGCAACGTGATGCATCTCAACGTCACGCGCCTGGGGCCGTACGTGATTGTCGATATCAAAGCCAACGCCTTTGTGCATCACATGGTGCGCAATATCGTCGGCAGTCTGCTGGAGATTGGCTGCGGCAATCAGCCGGAAACGTGGATGGCCACGCTGCTGGCGGCAAAAGATCGTACGCTGGCGGCGGCAACGGCGAAAGCCGAAGGGCTGTATCTGGTGGCGGTGGATTACCCTGCTCAGTTTGCGTTACCTCAGCCTGCGCTGGGACCGTTGTTCCTCGCGGATTCATTTTAATCGGAAAGTGTCAGGGAGTTAGCTGTTATGGAGTTTATCCACTTTATCGTCGATTTCATTCTGCACATTGATGTGCATCTGGCCGAGCTGGTGGCGCAGTACGGCATCTGGATTTACGCCATTTTGTTCCTGATTCTGTTCTGTGAAACCGGGCTGGTGGTTACGCCGTTCCTGCCGGGTGATTCGCTGCTGTTCGTCGCCGGTGCGCTGGCGGCGCTGCCGGGCAACGACCTCAACGTTCACCTGATGGTGACGCTGCTGGTGATTGCCGCGATCCTCGGCGACGCGGTTAACTACACCATTGGCCGGCTGTTTGGCGAAAAGCTGTTCAGTAACCCGAACTCGAAAATTTTCCGCCGCAGCTACCTCGACAAAACCCACGCGTTTTACGATCGCCACGGCGGCAAAACCATTATACTTGCGCGCTTTGTGCCAATCGTGCGAACCTTTGCCCCCTTTGTGGCGGGAATGGGACACATGTCTTATCGCCACTTCGCGCTCTTTAACGTGACAGGCGCGCTGCTGTGGGTCCTGCTATTCTCCTATGCCGGTTACCTGTTTGGTGACCTGCCGGTGGTGCAGGAAAACCTTAAGTTGCTGATTGTCGGCATCATCATTGTCTCGGTACTGCCAGGCGTGATTGAAGTGTGGCGTCACCGCCGCCAGGCGCGTCAGCACAAGTCGCAGTAAGCCTGTTACCAGATTTTTATCCACAGCGTGAACGGGTTGTGGTTTAATGAGCGACATTTACGGCCTGCTGAAGGTGATTTCAGCAGTAACGACAAGACTGGACCAGGTCAGCATTAAACAGAAAGGTCATCAATGAGCTGGATTGAACGCATACTGAATAAAAGCACTACCACGCCTTCGCGCAAAGCCAGCATCCCGGAAGGGGTGTGGACCAAATGCGATAGCTGTGGTCAGGTGCTGTACCGCGCCGAGCTGGAGCGCAACCTTGAAGTCTGCCCGAAGTGCGACCACCACATGCGTATGCACGCGCGCGAGCGTCTGCATAGCCTGATGGATGAAGGTTCGATGACAGAGCTGGGTAGCGAGCTGGAACCGAAAGACCTGCTCAAGTTCCGCGACTCGAAGAAGTACAAAGATCGTCTGGTTGCGGCACAGAAAGAGACCGGCGAGAAAGATGCGCTGGTGGTAATGAAAGGCCAGCTGCACGGTATGCCGGTGGTGGCTGCCGCGTTTGAGTTCTCCTTTATGGGCGGCTCAATGGGCTCGGTGGTCGGCGCCCGTTTCGTGCGTGCGGTTGAGCAGGCGCTGGAAGACAACTGCCCGCTGATCTGCTTCTCCGCCTCTGGTGGTGCGCGTATGCAGGAAGCGCTGCAGTCGCTGATGCAGATGGCGAAAACCAGTGCGGCGCTGGCAAAAATGCAGGAGCGCGGTCTGCCATATATTTCGGTACTGACTGACCCGACCATGGGGGGCGTCTCCGCCAGCTTCGCGATGCTGGGCGATTTGAACGTCGCAGAGCCAAAAGCGCTGATCGGCTTTGCCGGCCCACGCGTGATTGAACAGACGGTACGTGAAAAGCTGCCGCCGGGCTTCCAGCGCAGTGAGTTCCTGATCGAAAAAGGCGCGATCGACATGATCATCCGTCGTCCGGAAATGCGCTTTAAGCTGGCCAGCCTGCTGGCGAAAATGATGAACCTGCCGGCACCGCTGCAGGATGGTGATCGCCCGACTGCGGCTGAGCCGGAGAGCAACGAAGCCTGACAGGCAACCGAAAGGCGCAGAGTGATGCGCCTTTTTATTCATGCACCACATCGTAAAGAGCTAACAGGGCACATGGACACTCTTCACCTCCCGCAAGCCACGTCGCCTCTGGCCACGTGGCTTCATTATCTTGAGCATCTGCATTCTCAGGCTATCGATCTGGGCCTGGACCGTATTCAGCGCGTCGCCGCACGCCTCGACCTGCTAAAACCCGCTCCGTTTGTCTTCACCGTCGCCGGCACCAACGGCAAAGGCACCACCTGCCGTACGCTGGAAACCCTGCTGATGGCCGCAGGTTATCGCGTTGGCGTCTACAGCTCGCCGCATCTGGTGCGTTACACCGAACGCGTGCGCGTGCAGGGCGCTGAGCTGGATGAAGCCCGGCACAGCGCCAGCTTTGCCGCCATCGAGGCCGGACGCGGCGATATTTCGCTCACCTACTTTGAGTTTGGCACGCTGTCCGCGCTCAATCTGTTCCGTGAAGCGCAGCTGGATGTCGTGATTCTGGAAGTGGGGCTGGGCGGCCGGCTGGATGCGACAAACATTGTCGACGCCGACGTGGCGGTGATCACCAGCATTGCGCTGGACCACACCGACTGGCTGGGGCCGGATCGCGCCAGCATCGGCCGCGAGAAGGCCGGCGTATTCCGCGGCGGTAAACCGGCGGTGGTCGGCGAGGCCGATATGCCTGACACCATTGCCCAGGTGGCCGCGGAGAAGGGTGCGCAGCTGTTACAAATTAACCGCGACTGGCAGTGGCAGCGCGAGGGCGACAGCTGGACGCTGCAGGATGCCCGGGGTGAACTGCGCGATCTGCCGCTGCCCCAGGTGCCGCTCCCTAACGCGGCCACCGCCATTGCGGCGCTGCGCGCTTCCGGCCTGACGGTGAGCGAGGCGCTGATTCGTCAGCATCTGCCGCTGGCGATTCTGCCGGGACGTTTCCAGACGGTCAGCACCGCGCCGCGCGTGATCCTTGATGTGGCACACAATCCGCATGCGGCTTATTATCTGGCTTCACGTCTCGCTGAGCTGCCGGCACACGGCACAGTGCATGCGGTGGTTGGCATGCTGCACGACAAGGATATCGCCGGGACGCTGGCCGCGCTGGCACCGCAGGTCAACCGCTGGTACTGCGCGCCGCTCGACGGCCCGCGCGGGGCGTCCGCTGATGAGCTGATGGCGCATCTGCAGGGCGGCAGCGCCTGGCAGAGCGTTGAAGCCGCGTGGCAGGCGGCGCGGCAGCAGGCTCAGCCCGACGATGTGATTCTGGTGTGCGGCTCGTTCCACACCGTAGCGCAGGTGATGCAATCGATGGCAGCGGAGAACGGCAGTGGCAAGTAAGTTTCAGAATCGTTTAGTGGGTACGGTGATTCTGGTGGCGATTGGCGTCATCGTGTTACCGGGTCTGCTGGACGGTAAGAAAAAGCATTATAAAGAGGAGTTCGCGGCGATTCCGCTGGTGCCAAAGCCTGACGATCAGCAGGACAGCGAAATGGTGCCGCCGGTGACGCAGCCGCTGCCGTCGCAGCCGCCAGAAGGTGCGAGCGCGGCGCAGCAGGCGCCCGCCAGCAGCGCAACGCAGAGCAGTGCCGCCAGCGGCAGCACGCAGCCAGCGCAAAACAGCCAGCCCAGCGTCGTGACGCCGCCGCCGGTGCACCAGCAGCAGAAACCGGCAGAGCAGGTGAAGCCGAAGCCGGTCGAGCAGCCGAAGCCTAAACCGGTGGAGCAGCCGAAACCGAAGCCGGCAGAACAACCGAAAGCGACAGAACAGCCAAAAACTACAGAGCAACCTAAAGCGGCGGAAACGCCGAAGCAGAGCGAACCGGCCGCGCCAGCAGGACAGGCGTATGTGGTACAGCTCGGCGCGCTGAAGAACGCCGCCAAAGTGAATGAGATCGTGGCGCAACTGCGGCTCTCCGGCTATCGCGCCTTTACCGTGCCGTCGACGCCGGTGCAGGGGCAGATCACCCGCATTTACGTCGGGCCGGATGCGTCCAAAGCGAAGCTGCAGGGTGCACTCGGCGAGCTGAAAGGCATCTCCGGCCTCGGCGGTGTTGTAAAGCCGTACAGCACACGCTGATCAACTGATAAGCCGCGCCGATAGCAGAAACAGGCGCGGCTTTTGGCGTATTTTTTAGCGAAGCGTTTCTTAAAATTTATGGAATATCAGCAGGTTAAATGGCTGACATCAACAAGGGCGAGGAAAGTTTTTTTCATCGCCCTTTTTCTCGGGACAGAACCGGAAAACCCTACGCAAACGTTTTCTTTTTCTGTTAGAATGCGCCCCGAACTGGATGCAGGGGTGCAAATGCACTGTACTGGAAGCGTTCATGATCTGGATTGATTACGTCATTATTGCGGTAGTTGGTTTTTCGGCTCTGGTCAGCCTGATTCGCGGGTTTGTCCGGGAAGCCTTATCTCTTGTTACCTGGGGATGCGCGTTTTTTGTCGCCAGTCATTACTACGCCTACCTTGCAGTCTGGTTTACAGGTTTTGACGACGAACTGGTTCGCAACGGCATCGCCATCGCGGTGTTATTCGTTGCCACCCTGATTGTGGGTGCCATCGTGAACTATGTGATCGGCTCGCTGGTTGAGAAAACCGGCTTGTCGGGAACCGACAGGGTGTTGGGGGTCTGTTTCGGGGCGTTGCGTGGCGTGCTGATTGTATCCGCCATTCTCTTCTTCCTTGATACATTCACCGGCTTTTCAAAAAGTCCGGACTGGCAACAGTCTCAACTCATTCCCCAGTTCAGTTACATCATCAGGTGGTTTTTCGATTACCTGAAAAGCACGTCGAGTTTTTTACCCCGGTAACACCGGGAGTGCGGCTAATGAGGAAATGACAACATGTGCGGTATTGTTGGTATCACCGGTTTTATGCCAGTAAACCAGTCGATCTATGACGCGTTAACGGTGCTGCAGCACCGCGGGCAGGATGCCGCCGGCATTTGTACCATCGATGCGCTGAACTGCTTCCGTCTGCGTAAGGCCAATGGCCTGGTCAGCGACGTGTTTGAAGCGCGCCACATGCAGCGTTTGCAGGGAAATATGGGTATCGGCCACGTGCGTTATCCGACTGCCGGCAGCTCCAGCGCCTCTGAAGCGCAGCCCTTCTACGTGAACTCGCCGTACGGCATCACGCTGGCTCACAACGGTAACCTGACCAACGCCCATGAACTGCGCAAGCAGCTGTTCGAAGTCGGTCGCCGTCATGTGAATACCACCTCAGATTCCGAAATCTTGCTCAACATCTTTGCTCAGGAGCTGGATCGTTTTCAGCACTATCCGCTGGAAGCTGACAACATTTTTGCTGCCGTGGCGGCGGTGCATCAGCAGGTGCGCGGCGCTTACGCCGTGGTGGCGATGATTATCGGTCACGGCATGGTTGCGTTCCGCGATCCTAACGGTATCCGTCCGCTGGTACTGGGCAAGCGTGAGCTGGCCGATGGCCGCACCGAATACATGGTGGCCTCAGAGAGCGTGGCGCTGGATACGCTCGGCTTCGAATTTATTCGTGACGTTGCGCCAGGCGAAGCGGTGTACATCACCGAGCAGGGTCAGCTCTCGACGCGCCAGTGCGCAGAGAACCCGAAAAGCAATCCGTGCCTGTTCGAGTACGTTTACTTTGCGCGTCCGGACTCGTTCCTCGACAAGATCTCCGTCTACAGCGCACGCGTGCGCATGGGCACCAAGCTGGGCGAGAAAATTGCCCGCGAGTGGGAAGATCTCGATATTGACGTGGTGATCCCGATTCCGGAAACCTCGACCGATACCGCGCTGGAGATTGCCCGTATTCTTGATAAGCCGTACCGCCAGGGTTTTGTGAAAAACCGCTACGTGGGCCGTACCTTTATTATGCCGGGCCAGCAGCTGCGCCGCAGTGCGGTACGCCGTAAGCTCAACGCCAACCGCGCTGAGTTCCGCGATAAAAACGTGCTGCTGGTGGATGACTCGATTGTGCGCGGCACCACCTCTGAGCAGATTATCGAGATGGCGCGTGAAGCGGGTGCGAAACGCGTCTATCTGGCGTCGGCGGCACCGGAAATTCGCTTCCCTAACGTCTACGGCATCGATATGCCGAGCGCTACCGAGCTGATTGCGCACGGCCGTGAAGTGGAAGAGATTCGTCAGCTGATTAAAGCCGATGCGCTGATTTTCCAGGATCTGCAGGATCTGATCGACGCGGTGCGTGAAGAGAACCCGGATATTGCCCAGTTCGAATGCTCAGTGTTCAACGGCATCTACGTCACCAAAGACGTTGACCTGCAGTATCTGGAATATCTGCAGTCGCTGCGTAACGACGATGCCAAAGCGATTGCGCGTCAGAACGAAGTGGAGAACCTGGAACTGCATAACGAAGGTTAAGGTCAGTCTCAGGCAGACGAAACAGGGCGGGCGCAATCCCGCCCTGTTTGTTTTTGTATTTATGGCGGCGGAGCGGCTATTATTGGCGCACTCTTTTGCAGCAAGGCTGAATTATGAAACGACTCATCATTGGTATTTCCGGCGCCAGCGGCGCGATCTACGGCGTGCGTATGCTGCAGGTGCTGCAACCGTTAGCCGAAGTGGAAACCCATCTGGTGATGAGCCCGGCGGCGCGGCAAACGCTGGCGCTGGAGACCGATTACAGCCTGCGTGACGTGCAGGCGCTGGCCGATGTGGTGCACGATGTGCGCGATATCGCCGCCAGCATCTCGTCCGGCTCGTTCAAAACCCTGGGTATGGCAATTCTGCCGTGTTCCATGAAAACCCTGTCCGGCATTGTGCACAGCTACAGCGACAGTCTGCTGACGCGCGCCGCCGACGTGGTGCTGAAAGAGCAGCGCCGGCTGGTGCTGTGCGTGCGGGAAACCCCGCTGCATCTCGGTCATCTGCGCATGATGACCACCGCCGCCGAGCTTGGGGCGCTGATTATGCCGCCGGTGCCGGCGTTTTATCACCGCCCGCAGCGCATCGACGATTTGATTGATCAGACGGTCAACCGCGTGCTGGATCAGTTTGATATCGAGCTGCCGGAAGATCTCTTTACCCGCTGGCAGGGTGCATGATGGTGCAATAATGCACTGAATGCGTGCAAAAGCGCGGGGCCGATCACTGTTCGTGCATCTTGTGCACCAAAAGTTAACAATCTCACTTTTTCTTCCTCACACCGCTGTTATATTTCCCTCACAAACTAAGTGCTTGCGTCGCAGATGGACGCGGTATTTAGTGCGCCTGCGCACAGTTTCGCCGATTTGCACAACTGGCATGAAACCTGCAAAACATTCAGCGCAAACACATCACGCACCACATAACAATAAGCACTTCACTTGAGGGTTACCTATGAAAAAGCGAGTTCTGGCTCTTTCTCTGATGCTGGCTATGTCCGGCGCTGCGAGCGTGTTCGCGGCGGTACCGCAGTCGCTGCGCATCGGGACCGATCCAACTTACCCGCCGTTTGAGTCCAAGAACGCGCAGGGCCAGCTGGTTGGCTTTGATATCGACCTGGCCAACGAGATCTGTAAGCGTATCAAGACCAAATGTACTTATGTGGAAAGTGATTTCGATGCGCTGATCCCGTCGCTGAAAGCGAAGAAGATCGACGCCATCATCTCTTCACTCTCGATCACCGAGAAACGTCAGGAAGAGATCGCCTTCTCGGAAAAACTGTATGCAGCGAACGCGCGTTTAGTGGCGCCGAAGGGGTCTAAACTGCAGCCGACCATTGAGTCGCTGAAGGGCAAGAACATCGGCCTGCTGCAGGGCACCACGCAGGAAACCTACGCCAATGAATACTGGCGTCCAAAAGGGGTGACCGTCACGCCGTATGCCAACCAGGATCTGGTGTATCAGGACCTGAACGCTGGTCGTATTGATGCGGCGTTCCAGGATGAAGTGCAGGCGAGCGAAGGCTTCCTCAAGCAGCCGGTCGGGAAAAACTACGCGTTCGCCGGTCCGGCGGTGAAAGATGACAAAATCTTTGGCGTCGGCACCGGTATGGGCCTGCGTAAAGATGACGCTGATTTGAAAGCTGCCATCGACAAAGCCTTTAACGACATGCGCAAAGACGGTACCTACGACAAGATTGCGAAGAAGTACTTTGATTTCAACGTTTACGGCGATTAAGACTCCTGTTCCTGAACGGATGTATTGAGTCACGCTAACGTGGGTCATAACTATTCACTCCGGGCGCTTACTTATGTAAACTCCCGGAGTTCATACGCTTGCCACCATCCTTCCGTGATTCACATCCTGGTCAGGACTGTCCGTGTGTTGTTGGACAGCGTTTGTTTATTTCCCTCACGACAGGATCGAACCCATGTTGTATGGCTATTCTGAAGTAATTCTCAAAGGCACGCTGGTGACCCTTGAGCTGGCGCTCAGCTCGGTGGTACTGGCCGTGGTGCTGGGCCTGATAGGGGCCGGCGCCAAACTCTCCCGCAATCGCCCGCTGGCGATGATTTTTGAAGGCTACACCACGCTAATCCGTGGCGTGCCCGACCTGGTGCTGATGCTGCTGATCTTTTACGGTCTGCAGATTGCCCTCAACGCCGTAACCGATGCGCTCGGCATGGCACAGTTTGATATCGACCCGATGGTGGCCGGTATTATTACGCTCGGCTTCATCTACGGTGCTTACTTCACTGAAACCTTCCGTGGCGCGTTTCTCGCGGTGCCGAAAGGGCAGATTGAAGCCGCCACCGCCTTCGGCTTTACCGGCTCGCAAACTTTCCGTCGCATTCTGTTCCCGGCGATGATGCGCTTTGCGCTGCCCGGCATCGGCAACAACTGGCAGGTGATCCTCAAAGCCACCGCGCTGGTGTCGCTGCTCGGCCTTGAAGATGTGGTAAAAGCCACGCAGCTGGCCGGCAAAAGTACCTGGCAACCGTTCTACTTCGCGATTGTTGCCGGGGTGATTTATCTGGTGTTTACCACGCTGTCCAACGGCGTGCTGTGGTGGCTTGAACGCCGCTACTCGGTAGGGGTGAAAAGGGCAGAGTTATGATCGAGATTATTCAGGAGTACTGGAAACAACTGCTCTGGACCGACGGTTACCGTTTTACCGGCGTGGCCATCACGCTGTGGCTGCTGATTCTGTCCGTAGTGATTGGCGGTAGCCTTGCGGTGCTGCTGGCCATCGCGCGCGTGTCGCCAAATCGCTATATCTCCACGCCGGTGTGGCTGTTTACCTATGTGTTTCGCGGCACGCCGCTGTATGTGCAGCTGCTGGTGTTCTATTCCGGCATGTACACGCTGGAGGTGGTGAAAGGCTCCGAGCTGCTGAACGCCTTCTTCCGCAGTGGCCTGAACTGTACGCTGCTGGCATTTACCCTGAACACCTGTGCTTATACCACCGAGATTTTTGCCGGTGCCATTCGCGCCGTGCCACACGGTGAAATCGAAGCCGCGCGCGCCTATGGTTTCTCGCCGTTTAAACTTTACCGCTGCATCATTCTGCCGTCGGCGCTGCGCACCGCGCTGCCCGCTTACAGCAATGAAGTGATTCTGATGCTGCACTCCACCGCGCTGGCGTTCACCGCCACCGTGCCGGATTTGCTAAAAATCGCGCGCGATATCAACTCGGCGACCTATCAGCCGTTCACCGCGTTCGGCATCGCTGCGGTGCTGTACCTGATTATCTCTTACGTGCTGATTAGCCTGTTCCGCCTTGCGGAGCGCCGCTTCCTCGCGCATGTGAAACCCTCTTCGTCGCACTGAGTATGACTATGGCTGAAAATAAATTAAGCGTTACCGAACTGCATAAGCGTTACGGTGAACATGAAGTTCTGAAGGGCGTGTCGCTGCAGGCTAACGCCGGCGATGTGATCAGCATTATTGGCTCGTCCGGTTCCGGGAAAAGTACCTTTTTACGCTGCATCAACTTCCTCGAAAAGCCGAGTGAAGGCACCATCGCGGTTAACAACGAGGCGATAAACCTGGTGCGCGACACCGATGGCCAGCTGAAAGTGGCCAACAAAGAGCAGCTGCGTTCGCTGCGTACCCGGCTGACCATGGTGTTCCAGCACTTCAATTTGTGGAGCCACATGACGGTGCTGGATAACGTCACTGAAGCACCGATTCAGGTGCTGGGGCTGAGCAAAGCCGAAGCGCGTGAGCGGGCAATTAAATACCTCGATAAAGTCGGTATTGATGCGCGCGCGCGTGCCAAATACCCGGTGCATCTGTCAGGCGGCCAGCAGCAGCGTGTTTCGATTGCCCGCGCGCTGGCGATGGAGCCGGAAGTGTTGCTGTTTGACGAACCGACCTCAGCGCTCGATCCGGAGCTGGTAGGCGAAGTGCTGCGCATCATGCAGAAGCTGGCCGAAGAGGGCAAAACCATGGTGGTAGTGACGCACGAGATGGAGTTCGCCCGTCACGTATCCAACCACGTGATTTTTCTGCATCAGGGCAAAATCGAAGAGCAGGGCGCGCCAGACGAACTGTTCGGCAACCCGAAAAGCCCGCGCCTGCAGCAGTTTTTGAAGGGATCGTTGAAATAGGTTTCTGAACCGTAGCGGCGCAATGTACTGCGCGTTCCCGGCGATGTGGCGGTCAAACCCGCGCGATACATCGCGCCGTGACGAATCACAGAAATATTTAATTAACCATGCAGCAGTTTCAGCGCGGTATCTTCATCCGTTACCAGCCCGGAGATCCAGCCGCCGTGCAGCGCGGCGTGAATCGCTGCGTATTTGCGCGTGCTGCCGGCAAAGCCGATGATATTGCGCTGCGTCTGGCTCTCCAGCAGCACGCTGGTCAGCAGCTCGTCGGTTTCGCCGTACACCCGCTCTCCCTGCTGATTGAAAAAATGCCCCAGCATTTCACCCACCACGCCGCGCGCGTTGAGCGCTTCTACCTGCGCATCGGTGATAAAGCCTTCGGCATTGAGCGGGCAGCCCGGCATCACTTCGCCAATGCCGACAAACGCCACGTTCGCCTGTAGCGCACGCTGGGTGACGCGCTGATAGACCTGATGCTGCACCCACATCGTCTTATCCTGCGGCGTGTCAGCATACAGCGGCGCCGGAATGAAGAAATATTTGCCCTGCATCTTCTCCGCCATTTTCAGCGGTACGTCGTAGCGGGTACCGGAATCGTCACGCGCAATCGCGCCGATCATCGACACACACTGATGCTGTGGCCGTTCAACCCACGGCAGCGCATCAATCATTGAGCGCAGCGTTTTGCCGGAACCGATGCCAAACACCTGCGGCGTCTCTTCGTTGATAAACTGCGCCATCACCGCCGCGCCTTCCACCGCCAGCATTTGCTGAATCGCCTCATCATCCAGCCCGGCTGACGGCACCACGCGGCACAGCGTCAGGCCAAACTTTTGTTCGATCTCGCGCGCCAGATGCAGGCAGTGCGTGACCGGATGGTCGATCTTCACGCTGACCATGCCCATTTCACGCGCGCTGGAGACCAGCCGCTGCGCCACCTGCCGCGATAAGCCCAGCGCGCGCGCAATCTCCTGCTGCGTGACGCCTGCCACGTAATACATCCACGCTGCCCGCGCTGCCAGCTCCTGCTTCTTCTCTTCTCTGCTCATCGCCTTGTTCCGTCAAACTCTGATGCGCCAGTTTATCGCGTCTTGCCCCTGAAGCGTTAACTGAGCAAAAGCCCTAAAAAAGAGCAAAAGTATTAAATGTGATGGATCTCGCAGAACGATCGCCCCGGCGGCGACTATGCTACGCCTCATCGGGCAAATGCCCTCAATTGTGGCAAATGTTTATTTCGAGGCGACTATGACGACGAAATCAGTGTGGATGCATATCGGCGCAGGCTCTTTTCACCGCGCGCATCAGGCGTGGTATCTGCACCAGCTGCGCCAGCAGGGCGATGACAGCTGGTGCATCGCGCTCGGCAACATCCGCGGCGATGCGGTAGCGCTGCTCAACCAGCTGCAGGCGCAAAACGGCGAATACGTGCTGGAAACCGTGACGCCGGAGGGCGAGCGCGCGTATGAAACCATCACTTCGCTGCGCACCATTCTGCCGTGGGACGCGGAGATCAGCGCGCTGGTGGCGCAGGGTGCCAGCGCTGAGACAAAAGTGATCGGTTTTACCGTGACCGAAGCCGGTTATTACCTGACGCCGGCGCATGAGCTCGATCTCAGCCAGGCCGATATCCAGGCCGATCTCCGTGGTGAGGCGCGCACTATTTACGGCGCGCTGACCCGCATTCTGCGCCAGCGCGTGGCCCGCGGCGGTGCGCCGGTCACGCTGCTCAACTGCGATAACCTGCGTCACAACGGCGAACGTTTCCGTCACGGCATGCTGGCGTTTCTTGCTGCGCAGGGCGACCACGCGCTGGCCAGCTGGGTGCGCGATAACACCACTTCGCCAAACACCATGGTGGATCGCATCACGCCGCGTCCCACGCCGGATGTTGCCGAACGCGTCAAAGCGGCCACCGGCAAAGACGATGGCGCGGCGGTGATGGCGGAATCGTTTATCCAGTGGGTGATTGAGGATGATTTTATCGCCGGACGCCCGGCGCTGGAAAAGGTGGGCGTGGAGCTGGTGGCGTCGGTGCTGCCGTGGGAAGAGGCGAAAATCCGCATCCTCAACGCCACGCACGCGGCGATTGCCTGGGCCGGCACGCTCACCGGCCATGACTACATTGATGACAGCACGCGTCAGCCTGCGATTTATCAGCTGGCGTACGACTACATCACGCAGGACGTGATCCCGTCACTGTCGCCCAGCCCGCTCGATCTGGCGGATTACCGCGACGTGGTGCTGGCGCGCTTTAGCAATCCTTACATCAAAGATACCAATCAGCGCGTCGGTGCCGATGGTCTATCGAAAATCCCCGGCATGGTGACGCCGACGCTGCGCGAATGCTATCAGCGCGGCGCAGAACCGACCGCCACCGCCGTGCTGCCGGCACTGTTCTACCTGTTCCTGCAACGCTGGGCCAGCAACCAGCTGCCGTATGCCTATCAGGATGGCGTGCTCAATGCTGACGCGCTGCGCCAGCAACTGAGCGGCGAGAATGCGCTACAAACCTTCCTCAGCGACCGCGCGCTGTTTGCCGAACTGGCCGATGACCGCGCTTTTCATGCGCTGGTGACGCGCAGCGTAGACGCCATTGAGCAGCAATTGCTGCAGCCGGCGACGGTGTAAGGAGCGCACATCATGTATCTCGGCATTGATATTGGCACCTCTGAACTCAAAGCGCTGATCGTTAACCCGCAGGGCGAGATTGTGGCGTCGAATCACGCCACGCTCAGCGTGCAGCGTCCGCATCCGCACTGGGCGGAGCAGGATCCCGAGCGCTGGTGGCAGGAGTGTGGTCAGGCGATCGCCGGGCTGCGCCAGCAGGCGCCGGACGCGTGGGCCGCGATTCGCGCCATCGGTCTCTCCGGTCAGATGCACGGCGCCGTGCTGCTGGATGCCGCCGGTGAGGTGCTGCGGCCGTGCATATTGTGGAACGACACGCGCAGCGCGGCGCAGTGTGATGCGCTGCGCCAGCAGCATCCGCAGATGATGCAGATCGCCGCCAACCTGATTATGCCCGGCTTTACCGCGCCGAAACTGCACTGGGTGGCGGAACATGAGCCCGAAATCTTCCGCCGCATCGACAAGGTGTTGCTGCCCAAGGACTACCTGCGCTGGCGTCTGACCGGGCGCTTTGTCAGCGAGCCGTCGGACGCCGCCGGTACGCTGTGGCTCGACGTGGCCCAGCGCGACTGGTCTGACGCACTGCTGGCGATCAGCGGACTGACGCGCGCACAGATGCCCGAACTGGTTGAGGGCAGCGCGGTCAGCGCCACGCTGCGCGCCGATCTGGCCAGCGAATGGGGCTTAGCCGCCACGGTGAGCGTGGCCGGCGGCGGCGGTGATAATGCCGCATCGGCGGTGGGCGTCGGCGCGGTTAATGCGGGCGATGCCTTTATCTCGCTCGGCACGTCGGGCGTGATTTTTGTGGTTAACGATCGGCTGCGCGCCGATCCGCAATCCGGCGTGCACGCCTTCTGCCATGCGCTGCCGGGACGCTGGCACCAGATGAGCGTGATGCTCAGCGCCGCCAGCTGTCTGCGCTGGCTGTGCAATCTGCTGTCGGTCACCGAAAGCCAGCTGATGGACGAGATGGCACAGCTCAGCGCGGAACAGCTGCGTCAGGCGCCGCTGTTTCTGCCGTATCTCTCTGGTGAACGCACACCGCACAACGATCCGCAGGCGACCGGGGCATTTTTCCATCTGCGCCACGAAACGCCGCGCGCGCTGCTCGGCTATGCGGTGATTGAGGGCGTGGCGTTTGGCCTGGCGGATGGTCTGGCGGTGCTGGGCGATACGCAGCAGCAGATTCAGCAGTGCAGCCTGACCGGCGGCGGTGCGCGCAGCACACTGTGGGCGCAGCTGATTGCCGACGTGCTGCAGCTGCCGATAGTGACCCATCCGGCCAGCGCCTCCGGCGCGCTGGGTGCGGCACGGCTGGCGTGGCTGGCCGATGGCGGCAGTGAAGCCGACGTGTGCCTGAAGCCGCCGGTGCAGGCGCGCTATCAGCCCGATGCGGCGCGCGGAGCCATGCTGCAGCAGCGGCTACGCCTGTTCCGTGAACTCTATGTACAACAACAGCAGGCGCGCGCGTTGCTGCCTGCCTGATCGGATTAGCGAACGGAAGGAAGATTGTCATGCAATCGAACGCATACTGGTTTGGCTTGCCGAAAAAGATGTTCTGGGGCTTTCTGGCCATCGCCATTTTCATGGCCGGCGACGGCTTCGAAATGGCGTTTCTCTCGCGCCACATCACTGACATGGGCTTTTCGCCGGCCCAGTCGGCGGTGGTGTTTACGTTTTACGGCCTGGCCGCCGCGCTGGCGGCGTGGGCCTCCGGCGTGGTGGCGGAGCTGATTACGCCGCAGCGCGCCATGATGATTGGCTTTGTGCTGTGGATCGTCATGCATGCGCTGTTTATGTCGCTGGGGCTTGGGCTGCGTAACTATCCGCTGATGGTTCTGTTCTACGGCATTCGCGGCCTGGCCTATCCGCTGTTTATCTACTCGTTCATGATGATGCTGGTGCAGGTGCTGCCGCGTGACAAGCTGGCCGCCGCTACCGGCTGGTTCTGGGCGATGTACTCCGTGGGAATTGGCGTGGTGGGCAGCTATCTGCCGAGCCTGACCATCCCGATGCTGGGCGAAACCGGCACCTTATGGCTGGCGATTGTCTGGGTGGCGTGCGGCGGCGTGCTGGCCTACTTCAGCCTGCGCAACGTGCCGGTGGACCGTTCCCGCGTTAATCTGCCGCTGCGCGATAAGATGACGGAGATGTCGCGTGCCGTGACCATTCTGTTCACCAACCAGCATGTGTTTTATGCCTGCCTGATCCGCATCATCAATACGCTGTCGCTGTTCGGTTTTGCCATCATCATGCCGCTGCTGTTTGTCGATCGGCTCGGCTTTACCATCTCCGAATGGCTGCAGATTTGGGCGGTGTTTTTCTTCGTCACCATCTTTACCAATATTTTCTGGGGCATTACCGGGGAGAAGCTGGGCTGGATCCGTCAGGTGCGCTGGTTCGGCTGTCTCGGTATGGCGATCTCCAGCCTGGCGTTTTACTACCTGCCGCTGTATGCCGGGCATAACTTCTGGGTGGCGCTGATTCCGGCGATTATGCTGGGGATCTTTGTCGCTGCCTTTGTGCCGATGACCGCGGTGTTCCCGACGCTGGAACCGCATCATAAGGGCGCAGCGGTATCGATTTACAATCTGTCGGCCGGGCTGAGTAACTTTGTTGCCCCGGCGATTGCCTCGCTGCTGCTGCCGTTCTTCGATATCGTCGGGGTGGTGTGGGCCTATACCGCGCTCTACCTGTTCGCCGGCGTGCTGACCTTTATTATCCGTGTGCCGCAACCGGGACACACGCGGGAAGCGTCAGCGGTGAAGTCGTCGGTGGTGCAGCAGCGCAGCTAAAGCTGAGCCTGTCGCACCGGCAGCCGCCGCTGCCGGTGCTGACACGGCGCTATTCCAGCTTCTGTTTCACTTTCTTCACGTCGTCAGCGCTGACCGGTGCGGCGGCATTTCCCCAGCTGTTGCGGATGTAGCTCACCACTGCGGCGATCTCCTCATCACCCAGCGTGCCGGCAAAGGCCGGCATTGCCGGTGCCGTGGGGCGGGCATCGGTATCGACACCGCGACTGCCGGCGGCGACCACCCGAATCAGCGAGGTGGCATCATCCTGATTGAGCAACGGATTGTCCGCCAGCTGCGGGAAGATATTCTTCTCACCGCGACCGCCCGGGCTGTGGCAGGCTGAACACTTCGCCGCATAGATTTGCGCGCCCAGCTTCATGCGATCGTCCGTCGCGGCAAGTGCGGCGGGCACCTGCTCATCACGTGATTCACCGCTTTTCAGGTACACCGCCACCGCCTGCAGATCTTCATCGCGCCAGTGCTGCGTGGAGTGACGCACCGCGTCGGCCATTGGACCGGAAGCGATATCGAAACGGTTCACGCCGGTACGCAGGTAGCTGACGATATCCTGCTGGCTCCATTTGCCCAGCCCGCTGTGCGGGTTCGCGGTGATGTCCGGCGCCATCCAGCCTTCGACCACTTCGCCACGCAAAAACGCGCCGTTTTTATCGCCGCCGAGCAGATTTTTCGGCGTATGGCAGGTGCCGCAGTGGCCCGCGCCCTGCACCAGATACGCACCGCGATTCCACTGGGCGGATTGACGGGCGTCCGGCTGGAACGCGCCCCGGTCAAAGTTGATCCAGTTCCACACCATCAGGCTGGTGCGGATGTTGAAAGGGAAGGGCAGCTGATTGGTCTCGACCGGGTTGTGTATCGGCTGCAGCGTCTGCATCCATGCCCACAAATCCTGCAGATCCTTATCCGACATTTTGGTGTACGCGGTGAACGGCATCGCGCCGTACAACCGCTTGCCGCCGTGGCCGATGCCCTCGGTCATGGCGCGGCGGAAATCTTCATAGCGCCAGTTGCCGATGCCGGTTTCGCGGTCCGGCGTGATGTTAGCGCCGACCAGCGTACCAAACGGCGTCTGCAACCTGACGCCCCCGGCAAACGGCTGCTGCGGATCGGCGGTGTGGCAGGCGGTGCAGTCCGCCAGCGTGGCGATATAGCTGCCGCGCGCGTACTGATCGTATTCCGGCTGGGCGTGAGACACAAAGCTGGTGAGCAGCAGCGCGGCAGCGCACAGAGAGAGGCGTGTTTTCATGCGGTAATCATCTCCCCGGGACGTTGCAGATAGTAGTGACGAATCGCATGCGCCGCTTTGAATGCCAGCGCGCCGACGGTGCCGGTCGGGTTATAGCCCGGGTTTTGCGGAAAGGCTGACGCGCCCACCACGAACAGGTTCGGTACATCCCACACCTGCAGATGTTTATTGACCGAGCTGGTTGAGGGATCGCTGCCCATGATAAAGCCGCCAACCACGTGCGACGACTGATACGGCACGCTGCTCCAGTGGCCGGTCATCGGTTTGACAATCATCTCGCGTGGGTTCATCGATTTAGCGATTTCCGCCACTTTACCCGTGCAGTACTGCGCCATTTTCAGATCGTTCGCCGCAAAGTCGAAAGTAATGCGCAGCAGCGGCCGGCCGTGCGGATCTTTGTAGTTGGGATCGAGCGACAGAAAGTTGGTGCGCGTGGTGTAGCTGCTGGCCTCGCAGCCAATCGACATGGTGCTGAGGTAGTTGTCTTTCAGCGCGCGTTTCCACTTCGAGCCCCATTTGGGCGTGTTGGGCGGCAGCGGCCGGTAGCCAATCGGTGCCGAGCCGATGGGCGTCACGCGGATGCTGCCGCCGCCGAAGAAGCCCAGACCGCTGTGGTCAAAATTATCGTTATTGAATTCATCAATGCCCATGCCCACCGCGCCGGCACCGATAAACGGGTTAAAGTTTTTGTTGTCAAAAAACAGCGTGACGCCGTTGGCCGTCTGGTAGGCGTAATTGCGGCCGGTGGTGCCTTTGTTGGTGACCGGATCATAAGCCTGGCCAATGCCGGAGAGCAGCATCAGGCGCACGTTTTCAAAGGTAAAGGCGGCGACGATCACCAGATCGGCCGGCTGTTCCCACTTATCGCCGGAGGAGTCGATGTAGGTGACGCCGGTGGCCTGTTTGCCGCTGGCATCGGTCAGCACTTCCAGCACTTCGCAGTTGGTGTACGCGGTAAAGTTCTCTTTGCGCATCAGCGCCGGCAGCACGGTGGTGATGGCGCTGGCTTTCGAGTAGTTGGCGCAGCCGTAGTTGGTGCAGAAGCCGCAGAAGGTGCAGGGACCCATGGTGACGCCATAGGGATTGGTGTACGCCTCGGAGACCAGCGAGGACGGCACCGGAAACGGCTGGTAGCCGAGATTTTTTGCTGCTTCGGCAAACAGCGTCGGACCATAGGGCTGGCGCAGCGGCGGCGTCGGATAGTCGGCCGACCGCGCACCTTCGAACGGATTGCCGCCCGCCCGTTTCTGTCCCTGAATATTGCCGGCGTAACCCGAGGTGCCGGCCACGCGCTCAAATTGCATGTAGTGCGGCTCCATCTCCTCCCAGCTGGTGCCCCAGTCCTGCAGCACCAGCTCATCCGGAATGGCACTGGCGCCGTAGCGTTCGGTCAGGTGGCTTTTCAGGCGAAACTCTTCCGGCTGAAAGCGAAAGGTAATGCCGGCCCAGTGGTTGCCCGCGCCGCCGGTGCCGTTGCCCGGATGGAACGAGCCCCAGGTACGCATCGGCAGAGCGGTTTGCGACGGATTGTTGCGCATGGTGCAGGTGTTCTGCCGCGTGCGTAGCATCAGCTCTTCGCGCATCACGTAGCGCAGCTCGTCGGTGACGGTGCCAATATTGAAGTCGCGCGCGGTGTCGCGCCACGGGCCGCGCTCAATGCCGATCACTTCCAGGCCTTCGTCGGCCAGTTCATTGGCGATAATCGATCCGGCCCAGCCGAGACCAATCACCACCACATCGGTTTTTGGTAATTTCTTCATCATCTATCCCCGTGCTTTCCATTGCGCAATGCTGATCGGCTCTAAGCCCAGATTTTCGTTGTGGCGCTCAACGTATTCGCGATAGTCATAGCGCGCGCCGGGAAAGCCCAGCATCTTCCACGACACCATGTCTTTGTTGCCGCCGTAGATCGGATCGGCAAAGAAGCCTTCCATGGTGTTGTTCAGCACCTCAAGAAACAGCGACTGCGCATCAAAGCCGCTGAAATGCACCTTTCCGGCTTCCATGTCTGCCAGCAGCGCGTCCTGCTGCGCTGGCGTCAGATCGACAAAGTTCTTTTGCGAAGTTTGCTGCACGTAGCGGTTGAGCGCCGCCAGCCCCTGGCGATAGCGCTGTTGCGGCACCAGCGGCGACTGGTCGCCCTGCTCGGTGGTGCCCTGCTGAAACGGGCCCTGCATGTAGAGGCGTTCGAAGGTGCCATAAAAGCCGTGCAGCTGGCGGTCGATAAAGACAGCGCAGCCGGCTTCTTTGCCGCCCACGCTCAGCTCGTCCGCCGGAATAATGCGGTCAACCATGGCTTCCACGGTGCGCGCTTCTTCCTCGGTAAAGAACAGCCAGCCCTGAGCCTGGAACTGTTCCGGTGGGTTATCGGCGAAGGGCGTCCAGCCGGGGGCGCCCTTGAGGGAGACGGCATCGGCGGCGCGGGTGACGCCAGCGGCAACGCCCAGCGTCGACCAGGTTAGTACCTGGCGTCGTGTGACACCGGGCAGGGTTTTGGCTCGTTTTTTCATTATCGCTTCCAGACAGAGTAACAAGATAAGGCGTAACCGGCCGGCGTGCGCAGCGGCACAACGGGCCGGAATCTTCAGTTTTTGTAAATTTTTATCGCGAATGTTAACTGTAGACGGGCTGCGTGGTGGCGACCAATAACCGTACAAAAAAGTGCACTATTTGATAATCCGCCGGTTTTTTTCTGAACTAAGCGCCACGTTAAATCTGCAGGCTTCGCTTGAACTCAGCGCGCTGGCTGCCAGGCTTAACCGTTTCAACCACGAAATAACCAGGAGGAAATATGTCGCGCTTTGCAGAGAAAGTGGTGGTGATTACCGGAGCCGGATCCGGCATTGGTGCCGCAGCGGCGCAGCGTTTCGCCAGTGAAGGCGCACAGGTGGTGCTGGTGGGCAGAACCCGCGACAAGCTGGAACAGGTGCTGAGCACGCTGAGCGGCGAGAATCATCTGGTGGCACCCTGCGATGTCGGCGATGCGGATCAGGTTAAACAGCTGGCAGAGCAGGTGCAGCGCCAGTATGGGCGCGTGGATGTGCTGGTGAATAACGCCGGCAGCATCGTGCAGGGCAAAATTCACGAAGTGTCGATAGCGGACTGGAAGTCGCTGATGAGCACTGACCTCGACGGTGTATTTTACTGCACCCACTTCTTTATGCCCGCGCTGCTCAACAGTAAAGGCAACGTGGTGAATACCTCGTCGGTATCCGGACTGGGCGGCGACTGGGGCATGAGTGTCTACAACGCCGCCAAGGGCGCGGTGACCAATTTTACCCGCGCGCTGGCGATGGATTATGGCACCGACGGCGTGCGCGTTAACGCCGTTTGCCCGGGCTTTACCTTCACCGATCTTACCGAAGAGATGAAAAACGATGAGGCGCTGCTCGCACGCTTCTATGACCGTATTCCGCTGGGCCGCGCCGGTGAACCGGAAGATATCGCCAGCGCGATTGCTTTCATCGCCAGCGACGACGCGCGTTATATTACCGGCGTTAACCTGCCGGTCGATGGCGGTCTGACGGCGTCGAACGGCCAGCCGAAACAGGCGTAAGTGATAACAGGCGGAGCATCAGGTGTACTGTCACCGCCAATCCGCCTGTTATTCTGTCATGGCTCACCCGCTTCGCCATCGTGACACGCTGACACATAGCTGGCCGTATAACCGCCGTTCGCTAACGCCACGATTCTGGCAAAGCCAGACGCGCCAAAATGCATGCCGGCAATCACCGTATTTTCCGCTGCCACCTGCTGCAAAATACGCTGGCGCGACTCTCTGGCCATGACGGGATCAATATCGAAGGCGATAGAAACCTGCGGACAGGCCAGCTGAACAGGCGGGTAATGCACAATATCACCCCAAATCAATAAACGCTCGCCGTCTGAATCAATGCGAAACCCGCAATGCCCCGGAGTATGACCGGGCAACGCCAGCGCACGGATTCCCGGGCTGATCTCCTCATCCGCCATCAGCTGCAGCCGCGGGCCATAAGCCTGCAGGGTGCGCCGCACCAGCGCCGCGTTTAACTGCGCGCGTTCACTCAGCTGGCTGATCGCCGCATCATCCTGCCAGAAGGCGGCTTCGCTGTGGCTGAGGCAGAGCCGGGCATGGCGAAAGACCGGCTGACCCGTGCTGTCCAGCAAGCCGCCAATATGATCGGGGTGCGCATGGGTTAATAACAGGGTATCGATGTCGTCCGGCGTTACCCCGGCCAGCTGCAGATGAGGCAGTAATTTGCCGCTCTGCGCATCGCGTTTTCCCATCCCGGTATCCACCAGAATCACGCGTCCCTGACCGCGGAGCAGATAACAAAACACATGGATGTCGCCCGGCTGTGCTATGCCTGCCTGGCGTTGCAGATCGACCGCATCGTCGTGGTGGATATCCGTTAATAAACTCAGACTGGCTTGCATGGTGCCATCGCTGATGGCGCTGACCTGATATTTCCCAATGGTGTATGAAAATATTGCCTGGCTCATAATGATCTCTGTGCGCTAATTTACTCGTTCACGTTAAACAAAATAACGCGGCAATTTTCGCGGCGGATTAGCGCGATGATAATGCTGCGTCAGTGGCTGTCAGCGCGATAATGACGCTAACACCGTTAAGGTGACCAGTGTCATTTTTGACAGAGTTGAGACCCGGATTGTCATGGACATAAAAATTTTGCGCGCCTTTGCCACTGTCGCGGCGCTGGAGCATATTGGTCAGGCTGCGGAACGGTTACATATTTCGCCGTCACCGCTTAGCCGGCAAATTCAGCAGCTGGAAAGCGAACTGGGGATGGTGCTGTTTCACCGTGAAAAGAAACGTCTGCGCCTGACGGACGAGGGTAAGCGCTTCCTCACCGAGGTGACGCCCTTTTTGCAGCATCACGAACGGTTAAAAGAGTATGCGCAGCATCTGCAGCAGGGGGACGTTGGGCGGCTGGATATTGGATATGTGGAGGCGGCTATTCACTCGCGCCTGCTGCCCGCGGCGCTGGCGCGGCTGGCACCGGGGGCGGGCATTGATGTCCGGCTGCATGCGTTACGTTCCGCACAGCAAATTGCCCGGTTAGAGGCGGGGGCGATCGATATTGCCATTGTGCATACGCTGCCGCACGACGACGCGGATTTTGTGCATAAGAAGATCGCGACCGAGCCGGTGCTGCTGGCGATGCCGGCATCCAGCGCGCTGACCGCGCCCGTACCGTCTGATTTGCACGGCCGGGCGTGGATTGCCGACCAGGAAAATCTCAACCCTGCCGCGCGGGCGCGATTGCTGGCAGCCTGCCAGCGCGCCGGTTTCCAGCCGGATATTCGTTTTGAAGTGAATGGTCCGCTGGCCGCGCTTGCCTGTGTCGAAGCCGGGCTGGGTTTCACCCTGATCCAGCACAGCCTGGCGCGCATCGTTCCGGATAATGTCATCCTGCTGCCCGTGCCAGATCTGGCGCTGGAGATCGTGCTATATGCCGTCTGGCGCAGGCAGGATGCCCGACCGTTAACGGCGCGTTTCCTGCAGCAGCTTTGCCTCACGCCCGCCGTGGCGCCGCGGTAAGCCTGAGCGGAGACGCATCAGCCGGCGACATCCTGCAGCGCTTCGTGTAAATCGTACCAGCGGAAACCAAAGCCGGACTCCTCCAGCCGCTTCGGCAGCACGTGCTGCCCGCCCAGCACCAGCACGGCGGATTCTCCCATCATCAGTTTGATGGCGCTGGCCGGAGTGCGCATAAAGGCCGGACGGTGCATCACCAAGCCCAGCGTGGCGGCGAACTGCTCGTTGCGCACCGCGTAAGGCGCCACCATGTTGAACGGGCCCTGCAACTGATCGTTATCGATCAACCACAGGATGGCGTTGACCAGATCGTCCACATGGATCCACGGCAGGTACTGTTTGCCGCTGCCAATCGGTCCGCCGACGCCAAGTTTGAACGGCAGCTTCATTTTGCTCAGCGCGCCACCTTCGCGCGCCAGCACCACGCCGGTGCGCAGCAGGCACACGCGGGTGCGCTCGCTTTGCGCCTTCAGCGCCAGCTGCTCCCAGCGGGCGCACAGGGTGTGGGTAAACTCCTCGTGGCCCGGATCGTCCTCGGTCACCACCACATCGCCGGTATCACCATAAAAGCCGGTGGCCGAGCCGGAAATCAACAGGCGCGGCGGATTGCTGCTGGCGTGGATCAGCGAGACGATCTGTTCAGTGATTTGCCAGCGGCTTTCGCACAGGCGCTGCTTCTGCTGCTCGGTCCAGCGCTTGTCGGCAATCGGTTCTCCCGCCAGATTGATGACGCCGTCAATAGCATTGAGATCGGACTGCTGGTTAATGCCCGACCACAGCATCACGCGCGCATCGAGTTTTTCCCGCGCGGCCGCCACGTCACGCGTTACCACATTCACCTGATGGCCCAGCTGCAGCAGGCGCGGAATTAAATGGCGACCTATCAAGCCGGTACCGCCGGTAATAAGCAGGTGCATGTTTAGTCTCCCTGTCATTAATTATCTGCTCTGAATTGAGCATAGAAGAGAAGTGCCGCTGCGGCGTGACAGCGCTTACGCTTATGATGAAAAACCGCCAGTTTGCCGTGGTCCTGCGGCAAAACATCGGACCAGCGCGCCATTGCCTTAGCCGGCAAAAATCGGTAAACATGATGCACACCTGACGCTTAGCCGAGGCAGCTGATGAACTATCCCGCCATTACGTTGTGGTCCGATTCCTGTTTTTTTAGCCCGTATGCCATGTCAGTTTATGTTGCGCTTACCGAGAAGGGCATTCCCTTTACGGTCAGGCGCGTTGACCTGTCGCGCAATGCACAGCTTGACGATGAATACCGCGGCCTGTCGCTGACCTGCCGTGTGCCCACGCTGCAAATTGATGATGTCAGCCTGAATGAATCCTCGGCCATCGCCGAATATCTCGAAGAGCGTTTTCCGGCGCCGGAGTTTGAGCGCCTCTATCCGCGCGATCGCGAAAAACGTGCCCACGCGCGCGAAGTGCAGGCATGGCTGCGCAGCGATTTACTGGCGCTGCGCACGGAGCGACCCACTGAGGTGCTGTTTGCTGCTGAACGCTTTGCTCCGCTCACGCCCGCTGGCGAACAGGCCGCCAGTAAATTGATTGCCGCGGTGCAGCGCCTGCTGCCGGACGGCCAACAGAACCTGTTTGGCGAGTGGTCGATTGCCGACACTGACCTGGCGGTGATGATTAACCGGCTGGCGCTGCACGGCGATCCGCTGCCGGTGAAGCTGCAGCACTATGCAGAATTCCAGTGGCAGCGCGCCTCGGTGCAGCTGTGGCTGGCCGAGTCGGGTAAAGCACGCTAAAACCTTGCGGCGGCGAAAAGAACGCTTTACCTTAGCGCTCATTCTAATAAAGCATCGCAAACAGGCGCGTGCTGGGCACGCCGAAAACAGAGAAAGGGTTACCGGATGGTGGATCAAACGGCAGGTGACGGTATCGAGTGGGTGGATATCGTTAGCGAAGAAAACGAAGTGATTGCGCAGGCCAGCCGTGCGCAGATGCGTGCGCAATGTCTGCGCCATCGCGCTACCTATATTGTGGTGCACGACGGCATGGGCAAGATTCTGGTGCAACGCCGTACCGAGAGCAAAGATTTCATGCCGGGTATGCTGGATGCCACTGCGGGCGGCGTGGTGCAAAGCGGTGAAGACCTGCTGGAATCCGCCCGTCGTGAAGCGGAAGAGGAGCTCGGCATCGCTGATGTCCCGTTCGCCGAGCACGGCAAATTCTACTTCGAAGATCAGCACTGCCGCGTATGGGGTGGACTGTTCAGCTGCGTGTCGCACGGTCCGTTTGCCATGCAGGAAGAGGAAGTGGATGAAGTGTTCTGGATGACGCCGGAAGAGATCACCGCCCGCTGTGATGAATTCACCGATGATTCACTCAAAGCCCTGTCGCTGTGGCTGAGCCGCAACAGTGACGCGGTGCGCAGTAAGCAAAGCAGCGAAGCCTGATTCCTGCGCTTCCGCATTAAGGCACCCTAAGGGTGCCTTTTGTGTTTAATGCTGGCTGAGAATGCGGGTGAGAATGTTCAGCGCCGTACTGAACTGGGCGTCCGGAATGGTTAGCGGATAAAGAAAGCGGATCACGTTGCTGTGCACGCCGCAGGTCAGCAGGATCAATCCTTCGGCCAGCGCCTGCTGCTGAATCGCTTTGGCGATCTCCGCTGAGGGTCGGCCGCTGGCGTCATGGAATTCCGCCGCCATCATCGATCCATAGCCGCGTACCTCGGCCAGCGCACGACAGCCGGCGCCGTTCAACGCTTCCGCCAGCTGCGTACCGAGCCATTGCGCACGCTCGCACAGCTTTTCCTCACTGATAATATCCAGCACCGCATGCGCGGCGGCAATTGCTGGCGGATGGCCGGCATAGGTGCCGCCCAGACCACCCGGCTCCGGTGCATCCATCACCGCGGCCCGGCCGCTCACCGCCGACAGCGGAAACCCGCCTGCCAGACTTTTCGCCAGCGTGATCAGATCCGGCTGCACCTCATAATATTCGCTGGCAAACAGCCTGCCGGTGCGCGCAAAACCGCTCTGTACTTCATCGGCGATCAGCAGGATGCCGTGGCGATCGCACAGCTGGCGCAGCGCCGTCACAAACTCTGGCGGCGCGACATAAAATCCGCCTTCGCCCTGAACCGGTTCAAAGATGATGGCCGCCACCTGCTGTGGCGCGATATCGCTGCGGAAAATCGTCTCCAGACTGTCGAGGGCATCGTGCACGCTGACGTTATGCAGCGCATTGGGGTAACGCGCATGAAACACCGGGCTGGCAAACGGACCGAAGCCGGTTTTGTAAGGCAGCACTTTGCCGGTCAGCGCCATGGTCATATTGGTGCGACCGTGGAACGCGCCGCTGAAGGCGATTATCCCCGGGCGGCCGGTGGCTGCGCGCGCGATTTTCACCGCGTTCTCAACCGCCTCGGCGCCGGTAGAGAAGAAGGTGGTTTTCACGGCGCCCTCAATCGGCACCAGCGCATTCAGACGCTCCGCAAGGTGAATGTAGTTCTCATACGGCACGATTTGAAACGCGGTATGGGTGAAGCACGTCAGCTGCTGCTGTACCGCCGCCAGCACTTTGGGATGCCGGTGGCCGGTATTGAGCACCGCAATGCCGGCGGCGAAATCAATATATTCGCGCCCCTGCTGGTCCCACAGCGTGGCGTTTTCGGCTTTCGCCGCAAAGAAATCACACATCACGCCCACACCACGCGGCGTGGCCTGTAACCGACGGCTGTGCACATCACTGTTGCTCATTGCTGACCTCGTAAGTCGCGGGAGAGTGTAATCAGTGTTAGCGCGCAGGCGGGATTTTGCCAGTGCGTTTATACGGGCAGGGTTGTGGCGCAGGATAAAAAAAAGCACGCCCGGGCGGGCGTGCTGATGCGGAGCGGGGAAGGGGATTAGCCTTCAGCCTGCTGCGACTGAATCGCCGTCAGCGCAATGGTGTAGACGATATCATCGACCAGCGCACCGCGTGACAGGTCGTTAACCGGTTTGCGCATGCCCTGCAGCATCGGCCCGATGGAGATCAGGTCGGCAGAACGCTGCACCGCTTTGTAAGTGGTGTTACCGGTGTTGAGATCCGGGAAGATAAATACCGTCGCACGTCCGGCCACCGCTGAGTTCGGCGCTTTAGACTTGGCGACGTCTTCCATGATCGCGGCGTCGTACTGCAGCGGGCCATCGATCACCAGATCCGGACGTTTTTCCTGCGCAATGCGCGTTGCTTCACGCACTTTCTCTACGTCGCTACCGGCACCGGAGTTACCGGTAGAGTAGGAGATCATCGCTACGCGTGGATCGATGCCGAAGGCTTTGGCGGAGTCGGCGGACTGAATCGCGATCTCGGCCAGCTGTTCCGGATTAGGATCCGGGTTGATGGCGCAGTCACCGTAAACCAGCACCTGTTCTGGCAGCAGCATGAAGAACACTGAGGAGACCAGCGAGCTGTTCGGCGCGGTTTTGATCAGCTGCAACGGCGGACGAATGGTGTTGGCGGTGGTGTGAACCGCGCCCGAGACCAGACCGTCAACTTCGCCGCTTTCCAGCATCATGGTGCCCAGCACCACGTTATCTTCCAGCTGCTCCTGCGCGACCACTTCGGTCATGCCTTTGCTCTTACGCAGCTCAACCAGGCGCGGCACGTAGTTGTCACGCACCACCTGCGGATCGACAATTTCAATGCCTTTGCCGAGCTCAACGCCCTGCGCTGCGGCCACGCGCTGAATCTCATCCGGATTGCCCAGCAGCACACAGGTGGCGATGCCGCGCTCGGCACAAATCGCCGCCGCTTTAACCGTACGCGGTTCGTCGCCTTCCGGCAGGACGATGCGCTTGCCGGCTTTACGCGCCAGTTCGGTGAGCTGATAACGGAATGCCGGCGGTGACAGACGACGGCTGCGTTCGGATGTGGCGGTCAGCGATTCAACCCAGTCAGCATTGATAAAGCCGGCCACATACTCCTGCACTTTTTCAATGCGCTGTGTGTCGTCAGCCGGCACTTCCAGATTGAAGCTCTGCAGGCTGAGCGAGGTTTGCCAGGTGTTGGTTTTTACCATGAACACCGGCAGGCCGGTCTGGAAGGCGCGTTCGCACAGACGGGCGATCGGCGCTTCAATCTGATAGCCACCGGTCAGCAGCACCGCACCAATTTCGATGCCGTTCATCGCCGCCAGACAGGCCGCCACCAGCACGTCAGGACGGTCGGCTGAGGTCACCAGCAGCGAGCCCGGACGGAAGTGCTCCAGCATATGCGGGATGCTGCGCGCGCAGAAGGTGACGGATTTGACGCGACGCGTATGGATTTCACCTTCGTTGATGATCTCCGCGTTGAGATGGCGGCACATATCAATGGCGCGCGTCGCGATCAGATCAAAGCTCCACGGCACGCAGCCCAGCACCGGCAGCGGGCTGTTGGCGAACAGTTGCTTAGGATCGATGTTGGCGATGCTGGCTTTTGAGGAGTCGTCGAAAATTTCTGACAGATCCGGACGGGTACGGCCCTGCTCATCCACCGGCGCGTTGAGTTTGTTGATGATGACGCCGGTGATGTTTTTGTTTTTGCTGCCGCCGAAACTGCTCTGCGTCAGTTCGATGCGCTCTTTCAGCTGTGCCGGAGAGTCGTTACCCAGCGACATAACGAAGACGATCTCCGCGTTCAGCGTTTTGGCAATTTCATAGTTCAGCGCCGAGGCAAACTGATGTTTGCGCGTCGGAACCAGGCCTTCCACCAGCACCACTTCCGCATCTTTGGCGTTGGCGTGGTAGTTGGCAATGATCTCTTCCATCAGCACATCCTGCTGGTTAGAACCCAGCAGCGACTCAACGCGGGACATCGGCAGCGGAACCGCGGCCGGAATCGCGGAGTTTTTGCGAATGATGGTGGTGGTCTGGTCTGGCGCATCGCCGCCAGCGCGCGGCTGGGCGATCGGTTTGAACACGCTCAGGCGCACGCCTTTGCGCTCCATGGCACGAATCACGCCAAGGCTGACGCTGGTCAGGCCGACGCTGGTGCCGGTAGGAATAAGCATAATTGTACGTGACACTATAGAAACCTCGCGGTGTTACAGGGTGTCAAAAACAACACCGTCAGCCGAAGCTGACGGAGAGAAACATTACGCGGTGAGGCGCGCGGCGTCCTGGGCGATGACCCACTCTTCATTGGTTGGAATCACCACCGCCGGGCGGGTACCTTCTTTATTGATGAAGCCGGATTTGCCGAAGCGTGCAGCCAGGTTGCGCTCGTGGTCAACCTCGAAGCCAAGCAGACCCAGTTTGTCCAGCGCCAGTTCACGTACCATCGCCGCGTTTTCACCGATACCGCCAGTAAACACCACCGCATCCAGACGGCCTTCCATCAGCGCGGTGTAGCTGCCGATGTACTTCGCCAGGCGGTGACAGAACACATCCATCGCGCGTTTGGCATCGTCTTTGGTGGCGTAGTTGTCTTCTACGTAACGGCAGTCGCTGGTGACTTCGGTCAGGCCGAGCAGGCCGGACTCTTTGGTCAGCAGTTTGTTGATCGCATCCACGCTCATGCCCAGCGTATCGTGCAGGAAGAAGACGATAGCCGGATCGATGTCACCGCTGCGGGTGCCCATCACCAGACCTTCCAGCGGCGTCAGACCCATTGAGGTATCTACGCACTGGCCGTTACGGATGGCCGCCACAGAACCGCCGTTGCCGAGATGGCAGGTGATGATGTTCAGCTCGCTGACCGGCTTGTTCAGCATTTTGGCGGCTTCCTGCGTCACATAGTAGTGACTGGTGCCGTGCGCGCCGTAGCGGCGCACGCCGTGCTCTTTATACAGGTTGTACGGCAGGGCATAGAGATAGGACTCTTCCGGCATAGTCTGATGGAAGGCGGTGTCGAAAACGGCGACATTTTTATCCGACAGGTGCGGGAAGTTTTTCATCGCTTCGTCGATACCGATCAGGTGCGCCGGATTGTGCAGTGGCGCGAAGGACGACGCGTCTTTGATGCCCTGAATGACGGACTCGTCAATCACCACCGATTGCGTCAGCTGCTCGCCGCCGTGAACGATACGATGGCCGATTGCAGCGATTTGTGCCGAAAGCTCTGGTTTTTGTGCCAGAATAGTTTTAACGATGAAGTTCAGCGCTTCGCTGTGCGCTGCGCCCGCGCCGAGCGGGGCTTCCTGTTTGCTGCCGTCCAGTTTCCACTTGATGCGCGCTTCCGGCAGGTGGAAACACTCCGCCAGACCGGAAAGGTATTCGTCACCGCTGGCTGGATTGAGGATGGCAAACTTAAGAGAGGAGCTGCCGCAGTTGAGGACCAGTACTAACTTCGTCGACATGGAAGTACCTATTTTGTTAAATAGTGGCTAAAAATAACGCAATCAGACTAACAGCGTAGCCTATGAAAGCTGGTAGATTAATGATTAACATCATGCGCTAGTCAAAAAAGAAACGACACGCAAAAAATTTCGGTAATTTTACGCAGATTTTTGAAATCCACGAAGCGAAACATGGCTCCAGCGCGCTCTTTTATTGCGCTGCGGCTTCCGGTAATGTTGCAAAAACGGCGTCAGAATACCCACTGTGACCCGCAAAGACAAAATCTTTTGAAGGATGTCACGTAAAGTTGTGTAGTTATAAAATTTTTTTAAATTTTGCAGTAATAGTTGAGGTCTACCATGGCGAATGACGCAGGCAATCCAGGCTGGTTCGGCTTATTTCAGCGCGGCCAGCACTACATGAAAACCTGGCCCGCCGACAAACGTCTGGCGCCGGTGTTTCCTGAGAACCGTGTGGTGACGGCAACCCGCTTTGCGATTCGCTTTATGCCACCGCTGGCCATTTTTACGCTGACGTGGCAAATCGCGCTCGGCGGGCAGCTCGGTCCGGCCATTGCCACCGCGCTGTTTGCCTGTAGCCTGCCGATGCAGGGATTATGGTGGCTGGGTAAACGTTCCGTCACGCCGCTGCCGCCAACGCTGCTGCACTGGTTCCACGAAGTGCGCGCCAAACTGGAAGAGGCCGGACAGGCTATCGCCCCCGTTGACGGCAAGCCGACTTACCAGGCGCTGGCGGATGTGCTCAAGCGTGCTTTTAAGCAGCTCGACCGTACTTTCCTCGACGATCTTTGATCAAATGGCGCTTTTCTCTGCCAGAGAATTTGCGCCCAATCCCGGTTCAAATCAAAGAATAGTGATGCGGACATACACGCATCGCTTTCGTTGTGTAATCATTTCTGCATTGTTTAAATCTTAAGCGGCCCTGCGGCCCGGGAGTAAACCATGGAAATGACCCATGCACAGCGACTGATTCTTTCTAATCAATACCAGATGATGGCGATGCTTGAGCCGGATAACGCCGAGCGCTATCGCCGCTGTCAGACCATTATTGAACGCGGCTATGGACTGCAATTGCGCGAGCTGGACAAAGAGTTCGGCGAACTGAGCGAGGCGACCTGCCGTACGCTGATCGACATTATGGAAATGCATCATGCGCTGCATGTTTCCTGGTCCAATCACAAAGCGCCGTGCAACATTGAAGAGCGACGCCTGGCGTTTCTCGGCTTCGACGCGGCCACCGAAGCGCGTTACCTCGGCTACGTACGCTTTATGGTTAACGTGGAAGGGCGCTATACCCATTTCGATTCCGGCACCCACGGCTTCAATGCGCAAACTCCTATGTGGGAAAAATACCAACGCATGCTGGCGGTGTGGCACACTTGTCCGCGTCAGTATCACCTCAGCGAGAATGAGATCGCGCAAATCCTCAATGCCTGAATAAGGAGCAACGTGTGAAGTACAGGGGTTTTCTGTTTGATTTAGACGGGACGCTGGTGGATTCACTGCCGGCCGTGAATCGCGCCTGGTCACGCTGGGGCGCGCGCCACGGCCTGGCCGCGCAGCAGGTGCTGGACTACATTCACGGCAAACCGGCGATCAATTCGCTGCGCCACTTTATGGCGGGCCAGTCTGAAGCAGCGATCCAGGCTGAATTTCGCTGGCTGGAGCAGCTGGAAGCAGAAGACACGGCAGGCGTGCAGGCGATTGCCGGTGCACACGCGTTGCTGGCCACCCTGAACGCACTCGACATTCCCTGGGCGATTGTGACCTCGGGATCGATCCCGGTGGCGCATGCCCGTCACAAAGCTGCCGGTTTACCGCTGCCGGAAGTGTTTATTACCGCCGAGAACATTAAATTCGGTAAGCCCAATCCTGAACCTTATTTGCTTGGTGCTGAGCGGCTCGGGCTTTCTGCGCCAGAATGCGTGGTGGTGGAAGATGCACCGGCGGGCATTATCGCCGGGCTGGAAGCAGGCAGCGCGGTGGTGGCGGTCAATCCACCAGCCGATGCGCCACGCCTGAGTGAAGTGGCGCTGCAGGTGGAAAATCTGCAGCCGCTGCACATCAGTAAACAGCCGGACGGTTATTTCAGCGTGACGCTCCGCGCCTGAAACAGCCCACGCTGAGCGGCGCAGGTTACAGCGGCGTATCCTGGGAAATTTCATCCAGCGACAGGCTGAAGCTGGGGATGAAGACTTCAACGAAGTAATCCATCTCCGGCGATCGCCGCTGCGCCAGCGTCTTCTCCAGACGGGCTTTGGCCAGCAGAAACTCGTTGTTGCCGGCCGACAATTCTTCAAGGCACTTGAGGTAGGCGCACAGCGCATCAGCCTGTTTTACCACCGCCTGCTCGCTCTCGCTATGCAGGTGCTCATCCAGCAGCGGACGATACGCGTCCTGCAACTCAGGCGGCAGCATCTCAATCAGCTTGTGCTGCGCAATCTTTTCGATCTTCTTGTATTCATGGGCAATCTGCGCGTTGTAATACTTTACCGGCGTGGGCAAATCGCCGGTCAGCACTTCGCTGGCATCGTGATACAGCGCCAGCATGGCGATGCGATCGGCATTCAGATTGCCGTTAAATTTTTTGTTTTTGATGATGGCCAGCGCGTGCGCCACCATGGCGACCTGCAGACTGTGCTCGGAGACATTTTCCGTGCGCACATTGCGCATCAGCGGCCAGCGGTTGATGAGTTTCAGGCGGGAGAGGTGGGCGAAAAAGTGGCTACGGGTCATGGACGGTTCCTGTTGCACGGCGGGGAGCTTGTGCGGCTCCCCGAAAGTCAAACAGTATACGCGTCACAGATTACTGGCGATAGCCTTGCAGGAAGCGACCAAACTTGTTGATCGCCATCTCGAGGTCGTCCACGCGCGGCAGGGTAACGATGCGCACGTGATCCGGCCACGGCCAGTTAAAGGCGGTGCCCTGCACCAGCAGCACTTTTTCCTGCAGCAGGAAATCCAGCACCATTTTCTGGTCGTCCATGATGTTGAATTTCTTCGCATCGATGCGCGGGAACATATAGAGCGCGCCCTGCGGCTTCACGCAGCTGACGCCGGGAATATCGTTAATCAGTTCCCAGGCGCGCTGGCGCTGCTCGAACAGCCGTCCACCCGGCGCGATAAACTCGCTGATGCTCTGATAGCCGCCCAGCGCAGTCTGTATGGCATGCTGCGCTGGCACGTTAGCGCACAGACGCATCGAGGCCAGCATCTCCAGACCTTCGATATAGCCTTTAGCGTGCTTCTTCGGTCCGTTCAGTACCATCCAGCCCTGGCGGAAACCCGCCACGCGGTAGGTTTTGGACAGCCCGTTGAAGGTCACGGTCAGCAGATCCGGTGCCAGCGCGGCAATCGAATGATGCTGGGCTTCGTCATACAGAATCTTGTCGTAGATCTCGTCGGCGAAGATGATCAGGTTATGCTGGCGGGCGATCTCCACGATCTCCAGCAGCAGCTCTTTGCTGTACACCGCACCGGTCGGGTTGTTGGGGTTGATGATCACGATCCCGCGGGTACGCGGCGTGATTTTGCTGCGGATATCATCCAGATCCGGGAACCAGCCCGCGGATTCGTCGCACAGATAGTGCACCGCTTTGCCGCTCGACAGCGAAACCGCCGCCGTCCACAGCGGATAATCTGGCGCGGGCACCAGCATCTCATCGCCGCTGTTCAGCAGCGCCTGCATCGCCTGCACGATCAGTTCAGACACACCGTTGCCAATATAGATATCTTCTACCGTAACGTCGCGCATGTCGCGCGCCTGGTAGTGCTGCATGATGGCTTTACGTGCTGAATAGAGACCTTTCGAGTCGCAATAGCCTTGCGCGCTCGGCAGGTTACGAATCACGTCTACCAGGATTTCATCAGGGGCTTCAAAACCAAACGGGGCAGGGTTGCCGATGTTGAGTTTGAGAACTTTGTTGCCTTCTTCTTCGAGACGTTTAGCTTCTTTCAGTACCGGGCCACGAATGTCGTAACAGACATTTTCCAGCTTGCCGGATTTATCAATTTGAAAATTCATCGTTACCGCCTTAATGGGCAGAGTCCTTTTAACCTGCCACTAAAATCAAACCTGCTCAATTTACTCCTCTCACCGTAACAAAAGAAGGGCAGCGCTGGGTTTTGGCGCGATAGCCAGGCTTTGCCGGATTCAGTGGCGCGAAACGCATTTTTAACTATTAAAACTGGTTTAATTATCTATTAAAATGGCAGGAATCAACATTAAATGCTTGCGCTGATCGGGTCGCCTGTAAAACGGGATATCCAGCCGCGCGCCGCGCCATTCAGCAATTTTTCATTTAACTGCGGTCTGAGGAATGGTTAGCGACTTGATGAAATAGTTAAAGGAATCTTGTTAGATGCCGAAAAAATGTGCAGCAATGATTAAGCACTATCTGGCATGAGGCGATGACGACGGTTATTTGCTTTGCCAGGCGGTTGAAACCAGGCCCCGTCAGCCGGGGATAAAACCGCGTGGCAGCGGCTTAAATAGCATTTACGCTGTCACTTTAACGCTTATCATTCAGTTTAAGAACCAGGCGGGTTAAAAAATCAGCAGCGTTGTGGCAGGATGTGCCGGAAATGGCTTTTGGTCAAAAATTACGATGTTTTGAACAAAAACATTTCCATTTATAGCGTAAAAATGATTAAGTATAATTTATTATTTGATGCACTTTATCGCTTCGCATCAGCATAACAAGATGTTATTCCTTTTTGCCCCGCAGGACAGTTTGGCGGGAAACCAGGCAACTACACAGCTTCCAGCAACGTTCTACTGACGTCCCTGGCCCAGGAAGTTGTTCTGACTTTTACGACGCCATTGCCCGTTTTGCGGTGATGTGTTCGTCGGCATCCGCCTGACTCGATTTTTTCATGAGCGCCTTCACACAGGGCGATCATTAAGCACCATTACCACTTATCTCTTTGATAAGTATGGTAATACACCAGGGTAGTAGTTTCAAAAAATCTTATAAGTGAAGAAATAACATGACTAATGCAAATCGTCCGATACTGAATCTCGACCTCGATCTGCTGCGTACTTTTGTCGCCGTTGCTGACCTGAATACCTTTGCAGCCGCCGCTGCAGCAGTATGCAGAACGCAATCAGCCGTAAGCCAGCAGATGCAACGTCTGGAACAATTGGTAGGTAAAGAGCTGTTTGCCAGACATGGACGTAACAAACTGCTGACTGAGCATGGCATTCAGCTGCTTGGCTACGCCAGGAAGATCCTGCGTTTCAACGATGAAGCCTGCACTTCTTTAATGTACAGCAATATCCAGGGCGTGCTGACGATTGGCGCGTCTGACGATACCTCTGATACCATCCTGCCGTTTCTGCTTAACCGCGTAACGTCAGTGTATCCGAAACTGGCAATCGACGTCCGCGTGAAGCGTAATCCGTTTATGATGGAGATGCTGAACCAGGGCGAAGTGGATTTGGTGGTGACCACCTCCAGTCCGGGTAACTTCACCTACCAGGTGCTGCGCACCTCGCCAACGCTGTGGTACTGCGCGGCAGACTATATTTTCCAGCGCGGTGAAGCCATTCCGCTGGTGCTGCTGGACGAGCCAAGCCCGTACCGTGACATGGCGATCGATCATCTCAACGAAGCGGGTATCCCGTGGCGTATCTCCTACGTGGCTTCCACGCTGGCGGCGGTACGTGCGGCGGTAAAAGCGGGGCTGGGTGTCACCGCGCGTCCGGTTGAAATGATGAGCCCGGAGCTGCGCGTGATGGGGGCGGCAGAAGGCCTGCCGGTGCTGCCGGATACGCAATATTTGCTGTGCCGTAATCCGGACAGCGATAATGAGCTGGCACTGGCCATCTTCAACGCGATGCAGTCCACTAACGATCCTTACAATCTGAGCGCGAATCCGGACGGTACGCTGCTGCTGGATGATGAAGAGTAAGGTTGACCGTTACTGGTAATCCGTCACAACCGGCATGCCAGATAATTGTTAAAAGTTAGAGAAAAGAGCCTTAGCCTGATGAAAATCAGCTAAGGCTTTTTTTATGGCGGTTATTTCCGCTTTTTTAGCACGATTTGCACCTGATAATTTCACTAACTTCCTGAAAAGTGAAATGTGTTTCATTTTCATCCTGCGCGGAATTTATTTATCATTTCGTGCCAACTTTATCTCCGCCTGTCGCCAGACCGCCTGCCGGTTTTTCCAGCAACAAACGTCAATATGTGTTCTGGATCAAAAAAATACCCCCGATAAGGGGGGGGAAATCCGCGCAAGACCTGTCAAACTATGATTGTTAAACGCACGATCCATGCATGTGAATACCCGCTACACTGAAATTAACCGTACAAACTGAAGCGATTTAGCTGGCGCTCAGGGGTGCATATGTTAATAATATGATGCGGGTGTAAATTAATGTTTGGATACTTTTGTCAAAGTTGACAAAAGGTTATAGAAAGGAGTAAAAAACCCCATAAAATTGCTGCTTAATTGATAAAGACAGCAAAGTTTATAAGGTTTTTTATCCTTCCCTTGAATCGATGTGGTGTGTTTGCTGCGACAGTGCAGGATGCCATCGCCACTTTTGATGAGTAAGCAAAGAGTATGTCAACAACCACAGAAGTCATCGCTCATCACTGGGCGTTTATTGTTTTCATTGTTATCGCGTTTGGCCTGTGTGCCTTTATGTTAACCGGAGGCTGGTTGTTAGGTGGACGTGCACGCGCGCGCCACAAAGACACGCCGTTTGAATCCGGTATCGAATCCGTCGGTGATACCCATATCCGCCTCTCGGCAAAATTCTATCTGGTTGCGATGTTTTTCGTCATTTTCGACGTCGAAGCCCTCTATCTATACGCATGGTCGACCTCCATTCGCGAAAGCGGCTGGGTCGGCTTTGTCGAAGCCGCAATTTTCATTTTGGTGCTTCTGGCAGGCCTGGTTTATCTGGTGCGCATCGGTGCGCTGGATTGGGCGCCTGCGCGTCGTCGCGTAGTCGTCAAATCGAGCCCGGTCAGCCACAGTCACACCAACCCTCATAAGCAGTAAAAGCGAGGCAATAAGATGGACTACACGCTGACACGCGTAGACCCGAACGGGGGCGATAACGACCGTTATCCCCTGCAGAAACAGGAGATTGTTACCGATCCTCTGGAGCAGCACGTTCATCGCAGCGTCTATATGGGCAAGCTCGAGCACGCCCTGCATGACATGGTGAACTGGGGTCGTAAAAACTCTCTCTGGCCGTATAACTTCGGCCTTTCCTGTTGCTACGTGGAAATGACCACGTCATTCACCGCAGTACATGATGTGGCGCGTTTCGGTGCGGAAGTAATGCGCGCCTCGCCACGTCAGGCTGACTTTATGGTGATCGCCGGTACGCCGTTTACCAAAATGGCGCCGGTGATTCAGCGTTTGTATGACCAGATGCTGGAACCAAAATGGGTGATTTCGATGGGGGCCTGCGCCAATTCCGGCGGCATGTATGACATCTATTCGGTAGTGCAGGGTGTGGATAAATTCCTGCCGGTTGATGTGTATATCCCGGGTTGTCCGCCACGTCCGGAAGCTTACATGCAGGCGCTGCTGCTGCTGCGTGAGTCCATCGGCAAAGAACGTCGTCCACTCTCGTGGGTGGTTGGCGATCAGGGCGTGTATCGCGCCAATATGCAGTCTGAGCGTGAAAGAAAGCGCGGTGAGCGTATTGCCGTCACCAACCTGAGAACCCCAGACGAAGTTTAAGCACCCCGTACACGGATGGAGCCACGGCCGCAGCAGATAATGACAACGTAGTGTGTGCCGCCATCCTGACGCCTTCTTTTGAGTGCCTGATTACAGGCCGGAATGGTGAGTAACGTATGACAGATTTAACCACGCAAGATCTCGCTCAGCCTGCATGGCAAACCCGGGATCACCTGGATGATCCGGTGATCGGCGAGCTGCGTAACCGTTTTGGGCCGGATGCCTTTACCGTTCAGGCCACCCGCACCGGCATTCCGGTCGTCTGGGTGAAGCGTGAACAGCTACTGGAAATCATTGAATTCCTGCGTAAGCTGCCGAAGCCGTACGTCATGCTCTATGACCTGCACGGTTTCGATGAGCGTTTACGTACCCACCGCGCCGGTCTGCCCGCCGCGGATTTTTCCGTTTTCTATCACCTGCTGTCGATTGAACGCAACCGCGACATCATGCTCAAGGTGGCGCTGTCTGAAAACGATCTGAATGTGCCCACCATCACCAAAATTTTCGCCAACGCCAACTGGTACGAGCGCGAAACCTGGGAGATGTTTGGTATCACCTTCAACGGCCACCCGCACCTGACGCGCATCATGATGCCGCAGACCTGGGAAGGGCACCCGCTGCGTAAAGACTACCCGGCGCGCGCCACCGAGTTCGATCCTTTCACGCTGACTAAGCAGAAAGAAGATCTGGAGATGGAGTCACTGACCTTCAAGCCGGAAGACTGGGGCATGAAGCGTGGCACCACCAATGAGGACTTCATGTTCCTCAACCTCGGTCCGAACCACCCTTCAGCGCACGGTGCGTTCCGCATCATTCTGCAGCTGGATGGCGAAGAGATCGTCGACTGCGTGCCGGACGTGGGTTATCACCACCGCGGCGCGGAGAAGATGGGCGAGCGTCAGTCGTGGCACAGCTATATTCCGTATACCGACCGTATCGAGTACCTCGGCGGCTGCGTAAACGAAATGCCGTACGTGCTGGCGGTGGAAAAGCTGGCGGGCATCACCGTGCCGGATCGTGTGAATGTGATTCGCGTGATGCTGTCAGAGCTGTTCCGTATCAACAGCCACCTGCTGTACATCTCCACCTTTATTCAGGACGTCGGTGCCATGACGCCGGTGTTCTTTGCCTTTACCGACCGTCAGAAAATTTATGACGTGGTGGAAGCGATCACCGGTTTCCGTATGCACCCGGCGTGGTTCCGCATCGGCGGTGTGGCGCACGATCTGCCGAAAGGCTGGGAACGTCTGCTGCGCGAATTCCTCGACTGGATGCCGAAGCGTCTGAAAGAGTACGACAAAGCTGCGCTGCGCAACACCGTGCTGATGGGCCGTTCGCAGGGTGTGGCCGCTTATAACATGGACGAAGCGCTGGCATGGGGCACCACCGGTGCCGGTCTGCGCGCCACCGGTCTGGACTTCGACGTGCGTAAATGGCGTCCCTACTCCGGCTATGAAAACTTCGACTTCGAGGTGCCGGTCGGCGCCGGCATCAGCGACGCTTACACCCGCGTGCAGCTGAAGATGGAAGAGATGTGGCAGTCGCTGCGTATCCTTGAGCAGTGCCTGAAGAACATGCCGGAAGGTCCGTTCAAGGCCGATCACCCGCTGACCACGCCGCCACCGAAAGAGCGCACGCTGCAGCACATTGAAACCCTGATCACGCACTTCCTGCAGGTTTCGTGGGGCCCGGTAATGCCGGCCAACGAATCGTTCCAGATGATTGAAGCGACGAAAGGGATCAACAGCTACTACCTGACCAGCGATGGCAGCACCATGAGCTATCGCACCCGCGTGCGTACGCCGAGCTTCCCGCATCTGCAGCAGATCCCTTCGGTGATCCGCGGCAGCCTGGTATCCGACCTGATCGTGTACCTCGGTAGTATCGATTTTGTTATGTCAGACGTGGACCGCTAATTATGCACGATCAAAAAATTGCCATTCAAACCATCGACCCGACTGAGGTCTTTGTGCTGAGCGAGGCCGAGCACCACGCTATTGAGCATGAAAAACATCACTATGAAGATGCGCGCGCGGCGTCGATTGAAGCGCTGAAGATCGTGCAGAAGCAGCGCGGCTGGGTGCCGGACGGTGCCATCCACGCGATTGCTGAGGTACTGGGCATTCCGGCCAGCGACGTAGAAGGTGTGGCGACGTTTTACAGCCAGATATACCGTACGCCGGTTGGCCGCCATGTGATCCGCTACTGCGACAGCGTGGTTTGCCACATCACCGGTTACCAGGGCATTCAGGCGGCGCTGGAGCAAAACCTGAACATTAAGCCAGGACAAACCACGCCGGATGGACGCTTTACGCTGCTGCCAACCTGCTGCCTCGGCAACTGTGACAAAGGCCCGACCATGATGGTGGATGAAGATACTCACGTTCACCTGACGCCGGAAGGCATCGCCAACCTGCTGGAGCAGTATCAATGACCATTAAACAGATCATTCGTACTGCGGAAACCCATCCGCTGACCTGGCGTCTGCGTGACGACAAACAGCCGGTATGGTTCGATGAATACCGCAGTAAAAACGGCTACGTTGGTGCCGATAAAGCGCTGAAGGGCATGAGCCAGGACGAGATCGTCGCCGCGGTGAAGGACTCCGGTCTGAAAGGGCGCGGCGGTGCGGGCTTCAGCACCGGTCTGAAGTGGAGCCTGATGCCCAAAGATGAATCCATGAACATCCGTTACCTGCTGTGTAACGCTGATGAGATGGAACCAGGCACTTATAAAGACCGCCTGCTGATGGAGCAGTTGCCGCACCAGCTGGTGGAAGGCATGCTGATCAGTGCGTTTGCGCTGAAAGCCTACCGTGGCTACATCTTCCTGCGCGGTGAATACATCGAAGCCGCGGAAAACCTGCGTCGAGCCATCGCCGAAGCTACTGCCGCGGGCTATCTCGGCAAAAACATTCTTGGTACCGGCTTCGATTTCGAACTGTTTGTTCACACCGGTGCGGGCCGCTATATCTGCGGCGAAGAGACCGCGCTGATCAACTCGCTGGAAGGGCGCCGCGCTAACCCGCGTTCCAAGCCGCCGTTCCCGGCCAGTGCCGGTGTCTGGGGCAAACCGACCTGCGTTAACAACGTTGAGACACTGTCCAACGTGCCGGCGATCTTCCTGAATGGCGTGGAGTGGTACAAAAACATCTCCAGCAGCGAAGACACTGGCACCAAGATGATGGGCTTCTCCGGCCGGGTGAAAAATCCGGGCGTGTGGGAGCTGCCGTTTGGTACCACCGCGCGTGAAATCCTCGAGGATTATGCCGGCGGAATGCGCGATGGCCTGAAGTTCAAAGCCTGGCAGCCGGGCGGAGCCGGTACTGACTTCCTGACCGAGCAGCACCTCGACCTGCCGATGGAATTTGCCAGCATCGGCAAAGCCGGCAGCCGTCTGGGTACCGCGCTGGCGATGGCGGTCGACCACGAAATCAATATGGTGTCGCTGGTACGCAACCTCGAAGAGTTCTTTGCGCGCGAGTCGTGCGGCTGGTGTACGCCGTGCCGTGATGGTCTGCCGTGGAGCGTGAAGATCCTGCGTGCGCTGGAGCAGAAAAAAGGCCAGCCGGGGGATATCGAAACCCTGCTGCAGCTGTGCCGCCAGCTCGGTCCGGGCAAGACGTTCTGCGCCCACGCACCGGGTGCCGTTGAGCCACTGCAGAGCGCGATTAAATATTTCCGTGACGAGTTTGAAGCTGGCATTGCGCCGCAGGTGTTTGGCAATACCCGCGCCATTGGCGGGATTCAGCCTAACCTGCTGAAAGCGCGCTGGTAAGCCGCCGCCGTACACGGAATCGCCCGGGCCTGAGGCTGCGGGGCAGGAATTAGATGTTTAACGCTCGTCTGCGGACGAGCCTTACGGAAGCATGTTCACTATGGCTACAATCCATGTAGACGGTAAAGAATATGATGTGAACGGAGCGGACAACCTGCTGCAGGCGTGTCTGTCTCTGGGCCTTGATATTCCTTATTTTTGCTGGCATCCGGCGCTGGGAAGCGTGGGAGCCTGCCGCCAGTGCGCGGTAAAGCAATTCCAGAATGCCGAAGATACCCGTGGTCGCCTCGTCATGTCCTGCATGACGCCTGCGTCTGACGGCACCTTTATCTCCATCGACGATGGCGAAGCGAAAGAGTTTCGTGAAAGCGTGGTGGAGTGGCTGATGACCAACCACCCGCACGACTGTCCGGTGTGCGAAGAGGGCGGTAACTGTCACCTGCAGGATATGACGGTAATGACGGGACACAGCTTCCGTCGCTACCGTTTTACCAAGCGTACCCATCAGAATCAGGATCTCGGGCCGTTTATCTCGCATGAGATGAACCGCTGTATCGCCTGTTACCGCTGCGTGCGCTACTACAAAGATTACGCCGATGGCAAAGATCTTGGCGTGTACGGCGCGCATGACAACGTCTACTTTGGCCGTCCGGAAGATGGCACGCTGGAGAGCGAATTCTCCGGTAACCTGGTAGAAATCTGCCCGACCGGCGTGTTCACCGATAAAACCCACTCTGAACGCTATAACCGTAAGTGGGATATGCAGTTTGCGCCCAGCATCTGCCAGCAGTGCAGCGTGGGTTGTAACACCAGCCCGGGCGAACGCTATGGCGAGCTGCGTCGTATCGAAAACCGCTACAACGGCTCGGTAAACCACTACTTCCTGTGCGACCGTGGCCGTTTCGGCTATGGCTACGTGAACCGTAAAGATCGTCCGCGTCATCCGGAACAGATGCGCGGCAGCGACCGTATCACGCTGAACGCAGAGCAGGCGGTTAATGCCGCTGCGGATATCCTGCGTCAGGCGAAGAAGGTGATCGGTATCGGTTCACCTCGCGCCAGTATTGAAAGCAACTTCGCGCTGCGCGAACTGGTGGGCGCAGAAAACTTCTCAACCGGCATGCCGGCAGCTGAGCAGGCGCGGGTTGAGCTGATGCTGAAAGTGCTGCAGCAGGGCGGTATCTATACGCCATCGCTGCGTGAAATTGAAAGCTATGACGCCGTGCTGGTGCTGGGTGAAGACCTGACTCAGGTCGGTGCCCGCGTGGCGCTGTCGGTGCGTCAGGCCGTTAAAGGCAAAGCTCGCGAAATGGCCGCCGCTCAGAAAGTTGCGGACTGGCAGATCGCCGCCATCCTCAACATTGGTCAGCACGCCAAACATCCGCTGTTTGTCACTAACGTTGATGAAACCCGTCTCGATGATATTGCCGCGTGGAGCTATCGCGCACCGGTGGAAGATCAGGCACGCCTGGGCTTCGCCATCGCGCACGCGCTGGATGACAGCGCACCGGCGGTTAGCGACTTTGACAGTAGCCTGAATGGCAAGCTGGACGTGGTGGTACAGGCGCTGGCCGGCGCGAAAAAACCGCTGATCATTTCCGGTACCCACTCGGGCAGCACGGCAATGATTGAAGCGGCAGCCAACGTAGCTAAAGCGCTGAAAGCGCGCGGTGCTGACGTGGGTATCACCTTCCTCGCCGGCGCGGCCAACAGCTTTGGTCTCGGCCTGATGGGCGGCCAGTCGCTGGACAGCGCGCTGGAGCAGCTGGATAAAGGCGAAGCGGAAGCGCTGGTGGTGCTGGAGAACGATCTCTACCGTCACGCGCCGAAAGCCACCGTCGATGCAGCACTGCATAACACCGCGCACGTGATTGTGGTTGATCATCAACGCACGGCCACGCTGGAGAAAGCCGGTCTGGTGCTCTCCACCGCCAGCTTTGCTGAGAGCGACGGCACCTCCATCAACCATGAAGGTCGTGCCCAGCGCTTCTTCCAGGTTTACGATCCGGCCTACTACGACGATAGCGTGGTGATGCTGGAGAGCTGGCGCTGGCTGCATTCGCTGCACAGCGCCGTCGAGAGCCGCCAGATTGACTGGACGCAGCTCGATCACGTGATTGATGCCGCGATTGTGGCGCTGCCGCAGCTGAAAGGGATTAAGGACGCGGCGCCGGACGCCAGCTTCCGCATCCGTGGTCAGAAACTGGCGCGTTCACCGCATCGTGCCAGTGGCCGTACCGCCGCGCGCGCCAACATCAGCGTGCACGAACCGCGTCAGCCGCAGGATAAAGACACCATGTTTGCCTTCTCCATGGAAGGTAACAACCAGCCGTCGGCACCGCGTTCGCAGATTCCTTTTGCCTGGGCACCAGGCTGGAACTCACCGCAGGCGTGGAACAAGTTCCAGGCGGAAGTGGGCGGCAAACTGCGTCATGGCGATCCGGGCGTGCGGCTGTTTGAAGCCAGCGAAAGTGCACTGGACTGGTTCAGCCAGGTTCCGGCACGCTTCGTGGGCGGCAGCCAGTATCGCGTGGCACCTTACTATCAGCTGTTTGGTAGTGAAGAGATGACTCAGCGCTCGCCAACCTTCCAGAAACGCATGGCACCGGCCGCGCTGGTGATCAACCCGGCAGATGCTGAGAAGCTGGGCGTTAACAACGGTGCGTCCGTGGAACTGGTTTGCGCCGGTGAAACGCTGCGTCTGCCGGTGCGCTTCTCTGCGGCACTGCAGGCGGGGCAGGTGGGTCTGCCGCTCGGCATGCCGGGTGTACCGCCGTTCCTCGCGGGTGCGCAAATTGACAAACTGCAGGAGGCAGCGCAATGAGCTGGCTGACACCGGACGTTATTGACATCATCCTGCAGGTGGTGAAAGCCATTGTCATCCTGCTGGTGGTGGTGGCCTGTGGTGCCTTCATGAGCTTTGCCGAGCGTCGTCTGCTCGGCCTGTGGCAGAACCGTTATGGACCGAACCGTGTAGGCTGGGGCGGCTCGCTGCAGCTGGCGGCGGACATGATCAAAATGTTCTTTAAAGAGGACTGGGTTCCGCCGTTTACCGATCGCTTTATCTTTACCCTGGCACCGGTCATCGCCTTCGTTTCGCTGCTGCTGGCGTTTGCGATTGTGCCGGTTTCGCCGAGCTGGATGGTCACCGACCTGAACATCGGTCTGCTGTTCTTCCTGATGATGGCGGGTCTGGCGGTATACGCCGTACTGTTCGCGGGCTGGTCGAGTAACAACAAATACTCGCTGCTCGGTGCAATGCGTGCCTCCGCGCAGACCCTGAGCTATGAAGTGTTCCTCGGCCTGTCGCTGATGGGCGTGGTGGCGCAGGCGGGTTCCTTTAACCTGAACGCCATCGTTGAGAGCCAGACGCACCTGTGGAATATCATCCCGCAGTTCTTTGGCTTCGTGACCTTCTGTATTGCCGGCGTCGCGGTGTGCCACCGTCATCCGTTTGACCAGCCGGAAGCGGAACAGGAGCTGGCCGACGGTTACCACATCGAATATGCCGGGATGAAGTTCGGCCTGTTCTTTGTCGGTGAGTACGTGGCCATTACTACCGTTTCGGCGCTGATCGTCACCCTGTTCTTCGGTGGCTGGCACGGTCCGTTCCTGCCGCCGTTCATCTGGTTCGCCCTGAAAACGGCGTTCTTTATGGTGATGTTTATCCTGATTCGTGCTGCGCTGCCGCGTCCACGCTATGACCAGGTGCTGTCGTTCGGCTGGAAAGTATGTCTGCCGTTGACGTTATTGAACCTGCTGGCCACTGCCGCAGTGATTCTGTACAACGCGCAGTAAGGGGTTTTGAGATGACTTTAAAAGATATTGTCGTTGGCTTCGGCACGACAGTGCGCAGTATCTGGATGATTGGCATGCATGCCTTCGCCAAACGCGAAACCCAGATGTATCCGGAAGAGCCGGTTTATCTGCCGCCGCGCTACCGTGGCCGTATCGTGCTGACGCGCGATCCGGACGGCGAAGAGCGCTGCGTGGCCTGTAACCTGTGCGCCGTTGCCTGCCCGGTCGGCTGTATTTCGCTGCAGAAAGCGGAGATGCAGGATGGCCGCTGGTATCCGGAATTTTTCCGCATCAACTTCTCGCGCTGCATCTTCTGTGGTTTATGTGAAGAAGCGTGCCCGACCACCGCGATTCAGCTGACGCCGGACTTCGAACTCGGTGAGTTCAAGCGTCAGGATCTGGTATATGAGAAGGAAGACCTGCTGATTTCCGGTCCGGGTAAATATCCGGAGTACAACTTCTACCGCATGGCAGGTATGGCGATCGACGGTAAAGACAAAGGCGACGCGGAAAACGAAGCCAAACCGATCGACGTTAAAGGCTTATTACCTTAAGGAGCCAGGTATGGAATTTGCGTTTTATCTTTGCGGACTGGTGGCGGTGCTGACGACATTGCGCGTCATCACCCACACCAATCCGGTACATGCGCTGCTGTACCTGATTGTTTCGCTGCTGTCGATTGCCGGCGTGTTCTTCTCCATGGGTGCCTATTTTGCCGGTGCGCTGGAGATCATCGTCTATGCCGGTGCCATCATGGTGCTGTTTGTGTTCGTGGTGATGATGCTCAACCTGGGTAAAACCCAGCAGGATCAGGAGCGCGAATGGCTGAAGCCGTCGCTGTGGATCGGTCCGGGCATTGTCTCGCTGCTGCTGCTGGTGGTGATGATCTACGCCATCCTGACCGCGACCGACCAGGGTATTGATGGCACCGTCATCGATGCCAAAGCGGTGGGCATCAGTCTGTTTGGCCCGTATGTTCTGGCGGTTGAGCTGGCGTCAATGCTGCTGCTGGCCGGTCTGGTGGTGGCGTTCCATATCGGACGTGAAGATCGTCAGGGCGAAGTGCTGAGCAACCGCGTGTCAGACGCGGCGGCCAATAAGGAGGAGCACGCATGATCCCGTTACAACACGGCCTGATTCTGGCTGCTGTGCTATTTGTTCTCGGCCTGACCTCGCTGGTACTGCGCCGCAACCTGCTGTTTATGCTGATCGGTCTGGAGATCATGATCAACGCCGCGGCGCTGGCGCTGGTGGTGGCAGGCAGCTACTGGGGACAAGCCGACGGCCAGGTGATGTACATCCTGGCAATCAGCCTCGCGGCGGCGGAAGCCAGTATTGGTCTGGCGCTGCTGCTCCAGCTCTATCGTCGTCGTCAGACGCTGAACATTGACACAGTGAGCGAGATGCGCGGATGAATCTTCTCTATTTAACCGTATTATTTCCGCTGATTGGCTTCCTGCTATTGGCGTTTTCCCGTGGTCGCTGGTCGGAGAACCTGTCGGCTGCGGTGGGGATGGGGTCAGTGGGCCTTGCGGCGCTGACCACCGTATTTGTGGGTGTGGACTTCTTCAGTCAGGGCCAGCAGCCATTTACCCAGGCGCTGTGGACCTGGATGCACGTGGGTAACTTTGACATCAAAGTGAACCTGGTGCTGGACGGTCTGTCGCTGACCATGCTGTCGGTGGTTACCGGCGTCGGCTTCTTCATCCACATGTTCGCTTCGTGGTACATGCGCGGTGAAGAGGGCTATTCACGCTTCTTCGCTTACACCAACCTGTTCATCGCGAGCATGGTGGTGCTGGTGCTGGCCGATAACCTGATGCTGATGTACCTGGGCTGGGAAGGGGTAGGGCTGTGTTCCTACCTGCTGATTGGCTTCTACTACAGCAATCCGGAAAACGGCAAAGCGGCGATGAAAGCCTTCATCATCACCCGTGTCGGTGACGTGTTCCTCGCCTTTGCGTTGTTCATTCTCTACAACGAGCTGGGTACGCTGAACTTCCGTGAGCTGATGGAGCTGGCCCCGGCGCACTTCGCGGCGGACAACCACATGCTGCAGTGGGCGACGCTGATGCTGCTGGGCGGTGCCGTGGGTAAATCGGCACAGCTGCCGCTGCAGACGTGGCTGGCCGATGCGATGGCCGGTCCGACGCCGGTCTCCGCGCTGATCCACGCTGCCACCATGGTAACCGCAGGCGTCTATCTGATTGCCCGCACCCACGGTCTGTTCCTGCTGACGCCGGAAGTGCTGCATCTGGTGGGTATTGTTGGTGCGATTACGCTGGTGCTGGCGGGCTTCGCCGCGCTGGTGCAGACCGACATCAAACGCGTGCTGGCATACTCCACCATGAGTCAGATCGGCTACATGTTCCTGGCGCTGGGCGTACAGGCGTGGGACGCCGCGATTTTCCACCTGATGACCCATGCGTTCTTCAAGGCGCTGCTGTTCCTCTCCTCCGGTTCCGTGATTCTGGCCTGTCATCACGAGCAGAACATTTTCAAAATGGGCGGTCTGCGTAAGAGCATCCCGCTGGTGTATGTCTGCTTCCTGGTGGGCGGTGCCGCGCTGGCCGCGCTGCCGCTGATTACCGCCGGCTTCTACAGTAAGGACGAGATTCTGTTCGGTGCGTTGGCTAACGGTCACATCAATCTGATGGTCGCCGGTCTGGTGGGTGCATTCCTTACCTCAATCTACACCTTCCGCATGATCTTCATCGTGTTCCACGGCGAAGAGAAAATTCATGCGCATGCCGGTAAAGGCATTACGCATCACCTGCCGCTGATTGTGCTGCTGGTGCTCTCGACTTTCGTTGGCGCGCTGATTACGCCTCCGCTGGCGGGCGTGCTGCCACAGAACGAGTTTGGTGAAACCGGCAAAGTGGCGCTGGAAATCACCTCGGGTGCCGTGGCGATTATCGGTATCCTGATTGCCGCCGCGCTGTGGCTGGGCAAACGTCAGCTGGTCACCCGCATCGCCAACAGCGCGCCGGGCCGTTTCTTCGGCACCTGGTGGTTTGCGGCCTGGGGCTTCGACTGGCTGTACGACAAGGTATTTGTTAAACCGTACCTTGGCATTGCCTGGCTGCTGCAGCGCGATCCGCTCAACTCCCTGATGAACCTGCCGGCGCTGCTGTCGCGCATCGGTAATAAAGGTCTGGTGGTAAGTGAGAACGGCTATCTGCGCTGGTATATCGCGTCGATGAGCGTCGGTGCCGTGGTGGTGCTGGCGCTGATGCTGGTGATTTAACGATTGATGAGCGGGGCGCGCGATGGTTTAGCGCCCCACGTAAGAATGTTCAAAATTGTCTGATGCACGGGTGAGATCAACGCAGTCAGTTTGGTGTTCGCCAGCGCAGCAACCGGCGCGTAGTAATACGTGAACGTTGCCCGCGTGGGCGAGGCGAAACAGGCGCGTCCGATAGCCTGAACGAAGACGAAAATAGGGAATGTACGCCGTGTTATTACCTTGGCTAATAATTATACCCTTTGTTGGGGGCTTGCTTTGCTGGCTGGCTGAGCGCCTTGGCGCGAAGGTGCCGCGCTGGATTGCCCTGATCACCATGGGGCTGACGCTGGCGCTGGGCCTGCAGCTTTGGCTGCAGGGCGGCTATTCGCTGACGCAGGCTGCGGGCCTGCCGCAGTGGCAGTCGACTTTCCTGGTGTCGTGGATCCCACGCTTTGGCATTAATTTCCATCTGGCGCTGGATGGCCTGTCGCTGCTGATGGTGGTGCTGACCGGCCTGCTGGGTCTGATGGCGGTTCTCTGCTCGTGGAATGAAATCGAAAAGTATCAGGGCTTCTTCCATCTCAATCTGATGTGGATTCTCGGCGGCGTGATCGGCGTGTTCCTCGCCATCGACATGTTCCTGTTCTTCTTCTTCTGGGAAATGATGCTGGTGCCGATGTACTTCCTCATCGCGCTCTGGGGTCACAAAGCGTCTGACGGGAAAACCCGTATCAGCGCGGCAACCAAATTCTTCATCTATACCCAGGCGTCAGGTCTGGTGATGCTGATTGCCATTCTGGCGCTGGTGTTTGTGCACTACAACGCCACTGGCGTCTGGACGTTCAGCTATGAAGAGCTGCTGAAAACGCCAATGTCACACACCGTTGAGTATCTGCTGATGCTCGGCTTCTTCATCGCCTTTGCGGTGAAAATGCCGGTGGTGCCGCTGCACGGCTGGCTGCCGGATGCCCACAGCCAGGCACCGACCGCTGGTTCGGTTGACCTTGCCGGTATCCTGCTGAAAACTGCGGCTTACGGCCTGCTGCGTTTTAGCCTGCCGCTGTTCCCGAATGCCTCGGCGGAGTTCGCACCGATCGCCATGTGGCTCGGCATCATCGGTATCTTCTACGGCGCGTGGATGGCGTTCTCGCAGACCGATATCAAACGCCTGATCGCTTACACCTCGATTTCGCACATGGGCTTTGTGCTGATTGCCATCTACACCGGCAGCCAGCTGGCGTTCCAGGGCGCGGTGGTGCAGATGATTGCGCACGGCCTGTCGGCCGCGGCGCTGTTCATCCTGTGCGGTCAGCTGTATGAACGTCTGCATACCCGTGACATGCGCCAGATGGGCGGCCTGTGGTCGCGCATCAAGTGGATTCCGGGCCTGTCGCTGTTCTTTGCCGTGGCTAACCTCGGTATGCCGGGCACCGGTAACTTTGTGGGTGAGTTCATGATTCTGACCGGCAGCTATCAGGTGGTGCCGTTGATTATCGTGATTGCCACCTTCGGCCTGGTATTTGCCTCGGTGTACTCGCTGATCATGATGCAGCGCGCTTACTACGGCGAAGCCAAATCAAAAGAGCCGCTGGCTGGAATGTCGCCGCGCGAATTCCTGACCATCGGTGTACTGGTCGTGCTGCTGGTGCTGCTGGGCGTTTACCCGCAGCCAATCCTCGACACGTCCCATGCTGCGATGAGCAATATTCAGCAGTGGTTTACCGCTTCAATTTCAACTACAAGGCCGTAATTCGCCATGACAATAACTCCTCAACAATTGATCGCGTTGCTACCGCTGTTAATCGTCGGATTGACGGTGGTGGTTGTGATGCTGTCCATTGCGTGGCGACGCAACTACTTTGTTAATGCCACGCTGACGGTCATCGGTCTTAACCTCGCGCTGCTGTCGCTGTGGTTTGTGGGCCACGTGGGCGCCATGGATGTCACGCCGCTGCTGCGCGTGGATGGCTATTCGATGTTCTATACCGCGCTGGTGATGCTGGCGAGTCTGGCAACCTGCACCTTTGCTTATCCGTGGCTGGCCGGTTTTCCGGACAACAAAGATGAGTTCTATCTGCTGGTGCTGATCGCGGCGCTGGGCGGGATTGTGCTGGCCAGCGCCAATCATCTGGCGGCGCTGTTCATCGGTATCGAACTGCTGTCGCTGCCGCTGTTTGGTCTCATCGGCTACGCCTTCCGTCAGAAGCGCTCGCTGGAAGCGGCGCTGAAGTACATGATTCTGTCGGCTGCGGCTTCCTCATTCCTGATCTTCGGTATTGCGCTGGTCTACGCCGATTCCGGCAGCCTGAGCTTTGTGCAGCTCGGCAAGAGCCTGAATGACAGCATGATTCAGCAGCCGCTGCTGCTGGTCGGGCTGGGCATGATGATCATCGGTCTTGGCTTCAAACTGTCGCTGGTGCCGTTCCATCTGTGGACGCCAGACGTTTATCAGGGCGCGCCGGCTCCGGTCTCGACCTTCCTCGCCACCGCCAGCAAAATCGCTATCTTTGCGGTCATCATGCGTCTGTTCATGTACGCACCGGTAACCGACAGTGAAGCGGTGCGCACCGTGCTGGGTGTGATTGCCTTCGTCTCGATCCTGTTCGGTAACCTGATGGCGATTTCGCAGAGCAACATCAAGCGTCTGCTCGGCTATTCATCTATCGCGCATCTTGGCTATCTGCTGGTGGCGCTGATTGCGGTGAAAACCCATCAGCTGTCGCTGGAAACCGCCGGTGTCTATCTGGCCGGTTACCTGTTCAGCAGCCTGGGCGCCTTCGGTGTAGTCAGCCTGATGTCGAGCCCGTACCGTGGTCCGGATGCGGATACGCTTTACTCTTATCGCGGTCTGTTCTGGCATCGTCCGATTCTCTCCGCCGTGATGACGGTGATGATGCTGTCGCTGGCCGGTATCCCGATGACGCTGGGCTTTATCGGTAAGTTTTACGTCATCGCGTCCGGTGTTAACGCGCATTTGTGGTGGCTGACCGCGGCGGTTGTCGCCGGTAGCGCCATTGGTCTGTATTACTACCTGCGCGTTACGGTGAGCCTGTACCTCAGCCCGCCGGAACTGCACACCCGCGATACCCCGGCCAACTGGGCGTTCACCGCAGGTGGTGTGGTGGTGCTGATCTCCGCCATCCTCGTGTTGCTGCTCGGTGTTTATCCGCAGCCGCTCATCACGCTGGTGCAGCTGGCCCAGCCGCTGATGTAAACAGCGCGTCATCTTCACAATCAGGCCTGCGGGCCTGATTTTTTTGCCTGCAATTTGAGAGTTTGATCACATTGCTCCGCGTGTCCGCCCCTGTTACGTGCTGCCCACTGCGTTTAGCGCATGCGCTGTGATAGGCTGTGAAGATCACTTTTTTCGCTCAGACAAGGAAGCACGATGGATATGCAATGGCTTGATTGCCACCACAGTGAACTGACCGCGCAGCAGCTGTATACCGTGCTGGCGCTGCGCAATCAGGTGTTTATCGTCGAACAGGCCTGTCCGTATCAGGATATAGATGGCCAGGATTTGACGGCTGATAATCGCCATCTGCTGGGCTTTCTTGATGGCAAACTGCTGGCCTATGCGCGTCTGCTGACGCCCGCGCTGGCTTCATCGCCGGTGACCATTGGTCGGGTGATTGTGTCGGAAGAGGCGCGCGGCCTGAAACTGGGCTATCGGCTGATGGAGCAGGCGCTGAACAGCTGCGAACAGCACTGGCCGCAGCGGGCGGTGTATCTGTCCGCGCAGGCGCATCTGGAAGGCTTTTATGGTCGCCTGGGCTTCCGGGCGGTCACGGACGTTTATCTGGAAGATAATATTCCGCACGTCGGCATGCAGAAAAACTAACGGCGAGGTGTTGGCCTCGCCGTGCAGGTTAGCCCGGCGTCATCTGCCGGTCGTCGGTGTACTTGCGCTGATCGGGCGGTGGCGGGAAGTACTGATACAGCCAGGTTTCGCTCAGCGTCTCATCTTTGGTGCGCAGGAACAGGCGCATATCCACCGGTTTGGTTGAGTCGCTGTTCGGATACCAGTCAAACAGGATACGGTAACCTTTCAGCGGTTCGACGTAGAGAATCTCCACCTGTTTGAAGGTGCCGGACGACACGGTGATTACCGGTTCGATGCCTTTCGGCGCGGCCGCCTGCAGGTCGCCGCCAATGAAATCGATAGCAAAGCGGCGGCACCACTGGTCCGGGAAGTGTTCGCCCGGTGCCCAGCCTTCCGGGAAGCCACCAATACCGGTGCGCGTGGCATCAACGCGGGCCAGACCGCTGCGTACCGGCGGCAGCTGGCTCCAGTAGAGTTTGTACTGGAAATTAAACTCGCTGCCAGCCTTGACCGGCTCGGCCGGCTGCCAGAAGCAGACGATGTTATCCAGCGTTTCCCCGGTCGTCGGGATCTCCATCAGGTTGATGGCGCCTTTACCCCATTTACCGATCGGCTCCACCCACAGGCTGGGTCGTTTGTCATACCAGCCAATCACGTCCTGATAATCTTTGAAATCATGATTCAGCTGCAGCAGACCGAAGCCGCGCGGGTTTTCATCCTGATAGGCATTAAACTGCAGGCGCTGCGGGTTATTCAGCGGACGGGCAATCCACTCGCCGCTGCCGCTCCACATTGCCAGGCGATCGGAGTCATGAATCTGCGGATGATAGGTATTGCACATGCGGCGTTCGTTGGTGCCGCAGCTGAACATGCTGGTCATTGGCGCAATACCGAGCTGACGAATCTCGTTGCGCGCAAACAGGTGGTTTTCCACCTCCATCACCACGCGTTTTTCTTCGCAGTGGATGGTGAACTTGTAGGCACCGGTGACGCTGGCCCCGTCCAGCAGTGCATACACCACAAAGGTGGTGTCTTCAGCTTTTGGCGTCTCGAACCAGAAGGCGGTGAAGTCGGGAAACTCTTCCTGGCCATTGCTGAAGGTGTTAACCGCGACGCCACGGGCTGACAGGCCATATTGGTAGGTTTCATCTACCGCGCGGAAGTAGCTGGCACCGAGGAAAGAAACGATGTCGCGTCGCGCCAGCTCCGGCTTTTTAAAGGCGCGGAAACCGGCAAAGCCGAGGTCGGTTTTACCCACCAGCTGCTGGGTATCGACGTTGGCGTTGTGATAATTAAACAGTTCCGGACGGAAGTGGATTTCCCGCGCCTCGCGGCTGGCGGCGTCCACGGAGAACATGCGAATGCGGCGCTTAAAGCCCATGCCAACGTGGAAGAACTGCACATCCAGCTCGCGGTCGGCGATGTTGTTCCACAGTGAGTGGTTAGCGTCGTACTGAATTTCGTTATACGCCTGCGGTGTCAGATTGGCCAGGGTCGCGGGCAGGGGGCCGGGCGCGCCGCCCCAGGGCTGTTTGGCCAGCGCCGCGGCTTTCTTTTTCAGCACATCGAAATCGAAGCGCACGGCGGTTCCGTCGGCGATGCCATCATCGGCCCAGGCGGACTGCGCAAACAGCGAGGAGAGCCCGGTCATGCCGCTAACGGCAGAGAGGGCCATGGACGCTTTCATAAATTTTCTACGATTCATGCCGGAAATCTTTTCCTTAGCTGCTCGGGTGTATTGAGGCTGTCGCAAGACATTTAGCGTCAGGCTACAGGGGGTTACGACAGTGGCGAAAATAAAAAATTCAGTCCGCTGAAAATTTATCAGATTAATCAAATAAACGAAGCACAATTCCGCGTGCAACGCCCCGGATGACATAACTTTGCGTTCAGCGCGGCAAAAAGCGCAGTCAGCGGATGACGGCGCGGCGCAAAAACGCAATTTATGACTATAGTTAATCGACACCGCATTTAAACATGGAGGATTGTGAACATGTCATCTACCGATCAATTTGAAACCCGTCTTGATGACGATCTGGCGCTGCTGACGGAAACGCTGGAAGAAGTGCTGCGCTCCTCGGGCGATCCGGCGGACCAGAAATATATCGAACTGAAGCAGAAAGCCGAGCAGGCGCTGGAAGACGTGAAGAATCGCGTGAGCCAGGCGTCCGACAGCTATTACTATCGTGCCAAACAGGCAGCGTATCGTGCCGACGATTACGTGCATGAAAAACCGTGGCAGGGCATTGGTATCGGTGCGGCTGCCGGTCTGTTTGTTGGCCTGCTGCTGGCGCGCCGTTAATCCCCGTGGGCGCGATGTCCGTCGCGCCCGATTCCTGCTTTCCCGCTGTTTCCTTTCCGCATCGCGATTAACCCGCTATTTCGCACCGGCGGCGATTGTGTTTCGCCTGCGCGCTCCCTACAGTGAAAGCCACAGGGATAAGGAGAAGAGATCGTGATACGTGTCGAAATGCTCTCAACGGGCGATGAAGTGTTACATGGGCAGATTGTCGATACCAATGCCGCGTGGCTGGCCGATATGCTGTTTCAGCACGGCCTGCCGATGACCAGTCGCAGCACGGTCGGCGATGCAATGAGCTCGCTGGTTGAAGCGCTACAGAGCCGCAGTCAGATTGCCGACGTGCTGATCGTGAACGGCGGTCTCGGGCCGACCAGCGACGATCTCAGCGCGCAGGCAGCGGCCACCGCCAGCGGCAGCGAACTGGTGCTGCAACAGGCGTGGCTGGAGAAGATGGAAGCCTGGTTTGCCAGCCGCGGGCGGCTCATGGCACCCAGTAATCGCAAGCAGGCGGAGATTCCGGCCAATGCCGAGTTGATCGATAACCCGGTCGGCACCGCCTGTGGGTTTGCCCTGCAGCTTAATCGCTGCTGGATTTTCTTTACCCCCGGCGTGCCGTCAGAATTCAAAGTGATGGTTGAGCAGCAGATTATTCCGCGTCTTAAGGCGCGTTTTACGTTGCCAGAACCCCCGCTGTGCCTGCGTCTGACCACCTTTGGTCGCGGCGAGAGCGATATCGCCGCCGAGCTTGAACCGCTGCCGCTGCCGGAAGGCGTCGTGATGGGCTACCGTTCGTCGATGCCCATCATTGAGATCAAACTGACCGGCCCGGCCAGCCAGCGCGTGGCGATGGAGCAGGTGTGGCAGCAGGTTAAGTTACTGCTGGCCGAGTGCACCATTTTTGAAGGCTTTGAAGGATTGCCGGCCGTGCTGGCGCGGGAACTGCACGATCGCGGCTTCCGCCTTGCTCTGAGCGAACAATACACGGCCGGGTTGCTGCACTGGCAGCTGGCCGCCGCGCAGGTGCCGCTTAGCGCCGCCGAGCTGCTGCCGGCACGTGAGGAGTCTTTGGAAGCGCAGGTTACGCGCACGCGTCAGTTAGCCGCTCAGCAGGGTACAGTGCTGGCCTTGTCGGTTGGCGATCTGCAGGAAGGGGAAGTGTCGATTGCGCTGCACACCCCGGAAGCCAGCTGGGGCCAGCGGGTGAAATTTACCCACGGGCGGCACAATCTGGAAACCCGGCAGAAAGTGGTGGCGATGATGGCGATGAATATGCTGCGCCGCTGGCTGCACGGCAGTGAAGTCAGTACCGGTCACGGCTGGATTGATGTCCTGGAGACGGTGAAGAGCTAACGCTTTCCAGGCTTGTGATAGCTGATGCCATGGGATCAGCATCGCTTTGTGTTGGGTGCCGCGTCGTGAGAGGCATAGCCGCTTGCCGCACCGGCATAAACCCTTCCCTGGGGCCTGCCGCCGCGCCATCCATGGCGCGGAGGCTGCTGCAAGCGGCTATGCCTCCCACGCCCTGCTGGATTCGGTGGTCGCTGTTGTCGGGTGCCTGTTACAGCAGTACCAGAATTGAAAGGGAAGAGGGGGAAGCTGGGCTTAGCCGGACGTCACGCGGCAGGGATGCCGCGTGTCGAGGCCCGCAGGGAGCGGGTTTTGCCGTTCCGGCGTGCTCAGTTCCCCCTCTGACCATGCGGGATCTTAACGCGATAAAAGGGAATTCAGCAGTACGGTCGGCAGGTTACAGCTCGATCTCAATCTCCCCTCTGGCTTTACAACAGCAGGGCAGAATCTCGCCCTGCTGAATAAACGCCAGTGGGGTTTCCGCATAATCCACTTCGCCTTTCAGCAGACGCATGCGGCAGGAGCCGCAGTAGCCTTCGCGACACTGAAACTCGACGCACACATTATGTGCTTCCAGCGTCGTCAGCAGATTAGGGTGTTCGTCTGCGCACTCCAGCCGGGAGCCGGAGCTGCGCAGGATTACCACGGAACGGCTCATGCTTACAGCTGGAAATCGTTGAAGTCGTCTTCGCCCACTTCGGAGTCGATCTGACCCACCAGATAGGAGCTCACTTCAACTTCCTGCGGCGCCACCTGCACGTTATCTGACACCAGCCACGAGTTAATCCATGGAATCGGGTTCGAACGCGTCTGGAACGGCAGATCAAGGCCCACCGCCTGCATGCGGATATTGGTGATGTACTCAATGTACTGGCACAGAATGTCCTTGTTCAGACCAATCATTGAGCCGCCGCTGAACAGATACTCAGCCCACTCTTTTTCCTGCTCGGCCGCTTTCTTAAACAGGTCGAAGCACTCGTCGCGGCACTCAGCAGCGATCTCTTTCATTTCAGGATCGTCTTCACCGGTACGCATCAGATTCAGCATATGCTGGGTGCCGGTCAGGTGCAGCGCTTCGTCACGGGCAATCAGACGAATAATCTTGGCGTTGCCTTCCATCAGTTCGCGCTCGGCGAAGGCGAATGAGCAGGCAAAGCTGACGTAGAAGCGAATCGCTTCCAGCGCGTTAACGCTCATCAGGCAGATATACAGTTGCTTCTTCAGCGCACGCAGATTCACGGTCACGCTCTTGCCCGCCACCTGATGCGTGCCTTCACCCAGCAGATGCCAGTAGTTAGTCATCTCGATCAGATCATCGTAATACTTCGAGATATCCTGCGCGCGCGCCAGAATCTGCTCGTTAGTCACGATATCATCAAACACCAGTGACGGATCGTTGACGATATTACGGATGATGTGGGTGTACGAGCGTGAGTGGATGGTCTCGGAGAACGCCCAGGTTTCCACCCAGGTTTCCAGCTCGGGAATCGAGATCAGCGGCAGCAGCGCCACGTTCGGGCTGCGGCCCTGAATGGAATCCAGCAGCGTCTGATACTTCAGGTTACTGATGAAGATGTGCTTCTCGTGCTCCGGCAGCGCCTGATAGTCGATGCGATCGCGCGAGACGTCAACCTCTTCCGGACGCCAGAAGAAAGAGAGCTGCTTCTCGATCAGCTTTTCAAAGATGTCATATTTCTGCTGGTCGAAACGGGCAACGTTCACTGACTGGCCGAAGAACATCGGCTCTTTCAGCTGGTCATTTTTGTTCTGTGAGAAAGTAGTGTAAGCCATGACTAAGTCCAAAAGTGAAACGGGCCAGCCGCTGCTGGCCCAGACACGATAAGGCGCCCGCAGGCGCCTTTCGATCAAATTTTACAGGCGCCGCTTTCGCAGCCATCGTCCTGAATAGACGGCGCCAGATCGTCCTGCGCATCCTCGGCACCGTCACGGGTGTTTTGGTAGTACAGGGTCTTCACGCCAAATTTGTACGCGGTCAGCAGATCTTTCAGCAGCTGTTTCATCGGCACTTTGCCATTGGCGAAACGGCCTGGATCGTAGTTGGTGTTCGATGAAATCGCCTGATCGATAAACTTCTGCATCACGCCAACCAGCTGCAGATAGCCGTCGTTTGATGGCATCTCCCACAGCAGTTCGTACTGATCTTTCAGACGCTCATACTCCGGTACTACCTGGCGCAGAATCCCGTCTTTCGACGCTTTGATACTGATGTGACCGCGCGGCGGCTCGATACCGTTGGTGGCGTTCGAAATCTGCGAAGAGGTCTCAGACGGCATCAGTGCAGACAGCGTGGAGTTGCGCAGGCCGTGGATTTTAATCGACTCACGCAGCGCTTCCCAGTCAAGGTGCAGCGGCTCATTACATACGCTGTCGAGATCCTTTTTATAGGTATCGATCGGCAGAATGCCCTGCGAATAAGTGGTCTCTTTAAACCACGGGCAGGCACCTTGCTCTTTCGCCAGCTCGTTGGAGGCTTTCAGCAGCCAGTACTGAATGGCTTCAAAGGTTTTGTGCGTCAGGTTGTTGGCGCTGCCGTCGGAGTAGCGCACACCGTGTTTCGCCAGGTAATAGGCGTAGTTGATCACGCCAATACCCAGGGTACGACGACCCATCGCACCGCGTTTTGCCGCCGGAATCGGGTAATCCTGGTAATCGAGCAGGGCATCCAGCGCGCGTACTGCCAGCGTCGCCAGCTCTTCCAGATCGTCAAGGCTTTCAATCGCGCCGAGGTTAAAGGCGGACAGGGTGCACAGCGCAATCTCGCCGCTTTCGTCGTTGACGTCTTCCAGCGGTTTGGTCGGCAGCGCAATCTCCAGGCACAGGTTAGACTGACGCACTGGCGCAATGGCCGGATCGAACGGGCTGTGAGTGTTGCAGTGGTCAACGTTCTGCACGTAGATACGGCCGGTTGAGGCTCGTTCCTGCATCATCAGCGAGAACAGGTCGACGGCTTTCACGCGCTGCTTGCGGATGCTGTCGTCCTTCTCATATTTGGTATACAGACGCTCAAACTCATCCTGATCGGCGAAGAACGCGTCATACAGGCCTGGCACGTCGGACGGGCTGAACAGGGTGATGTCTTCGCCTTTCAGCAGGCGGGTGTACATCAGCTTGTTGATTTGCACGCCGTAATCCATGTGACGCACGCGGTTGCCTTCGACGCCGCGGTTGTTTTTCAACACCAGCAGGCTTTCCACTTCCAGATGCCACATCGGGTAGAACAGCGTTGCCGCACCGCCGCGCACGCCGCCCTGCGAGCAGGATTTCACCGCCGTCTGGAAGTGCTTATAGAACGGGATACAGCCGGTGTGGAACGCTTCACCGCCGCGGATCGGGCTGCCGAGCGCACGAATGCGGCCCGCGTTGATGCCGATGCCGGCACGCTGTGACACATATTTCACAATAGCGCTGGAGGTGGCGTTGATGGAATCCAGGCTGTCGCCGCACTCGATCAGTACGCAGGAGCTGAACTGACGGGTCGGGGTGCGCACGCCGGACATGATAGGCGTAGGCAGCGAGATCTTGAACGTGGAGATCGCATCGTAAAAACGCTTGATGTAATCCATGCGCGTATCGCGCGGATAGCCGGAGAACAGGCAGGCGGCGACCAGAATATACAGGAACTGGGCGCTCTCGTAGATTTCACCGCTGACGCGGTTCTGCACCAGATATTTGCCTTCCAGCTGCTTCACCGCCGCGTAGGAGAAGTTCATGTCGCGCCAGTGGTCGATGAAGCCGTCCATCTGCTCAAACTCTTCGGTGCTGTAGTCTTCCAGCAGATGGCGATCGTATTTGCCCATCTCGACCATTTTCACTACCTGGTCGTACAGCTTCGGTGGCTCAAACTGACCGTACGCTTTTTTACGCAGGTGGAAGATCGCCAGACGCGCGGCCAGGTACTGGTAATCAGGCGCGTCACGGGAGATCAAATCGGCAGCCGCTTTGATGATGGTCTCGTGAATGTCCGAGGTTTTGATGCCATCGTAAAACTGGATGTGCGAACGCAACTCAACCTGCGAGACGGAGACATTGTTCAGCCCTTCAGCTGCCCAGTCCAGCACCCGGTGAATCTTATCGAGGTCGATGCGCTCCTGGCGGCCATCGCGTTTCGTAACGAGCAGACTTTGGTTCATGTCGCGTGTTTACCTGTCCATGAAATACAAAATTATCCCCCGTCTATTCACAGGCGGCTCATTGTGAGTAAGCCTGTGGATAAACACTATATATAGGGGGTGCGGAAAGTTTGAACAACAATATGGTGAGTATTCTAGTCAGCAATCGGATCATCACAAGAGTTGATTTTCACAAAATTTTACGCCCTGGGGGGTGGGGAAAATCCTGGATCCCCACGCCACAAGGCCTGCACCTGGTGTCAACGGATAACAGGTTTTTTTTCAATTTTTGATCGAGCGCGTGTTTATTGCTCAACCGCTGCGATTCGGGAAATTTCCCAGGCGAAAAAAGCCCGCGCCGCTCCGTCAGCAGCGAACTTAACTGCGTTTGCTTATGAATTTTTTATGACCTTTTCACCTTACAAAAAGCGCATCGCAGCGTCTAAAAGGAAATTGATCTGGATAGGGCCAGCGCGTGATAAACCGGGTGCGGTCGGAAGTGAAAGGAGGACTGGCAGTTTGTAGAGCGTTGTGCCGTTCAGTTGGGTAAATTGCTGTTCGTAGATTCCATAGCGGCGCGATTTTTCGCGTAATACATCGCGCCGCTACAACAGCGCTGCCCACGGGCAGGCAGGCGAAACAGGTCGTTTACGCCTGACGGTGGGTGTGCACCATATAATTGACGTCCACCCCGCGGCCAAGGCGGAACTGGTTAGTCAGCGGATTGTAGTGCAGGCCAGTCATATTGCGTTCACGCAGGGCGGTCTCATCCACCCAGTTCAGCAGCTCGGCGGGACGAATAAATTTTTTCACGTCATGGGTACCGCGCGGCACCATGCGCAGCACGTATTCAGCACCAAACACCGCCAGTAGCCAGGCTTTGGGGTTACGGTTGATGGTGGAGAAAAACACCTCGCCGCCCGGTTTCACCAGCTGCGCGCAGGCCAGCACCACGGAACGCGGATCCGGCACGTGTTCCAGCATCTCCATACAGGTCACCACGTCGTACTGACCGGCATGGCTGGCCGCATGCGCTTCAACCGTCTGCTGCACGTAATTGACGCTCACGCCGCTCTCCAGCGCGTGCAGACGCGCGATCTCCAGCGGCTCGGCGCCCATATCCAGACCGGTGACCTCCGCCCCTTCACGCGCCATGCTCTCGGCGAGAATGCCGCCGCCGCAGCCGACATCCAGCACTTTCTTACCGAACAGCCCATGGCTGTGCTGGGCAATCCAGCCAAGACGCAGGGGATTAATGCGGTGCAACGGCTTAAATTCACCCTCTAAATCCCACCAGCGTGATGCAACCGCCTCAAACTTAGCAATTTCGGCGTGGTCGACGTTCTGGCGGCTTTCCTGCGGTTGTTCATTCATTGAATCATGACTCCTGACAAAATATGCCACCAGTATAAACGTATAAACCCTGCGAGGCATCTCTCAGCGCAAAGGAAAAGCGCCACAAAACCCTGCTTTACGTTCACCGCACGCAAGCGATGTGATATACTTTCGCACCTTTAAAATCCGGGATTATGTAGAGGGATAGCGGCTCCATGAGCGACCTTGCGAGAGAAATTACACCGGTCAATATCGAAGAAGAGTTGAAAAACTCCTACCTCGATTACGCCATGTCGGTCATCGTTGGCCGAGCCTTACCCGATGTACGTGATGGCCTGAAGCCGGTGCATCGCCGTGTGCTTTTTGCCATGAGCGAACTGGGTAACGACTGGAACAAACCCTATAAAAAATCTGCCCGTGTGGTCGGTGACGTTATCGGTAAATATCACCCACACGGTGACTCCGCTGTGTACGAAAGTATCGTGCGCATGGCCCAGCCGTTCTCCCTGCGCTACATGCTGGTCGACGGTCAGGGTAACTTCGGTTCGGTCGACGGCGACTCCGCCGCAGCGATGCGTTATACCGAAGTGCGCATGGCGAAGATCTCCTCTGAACTGCTGGCTGACCTGGAAAAAGAGACGGTCGACTTTGTGCCGAACTATGACGGCACCGAGCAGATCCCTGAAGTCCTGCCGACCAAAATTCCTAACCTGCTGATCAACGGCTCCTCCGGTATTGCCGTCGGCATGGCGACCAACATTCCGCCTCACAACCTGACGGAAGTGATCAACGGCTGTCTGGCGTTCATCGAAGATGAAAACATCAGCGTCGAAGGGCTGATGGAGCACATTACCGGGCCGGATTTCCCGACCGCCGCCTTTATCAACGGTCGTCGTGGCATTGAAGAAGCCTACCGCACCGGGCGCGGTAAAATTTACATCCGCGCACGCGGCGAGATTGAAACCGACGCCAAAACCGGTCGTGAAACCATCATCGTCAATGAAATCCCGTATCAGGTGAACAAAGCGCGCCTGATCGAGAAAATTGCTGAGCTGGTGAAAGAGAAGCGCGTTGAGGGCATCAGCGGCCTGCGTGACGAATCTGATAAAGACGGCATGCGTATCGTCATTGAAGTGAAACGCGATGCGGTCGGCGAAGTGGTGCTCAACAACCTCTACTCGCTGACGCAGCTGCAGGTCTCTTTCGGCATCAACATGGTTGCCCTGCATCAGGGCCAGCCGAAGATCATGACGCTGAAGGAGATCATTGAAGCCTTCGTTCGCCACCGCCGTGAAGTGGTGACGCGTCGTACCATCTTCGAACTGCGTAAAGCGCGCGATCGTGCGCACATCCTTGAAGGTCTGGCGATTGCGCTGGCCAACATCGATCCGATTATCGAGCTGATTCGTCGGGCTCCGACGCCAGCCGAAGCGAAAAGCGGCCTGCTGGCGCAGTCGTGGGATCTTGGCAACGTCGCCGCCATGCTGGAACGTGCCGGTGACGACGCCGCGCGTCCGGAGTGGCTGGAAGAGGAGTTTGGTATTCGCGACGGTCGCTACTACCTGACCGAGCAGCAGGCACAGGCCATTCTTGATCTGCGTCTGCAGAAACTGACCGGCCTTGAGCATGAAAAACTGCTCGACGAGTACAAAGAGCTGCTGGACCAGATCGCCGAACTGATTCACATCCTGCAGAGCGCCGAGCGCCTGATGGAAGTGATCCGTGAAGAGCTGGTGGCGATGCGCGATCAGTTTGGCGATGCGCGCCGTACGGAAATCACCGCCAACAGCGCTGACATCAACATTGAAGACCTGATCAACCAGGAAGATGTGGTGGTCACCCTGTCGCATCAGGGCTACGTCAAATACCAGCCGCTGTCAGACTATGAAGCCCAGCGTCGCGGCGGTAAGGGCAAATCGGCGGCGCGCATTAAAGAAGAAGACTTTATCGATCGCCTGCTGGTGGCCAACACCCACGACACCATTCTGTGCTTCTCCAGCCGTGGCCGCCTCTACTGGATGAAGGTCTATCAGCTGCCAGAAGCCAGCCGTGGCGCGCGCGGTCGTCCAATCGTCAACCTGCTGCCGCTGGAAGCCAACGAGCGTATCACCGCGATTCTGCCAGTGCGCGAATACACCGAAGGCTTCAACATCTTCATGGCGACCGCAGACGGTACCGTGAAGAAAACGGCGCTGCAGGAGTTTAGCCGTCCGCGCAGTGCCGGCATCATTGCCATCAACCTGCGTGAAGACGATGAGCTGATTGGCGTGGCGCTGACCAACGGTAACGACGAAGCGATGCTGTTCTCTGCTGCCGGTAAAGTGGTGCGCTTTGCGGAGAGTGCGGTGCGCGCCATGGGCCGTTCAGCCTCAGGCGTGCGCGGCATCAGACTGGCCGAAGGCGACAAAGTGGTGTCGCTGATTGTGCCACGTGAAGAGGGCGCGATTCTCACCGTAACGCAGAACGGCTACGGCAAGCGTACTGCTAACAGCGAGTATCCGACCAAATCGCGCGCCACGCAGGGCGTGATCTCGATTAAAGTCACCGAGCGTAACGGGCCAGTGGTTGGCGCGGTACAGGTGGTGGACAGCGATCAGATCATGATGATCACCGATGCCGGTACGCTGGTGCGTACCCGCGTGTCGGAAGTCAGCGTGGTGGGCCGTAATACGCAGGGCGTGATCCTGATTCGTACCGCGGAAGATGAAAACGTGGTCGGCCTGCAGCGCGTCGCTGAACCGGTGGAAGAGGAAGAACTCGACGCCATCGACGGCAGCGTGGCAGAAGGCGAAGACGATATCGCGCCGGAAGTCGACAGCGACGACGACGCACCGGAAACAGACGACGAAGAGTAACCGTTCGTTGTCTGTCACAAGCGGCAGGTCAGGGCAACCGACCTGCCGTTTTTTTTGTCTGACTTTCACTCCCAAAGTCGCGTGCCAACTGGCTTTTTCGCCCTGATAAAGCTAGTGTATGAGAACTTTTCAACGTCCCGATAACCCTTGCCGCCAGTGAGTCTCTTTTGAAATATCTCGTCTCCTTTCGCACCACGCTTCGCATCTCGCGCTACCTGTTTCGTGCGCTGGCACTGCTGCTCTGGTCGCTGGGTGCACTGTTGACCACTTTCTACATCATCAATGTGCTGCACGAGAAAGAGAACGCGGTGCGCCAGGAGTTTGCCACCAATTATGGTCAGGCCGAATGGTATGTGCGCCACTCAGCGGATGTGATGCGCGAGCTGAAGTACATCACCGAGAATCGCCTGAGCAGCAGCGTCAACGGGCTGGATATGCTCAACGGCATGCCGGGCGGCAAAAGCACGCTGCCGCAGTTTACGCCACTGTTTACCGACGGTGACTGCACGTCAATGAGCAACACCTGGCGTAACTCGCTCGATTCCCTGAGCTATTTCATTAACTACTGGAAAAGCAATTTTGCCTCAGCCTATGAACTCAATCGGGTGTTCTTTATTGGCGGCGAAAATCAGTGCCTGGCAGACTTCACCATCGGTAACAATAATCCGGTCGATCGCGAACGCAGCCTGAAGGCGCTGCGCGAAAACGTGCTGCACTACCGCAGCGGCAACGAGGAAGAGCGGCGTAATCCAATGTACTGGATTACCAACAGCAGCCAGCCAGGCATCGGCAACTTCTATATGGTGGTGCCGGTTTACGTCGCCAACAAACTGCAGGCGCTGCTCGGCGTGGAACAGAACATTCGCCTGGATGAATTTATTCAGCCCGGCGGGCTGCCGCTGGTGGCCACCATCACCGATGAAAACTATCGCCCGCTGATCAGCTCACGACGCGGCGGACCCGGTTATTCGCTGGACGATCTGCCGGATAACAGCACCTGGTTTGGTTATCTTGACGGCTATCGTCAGCTGGTGCTGAAAAAGCCGCTGCCGCCGTCCAGCCTCAATGTGGTGTGGTCGCTGTCGACCGATGTGCTGATGGATCAGCTCAAGCTGATGCTGATCAACGCGCTGCTGCTCAATATCCTCAGCGCGCTGATTCTGTTTACCCTGGCGTGGGTGTTCGAACGCCGCATGTTCCTGCCGGCGGAAGACAACGCCCACCGGCTGGAGGAGCACGAGCAGTTCAACCGCAAGATTGTCGCGTCAGCGCCGGTTGGCATCTGTATTTTGCGTACCAGCGATGGCACCAACATCCTCAGTAATGAACTGGCGCATAACTATCTGACGCTGCTGACGCAGGAAGATCGCCTGCGGCTGAACGAAATCATCGGCGGCCAGCAGGTTAATTTTGTCGATATGCTGACCGGCAGTAACACTAACCTGCAAATCAGCTTTGTGCATTCGCGCTACCGCAACGAGAACGTGGCGATTTGCGTGCTGGTCGACGTCTCGGCGCGTGTGCGCATGGAGCAGTCGTTGCAGGAGATGGCGCACGCCGCCGAGCAGGCCAGCCAGTCCAAATCGATGTTCCTTGCCACCGTCAGTCATGAACTGCGGACGCCGCTGTACGGCATTATCGGTAACCTCGATCTGCTGCAGACCAAATCGCTGCCGAAGGGCGTGGATTCGCTGGTCACGGCGATGAACAACTCATCCAGCCTGTTGCTGAAAATCATCAGCGATATTCTCGACTTCTCGAAGATCGAGTCCGAGCAGCTGAAGATTGAGCCGCGTCCCTTCTCGCCGCGTGAGGTGGTCAACCATATTGCCAGCAACTATCTGTCGCTGGTGGTGCGCAAGCGCCTGACGATGTATGTGTTTATCGAGAACGATGTGCCGCTGGCGCTGGATGGCGATCCGCTGCGCCTGCAGCAGGTGATCTCCAACCTGCTGAATAACGCCATCAAGTTCACCCATACCGGCTGCATTATCCTGCACGCCTATGTCAAAGAGGGGTATCTGGCGTTTCGCGTGCGCGACACCGGCGTGGGAATCCCGGCGAAAGAGATCACGCGCCTGTTCGACCCGTTCTTCCAGGTTGGCTCCGGCGTGCAGCGTAACTTCCAGGGCACCGGGCTGGGACTGGCGATCTGTGAAAAGCTCATCAACATGATGGATGGTGACATCGAAGTCGACTCTGAACCGGGCATGGGCAGCCAGTTCGTGGTGCGTATTCCGATCTACGCCGGACAGCAACCCGCGCCGCCGCTGCTGGATGGTCTGCAGGAAAAAGCCATCTGGCTTGACCTGCGCAACGACTATCTGGCGGCCTTCCTGCTGCGTCTGCTCCAGCAGCAGGGCATCCAGGTCGCGCACTATCAGGGGCGGGCTGGGGCGGACGATGTGATGATCTGCGATCACCACGACGCGCCAGCGCAGACGGTACGCGCGCGTATCCGTATTTGCGGTGAACACATTGATATGCCGCAGGAAACGACGCCGGGACAGTGGGTGCACAGCAGCGCGACGCTGCACGATCTGCCGCTGCTGCTGGGCCGGATTTATCGCATTGCCATCGACAGCGAAACGGCGACCACGCTGGAACTGCCGGTGCCGCAGCAGGCCTCCAGCTATGAAGACATCATGGTGCTGATTGTCGATGACCATCCGATTAACCGCATGCTGCTGTCTGAACAGCTCGGCACGCTGGGCTATCAGACCAAAACGGCGCAGGACGGCGTGGATGCGCTCAACGTGCTCAGCCGCAACCATATCGATATCGTACTGAGTGACGTTAACATGCCAAACATGGACGGCTACCGGCTGACGCAGCGTCTGCGCCAGCTGGGACATGCTTTCCCGGTGATTGGAGTGACCGCTAACGCACTGGCGGAAGAGAAACAGCGCTGTATGGATGCCGGCATGGATAACTGCCTGTCAAAACCGGTGACGCTGGATGTGCTAAAAACCACGCTGGCGCTGTATGCGGAGAGGGTGCGCAAGGCGCGTGAGTCCTGAAGTCGGGCATGACCCTTTGATATTCGTCGCGGTAGCGTTTTGCCTGGTCAGAGAAGAGGTTGAGCACGCCGGATCGGCAACGGCCGCATCCATGCGTGCCTCGGCACGCGGCATCCCTGCCGCGTGACGTCCGGCTTAGCTCAACCTCTCCCCTTCCTCTCAGCGAATGTGCTGCTGCATCAGGTACTATCCTGTCAGTCCGCACTGGCATCTTACAGCGATGAAAGAGTCTGAGGGGAGGGGGACGTATTGCCGCTTGCAGCAGCCTCCGCGGCAGGGAAGGCGCGGCGGCAGGCCCCATGGATGGGTTTATGCCGGTGCGGCAAGCGGCAATACGTTGCCCGAGCTTACTGAATGACAAAGCGATGACGTTGTGTGCGGAGGGCAGGGCAGGGCAGGGAAAAGAGGCGCACCCGATGTGCGCCTTTTGGCTTTACTCTTTGTCGACCTGAGTGGCGCTGACGGAAGAGAGGTAGTTCAGCAGCGCGATATCGTTATCCACACCCAGCTTCATCATTGCTGATTTCTTCTGGCTACTGATGGTTTTGATACTGCGGTTCAGCTTCTTGGCGATCTCGGTAACGAGGAAACCTTCGGCGAACAGGCGCAGCACTTCGCTCTCTTTCGGTGACAGACGTTTGTCGCCGTAGCCGCCGGCGCTGATTTTCTCCAGCAGTTTGGCCACGCTTTCCGGCGTGTACTTTTTGCCTTTCTGCAGGGCTGCCAGCGCTTTTGGCAGGTCAGTTGGTGCACCCTGCTTCAGCACGATGCCTTCGATATCCAGATCCAGTACCGCGCTCAGGATCGCCGGGTTATTGTTCATGGTCAGAACAATAATGGAGAGATCCGGATAGTGACGCTTGATGTACTTGATCAGCGTGATGCCGTCGCCGTATTTTTCGCCCGGCATCGACAGATCGGTAATCAGGACGTTGGCATCCAGTTTGGACAAGCTATTGATCAGTGCTGTTGAGTCTTCAAACTCACCTACCACATTCACCCATTCGATCTGTTCCAGAGATTTACGGATACCGAACAGAACGATTGGATGGTCATCGGCAATAATTACATTCAGGTTATTCATCTTATTGGTTACCTTGCTGCAGCAGTTGGTTGACGTACGCGTCAATTTCACTGGTGGTATTTTTAATGGTTAAATCGTCGCACAGTTTAATGTGCTGTTCTAACTCTTCACAAAGCTGTTTACCCGGCAGTAAATTGAGCATGGCAAACACGCCTTTCAGGCGATGCGCTGTCTGAGCAAGCGAGGGACAGTCCTTCTCCGCCAACTCAGTATACAGTCTCTTCACATCTGGCGGTACTGTCTCCATAAACAGCTGGAAATAGCCGCCGCTCAGCAGCGGCGTGGCAGCCTCATCGTCGTCGCTCTCCTCTATCGAATCATGAGCCAGTTGCTTCTCAATCAGGGCCAGCAGCGCATCAAGCAGCGCATTGCTGAGATTGAAATTGACCCGGAATTGCTGGTCGTTGAGGGCGTGATGCCCCATTTCGTCGCCCGCCAGCAACAGCGCCCAGCCCTGCAGGCGCGCCGGGTCGTCCGTCACCAGCACATCATGCTCCTGCCCGGACAGGCGTTCGTCCGAGGTCAGGCAGTTTGCCCCCCAGTTCTCGAGGTGGCGGCAGACAATTTTGTGTACGTCTTCGACCGCGATATCCACCAGCGCCGTCACGCCTTCCAGCAGTTTCTCTTCCTGCTCGCTCTGCTGCTCCAGCGCCAGCGGCAGCTGAATGTTGTAGCGCGTGCCGATATCCGGTTTGGCGATAATCTCCAGCTGGCCGCCCATCTGTTTGCACAGCTGCTTACACAGGAAAAACGCCATGCCGGACGCCTGACCGTAACGATCCTGCGTGGTTTCGCCAAGGTAAGGGAAATCGACGTTGGCCAGCTCGTCGCCGGTCAGGCCTGAGCCGGTATCCACCAGCTGGAACAGCACGCTGTTGGCTTTGCTGTCGCTGGCTTTGATATCGAGGGAAATCTTGCCCCACTGCGTGGTGGTGAGCGCGTAATGCATCAGCGTGGTCAGGACTTTACGCAGCGCGCGGCGATCGCCAAAGCGCATCTCGTCGTTGGCCAGCTGATTGTTGACCACCAGCGTCAGTCCTTTGCGCCGAAGTAGCGGCAGGCTCTCCAGCGCAATCTCATCCAGCAGATCCTGCAGGTTAAACACGCCCGCATCCGGCGACCAGTCGTGGGCTTCCAGCCGGTTGAGCAGGACGATATCGTCCACCAGCCGCGCCAGACCCTGGCTCTCATCCAGCAGATCCAGCACGCTCTCGTCGTCATCGCGCTGGCTGAGCTGCACCAGCTGCGTCACCATGCTCTGCAGCGGACGATTAAGCGCATGGCCAAGATTCTGCATCAGCTGCTGGCGCATCTGGTGGTTGCGATCCAGCACCTGCTGCGCTTTTTGCAGCTTCTTATTCACCAGCAGCTCGCGATCCTGATCGCGCATCATAAACAGCTGGGTGTGCGGCGACAGCATGCTGCGCGCGTGGCGAATCTCATACACTTCGTTATTGATGGTAGCCTGCAGCACGCCCTGATGCTGATCGGACATATTGATGATCTTCTGCAGATTGAGATGCGGCAGCAGATGCTCAGCGATTTTGTTGCTCAGCAGGGTGCGGTTGGTACCAAAGTCATACACCAGCAGCCCGACCGGCAGGCTGGCGACGATCTCCTCATTCAGCATACGCAGCGAATCGAGCTCGGCGCTCTGGTTCTCATTCGGTCGCAGTGACTGCTGGCGCAGCAGCGTAATGCCGGCAATAGACAGCAGGAACAGCAACAGATTGATCAGCAGCGGCCACATCAGGTTGTGCAGGGTATCCATCGCCAGGCTGGCGAGCGGCACCCGGTACACCAGCTGGAGCGAGGTGCTGGGCAGCGTGGCGGCAATCTCCAGATTCGGGTTAACCAGCGTCACCGCGGTGCTTTCGCTGCTGGCGTCATCGCTGGTGGCGCTGCCGGGCTGGCTGGCATCCTGGCGCAGCTGGAAATTCTCCAGCGGCATACTGCGTGGAATCAAATCGTTAACCGGCAGATCGAACGCCACCACCGTGGCTAAATGACCTGGCTGGTTAAACGTGGTGCGCAGCGTGAAGTAGTGATCGTTCTGCCAGGCAAAGTGGCGCAGCGGCGAGAAGCTTTCGCGTTCGTCGAGCGCATTGGCCTGCTGCAGCATTTCGGCACGGCGGCTGTCCACCAGCGTATTGATCGCGCTCTCTTTATAGCGCGTCGCCATATCCTTGAGCGGCAGGGTCGAGATCATGATCAGGCTGTTGTCCTGACCATTGAGGAAGTACATCGACCACGCCGGATTTTCAGCGCCCCACAGCGTATCGAGATAATTGGACATGCGCAGCGTCATATCCAGCGTGCTGCTGTCGTGCGAGCCGAAAATCAGCGCTTCGGTCTTGCGGCGGGTTTTCTCCAGATAGTAAACGTCCGGGCGCAGGCGCGTCTCCTGCAGGCTACTGTTCGGCGTAGAACCCGCGGCGCTGGTGGCGAGATTTTCATAGATTTGCCAGGTGGCAAAGCGGTAAGCATCAATGCGTTTTTGCATCGCGCGCGCCAGGTCGGTCATGGCGTAGCGCTTTTCCATGATCCACGCATTCACACTGTTATGCACCATGGCGCCGAGCGCGAGAAACAGCACCAGGTTAAACACCACGAAAAAGCGCGTTACGTTGCCGGAGGTCAGCGGAAATTTATAAGGCAGCATAGGTGTCTCAGGATCCTGCAATTAACGCGCGACCAGCCGGGCGCTGGCGGCAACCGCCAGCAGCAGCAGGGCGATAAGTAAAAACGCGCCGCTCAGGCTGAGCCACTGGGAAATAAAGCCGATTAAAGCCGGGCCTGAAAGAATACCCGCATAGCCGAGCGTTGTCATGGCGGAAATCGCCAGATTGGCCGGCATATCCTGTTGATTACCGGCGGCATTAAACAGCATCGGCACGGTATTGGCCAGGCCAAAGCCCACCAGCAAAAAGGCCAGCAGCGCCGCCTGCGGCCACGGCAGCAGCACCGCTAACGTCATGCCGGCTGCCGCCGCCAGCGCACCGGTCAGCATCACCGGATAGCGGCCAAAGCGCTGAATCACTTTATCGCCCGTCAGACGACCTATGGTCATGGCGATGGAGAAGATGGCGTAACCCAGGCCGGCGTGCGCCACGCTCATGCCCGGGCTTTGCAGCAGCAGCAGGGCGCTCCAGTCGAGTACCGCGCCTTCCGCAAGGAACAGAATAAAGCACAGGCAACCGAGGAAGGCGACCCAGCCGCGCGGGATCACCAGCCAGGGTTGATCAGGCTGATGCAGGCGCTCCGTCATCAGCGTCGGCAGGCTGCACAGCAACAGCAGCACCATCAGCAGCATGATCACGCCCATCGCCTGCAGCGGTGTCAGACCCGCGCCAAGTAACAGGCTGACCGCGCCGGCGCCAAGAATACCGCCAAGACTGAAGAAACCGTGGAAACCGGACATCATCGGCTTGGCCGCCGCTTTCTCAACCTCAACCGCCTGTACATTCATGGCCACATCCAGCATGCCGAGCCCGGCACCGAACACCATCAGTGTGGCGGCCATCAGCCACATCACATTCAGTGTCGCCAGCAGCGGCAGTACGGCCAGCACCACCAGCGTGGAGCACAGCATAACGCGGCGGCAGCCAAAGCGTGCCACCAGCGCACCGGTCACCGGCATTGCCGCCAGAGAACCAATGCCGAGACACAGCAGCAGGCCGCCCAGCGACGCGCCCGTCAGCTGGAGACGCTGGCTGGCAAACGGCACCAGCGGCGCCCAGGCAGACATGCTTAAACCGGCGATGAGAAAAACGAGGCGTGTTCCCAGATTGACACGCTGATGCAATTTGTTGGGCTGTGCGGCGTCCAGTGCTGTCATAAAGGTGTCGTTGTCATAAGTCGTTCGAGCGACGAAGTTTAGCATTAAAGCTGGCGCGGCACCGCTCAATGAAGGCGAAGAGCAGGGCAAAAATGGTCGCCAGAAGCGAGCATATTACCGATCTTTTGCCAGGCGCTGCGCTTTTCCAGACATTTCCTGGACTCCATAAGCTCTCTGACCGTTATTAAACCGACAGATTCAGTGAAAATTTGGCTTAAGTTGGATGAAAAACGATTGCTGCAGCAACGCTAACTAACTGAATAGTGGTAAAGAATATTCCGCAAACGGTTGGAGAAACTCATCGGCTATATTCCCGTGCAACTTTATTACGACCGGAAATTAACATTGCGCAATCATGGCTAAGTAATGAACAAAAAGTGCGAAAATGAACAAATAATGGCGTCCTGAGTGGCGGTTAATTTAACCTCAGCAAACAGGTTTACATTAAATTACACAGCGTAAGAAAAATGGCAGGCAAAAAAATGCCGGACAATCATGTCCGGCGGGAATTAGGGTAAATCTCTCATTCGGGGTGAATGAAGGTAATAATGAAATAAATGATGATAGCGGGAGTAATTGTATGCGCTGAGTGGCGTTAAGTTTTATCATTCAGTGCGGCAGCTTATCTCATCTTATCCCTATGTATTTAAATGAATAAAATTGGTTTATCAATTAGTGCGATATTTTTTGCCGATGTGTGCTGATTATTAGTTCCGCGAAATTTACATTTAGAAATAACTATTTAATACAATGAAACACTTTCGGAAATTTAGTATCATTTTCGTGATAGATTATTGCTCTCCATAAAATAACAATGGCTTGCCGGCTGAATTTTTAAGCATTCAGTTAGCAGTGGCACATATAAAAGGCACATTACAGAGGGTAATAAAATGAAACGTCGCGTTCTCTCCCTGATGATTCCTGCATTGCTGGTGGCAGGCTCAGCAAGCGCAGCTGAAATTTATAACAAAGATGGCAACAAATTAGACCTCTACGGCAAAGTAGACGGCCTGCACTATTTCTCGGACAACGATGGCCAGGACGGTGACCAGTCTTACCTGCGTTTTGGTTTTAAAGGTGAAACTCAGGTGACCGACCAGCTGACCGGCTACGGTCAGTGGGAGTACCAGGCTGCGCTGAACACCGCAGAATCGCAGGGTACCGCTAACAGCTACACCCGTGTCGGCTTCGCCGGCCTGAAATTCGGTGATGCGGGCTCGTTCGACTACGGCCGTAACTACGGCGTACTGTATGACATCGGCGCCTGGACTGACGTGCTGCCGGAGTTTGGTGGTGACACCTACGGCGCGGACAACTTCATGTTCCAGCGCAGCAACGGCCTGGCGACTTACCGCAACAGCAACTTCTTCGGCCTGGTGGATGGCTGGAACTTTGCCGTGCAGTATCAGGGCAAAAACGACAACCCAACCGAATCCTCTTCCGGTCGTGATGTCCTGGGTGAGAACGGCGACGGCTGGGGCCTGAGCACCACCTACGATCTTGGCTCCGGCTTCGGTCTGGGTGCGGCGATGTTCCAGTCTGACCGTACCAACAATCAGAACGGCAACGCGCCAGGCATTCTCGGTCGCGGTGATAAAGCCGAAGCCTACACTGGCGGTCTGAAATATGACGCTAACAACGTGTATCTGGCGGCGATGTACACCCGTTCTTACAACGCAACCCGCTTCGGCGCGGTGGATTCCGCTGCGTACGGCTATGCCAACAAAGCGGACAACTGGGAACTGGTGGCACAATATCAGTTTGACTTCGGTCTGCGTCCGTCTCTGGCCTTCGTCTCCTCACGCGGCAGCGATATCGAAGGTTACGGCAGCCAGAACCTGAAAAAATATGTCGACGTGGGCGCGACCTATTACTTCAACAAAAACATGTCGACCTATGTTGATTACCAGATCAACCTGCTGGACGACAACAACTTCACCGATGCGGCCGGTATCAACACCGACGACATCGTTGCGCTGGGCCTGGTTTACCAGTTCTAAGCCGGAGAGCGTGGCCTGCGGGTCACGCTCTGCTCTCCAGCAGCGCGTTCAGCGCCGCCTGCAGCGTTGCCGTCACCTGCTGCGCCGCTTCCCCCATCTGAACCTGCACGATTGCGCCATCCACCAGCAACACGATCTGCCCGGTTTTTTCCTGCTGCGCCGCGCTGAGTCTTTCGGCAATGGCGGCCGCCATCTCCCGCTTGTGCTGGCGAATCAGTGCGCTCGCTTCCGGCAGGGTATCAGCCAGTTCTGCCGCGCTATTAATAAACGCACAGCCGCGGAAATCCTCCTCCTGAAACCAGCTCAGTAACGCAGCCGGCAGCGCCACGTTGATGGCAGGCTGCTGCGCCAGCGCGCTGCGAAAGCCGCTCATCCAGCGCTGATGGCGCTGCTGCAGAAACGCCAGAATTAAGTCATTTTTGGCCGGAAAGTGGCGGTAGAAGGTCACTTTGGTCACGCCAGCCGCGGCAATCACTTTATCGATGCCGGTAGCACGGATGCCTTGCGCATAAAACAGCTGTTGCGCGCTGAGCAGGATGCGATCGCGCGCGCTGGCGCTGGCATCAAACAGCAGGGGTGCGAGCATAAGAAAAAATTCCTGTTTTCGGGGGTAGACAGAATTGTCTACATACGGCAGGATGAATCAAGTAGACAGACCTGTCTACATCATCAGGAGATAAAAAATGCTCATCCCCCCGTTCGATCATCAAAGTGCCTTAGAAAAAGTGCGTATGGCGGAAGATGCCTGGAACAGCTGCGATCCGCAGCGCGTGTCGCAGGTTTACAGTGAAGATACCCGCTGGCGCAATCGCAGCGAATTCGTTAACGGCCGCGCGGACGTCGTGACCTTTCTGCAGCGCAAATGGGACCGCGAGCTGGATTATCGGTTGATTAAAGAGTTGTGGGCGTGGCACCACGATAAGCTGGCGGTGCGTTTTGCCTATGAGTGGCGCGATGACAGCGGCAACTGGTTCCGCAGCTACGGCAATGAAAACTGGCACTTTGGTGCCGATGGTCTGATGATTCAGCGCTTCGCCTGCATCAACGATTTGCCGATCAGCGCTGAAGCGCGGCTGTTTCACTGGCCGGCTGGCAGACGCCCGGACGATCATCCGGGCCTGAGCGAGCTGGGTCTGTAATTTACGGCGCGTTGCGCCAGCGTCTGGCCTTTGCCGCCTGCTGCGGGGATGTGGTGGCAGGCGGCAGGCTGCCTTCCAGCGCCACGCCCGCCAGCGTAAAGGCGGAAAAGCTCAGCCAGCGCTGCCATTTATCCTGTTGTTCTGTTGCCTTACTCATCTTGCACCTCGCTGATGTTCAACCCAGCATCAACGCTGCACAATTCATGCCATGCCACCGCTCTCAGCGCCACGCGCCCCGTGGCCGCTTTGTTACACTGCGCCAGCGCTGAAGCGGTGCAGGATGCACGACGCTGGTGCAATGCCTTAACGTCGGCGCGACGGATAGTGCTGAATCAGGCGGTGGCGATAGTGCTGCCAGCAACGGAAGCTTCCGTAAGCAAATAACCCGGCGGTAATAGCAAGAATCATATAAATCATCTGTCGCTCCTGTAAGGATTCTCGTGCAGGAACGCAGTATGCTGTGCCAGCCAGCGATCAACTTCAAGCAGCTTTAGACGGTTTTACAAGCGAGTTATGCTTTGTAATAGGCTGTAGTAATGAGTTACAGACGAGGAATTGATGAATTTTCAGAACATTCTGCTGACAGGCATGGTAGCACTGCTGCTGAGCGGGTGCGAGCAAAAACCAGCGCAGCAGGCGCTGGTGCTGGAAGGCAAAACCATGGGAACGGTGTGGCGCGTGAGTCTGGCGGGCGTGGATGCTCAGCGTAAGGCCGCGCTGCAGCAGGCAATTCAGCAGCAGCTCGATCGCGACGATGGCGAACTCTCTACCTGGAAAAAGGACTCGGTGCTGTCGCGCTTCAACCAGTATCAGGGGCAGGATCCCCAGCCGGTCAGTGCCGATATGGCCGATATCGTCACCCGCGCGCTGCGCATCGGTCAGCTGACCGGCGGCGCGATGGACATTACCGTCGGACCGCTGGTGAATCTGTGGGGCTTTGGCCCGGCGCAGCAGCCGGCGCATACGCCATCGGATGCCGCTATCGCCGCCGCCAAAGCGCAGACCGGCCTGCAGCACCTGCGTGTGATTGAAACGGTGAACGGCCAGTGGCTGCAGAAAGATCTGCCTGGCCTGTATGTCGATCTCTCCACCATGGGCGAAGGCTACGCCACCGATCACCTGGCGCGGCTGATGGAGCAGCAGGGTATCACTAATTATCTGGTGTCGGTGGGCGGGGCGGTGCTGAGTCGCGGCCTGAATGCCAGCCAGCAGCCGTGGCGGGTCGCCATCCAGAAACCGACCGATCGCGAGAACGCGGTGGAGGCACGCGTCGATCTGCAGGGGCACGGAATCAGCACCTCCGGCAGCTATCGCAACTATTATGAACTGGATGGCAAACGCATTTCGCACGTGATCGATCCGGCCAGCGGCCGACCCATCGATCACCGGCTGGTCTCAGCCACGGTGATTGCCACCACCGCGCTGGAAGCCGACGGCTGGGACACCGGGCTGATGGTGCTCGGCACCGAGCGTGCCAAAGCGCTGGCGCTGAAACAGCATCTGGCGGTGTATCTGATTACAAAGCAGGGCGACGGCTTCAGCCACTGGATGTCGCCACAGTTCAAATCGTTTCTTATCGATCAGCCCTGACCTGACAGGAGGTAACTGTGCTGGATCTATTTAGTGAGGATGCGCCATGGCAGGAACCGCTGGCCGAGGGCGCGGTGATTCTGCGTCGCCGGGCGCGCGAGCAGGCCGATGCGCTGCTGGCGGCGATTCATGACGTCGCGGCCCTTAACCCGTTTGCCCATCGCATCACGCCGGGTGGACATCGCATGTCAGTCGCCATGACCAACTGCGGCGATTTCGGCTGGTCGACCGATTCGCGCGGTTACCAGTACACCGAACAGGATGTCAGCAGCTGCCGTATATGGCCGCCGATGCCCGCGCTGTTCCGCACGCTGGCGCAGCAGACCGCGCAGGAGGCCGGCTTTGCCGGTTTCAATCCGGATGCCTGCCTGATTAACCGCTATGAGCCCGGTGCCAAACTGACGCTGCATCAGGATAAGGATGAGAAAGACTTACGCCAGCCGATTGTCTCGGTATCGCTTGGCCTGCCGGCCGTTTTTCAGTTTGGCGGTTTCGAGCGCGGCGATGCGACGCAGCGCGTGCTGCTGGAGCACGGCGATATCGTGGTATGGGGCGGTCCGTCGCGCCTGCGCTATCACGGCATTTTGCCGCTAAAAGCGGGCATCCATCCGCAGGCTGGCGCGTTCCGTTACAACCTGACATTCCGCCGCGCCCAGTAACCGTAAAACGGATGAGAATTATTCTTGCCTTCACCCGAGGCGCCATTAAACTGCAGGCTGCCTGGTTGACCTCTGGATAATTTTTAATGGCATTGCTTCAGGTTGTTTTTCGCCAGTACCGCTGGCCGTTTATCGGCGTGATTGTGCTGACGCTGCTCAGCGCCGCGCTGGGTATCGGGCTGATCGCCTACATCAATAATGAACTGATCGTGGCAGTTAATACCTCGCTCACCGTGCTGCCGGGCTTTCTCGCCCAGCTGTTTCTGCTGATGGCGGTGACGCTGGCGTCGCAGCTGGCGCTGACTCAGCTCGGCCACCATTTTGTCTGGCGGCTGCGCGGTGAGTTTATCAAACGTATTCTGGATACCCGGGTTGAACGCATTGAGCAGATTGGTAACGCTCAGCTGCTGGCCGGCCTGACCAGCGACGTGCGTGCCATCACTATCGCGTTTGTGCGCCTGCCGGAGCTGATTCAGGGCATCATTATTACGCTGGGTTCCGCGATCTATCTGGCGTGGCTGTCACCGCAAATGCTGTTGATCACCACGCTGTGGCTGGTGGTGACGCTGATCGGCGGCTGGCTGCTGGTGTCGCGTGTTTATCAGCACATGGCGAAGCTGCGCGACATCGAGGACGAGCTGTACCGCGATTTTCAGACCATCATTGAAGGGCGCAAAGAGCTGCAGCTTAACCGCGAGCGCGCCCGGCTGATTTACGACACCGTGTATCAGGAAAATGCCACGGATTATCGTCGTCACATTGTGCGCGCCGATACCTTCCATCTCAGCGCGGTGAACTGGTCGAACATTATGATGCTCGGCGCGATTGGTATTGTGTTCTTCATGGCCAACGGTCTGGGCTGGGCCAATACCGCTGTCGCCGCGACCTATTCGCTGACGCTGCTGTTCCTGCGCACGCCGCTGCTGGCGGCAGTAGGCGCGCTGCCGACGCTGCTCAGCGCACAGGTGGCGTTGCGGAAAATTAATACCTTCGATCTGGCTCCCTATAGCGCCGGTTTCAACGCGCTGCCGACGGTGAGCGACTGGCAGACGCTGGAGCTGCGCGACGTCTGTTTCCATTATGGCGAGCACGGTTTTGCCGTCGGGCCGATCAACCTGACGCTGCGCCGCGGTGAACTGGTGTTTCTGATTGGCGGTAACGGCAGCGGTAAATCCACGCTGGCGATGCTGCTGACCGGCCTGTATCAGCCGCATTCGGGCCGCCTGCTGCTGGACGGTAACGAGGTGGACTGGCATAACCTTGATGTTTATCGCCAGCACTTCTCGGCGGTGTTCACTGACGTGCACCTGTTTGATCGTCTGATTCGTCGCGGTGGTGAGCCGGCTAATCCGGCGCTGGTGCAGCAGTGGCTGGAACGGCTGAAAATGCAGGACAAGCTGAAGCTGGAAGGCAACCGGGTACTCAACCTGCAGCTGTCGAAAGGGCAGAGCAAGCGGCTTGCTCTGCTGCTGGCGGCGGCAGAGGAGCGCGATATCCTGCTGCTCGATGAGTGGGCGGCCGATCAGGACCCGCACTTCCGCCGCATCTTCTACCGCGAGCTGCTGCCGTGGCTCCAGGCATCCGGCAAAACCGTGTTCGCCATCAGCCATGACGATCACTACTTTATTCATGCCGATCGGCTGCTGGAAATGCGCGATGGGCAGTTAAGCGAGCTGACCGGCCGCGAGCGCGAAATGGCCACGCTGGACGCCGTCAAACGCACCGATACCGGCCATTGACGGCTGGCGGCAAAGCTTAGCAAAAACCCTTATTGGGCAGGACGTTGTCAGCGGGATACAGTGAATGGCAGCAGAGATCCTCGTCTCTGCCTCCCTGGAACACTTCTGTCGTCTTGTGTTGTCACCGGCCCGGGCTCATTCCGCGCCGGTTTTTTATTGCGTGCAGGCCGGGTGAGTGAGCAGTGTGACCACGCGCGCCGGCTGCAGCCAGAAGCGTGCGTCCAGCACGGTGCTGCGGGTAAATTCCGCGCTGAAATCCTGACACAGCTGCAACCGCGCGCGCTGCTGCGGCAGGTCGATATCGATCAGCGCAGCCTGATGAAACGCCATGGGCTGATGCAGCCGCGGCCATAGCGCCTTATAAAGACTCTCTTTCAGCGAAAACAGCAGCGTTGCCGCCTGCGCAAAGGGCAGCGGCTGCCCCTCAAGCAGCGCGCGCTCCTGCGCGTTCATCAGCAGTTCCGCCGTGTCCTGCGCGGTTTCCTCTGCCATCACCTGCTCAACATCAATACCCACATACAATGCCTCGCGCGTCGCGGCCATCACCACGCAGTCATGGCTGTGCGACAGTGAAGCACGAATGCCTGCCGGCCAGCACGGTGAGCGATCCGGCGCGTTGTGCAGCACAAAATCAGTGATTCCCAGCTGCGCCAGCTGTTGCCGCACCAGCCAGCGGCTGGCGAGATATTCAATTTTGCGTTTGCTGGCTGCGTGCTGTAGCGCGGACGGCAGCGGCAGTTGCCACTGCGCAGGTAAAGCGGCGTGCCACTGTTGCCGATCAAAGCGGCACCACGCCAGCGATAGCGATTCAGCGGTGTGGCCAGCGGCGGTGATAAAACCACAAGCGGGCAGCGGCAGGGGCGTTTCGGCTGAGAACATAACGAGTAACGGCTGATGGAAAAGCGTGTTTTACCAGTCAGCCGCGGGCAGGGCAAGCCGAAAAGGCTGCTGCGGGTTAGCGATTTGGCGGGATAGCGAAGCTCTTCATCTGCACCACAAAATGGTGGTGGCCTTTGGTAATGCGTGCACCACGGTCGCACCAGTGGCTCGCCAGGCGGAAGAAATCATCGCTGCCAATATCATACGCCAGCTCTACTTTGCTGATGCCTGAGTGCAGGAGTTCTTCCGCATCCTGCAGGCTTTTTGCTTTGATGACCATAACGAGATTCCATCAAATAAACGGGAGTTTTAGGGTAGGGGAAATCTGTGACAGTTTTGTTTCACTTTAATGAATTGCTGTCACAAATCAGTAAAAACGTGATCCCGCTCGGCTTTGCTGACTTCAGTTAAGTACCTGATTCGCAGAATGAATGAAGCCTGAGGAGAGATTATGCTGCAGAATTTTGTACCCTGAACAGTAAGGTGAGGGCCTGTCGCAGTGGTGCCGAATAGCCGCGTCTGGCGCGGTAATGACGCGGTCATTTTCTATCTCTATCCTTCCTGTAGTGGCTGTATTATGAAGCCCATCTCACATCGATAGCCGCTTCGTTTAACCGGGGTAAAGCGTGGGCGTAACATGCTGGTGGCTGACGAAGAGGCTAAGGAGCGAACGATGCAAAAACTGGCTGGCATAATGTTACTGGGTTGCATGAGCGTAGGCGCTGCACAGGCAGCAGATCTCAGCTTCCAGAATGCGCAGGGCAATATTGAAGTGGTGCCCGGCAAACCCACCTTTGTGCATAAACTGCACTACCGCAAACTCTATGATGAAAAGCCGTTCCCGGATGCGGTGATTTATTACTACAGCAACGGGGTGTATAAAATCCTGTCGCAGGGCGAAAATCATTATGGCCTCTATGTGATGCAGGGCAGCGTTGAGGACCAGAGTTACACCATCCGCTATATTTCAACGCCGTCAAAAGACTGGGGCAACAAAACCGCCTTCCATCAGCTCACCTTTGTGAATGGCGCGCAGGCAAAGGTGTTTATTCAAAACGCGATTACCGATACCGGTGAGCAGATCGCCCAGCAAAACGGCGAGTTTTTGCTGCAGGATCACGATCCCGCAAACGCGGCGCCAGACCGCTGGGATGATGAATTGAAAATCCAGCGCTGACGGTCAAAGCCTTTCCTCTGCGCCGCAACCGTTACGGATAGGGTTGCGGCGCCCAATGTGCCAGCGTTAGCAAAGATTTTCCCTATCCCAGCGAGAATTGTTTCCGGCTGGCAACGCGGCCAAAACTCGATAATTATCAGGGCATGACTAAATATCGTGTAAGAGTGGGTTTTCACAACCCCTCAGCCCTGACCTTCAGGCAGCTGGATGAAATCCTGGAACCGCAACGCTTCTGGCGCAGCGACACGCGCAGCGGTACGTTTCGCTACTTCATGGAGTATGAATATGAGTCGGAAGTGCGCGATATCTGCGAAGTGTGCGAGCTGGCTTATTCGCAGGCGTGTAAGGTAAAGAAATGCCCGTTGATTCTGGTGCAATCCTGCGAGACGGAAGTTCCGCTGACGTTTAACCCTTAGACGCGTGGCAGTCCGCGCGCTGAAAACCACCGCGCTCGGGGCGCGCCGGGTTTAACCCTCGCAAAATGCAGGCAATAAAAAAGCAGCCGTAAAAGGCTGCTTTTCTTTGGGATTTTGGTCGGCACGAGAGGATTTGAACCTCCGACCCCTGACACCCCATGACAGTGCGCTACCAGGCTGCGCTACGTGCCGAACGTGGAGGGTTATACTACTGGTTCCGTTGGCGATTGCAATATGTCGGCAGCTTAACTGCCTCATAATTAATCAGTTTGCCGTGAACCGTTTCTCTTCCGTCAGCACCTGCAACAGCAGGGCCAGCTGAGGTTTATGATCTTTCAGCTCTTTGCCCTGGGCATCGTACGCGCTGTAGTTACCGTTGTTGCTGAGCACCAGCGTCACCGTTGGCGTGGTCACCACCAGTTTGCCATCTTCACTGCTGGCGACCCAGTTATGGCTGCGCTGCGCGGCAAACAGATCTTCACCCTGTGAATAGTTAACCGGACTGGTGCGCACGTGCAGCAGGCGCTGCATCAGCGTGGTCATCACATCCTGCTGATCGGTCAGGCGATCGATGCTCTGCGCCGGGGTATTCGGCCAGTGCACCACCAGCGGTACCTGCAGCGTCGCGCGGTTGCCCGGATTATCGCTGTTGTCGAAGGTGATGGCGCGCTGCGCCGTGATCACCACCACGGTATTCTTCAGCGCATCATTCTGCTGCAGCGTATGCAGCACCGTCGCGATTTGTTCATCCACGCCTGTCGCCTGGCGCATATAGCTGCGCTGGCGCGCTTTGGTGCTGTCGCCGGTTACCGTCACGCCGTTGAGCGCAATCCATGAGAACCAGGGCGCGCCGCCTTTCTGACCATTGAGCCAGTTCTGCCACTGCGTCACCGTGGTGCTGTTAGGCTGGGTATCAGCCTGCGGCAGGCTGTAATCCGCCAGCAGCGCCTGACGGTACAGCGGCTGGCTAAAGCCATCGGAAGAGAACAGACCGAACTGATAACCCTGGCTGTTCAGCGCGCCTAGCAGGGCAGAGGGCATGCGCGCCGCCAGTACGCCGTCCATGTAGCTGGAGGAGATACCGTAGAACAGGCCGAACAGGCCTTTTTCCGGCTGCAGTCCGGCGCTGTAATGCTGGGTAAAGCGCACATTTTCACTGGCGAACTGATTGAGCGATGGCAGCGCTTTATCCACCGTGGCATTGTTCAGGCCGTCCACCGTCAGAATCAGCAGGTTGTGACGCGTTCCGCCATCGCGGAACGTAATATCGCTGAGCGGATACTGCACCGACAGCGCTTCCGGATCGCCCTGTTGCACCAGACGGCGCTGATACTCCTGCGCATCCAGCAGACCGTGTCGCTCCAGAAAGCGCCGTGCGGTCATCGGATAGGAGAGCGGCAGGTTGGCACGCTGCATGGTGATCGGCCGGTAGAAGTTGGCGTCCGCCCAGATATACAGCAGATGACTGGCAAAGAAGGCGCTGATAAACAGCGCGGCCAGCGGCTTGCCAAACGAACGCCGGTTCAGGCTGCGCAGCTTTTGCCAGCTCCAGGTGGCAAACAGCATCTCAACCAGGAAAATCAGCGGTACGCTGATAAACATCAGCTGCCAGTCGCGCGCCATCTCGCTTTGATCGGGGTTGACCACCAGTTCCCACACCACCGGATTGAGGTGCAGATGGAAACGGCTGAACACCGCGCTGTCGACCATAATCAGCGTCAGCCCGGCGGTGGCGACCACGGCGGAGAGCACGCGCAGCAACCGCTGCGACATGGCGACAAAGGTCAGCGGGAAGATAATCAGCAGATAAGCGGCAAACACGATAAAGCTGAAATGGCCAATCCAGCTGGTAAACGCATAAATACGGCCGGCGAGGGAAGAGGGCCAGTCGGCGACCAACAGGTAGCGGCTGCCTAAAATAAGCGCAAACAGAATATTAAACAGGGCAAACCAGTGCCCCCAGCTGATCATCTGGGAGACTTTTTCACGGTAGCGCTGCCGGTTGGTTACCATATTTATGAGGTCAAATCTGCAATTTAGTGGGCGTTGTCATCGCGCACGGAAGACTGCAGCGCTTCCGCAAACGAGCGGGCGAGGCTGCGGCGCTGGGCCGGTGCGATGTCGGTGTTGATCAAATTGGTCACCATGTTCCCCAACACCATCAGGGAAAGATCGGTTGGCGCTTTGTCTTTTTCAAGAACCTGCGCCAGCTGCGCGAGAAGCTGTTCGACGCGCGCGTCGCTGTAACGGGATGATTGTGGCATATCGTCGACTAATCAAGTGTGAAAACGCGGTATATTACCGTAACAACGCACTTTTTTCCGCAATTTTATCGCAAGCAGAACGATCAGTTTGTGCGCGCAGTTGAAAGCGGCTGCGGGCGGTGTTTGAATACGCGCCTGAGCCAAAAGGAGAGTCTACCATGAGTCTGGATATCGACCAGATTGCCCTGCATCAGTTAGTCAAACGTGATGAAAACCAGCTGGAACTGGTGCTGCGCGATACCCTGTTACCTGCCACGCAGGCGGTGGAAGAGATGGCGGAAGAGTTACACCGCGTCTATAGCGCCAAAAGCAAGGCTTACGGCCTGTTTAATGAAGACAGCGAGCTGGCGGAAGCGCTGCGCAACTGCCGCAAAGGGCAGGATGACTTCCTGGCGTTCAGCCGTGCGGCTACCGGACGCCTGCGCGACGAGCTGAGCAAATACCCGTTTGCTGAAGGCGGCGTGGTGCTGTTTCTGCACTATCGCTATCTGGCGGTGGAGTATCTGCTGGTGGCGGTGCTAAACAGCCAGTCGAGCATGCGCGTTAACGAGCAGCTCGACATCAGCAGCACGCACTATCTGGACATCAACCACGCCGATATCGTGGCGCGTATCGATCTCACCGAGTGGGAAACCAACCCGGAATCCACGCGCTACCTGACCTTCCTGCGCGGACGCGTGGGGCGTAAAGTGGCCGATTTCTTCATGGATTTCCTCGGCGCCAGCGTCGGTCTGGACACCAAAGCACAGAACCGCGGGCTGCTGCAGGCGATAGATGATTACTGTGCCGAGTCCAGCCTGGATAAAAATGAGCGACAGAACTATCGCCAGCAGGTCTACAGCTACTGCAATGAACAGCTGCAGGCGGGCGAGGAGATTGCGCTGGAAGATCTCTCCAGCGAACTGCCGCCGCTGGGCGAAAAAACCTTTCAGGCGTTTACCCAGGAACAGGGTTATGAGCTGGAAGAGCATTTCCCGGCTGACCGCAGCACCCTGCGTCAGCTGACGAAGTTTGCCGGTAGCGGCGGGGGATTAACGCTTAACTTTGATGCCATGCTGCTGGGCGAGCGCATTTTCTGGGATCCGGCCACCGATACGCTGACCATTAAAGGCACGCCGCCGAATCTGCGCGATCAGCTGCAGCGTCGTACCGGCGGTCAGTGATCGCCGGATTTGCGCCATAAAAAAACGCCGCAAATGCGGCGTTTTTTCGTCAACCCGTTAGCGATTAAGCGCGAACGAAGTCGATGTGGTGCAGTTTTGGCTTGAACGGGTGACGCTGAACAGCCTGAACTTTAACTTTGGTTTCTTTACCGTCAACAACCAGAGTCAGCACGTCGCTGTAGAACTCAGGCTTAGCCTGCATGTTCATCACAGCGTCGTGGTCCAGTTCGATAGAAACCGCAGCGTCTTTACCGCCATAGATGATGGCCGGGAATTTGTTCGCTGCGCGCAGGCGGCGGCTCGCACCCTTACCCTGCTCTTTACGTACTTCTGCATTAATAGTGAACATCTCAAGATCTCTTCTATAGTTCCTGCTACAGGCGACCCAGCAACAGGACGGTTATTCAATACGCTTTTACGGATGCAAAAGCGGGCGGCATTATAGCCGGATTGCCACAGCGGGGCAAATGATTCCGCCGCTTAGCGCAGCTCGTTGGCGCGGCGATAGCGTCCCTGATAATCGAACATTTTTTCCCGCACCTGCCAGAAGTGGCCTTTGGCGCGCGCCACCACAAAATCGGGATGGCGCAGCAGCGGCTGTAACGCCACCACATCGGCGGCGGTCTGCCAGCCGAGCTCCACGCCGGGCGCACGCTGATGTGGCCGCATAAACAGCTGCTCAAAGGCAGTGCGCTGCGCCGGGGTGCGCAGGCGAAAACGCTCGCTGACGTCGGTGCCATCCTCATCGTAATAGGTGGCTTGCAGCCACTCGCCTTTATCATCGCGTCCGTGCGCCAGCGTCATACCACTACAGCGCAGTACGCGCGCGTCTTTCAGCTTCAGCGCCGCTTTCAGCATATCATCGGGGTCGACCAGCACCTTGTCGCACTGCTGGCAGCGGCGCGCGGCGATATCATTTTCTGCACCGCAGTCCGGGCAGCTTTTGAAGCGGAAACGGTAGTCGCACTGCGCGCGATGGCCCTCGTCATCGTCGAGCACGCCCTGACAGCGGCGGCCAAAGTGCTCAATGACGTGGCCATCTTCGGTCGCCTTGCCCCAGAAGGTGTTGGCAAAGCCGCAGGCCGGACAAAACACCTGCACCGGCTGGTTATCGCTGGCGCCTTTCGGTGCGCCGACTTCGGGCGTAAAGAGATCGTGCGGGTTTCCGGCGTAATCAAGGATCAGGCAGTCGGTTTTGCCCGGTGCCAGCCGCAACCCGCGACCGACAATTTGCTGATACAGGCTGACCGATTCGGTCGGGCGCAGAATGGCGATCAAATCGACGTGCGGCGCGTCGAAGCCGGTGGTCAGCACCGCCACGTTAACCAGAAACTTAAGCTGCTGCGCTTTGAACTGCTGAATCAGCCGGTCACGCTCTTTCACCGGGGTTTCCGCCGACACCAGCGCACTGTTTTCCGGCAGCAGGCTGAGGATTTCCCGCGCGTGTTCAACGGTCGCGGCAAACACCATCACGCCGCGGCGCGTCTCAGCGAACTCAATGATCTGTCGCATAATCTGCGGCGTGACGCGCTGCTGCTGTTTCAGTTCGCGGTTAAGATCGGCCTCACTGAACAGGCCATTATTCTGCGGGATCAGCCGACTGAAATCGTACTGCACCACCGGCATATCCAGCCGCTCGGGTGGCACCAGAAAGCCATGTTTGATCATATAGCGCAGCGGCAATTCGTAGATGCAGTCGCGGAACAGCGCGTTATCGTCGCCGCGCACCATACCGTGATAGTGGTACTGGTAAATCCAGCCTTTGCCCAGACGGAATGGCGTGGCGGTCAGCCCCAGCAGACGCAGTTGCGGATTGTGCTGGCGCAGATGGGCGAACAGCTGCTGATACTGGCTCTCCTCGTTGTCGCTGATGCGATGGCACTCATCGACGATCACCAGCGAAAAGGCGCTGTCAAAACTGGCCAGATTGCGCGCCACCGATTGCACGCTGCCGAATACCACTTTACCTTCGCTCTGCTTGCGCTGCAGGCCCGCGGCGAAGATATCCGCCTGCAGGCCATACGCCTGATATTTACTGTGGTTCTGCTCCACCAGTTCTTTGACGTGAGCCAGCACCAGCACGCGACCGCGCGCCAGCCGCGCCAGTTCAGCGATCACCAGGCTTTTGCCGGCGCCGGTCGGCAGCACAATCACCGCTGGCGTGGCGTGGCGGCGAAAATGGGCAACGGTGGCATCAACGGCTTCTTGCTGATAGGGGCGCAGGGTAAACGACATGGGAACCGGCTTTTTCTGGAACGGACGCGCATTATGCCATGAAAGTGGCTGAAACGCAGGATCGGCACTATTAGCAGGCGAAGGTTCAGGCTATACTGCCCACACTTTTTCAACGGTTAACCCTGCTCTCAATTATGCCGTGGCCGCCGCGCTACGCTGTAAATGATTTACCGGGCAAATGCCGTTTCAGTTCCCCTCCGCAGTAACAGGCAAAAAAGCGAATTCATGCGACTCGACAAATTCATATCTCAGCAACTGGAAGTTAGCCGTGCCATCGCCGGCCGTGAAATACGTGGCAGAAAGATCACCATCAATGGCGAAGTGGTGCGCGACACCGCGTATAAAGTCCTGCCGGACGATGCCGTAGAGTACGACGGCAATCCGCTGACGGTGCAGCAGGGCCCGCGCTATTTCATGCTGAATAAACCGCAGGGCTATGTCTGCTCTACCGACGATCCGGACCATCCCACCATTCTCTATTTCATTGAGGAGCCGGCGGCGTTCAAACTGCACGCGGCAGGGCGGCTGGATATTGATACCACCGGGCTGGTGCTGCTGACCGATGATGGTCAGTGGTCGCATCGCATTACTTCTCCGCGCCATCACCTGGAGAAAACCTACCTGGTGGAACTGGAGCAGCCGCTTGACGCGGGGCTGATCGAAAAATTTGCTGCCGGCATTCAGCTGCACAACGAGAAAGATCTGACCAAACCGGCGCAGCTGGAAATCCTCGATGAGAAAGCCGCGCGCCTCACCCTCAGTGAAGGGCGCTATCACCAGGTGAAACGTATGTTTGCGGCGATGGGCAACCACGTCACGGCGCTGCATCGCGAAAGCATCGGTGAGATTGTGCTGGATGAGGAGCTCGGTGAAGGCGAATACCGTGAACTGACCGAGGCGGAAATCAACAGCATCGGCCTGCCGGACGAACTGAAACAGCGCAAATAGCGGGAGACAGTGGTGCGTAAGGAAAAAAATTCACCGGTGGGATTAGTGGTGATTCTGGGATTGCTGGCGATGCTGATGCCGCTCTCCATTGATATGTATCTGCCGGCGATGCCGCAAATTGCCCGTGAATTCGCGGTGTCGGCCGGCAGCGTACAGATGACGCTGAATCTCTACATCCTCGGCTTCGCCATTGGTCAGCTGGTGTATGGCCCGCTGGCCGACAGCTACGGACGTAAACCGGTGATTGTGCTTGGCACGCTGATTTTCGCCTGCGCGGCGGCAGCCTGTGCGCTGTCGCAATCCATTGACCAGCTGATTCTGATGCGTTTCCTGCACGGGCTCTCCGCCGCCGCGGCCAGCGTGGTGATTAACGCCCTGATGCGCGACAGTTATTCGAAAGAAGATTTCTCGCGCATGATGTCGTTTGTCATGCTGATCACCACCATTGCGCCGCTGCTGGCCCCGATCATCGGCGGCTGGCTGCTGCTGCTGTGGAACTGGCACGCCATCTTCTGGACGCTGGCATTGGCCGCACTGATTACCACCGTGCTGGTGGTAACGCAGATCCGCGAAACGCTTAAGCCCGAGCAGCGGCAGCGTTTTCACCTGCGCACCACGCTGAGCAATTTTGTCGCGCTGGTGCGGCACAAACGCGCCTTCAGCTATATGCTGGCAAGCGGCTTCTCGTTTGCCGGGCTGTTTACCTTTCTTAACGCCGGGCCGTTTGTTTACATTGAAGTGAACCACGTGTCGCCGCAGAATTTCGGCTACTACTTTGGCCTCAACGTGGTGTTTCTGTTTGTCATGACGCTGATTAACAGCCGCGCGGTGCGCCGTTTCGGACCGCTGGCGATGTTCCGCCTCGGTCTGCTGATTCAGTTTGCCATGGGCATCTGGCTGCTGATTGTCAGCGCGCTTAACCTCGGTTTCCTGCCGCTGGTGTTTGGCGTGGCAATGTTTATTGGCTGCGTATCGACCGTCTCCTCCAATGCGATGGCGGTGATCCTTGACGAATTTCCCCATATGGCCGGCACCGCATCCTCGCTGGCCGGTACGCTGCGCTTTGGCGTCGGTGCGCTGGTTGGCGCGCTACTGTCGCTGGTCAGCGTCAACAGCGCCTGGCCGATGGTCGCCACCATCGCGCTGTGCGCTACCGTCTCAATCGTGTTGTTCAGCTACGCCGCCCGTCCGCGCCACACCGCGTGATGGCGGCGGGTCTATGCTGAGCCCGCTGTTATTTCACCTCCTGATTTGCCCCTCTCCGCACTCTCGCTCTGCTTAATGTTTCCATATTGTGAAAATTAATTGATAAAAAAGTAACGACATTGCGTCTAAAATGATTGTTAAGCGCCGCGTAACGCGGTAAACATAGGCATAAATGCGAGAAAGCTCGCAAATAATAAAGTTGCATCACGCTTTGTGCTTAAAACGAGAAGGCTATCCTTGACGTCCGTATGCTGAGCTTGCCAGGTGGGGATTCACCGCGATGAAGCCGTCCGTTGTGAATAACGTTACTGTCTCTGGGAACCGAAACACTATGCTGCAACTCTCGGTTGTGCATCGTTTACCACAACTTTACCGCTGGTCGCTGGAACATGCCGGCGCCATTGAACGCCAGGAAGCAGCGAACGGCGCGCATGACGGGGATCTGGTCGCGCTGCGCCTGCTGAGCCATGATGGCCATCCTGCGCTGGAGATCCTGCAGCAGCTACAGGAAACGCTGGCGCAGATTCAGGTCGAGTGCAAAATTGCCGAATGTGAAGGGCAGCCGTGTTTACTGATTCAGCGTGGCGACGAGAGCGCCACTAACTGCTGTCTGAAAAATCAGGGCGTGGCGATCGCCGAAACCTTTGACGGTCACTGAGGCCCGATCTCGCCCTGCGCGGAAGCCAGCAGCTGACGCGTATACTCTGCTGCAGGCGCGTTGAACAGCGCTTCGCATTCACCCTGTTCCACCACTTCACCCTGGCGCAACACCACCAGCTGATGACACAGCGCGCGCACCACCTGCAAATCGTGACTGATAAACAGATACGCCAGCTGATGCTGCTGCTGTAAACGGCGCAGCAGGGTGAGGATCTGCTTTTGCACCGAGCGGTCCAGCGACGAGGTGGGTTCATCCAGCACGATCAGCTGCGGCTGCAGGATCAGCGCGCGGGCAATGGCGATACGCTGGCGCTGACCGCCAGAGAATTCCGCCGGGTAGCGGCTGCGGCTCGCTGCCTCCAGACCAACCTCTTCCATCACCGCAATGACTCTGGCTTCCTGTTCGGCAGCACTAAGCTGCGGCTGGTGCACCGCCAGCCCTTCGGCAATCACCTGCTGTACCGTCATGCGCGGATTGAGTGAAGAGTTGGGATCCTGAAACACCACCTGAATGCGCTGGCGCAGCGGCAGTAGCTGCTTCGCGCTCAGCTGATGCAGCGGCTGGCCGTCGAACCAGATCTCGCCGCGCGCAGCAATCAGGCGCAGCAGCGCCAGGCCGGTGGTGCTTTTGCCTGACCCGGATTCGCCGACTAACCCGAGGCTTTCGCCGCGCCGCAGGGTAAAACTGAGATTGTGTAGCGCGGTTTTTTCCGCCACGGTGCGCTTCAGCAGTCCACGGCGAATCGGGAAACCCACCTGCAAATTAGTTACCTGCAACAGCGGCGGCGCGTCGATCAGCGGCACCGGTGCGCCGTCCGGCTCGGCGGCCAGCAGCTCGCGGGTATAAGGCTGCTGTGGCTGGCGAAACAGTGCGTCACAGCGGTTGTGTTCCACCTCGCGCCCGTTGCGCATCACCGTCACGCTGTGGGCCAGCTGACGCACAATGTTCAGGTTGTGGGTAATGAACAGCATGCCCATGTTCAGTTCACGCTGCAGTTCGCGCAGCAGCTGTAAAATCTGTGCCTGCACCGTGACGTCCAGCGCCGTGGTGGGCTCATCGGCAATCAGCAGTTTGGGCTGCGTCAGCAAGGCCATGGCGATCATCACGCGCTGGCGCTCGCCGCCGGACAGCTGGTGCGGAAAATCCTGCAGGCGCGTCGCGGCCCGGCGAATGCCTACGCGATCGAGGCAACTGAGAATCTCAGCGCGCGCCGCTTCACGCCGCATGCCACGGTGCAGCGACAGCACTTCATACAGCTGCTTTTCCACGCTGTGCAGCGGATTGAGTGACACCATCGGCTCCTGAAAAATCATCGCCATCTGGTTGCCACGCAGCCCGCGCATCTCACGTTCGCTGGCCTGTAACACATCGCGCCCGTCAAACACAATTTCGCCCTGCGGATAACTCACCGGCGGCTGCGGCAGCAGACGCATAATTGACAGCGCCGTCACACTCTTGCCCGATCCCGATTCGCCCACCAGCGCCAGCGTTTCGCCGGCGTCGATGCGCAGCGAGATATCTTCCACCACGCGGCGCGGCCCGAACGCCACCGCCAGATGATTCACCGTTAACAAACTCATTTAGCGCCCCCGGCTCGGATCAAAGGCATCGCGTACCGCTTCGCCGATAAAAATCAGCAGCGACAGCAGCAGGGCGAGGGCGAAGAAGCCAGAAAGGCCAAGCCACGGTGCCTGTAAATTGTTTTTTCCCTGCAGCAGCAGTTCGCCCAGCGACGGCGAGCCCACCGGCAGGCCGAAGCCAAGAAAATCCAGTGAGGTTAACGTGGTGATCGAACCGCACAGGATAAACGGCAGAAAGGTGAGCGTGGCGACCATGGCGTTGGGCAACATGTGGCGCAGCATGATGCGGCTATCGCTTACGCCCAGCGCGCGTGCGGCGCGGATATAGTCAAAGTTACGCGTGCGCAGGAACTCGGCGCGCACGACGCTCACCAGGCTCATCCAGCCAAAGATCACCGTCAGCAGTAACAGCCACCAGAAATTGGGCTGGATCACGCTGGAGAGCAGAATCAGCATGAACAGCGTCGGCATGCCGGACCACACTTCAATCAATCGCTGGCCGATGAGGTCAACGCGGCCGCCAAAGTAGCCCTGCAGGGCACCCACCACAATGCCAATCACGCTGGAGAACAGCGTTAACAGCAAACCGAACAGTAGCGAGATGCGCGTGCCGTACAGCAGACGCGCCAGTACATCGCCACCGTTAGCATCGGTACCCAGCCAGTTTTGCGCGGACGGTGGTGACGGGAAGGGCACGTCGGTGGCGAAATGAATGGTGCTGTCGCTGAAGCGAATGGGGGCCCACAGCGCCCAGCCCTGCTGGTCAATACGTTGCTTCAGCCACGGATCCTGGTAATCGGCCGCCGTGGCAAACTGGCCGCCAAAATCGCTCTCGCTGTAGTTAAACAGCAGCGGTGCGTACCAGCGCTGCTGATAGTGCACCAGCAGCGGTTTGTCATTGGCTAATAATTCCGCGCCCAGCGACAGCACAAAAATGAGCAGAAACAGCCACAGCGACCAGTAGCCGCGCCGGTTATGACGAAAGCGCTGCCAGCGCTGCTGGTTAACGGGAGATAAACGCATCAGCGGCCCTCAAAATCAATGCGTGGATCGACCAGCGTATAGGTCAGATCGCTGAGAATATTCATCAGCAGGCCAATCAGCGTAAAGATATACAGCGTGCCGAACATCACCGGATAGTCGCGCTGAATGGTGGCATCATAGCCGAGCAGCCCCATGCCGTTGAGTGAGAACATCACTTCAATCAGCACCGAGCTGGTGAAAAACATACTGATAAAGGTGGCGGGAAACCCAGCGATCACCAGCAGCATGGCGTTGCGGAACACGTGGCCGTACAGGATGCGCTTCTCATCCAGACCCTTGGCGCGCGCCGTGACGACGTACTGTTTGCGCACCTCATCAAGGAACGAATTTTTCGTCAGCATAGTCAGGGTGGCAAAGCCGCCAATTACCGTAGCCAGCACCGGCAGGGTGATATGCCACAGATAATCGCTGATTTTGCTGTACCACGGCAGCGTATCAAACTGCGGCGAAGTGAGGCCGCGGAGCGGGAACCAGTCGAGATAGCTGCCGCCGGCAAACAGCACAATCAGCATGATGGCAAACAAAAACGCCGGAATTGAGTAGCCGATGATGATAAAGATGCTGCTCCAGATATCAAACGCGCTGCCGTTGCGCACCGCTTTTTTGATGCCCAGCGGAATCGACACCAGATAGATGATCAGCGTGCTCCACAACCCGAGGCTGATCGACACCGGCAGGCTCTCTTTAATCAGCTGCAGCACCGAGGCGTTACGAAACAGGCTGTCGCCAAAGTCAAAACGCAGGTAATTCCACAGCATTTCGCCATAGCGCTGCAGCAGTGGCTTATCGAAGCCGTAGCGATGGGTTATTTCTGCCACCACCTCCGGATCCAGCCCGCGCGCGCCGCGGTACTGGCTGTCGCCGGGATTGTCGCGCACCAGCGCACCGCGCGCACCGCTGTCACTGCCGCCGCTGCCAGGCAGACCGGTACTATGACCAAACTGGATGTTGGCCAGCGCCTGATCGACCGGACCACCCGGCGCAATCTGTACGATAAAGAAATTCAGGGTGATGATGGCCCACAGCGTGGGAATAATCAGCAACAGCCTGCGCAGGAAATAAGCACCCAAACCGCTCTCCTCAGCGTCGATCGGCCGGTAAACGACCGGCTTTGTTCACATCGTACCACCAGTTTTCCAGCCCGGTGGCAAACGCCGGTTTAATCTGCGGATGGGAAAACTTGTCCCACCAGGCCAGCCGCTGTTCGGCGTTGTACCACATCGGAATCATGTAGGCGTTCCACAGCAGCAGGCGATCCAGCGCCTGACCGAGCGGCAGCAGTGCTTTTTCATCGCCCTGATGCGCCACGATCTGCTGCACGAAATGGTCGACCAGCGGATCTTTTACCCGCGCGGTGTTCCACGAGGAGCTGATGTAATCCGACTGCCAGACATACTGCAGGCTGGTGGAAGGCCACGGCATCGCCTGATAAAGCGACGGAATCATGTCGTAATCGCCTTCGCGCAGCCGGCGCAGATATTGCGAACTGTCCACCTGACGCAGCGTCATCGTAATGCCAAGCCGTGCCAGGCTGTGCTGGAACGGCAGCGCCCAGTCGTTCAGAGAACCGCTGCGCAGCAACAGTTCAAACTGAAACGGCTGGCCGGTTTTCACGTTCACCAGCTGCTGATTTTTGATCTGCCAGCCGGCCTGCTTCAGCAGCGCCATCGCCTGCAGCAGATTGTTGCGGTCAAAGCCGCTGCCGTCAGAGTGCGGCGGCGCGTAGGCGTTGTTAAAGACCTCGGCAGGCAGCTGCGCCTTGTAGGGCGCGAGCAGGACCAGCTGATCGGCGTCAGGATAGCCTTTGGCGGCGTAAGCGGTGTTCTGGAAGTAGCTGTCGGTCCGCTTGTAAGCGCCGTAGAACAGCGCTTTGTTCATCCACTCAAAATCAAACGCCAGCGTCAGCGCCTCGCGCACGCGGCGGTCGGCAAACAATGCTTTCTCGTTATTGAACGCCAGCCAGCGCGTGTCGGTGGCGACGTCATTCGGCGTGGTGGCTTTCACAATGGCGTGGCTGGTGAAGTTGCGCCCGCGATATTGTGTGGCCCATTTCTTCGCCGAACTCTCTTCGCGCAGGTCATAGGCACCGGCCTTAAACGCTTCAAAAGCCACGTTGTCATCAAGATAGTAGTCGTAGCGCAGGGTATCAAAATTAAAGCGACCGCGGTTCACCGGCAGATTGGCCGCCCAGTAGTTCTTCACCCGGCTATACTGGATGAACTGGCCGGATTTGTACGAAGTGACGCGGTAAGGTCCGCTGGCGAGCGGCGGATAGCCAATCGGCTCATTGAATTTTTTGTTCTGCCAGAATTTTTCCGGCAGCACCGGCAGCGTGATCCAGCTCAGCACCAGGTCTTTATCTGGTTTGGGCATCTCAATGCGCACCGTCAGCCGGTTCAGCGCTTTCACCTGCACGCCACGAAACGCCACGCGAAACTGCGGCACGCCTTCGGTCATGAATTTGCTGAAGGTGAAGGCGACATCCTGTGCGGTGATCGGCGTACCGTCCTGAAACTGCGCGTGCGGATTGATCGACACCTCCATCCAGTGATAATCGCTGGGATAGCGTGCTGATTCGGCGATCAGCGGATAGTAGCTGCCGGGCTCATCGTCTGAGGTGGTAAACAGGCCGTCGTACAGCGTGTCAGTGCCGATACCGGGGTTGCCGCGCGACGCATAGCGGTTGAAGTTGTCGTAAGTGCCCACCACGGCGAGGGTGATCTTGCCACCTTTTGGCGCCGCCGGATTGGCGTAATCATAATGGCTGAAGTTGACCGCGTATTTCGGTTCGCCCAGCTTCGCAAAGGCATAGCTTTCATGGATAGTGACCGCGTGCACCGGCGCAATGGCGCTGCACATCAGTAGTGCTGTGGCAAGACGAAGCAGCATAAGTGGGGCGCTCTCCCTGTGGTAATCCGCACTGTATGGTAGCAGTTTCATGCGCGGTACGTGACGTTAACCCAAACTGGCCTGGTTCTGATAGTAGCTAATCAGCTTTTCCGGGCGCAGCGGGCGGCTAAACAGATACCCCTGCAGATGCGTGACGCCCCGGTTAACCAGCCAGGCCGCCTGGTCGCCGGTTTCCACCCCTTCCGCCACGGTTTTCAGGTTGAGTTTCTTTGCCAGCAGCAACACGGTGTCAAGTACCGGCGAGGTTACGGTTTCGGTGCCGATACTCTGCACAAAGCCGCGATCGATTTTCAGGTAGTCGAACGGATATTTTTCCAGATAGATCAGCGCGCTATGGCCAGTGCCAAAATCATCGATGGCAATCTTGAAATTGTGTTCATGCAGCCAGGCGAAGATTTCGCCGGCGTTCTTCTCCCGCACCATGGTGCGCTCGGTGATTTCAAATACATAGTTAAAATGATCGGCGGGCATACTGGCGATCCACGCTTGCACGTCGCGGCGAAAACTGGCCGATGCCAGATGCTGCGGTGACATATTCAGACTGAGACGGGTGCCGCGCGGCAGTTGCTGACAGAGAAAACGCGCGTCGCGCGCTACCAGGCTGAACAGATGTTGGGTCAGAGGAATAATCAGGTTTTGCGCTTCGGCGTGGCTGATAAATACATCAGGGGGGATCATGCCTTCAACCGGGTGAGTCCAGCGCAGCAGCGCTTCAACGCCATAGGGTTTGCCGTTGTGTGCCGTTACCAGCGGCTGATACTCAACGTGAAACTGACCGCGCCGGATGCCAAGCAGGATTTCACGTCCCGGTCGCTGATGCAGCGACAGCAGCAGCCAGCTGATTGCGGCAACCAGCAGCGCCAGCAGCAGGCCGGTCAGCAACGCCAGCGTGTAATCGCGTGAGGCCAGCGTGCTGCCGTAAAGCACAAAGCGCATGCTGCCGTCATCAAGCGTCAGGTCGGTGAGGGCGGGCGGCAAATCGCGGCTGCGCACCACCTGGCTGGTGCCGCTGAGCAGCGCGCTGTCGCCTGCCACCAGCGCCATGCGCGTGATTTCGGGATGGTAAGAGGCCAGCAGCTGGTAAGGCGTCATGCTGAGGTTCATGGTGGCGAGGATGCCGGTTTCGTTCGCTCCCGGACTTTTCAGCCACAGCGCCAGCGCTGGTTTGGCGGGCTGCAGCGGCGTGCCGGGCAGCAGGCGGACGTCACGGTCGCGCTCCAGCTCTGAATCGGGTGAAATGGCGCTGGCGGCCAGCAGAAATGCGCCGGTGGCCGAAGAGCAGTAAGCGTTGCCGTCGCGTACCAGTAATATCGCGCGAATGTTGCCGGCAAAGGCGGCGCGAGAGGTCAGCTCACGGTTGACGCTGTTGCAGCTGAGTTGAGTGTATTGCTGCAGTGGATAAAGGCTCTCGACCAGGGTTGACATCACCTGTTGCAGATCGTCACGGCTGTGAGCCAGCAGCTGCTGGTGTTGCTGGACGCGTTTTTGCCAGGTCAGCGTGAGCAGGACGGTGACAAACAGGATAAAAAACGCGACCCCAATAATTACGCTACTCCAGGCGATGCGCCGCGAGTAGCTGGCATGACGATTTAACGTCCCCGACAGTGGCATGGAGTTGGTTCCCCTGATCTTGCCCTTTTTATTATAAAAACGCATACAACTGTGCTGGTTCAAGGCAACGAGAATATAACGAGGCTGCGCGAAAAGTCTCGTTATATTTTTGATTCACAATTACTTTTTCCGCCATGGATTTGGCTTAAGCAACCGCAGACGAAAAAAAACGCTGCCGGGGCAGCGTTTTCAGATTCTCTGGCTGAGAACATCAGGAAGGAAGGGGGTTAACTGGGGTTTTTTGCCAGTACCCGACGCGCTTCGCGGTAGCGGTTTTTCCAGTAACTGTCGTTAAGGCTGGAAATCATCACGCCGCTGCTGGTAGACGCGTGTACAAAATTGTCGTTGCCGAGATAGATGCCGACATGGCGACCGGTGGAGCCGGCGCGGAACAGCACTAAATCACCCGGACGCAGTTTACTGCGTGAAATCTCTTTACCGCTGTCCTGCTGTTCCGATGTGGAACGCGGCAGTTCTAAACCAAACTGTTCGCGAAAGGTGCGCTGAACAAAAGCAGAACAGTCAATGCCGCGTTTGGTGTCGCCGCCTAAGCGATAACGCACACCTTTCCAGTCACTGTACTGCTCCATGATGCGGGACTTAACGTCCACGTTCTGCACCATTTGTTCAAATTCGTCCTGAGACGCCTGAAGTAAAAAACCATTCTGGTTGTTAACTTCATGATTCTCGTTATTCGCGTTCTGACCGTTATGGGTACTGCTACATGCCGATAAGAGGGTTGCTAATGCTACTGCGGGAATAATCCGCCTGAGGTATCTCAGAATTGGTTGAGACTTGACCATTGTACGTGTTTTCCTTCGATGTCCTTACGACAGAATGTCGCCAGCCAGATGACAAAACGGGTTGAGATTAATAAGTGCGACCCTCTAAGACAATTCCTTAATTACTAAAATGTGTTAATGCACACATTTTTGTTGCTTAAGGTACCGAATTTTATGCTGCACGGTAGTAATCGGAGTTGAGGTTAACCGATTACAGACCGCGTGGCGAGTGCTTTTATATAAATTTTTATAGGTTTTTTTGATGTGAAATCAATCTGTAACACAACGGTTACTTTATCAACAACTGGTAGCGATTTAAGCGTCAATTAACGGCAGGAACAGCGGCTAATTCTGGCGCTAAGGGAGATTTTAAGAGGGTTCTGACTGGACAGGCCAGGAATAACGCCATTGTCAGACGATTTGACGCATAGGTTTTTCTTTTATCAGAAAACGATTAGTCCGCTAATAATTTATTGCAGGATTAAATAAGCGCGGGCGATCTTAAAAACAGGGAATAATCGCCCGCGCTAAACTATTACGCCTGGGGTTTATATTTTCCGGGCAGCGAACGATAGAGCCAGTTCACCAGTTTGTCACTGGCCGGTGTTAATAACCACCAGCTCAGGCCCACCAGCACCACCGAAAGCGAACCGACCGCGATATCGGTAAACCAGTGTGCGCCTGCCATTACGCGCGGCAGGGAAAAGAGCACCACAATCAGCAGGCCCATCAGGAAGGCGCGGAAGCCGAAATAGCGCCACATAAAGCAGGCGAAGATAATCAGCATCATGCCGTGGTCGCCGGGGAAGCTGTCTCTGGACGCATCTTTTGCCGGAATGCCGGTCAGTTCGCTGACGCGATGCACGTTATCAAAGAACAGCGTCGGGCTGGCATGCTTAACCGGCAGCAGATGGCCCAGCTGGTTAAGAATCACCGCCGTCAGCAGCATGGTGATACCAATCGCCAGCATACGACGTCGGCCCTGCGGCGTTTCGCGGCGCCAGAACCACAGATAGAGCAGGCCCATCGCCAGTAGCGACACCGCATCAAAACCGCGGAAATTGGTGATCGCCACCAGCAGCGCAAAGCCGTGATGGTCGACCATCTGGTCGTTAAAGCCAAAAAAGATGCCTTTGTCGAGAGCAAACCAGAACCCGTGCTCCGGCGGCAGATACCACGACATAAATAGCATCACACCCAGCGCATTCAGCAGCAGGATGGTAATCAAACGAGTAGTGCGCATAAAAGTAACTCAAAAAGAAAAAAATAACGGGCAAACCTACCGCAGCTAATTTAAACGAATCTTCAACAGGGCAGTCTGCAAGGCGTTCCAGTCGGCGGCCTGATGGTGGATCAATTCGATACGGCTATCCGGCGGCGTGACCGGGCGCGTTTCGATGAACAGGTCTTCGCCCTGACGGTTAATGCTGACCAGACCGTCAGCGGTACGCAGCACGCCTTTCACGCGATCCACCGGCGCAAGCCGCGCCCACTCTAAAGCCGGAATAGTATCGAACACCGTGTCACCATCGAAAATCCAGCCACAGGAAGCATAGCCCTGACCTTCATTTAACGCACGACGCCAGCGCGCTTCGCCTTCCAGTTTCAGCGCCGCCAGCCCCTGCGGGCGTGACGAATGATGATGATGCGCGGCATCGGGTACCGCACGATCCGCCAATGCCGGCTGACTCAGCAACGCCGGATCAATATTGCCCCAGCTGGCTTCCACCAGTTGACGGTCGCCTAAATGCTGCTGCTGCCAGCTCGCCAGCCGCTGACGATCTTCCGCATCCCATTTGTCGCTCTTATTGGCGATGATGATGTCTGCGGCGATCAGCTGGTCGCGAAAGTTTTCATTCTCCGTGACGCGCGTATCGGCTAACTGACGCGGATCGAGCAGCGTCAGCGTGGCGTCCACGCGGATCCACGGCTGATAGACCGCCGCGCGCAGCATATTCAGTAACTGTTTGGGATGGCCAAGGCCGGTGGGTTCGATGATCAGGCGGTCCGGCTGAGTCTGCTTCAGCAGCATATTCAGCCCGACCTGCAGCGGCAGGCCGTTAACACAGCACATGCAGCCGCCGGGGATCTCTTTCAGCGTGGCGCCGCGGTCGGCGAGCAGGGCACCGTCAATGCCGATCTCACCAAACTCGTTGACCAGAATGGCCCACTTTTCATTGGCCGGTTTGTGCGCCAGCAGATGTAACAGGGTGGTGGTTTTACCGCTACCGAGAAAACCGGTAATCAGGTTCACGCGCGTCATGATTTACTCCGTTAAAATAGCCGCGCCGGACAACCGCATCCGGCGCGCAGGCTGTTGTTATACTATAACAATCAACCGCCGCCGGAGAAAATCGTGCGCTTAATCGGCGCGTCCCATATAACGACGCTCGGCAATATGGATACGGATGCGATCGCCATTGCTCAGGTACTCCGGCACCTGAATCGACAGCCCGGTGCTCATGCCCGCCGGTTTGGTGCGCGCACTGGCGGATGCCCCTTTGATGCCAGGTGAGGTATCAACAATCTCCATGTCTACCGTCTGTGGCAGTTCCAGCGCCAGCACCTGGCCATCCATGGTGAGCACCTGGATACCGGGAATGCCGCCTTCAGGAATAAACAGCAGCTCTTCTTCGATCTGATCTTTTTTAAAGCTGTACGGCGTGTAATCTTCGTCATCCATAAACACGTATTCGTCGCCGTCGATGTATGAGAAGGTCACTGCGCGGCGGCTGAGCTGGATGGCATCAATAATGTCGTCGCCCTTGAAGCGCTCTTCAACTTTCAGGCCGGTGCGCACATCGGTGAAACGCATCTTGTACAGCGTGGCGGCACCGCGCGCGCTTGGGCTCTGGACATCGATATCCTTCACCAGCAACAGTTTACCGTTCCAGGTGACGGCCATTCCTTTTTTGATTTCGTTTGCCTTTGGCATAATGCTTGATTCGCTATAATCAGGTAGATGCGCGCCAACTTACTCGCGCGGTGAAAAACAGGCAAGTGAGGCCGGTGAAAATTGTTGGTCGCACATAGAATTCCGCGGTGCAGACTGCTATTGTCGGCCGCTAATCTTTGCAGGAGCGCATGATGTTATGTCGAGACCAGTGCGGTGCCTGCTGCACAGCCCCCTCCATCTCTTCCCCCATTCCCGGTATGCCTGACGGCAAACCGGCCAATACCCGTTGCGTTCAGCTCGACGAACAGCAGCGCTGCAAAATCTTTGGCTCGCCGTTGCGTCCGGCGGTGTGTGCCGGTTTACAGCCACAGGCGGAGATGTGTGGCAACAGCCGCGCCGACGCCATGATCTACCTGCTGCAGCTGGAAGCGGATACCGCGCCCTGAGTTTCAGCTGACGCGAGCTGAACAGCACGCTCGTCACAGGCGCTGCGTTACAGCAACGCGTCAGCGCGCCCGCTGTGAAAAATCCTAAATCCGCCGCGAAGTGTGCGGAGCATCAAAAATCTGCTACGCCGATTGCGCATTTTCTTGCCTGTAACCGGGTGCTGTACCATATTCCCTGAAACGTTTCAGCGTTGTCCTCCCGGCTAAGTCCGTGTCGTACAGCGTATTTTTTCGCCATCAGGCTGAAACGATTCACTTTCAGCAAGCGAGGAGAAATATGTTCCAGCTCGAAGTTCAGGCCATTCACACCGGCGCCAGCGCGTCCGATAAAGAACAGGCCATTCGTCAGGTTGCCGCTGCGCTTACTGCGGCCGGAAATGTGGCCGAAGGCTACGTCGACGGCATGCTGGCGCGCGAACAGCAAACCACCACCTTTCTCGGCAACGGCATCGCCATTCCGCACGGCACCACCGATACCCGCGATCTGGTGCTGAAAACCGGCGTACAGGTTTATCAGTTCCCGCAGGGCGTGGACTGGGGCGATGGCCAGACGGCGTACGTCGCCATCGGCATTGCCGCTAAATCTGACGAGCACCTCGCGCTGCTGCGCCAGCTGACCCACGTATTAAGCGATGACAGCATCGCAGAGCAGCTGAAATCTGCCTCTGCTGAAGAGCTGCGCGCACTGCTGATGGGTGAAAAGCAGGCCGCTGAATTCCAGTTCGATACGTCGCTGATCGCCACCGACGTGGCCGCCAGCGATCTGATGACGCTGCAGGCGCTGAACGCCGGTCGTCTGCAGGCGGCCGGTGCCGTCGACGCCAGCTTTGTCGCGGACGTCGTCTCGCACGCGCCGCTCAGCCTCGGTCAGGGCATCTGGCTGAGCGACAGCACGCACGGCAACCTCAACAGCGCGGTGGCAGTGAGCCGCAGCGCGACGCCGCTGACACATCAGGGCGAACCGGTAGCGCTGCTGCTGACGGTCGCCGCCACCGATCAGCGCCCGCTTGAGGTGCTGGGTTACCTCAGCAATCTGCTGCTGAACAATCAGGCTGAACGCCTGCTGAAGGCGGACGCGGCAGGCATTCTTGCGTTGCTGACCAGCGAAGTGGATGAAGCTGCGGACGTCTTAACCGCGGAATTCACCATCCGCAACGAGCACGGTCTGCATGCGCGTCCGGGCACCGCGCTGGTGAGCGTGATCAAGCAGTTCAACAGCGATATCACCGTGACCAATCTCGACGGCAGCGGTAAGCCGGCTAACGGGCGCAGCCTGATGAAGGTGGTCGCGCTGGGCGTGAAGAAAGGCCATCGTCTGCGTTTCACCGCCAGCGGTGACGATGCGCAGCAGGCACTGCACGCTATCGAAGAAGCCATTAATGGCGGTCTGGGCGAGGGGGCAGCATGAGTCGTCGCGTTGCCACTATCACCCTGAACCCGGCGTACGATCTGGTCGGCTACACGCCGGAGATCGAGCGCGGCGAAGTTAACCTGGTCAAAACCACCGGGCTGCACGCTGCGGGTAAAGGCATTAATGTCGCCAAAGTGCTGAAAGATCTCGGCATCGACGTCACCGTCGGCGGCTTCCTCGGCAAAGAGAATCAGGACGGCTTTCAGCAGCTGTTCAGCGAACTCGGTATTGCTAACCGTTTTCAGGTGGTGCAGGGCCGTACCCGCATTAACGTTAAGCTGACGGAAAAAGACGGCGACGTCACCGACCTCAACTTTTCGGGCTTTGACGTCACGCCCCAGGACTGGGACCGCTTCACTGCCGACTCGCTGACCTGGCTGGGCCAGTTCGATATGGTGTGTGTCAGCGGCAGCCTGCCAGCCGGCGTTGCGCCGGACGCCTTCACCAAATGGATGAGTGATCTGCGCACCCACTGCCCATGCATCATTTTTGACAGCAGCCGTGAAGCGCTGGTGGCCGGTCTGAAAGCGGCACCGTGGCTGGTAAAACCCAATCGCCGCGAGCTGGAGATCTGGGCTGGCCGCAAGCTGCCGACGCTGCAGGATGTGATTGACGCCGCGCACCAGCTGCGCGAGCAGGGCATTGCCCACGTGGTGATCTCCCTCGGTGCGGAAGGCGCGCTGTGGGTCAATGCCTCTGGCGAATGGATCGCCAAACCGCCTGCGTGTGAAGTGGTCAGCACCGTAGGCGCCGGAGATTCGATGGTTGGCGGCCTGATTTATGGCCTGCTGATGCGGGAATCCAGTGAACACACGCTGCGTCTGGCGACGGCGGTGGCGGCCATGGCCGTCAGCCAGAGCAACGTCGGCGTGACCGATCGTACCCAGTTGGCCGCGATGATGGCGCGTGTCGACTTACAACCCGTTAACTAACAGCAGGAGAGCGATAATGAAAACGCTGCTGATAAAAGATTCTTCACTCGGCCTGGCATCAGGCCATTTAGCCTCGGAACGTCTGCAGGCGGCGGCAGGGCAGGCGGGACTGACGCTGGTCGACAGCGCCGCGGACGCCGAACTGGTGCTGGTGATTGGCCAGCAGGTTACCGACAACGCGCAGCTCGCCGGCAAGTCCGTTGCTCTCGTGGACGTGCAGCAGGCGCTGCGCGATCCGCAGGCCGCGCTGGCGCTGGCTAAAGATGCGGCGCAACCGTGGCAGCCGGCTGCGGCAACCCCGGCGGCAAGCGCACCGGCGCAGAGCACCGGGCAGAAACGTATTGTGGCCGTCACTGCCTGTCCGACCGGCGTGGCGCACACCTTCATGGCAGCCGAGGCGATTGAGGCGGAAGCCAGCAAGCGTGGCTGGTGGGTAAAAGTGGAAACCCGCGGCTCAGTCGGCGCCGGCAACCCGATCACCCCTGAAGAAGTGGCGGCGGCCGATCTGGTGATCGTTGCGGCGGATATCGACGTTGACCTGGCGAAATTTGCCGGCAAACCGATGTACCGCACCTCCACCAGTCTGGCGCTGAAGAAAACCGCACAGGAGCTGGATAAAGCGCAGGCGGAAGCCAAAGTCTGGCAGCCTTCCGGCAACCAGGCGGCAGCCAGCCAGAGCGACAGCAAAGAGAAAGCCGGTGCCTATCGGCATCTGCTGACTGGCGTATCTTATATGCTGCCGATGGTGGTCGCCGGCGGTCTGAGCATTGCGCTGTCATTCGCCTTTGGGATTACCGCGTTCAAAGAGCAGGGCACCTTAGCCGCGGCACTGATGCAGATCGGTGGCGGCAGCGCCTTTGCGCTGATGGTGCCGGTGCTGGCGGGCTTTATCGCCTTCTCGATTGCTGACCGTCCGGGCCTGACGCCGGGTCTGATTGGCGGCATGATCGCCACCAGCATCAACGCCGGTTTCCTTGGCGGCATCATCGCCGGTTTCATTGCCGGTTACGCCGCGAAACTGCTGAGCAGCAAAGTGAAGCTGCCGCAAAGTATGGAGGCGCTGAAGCCGATTCTGATCATTCCGCTGGTGGCCAGTCTGATTACCGGCCTGCTGATGATTTACGTGGTAGGCAAACCGGTTGCCGGCATCATGAGCGGCCTGACCAGCTGGCTGGCGAACATGGGCACTGCTAACGCGGTCCTGCTGGGCGCGATTCTGGGCGGCATGATGTGTACCGACATGGGCGGTCCGGTGAACAAAGTGGCTTACGCCTTTGGTGTTGGTCTGCTGAGTTCGCAAACCTACGCGCCGATGGCCGCGATCATGGCGGCCGGTATGGTGCCACCGCTGGCGATGGGGCTGGCAACGCTGGTAGCGCGTCGTAAGTTCAATAAAGGTCAGCAGGAGGGCGGTAAAGCCGCGCTGGTTCTCGGCCTGTGCTTTATCTCCGAAGGTGCCATTCCGTTTGCGGCGCGAGATCCGATGCGCGTGCTGCCATGCTGTATCGTGGGTGGCGCAGTGACCGGTGCGATCTCCATGGCGATGGGTGCCAAACTGATGGCGCCGCACGGCGGACTGTTCGTCCTGCTGATTCCAGGCGCCATTACCCCGGTGCTGGGTTACCTGCTGGCGATTGTGATTGGTACGCTGATTGCGGGTCTGGGCTATGCGATTCTGAAACGTCCGGAAGAGGAACTGGCCAAAGCCGCGTAACGGCAGCCAGGAACAACAAAGGGAGCCGCGGCTCCCTTTTTTTATTGGCGACAGGCCCCGGTGAAACCCGTTACGCCTGCTGCTCGGCCTTCAGCCAGGCAATTTCATCCTTCCAGATATCCGGATTGATGGTTTCGAGAATCATCGGGATACCGTCAAAACGCGCATCCTTCATCAGCCAGCTAAACGCGGTCTTGCCAATGTTGCCCTCGCCGAGGCTGTGATGGCGATCCACGCGGCTGCCGAGCGTGCTTTTGGCATCGTTCAGGTGCATACCGCGCAGATACTGAAAGCCCACCACGCGCTCAAACTCGGCAAAGGTAGCTTCACAGGCGGCTTCGCTGCGTAAATCATATCCGCCAGCGAAGGCGTGGCAGGTGTCAATGCATACGCCGACGCGCGACTTATCCTCGACGTGGTCAATAATCGCCGCGAGGTGTTCAAAGCGGAAACCGAGGTTGCTGCCCTGACCGGCTGTATTCTCAATCACCGCTACCACGTTGTGGGTTTTATCCAGCGCAATGTTGATCGACTCGGCGATGCGCTTCAGGCAGGCATCTTCATCAATCTGCTGCAGGTGGCTGCCGGGATGGAAGTTGAGCAGCGTCAGGCCAAGCTGTTCGGCGCGCTGCATCTCATCGATAAACGCCTCGCGCGATTTCTCCAGCGCGTCCATCACCGGGTGGCCGAGGTTAATCAGATAGCTGTCGTGCGGCAGGATTTGCGCGGCACTAAAGTTGTATTGATCGCAGGCGGTTTTAAAGGCGTCGATCACCTGCGCAGAGAGCGGCGCGGCTTTCCACTGGCGCTGATTTTTAGTGAACAGCGCAAAGGCTGTGGCTTCGATTTCATGGGCACGGATCACTGCCTGGTCTACGCCGCCGGATGCGCTTACGTGTGCGCCGATATATTTCATGCCGCTCTCCTGAATGGGCGATTGCTGATGCAAAACGCCCATGATAGCGGATGCGCTTACGCCATGAAATGTTGCACCAGCACATTCAGTGCGCCGCCGCCGAGAATCAGCCAGATAAACATTAGCAGACCAAGCAGCAGCGGTTTGACGCCCGCCTGCTTCAGCGCGCCAAAACGGGTGGTTAAGCCCAGCGCCGCCATCGCCATCGCCAGCAGCAGATTCGCCAGCTGATTCAGTCCCGCTACCATCGGCGGTGGCAGCAGATGCAGCGAGTTAAACAGCGCCACCACAATAAACAGCAGGGCAAACCACGGAAAGCGGATCGGCTGCTGTGCCTGACGCTGGTGGCTGCGCTGGCGCTGCAGCCAGCTGCCGAGGATCAGCAGAAACGGTGCCAGCATCATCACCCGCAGCATCTTGGCGATCACCGCCGTGTTCTCCGTTTCCGCGCCCATTGCATGGCCAGCCGCCACCACCTGCGCCACTTCGTGCAGCGTCGAGCCGGTAAATACGCCAAAGTGCTGCGCGCTGACCTGCGGCAGCAGCGTCCAGAGAAACGGGTACAGCACAATGCCGACGGTGCCAAACAGCACCACGGTGGCCACCGCGACCGCCACTTTCGACGGTGCGGCTTTGATCACCGGTTCACTTGCCAGCACCGCTGCCGCACCGCAAATGCTGCTGCCGGCACCAATCAGCCACACGGTTTCGCGATCCATTTTCAGAACACGAATGCCGATCAGGCAGGTGATCAGAAAGGTTGAGCTCAGCACCAGCACATCAATCAGCACGCCGCTGACGCCGACATCGGCGATCTGCTGTACGGTGATGCGGAAGCCGTAAAGAATGATGCCGAGTCGCAGCAGTCGCTGTTTGGCCAGCAGCACCCCACTGTCGCACGGGGTCGCAACGCGGGGATACAGGCTATTACCCAGCACGATGCCGATAATGATGGCCAGCGTCAGCGCGCCGAATCCCGCGCCCGCCAGCCACGGCTGACTGGCCAGCCACGCGGCACCTGCGGCGATGGCGGCGGTCAGCAGCAGTCCCGGCAGCCAGCGATGAACATGAAAAGGGGTTTTGTTGACGCTTAGTTCAGCCATAATACGCTTCTCCTCAGTGAGGCTTTAGCGTGCGCCTGGCTGGCTTAAAAGTGAAATTGATAATATATTTATAATCAACCGGAATAAGTGATAAGGAAGGGCAACAATGTTCATGCGCTTGCGCCGCTGGGCGAAGCTCATCAAACGGGACGTGCTGACGCTGTGGTTTGCCTGTCGCGATCCGCGTACGCCGTGGTGGTTTAAGCTGCTGGCGTTTGGCATCGTCGCTTATGCGCTCAGCCCCATCGATCTGATTCCGGACTTCATCCCGATTATTGGCCTGCTGGATGACGCGATTATCATCCCGCTTGGCGTGATGATCCTGCTGCGTCTGCTGCCGCGCGACGTGCGCATCAGCAGCGCCGAACGCGCCGAGGTGCAACGGGCGCGCGGCAAAAAGATCGTCAGCTGGAGCGGCCTGATTCTGATGCTGCTGATCTGGCTGGCGGTGGTGATCTATCTGGTGAAGCGGTACGCCATGTAAGGAGCACGCATGCACATTACGCTGCGTCAGATTGAAGTGTTTACCGAGGTGCTGAAAAGCGGCTCCACCACTCAGGCCTCGCAGGTGCTGGCGCTGTCGCAGTCGGCGGTCAGCGCGGCCCTGGCCGATCTGGAAAGTCAGCTCGGCGTGCAGCTGTTTGACCGCGTCGGTAAACGGCTGGTGCTCAACGAGCACGGCCGGCTGCTCTATCCGCGTGCGGTCGGGCTGCTGGAGCAGGCGATTGAGATCGAACAGCTGTTTAAAGAGGACAACGGAGCGATTCGCCTGTTTGCCAGCAGCACCATCGGCAACTATCTGCTGCCGGGGATGATCGCCGCGTATCGCCGTGATTTTCCCACGCTGCCGCTGGAGCTGAGCGTCGGCAACAGCCAGGACGCCATCAATGCGGTGGCCGATTTTCGCGTCGATATCGGCCTGATTGAAGGGCCGTGCCATGAGCCGGATATCATCAGCGAACCGTGGCTGGAAGATGAACTGGTGGTGTTCGCCGCGCCGGATGCGCCGCTGTTACGGCAGCCGGTGACGCTGGAGACGCTGGCCGCTGCGCCGTGGATCCTGCGCGAGCGCGGTTCCGGTACGCGTGAGATTGTCGATTACCTGCTGCTGTCGCACCTGCCGCAGTTTCAGCTGGGGATGGAGTTAGGCAATTCGGAGGCAATTAAACACGCGGTGCGCCACGGCATGGGCATCAGCTGCTTATCGCGCCGGGTGATTACCGATCTGCTGGAGGCGGGCACGCTGACGGAAGTGCCGGTGCCCCTGCCGCGCCTGACGCGCACCCTGTATCGCATCCATCACCGGCAGAAACATCTGTCGAAAGCGCTGAGCCGCTTCCTCGCCTATTGCCGGGAATAGCTGCGGTCTGTCCTGTGCTGTGGCTAATAATTCCCGTCCGATTATGAAGGTAACTAATAACCCGAGGCGAATGCTATACAGTGCAGGCTTTGCTGCTACAATCGCGCCTTATTTTTATCCAGCATAGCGTTTACACATGCATAATGACTCAAAAACAACACAACAACCTGGGCTGCGCCGTGAATTAAAAGCGCGCCATCTCACCATGATCGCCATTGGCGGTTCTATCGGCACCGGCCTGTTTGTCGCCTCGGGTGCCACTATCTCTCAGGCGGGTCCTGGCGGTGCGTTACTCTCCTACGCGCTGATCGGCCTGATGGTCTACTTCCTGATGACCAGCCTCGGCGAACTGGCGGCGTTTATGCCGGTCTCCGGTTCCTTTGCCACCTACGGCGCCAAATATGTCGAAGAGGGCTTTGGCTTCGCGCTGGGCTGGAACTACTGGTACAACTGGGCGGTAACCATCGCCGTTGACCTCGTCGCCTCACAGCTGGTGATGAACTACTGGTTCCCGGACACGCCAGGCTGGATCTGGAGCGCGCTGTTCCTCGGTCTGATGTTCCTGCTCAACTACATTTCGGTCAAAGGCTTCGGCGAGGCGGAATACTGGTTCTCGCTGATCAAAGTCGCCACCGTCATCATCTTTATTGTGGTCGGTGTGCTGATGATTACCGGCATCCTGCGCGGCGCGGAAAATGCTGGCTGGCACAACTGGACGGTGGGAGATGCGCCGTTTGCCGGCGGGTTTGCGGCGATGATTGGCGTGGCGATGATTGTCGGTTTCTCCTTCCAGGGCACCGAACTGATCGGGATTGCCGCCGGTGAATCAGAAGACCCGGCGAAGAATATCCCGCGCGCGGTGCGCCAGGTGTTCTGGCGTATTCTGCTGTTCTATGTGTTCGCGATCCTGATCATCAGCCTGATTCTGCCGTATACCGATCCGCAGCTGCTGCATAACGATGTCACCGATATCAGCGTCAGCCCGTTCACGCTGGTGTTCCAGAATGCCGGTCTGCTGTCCGCGGCGGCGGTGATGAACGCGGTGATCCTGACGGCGGTGCTGTCGGCGGGTAACTCCGGCATGTACGCCTCAACGCGCATGCTGTTTAACCTGGCGCAGGAAGGCAAGGCACCGCGCATTTTTGCGAAACTGTCGAAAGGCGGCGTACCGCGCAATGCCCTGCTGGCAACCACGGTGGTGGCAGCGCTGTGCTTCCTGACCTCGAAATTTGGCAATCAGGAAGTGTACCTGTGGCTGCTGAATACGTCAGGGATGACCGGCTTTATCGCCTGGCTCGGCATTGCTATCAGCCATTATCGCTTCCGCCGCGGCTATGTGGCGCAGGGGCTGAATCTGGCCGATCTGCCTTACCGCTCCGGCTTCTTCCCGCTGGGTCCGATGTTTGCGTTCGCGCTGTGTCTGATCATTACGCTGGGGCAGAATTATCAGGCATTCCTCGCCGATCGCATCGACTGGTACGGCGTAGCCGCAACCTATATCGGCATTCCGCTGTTCCTGGTGATCTGGCTGGGATATAAGCTGACGCGCGGCACCCGCTTCGTAAAATACAGCGAGATGGAATTCCCTTCCTTTAAGCAGTAATGCCTGACAACGCGGCCTGGACGCGGTCTTGCGCGATGAATCGCGCCGCTACAAATCGGTGCAACCCTCTGTAGCGGCACAATTTATTGCGCTGGCAAACAGGCAGTAATGCCTGACAACGCGGCCTTGACGCGATTTTGCGCGATGAATCGCGCCGCTACAAATCGGTGCAACCCTCTGTAGCGGCGCAATTTATTGCGCTGGCAAACAGGCAGCATTGCCTGACAACGCGGCCACGGCCGCGTTTTTTTGCGATCTATTACGCTATGCAAACCTGGCGCAAACCATTCGGGCTTTGTTACAGAGACAGCATTGATAATTATTATCACCTGCTCTATTGTGGCAGCCGTTATAAGGCGACAGGAAACAGGTAGAACAATGCGTAGTACGGACTCCGCGCTGGTGGCGGAACATGGCACCGAAGCCGATACCCTGACCCGTTATCGTCAGGTTCTGCGTCAGCGACTGCTGCTGATTGGTGTGCTGGTGCTGGCGATCCTCGCTTCAGTTATCCTCGATTTCACCCTTGGCCCGGCCGGCCTGACTCTCGACACGCTGTGGCAAACGCTGCTCCATCCCGCAGCGGTGGACGCCGGCACGCGCGTGATCGTCTGGGACATCCGTCTGCCGTATGCGCTGATGGCAGTGGTGGTCGGCTTCTCACTCGGCCTCGCCGGTGCTGAAATGCAGACCATCCTTAATAACCCGCTGGCCAGCCCGTTTACGCTCGGCGTCTCGTCGGCAGCGGCGTTTGGTGCCGCGCTGGCAATCATTCTCGGCATCGGTATTCCCGGCGTGCCGGACCAGTGGCTGATCTCCGCCAATGCCTTTGTCTTCGCCTTGTTTGCCGCGCTGATGCTGGATGGCATCACGCGCTGGACCAAAGTCTCAACTTCCGGCGTGGTGCTGTTTGGCATCGCGCTGGTGTTCACCTTTAACGCCCTGGTTTCGATGATGCAGTTCATCGCCAGCGAAGATACGCTGCAGGGCCTGGTGTTCTGGACCATGGGCAGTCTGGCGCGTGCTTCATGGGAAAAACTGGGCGTGCTGAGCGCCGCCTTTGCCATCCTGCTGCCGTTCTCGATGCTCAGCAGCTGGAAACTCACGGCGCTGCGCCTTGGTGAAGATCGCGCGGTGAGCTTCGGCATTGATGTGCGGCGTCTGCGGCTGGCGACGCTGTTGCGCATCAGCATTCTCTCAGCGCTGGCGGTGGCATTCGTCGGCCCGATCGGCTTTATCGGCCTGGTCGCGCCGCACATTGCGCGCATGATGTTTGGTGAAGATCACCGCTACTATCTGCCGGCCAGTGCGCTGACCGGCGCGCTGGTGCTGTCGCTGGCGTCGGTGGCCTCGAAAAACCTCATTCCCGGCGTCATCATTCCGGTCGGCATCGTCACCTCGCTGGTGGGTGTGCCGTTCTTTCTCAGCATTATTCTGCGGCATCGGGGGACAGTGTGATGGAGCAGGGCTTACGCGTCAGCCACTTTTACGCCGGTTACCCGAAGCGGAACGTCATCGACGATCTCAATGTCACGCAGCTGCCACGCGGCAAAATCACCGTGCTGCTGGGGCCCAACGGCTGCGGCAAATCGACCCTGCTGCGTGCGCTGGCCGGTCTGAGCAAAGGGCAGGGCGAGCTGTGGCTCAATGGCGAAGAGCTGATGAGCCAGCCGTTTGCCCGGCGCGCGCAGCGCGTGGTCTATCTGCCGCAGACGCTGCCAGCCGGTGTGCATCTGCACGTGCTGGAGTCGATCATCGTGGCGCAGCGTGCCTCCGGCGGATTACACAGCGCCGCCAGTGAAGCGGAAATCATGCACCTGCTGGAGCAGCTGGGCATTGCCCATCTGGCGATGCGTTATCTTGATCAGCTGTCCGGTGGCCAGAAGCAGCTGGTCGGGCTGGCGCAGTCGCTGATTCGCCGTCCGGAACTGCTGCTGCTGGATGAACCGCTCAGCGCGCTGGATTTAAATTATCAGTTCCACGTGATGGATTTGGTGCGGCGCGAAACCCGGCTGCGAAACATGGTAACGGTGGTGGTGGTGCATGATATCAACATCGCGCTGCGTCATGCCGATCACGCGCTGATGCTGAAGCAGGGGCAACTGCTGGCCGACGGTGTGCCGTCGCAGGTGATTACGCCGGAGACGCTGGCGCAGGTGTATGGCGTGCGCGGCCGCATTGAGCACTGCTCACAGGGCATGCCGCAGGTAATGATTGATGGGCTGGTGGCGGAATCGCTGGCCTGACGCCAGACACGTTCTGCCCCTCAGCATCAGAGGGGCAGAGAAGTGCACTACGCCAGTAAATGCTGCGCGTGGAACCGCAGATGGTCTTCCACAAAGCTGGCGATAAAGAAGTAGCTGTGGTCATACCCCGGCTGGATACGCAGCTCCAGCGGGAAGTTCTGCTCGCGCGCCACTGCTTCCAGCCGCTCCGGGCGAAGCTGATCGGCGAGGAACTGATCGCTATCGCCCTGATCGATCAGCACCGGCAGGCGATGCTCAGCGTTCTGCATCAGCAGGCAGCTATCCCACTCGCGCCACGTCTGGCGATCGTCGCCCAGATAGGCGGCAAAGGCTTTCTGTCCCCACGGCACTTCGGTCGGGTTGACGATTGGCGCAAACGCGGACGCCGACGCAAAGCGCCCGCCGAGGCGCAGCGCCAGCACCAGCGCGCCGTGGCCGCCCATCGAATGTCCCATTACCGACTGGCGATCGCTCAGCTTGAAGTTATCCGCCACAAGTGCCGGCAGCTCCTCGCTGAGATAATCGAACATGCGATAATGTGCCGCCCACGGTTGCTGCGTGGCATTGAGATAAAACCCGGCACCCTGGCCCAGATCGTACCCGCTGTCATTGGCCACTGCATCGCCGCGCGGGCTGGTGTCCGGCATAATCAGCACCAGACCGAGTTCGGCCGCCACGCGCTGCGCACCGGCTTTGGTGGTGAAGTTCTCATCGTTGCAGGTCAGCCCGGCGAGAAACCACACCACCGGCGGTGGCGCGTCGTCGCGCGGCGGTGGCAGAAAAATGCTGAACGTCATCGGGCAGTTGAGCACGGCGGACTGATGACGCCAGCGCTGCTGCCAGCCGCCAAAAATACGGTGTTCTTCCAGCAGCTCCAGAGTGGATGCCATGTCGCCTCCTGCTTATTTATTAAAATGCACCACGGAACGGATCGATTTGCCTTCATGCATCAGCTCAAATGCCTCGTTGATCTCTTCCAGCGGCATGGTGTGGGTGATGAAATCATTCAGCGCAAACTTACCGTCGAGGTAATCCTGCACGATGCCCGGCAGCTGGGTGCGTCCTTTCACGCCGCCAAACGCCGACCCGCGCCATACGCGTCCGGTGACCAGCTGGAACGGCCGGGTAGAAATCTCTTCGCCGGCACCGGCAACGCCGATAATCACTGATTCGCCCCAGCCTTTATGGCAGCACTCCAGCGCGGAACGCATCACGTTGACGTTACCGATACACTCAAACGAGAAGTCCACGCCGCCGTCGGTCATCTCGACGATAACCTCCTGAATTGGCTTAGCAAAATCTTTCGGATTAACCAGGTCGGTTGCGCCCAGTTTGCGCGCCAGGTCAAACTTGCTGGTGTTGATATCAATACCGATGATGCGACCGGCCTTCGCCATTTTCGCCCCAATGATCGCCGACAGGCCAATACCGCCGAGGCCGAAAATCGCCACGGTGTCGCCTTCTTTCACTTTGGCGGTATTCATCACCGCGCCCATGCCGGTGGTCACGCCACAGCCAAGCAGGCACACTTCTTCCAGCGGCGCTTCTTTGCTGATTTTCGCCAGGGAGATTTCCGGTACGACGGTGTATTCAGAGAAGGTCGAGGTGCCCATGTAATGAAAGATTGGCTTGCCGTCTTTGAAGAAGCGGGTGGTGCCGTCGGGCATCAGCCCTTTGCCCTGCGTGGTGCGGATTGCCTGACACAGGTTGGTTTTGCCGGAGAGACAGAATTTACACTTGCCGCACTCTGGCGTGTACAGCGGGATCACGTGATCGCCGACCGCCACGCTGGTAACGCCTTCGCCCACCGCTTCAACCACGCCGCCACCTTCGTGACCGAGGATCGCCGGGAATACGCCTTCCGGATCTTTACCTGACAGGGTGTAAGCATCGGTATGGCACACACCGGTGGCAACGATGCGCACCAGCACTTCCCCTTTCTGTGGCGGCATCAGATCCACTTCTTCAATCTTCAGCGGTTCGCCAGCAGCCCAGGCCACGGCCGCGCGGGTTTTAATCATGTTCATGCAATCCCTCTTCCTGTGATGTCGTGATTGGATAAAAAATAACGCTTACTCAGCGGCCTGCAGCGGATGCAGCAGTTCATCGTTGAGCGGGCGGTCATCAAACATTTCAATAATCAGATACTTCAGCGCCTCAACGTTGGGCGTAAAGGCGTCGCGGCGCCACATCAGCCAGGTGGCCGTGTCGCGCCAGGTCGGCGGCAGGCTGTGCTGCTGCACGCGCGCGCGGGCCGGCATCTGCGCCAGCACCGAGGCGGGAATCATTGCCACGCCGCCGCCGCCGGCTACGCAGGCGACCATGGCGTGATAAGACTGAATCTCCATAACGCTGTGCGGTGCGCTCTGGCTGTCGCGATACCAGGACTCCAGCCGGGTGCGGTACGAGCAGCTGTTGCCAAAGGCAAACAGCGTATCGCCCTGCGTATCGCGGGCGCTGTGAATCGGCGCGTGTTCGAGGCTGGTGATCAGCACCATCTCTTCACGAAAGGCGATGCAGCCATTCAGATCGTCATGACTGGCCGGACCATCCACCAGCGCCGCCGCCAGCGTGCCGGCGCGCACTTTATCGATGATATCGCCTGAGGTGCCGGTCACCAGCGACAGCGCGACGTTGGGGAAGCGCTGATGATAAGCGGCCAGCAATCCCGGCAGGCGGGTGGCGGCGGTGCTCTCCATCGAACCGAAGGCAAAGTTACCACCGGGTTCACCGGCGCGCGCCATGTTCAGCGCCTCGTCGCTCAACGCCAGAATACGCTGCGCATAATTGAGGAAATTGTGGCCCATCGGCGACAAACGAATGCGCTGCTTCTCACGAATAAACAGATCGACGCCGATTTCTTCTTCCAGCTGTCGCAGTCGCGTGGTGAGATTAGACGGCACGCGATGCAGCATTTCGGCGGCGCGCGCCAGTGAGCCGGTTTCGGCCACGGAACAGAACATGCGGAGCTGTACTAAATCCATATTCTCTTCTCGTAAACAACTTGGTTAATATTATTCACTTTTCGTGAGTCTAAACGTCATGCATGCTGCTGACAAGTGATAATCCAATCGATCCGGAGTCAGAATGGCGTGGCGAGTTGCGCTTAGCGCGTTTTTAAGTTTAGTGGTTGCAATGGGGATTGGGCGATTTGCGTTTACCCCGCAGGTGCCACTGATGATTCACGACGGTCAGCTCACGCTCGCCAGCGCCAGCCTGGTCGCGGCGCTGAACTATCTCGGTTATCTGGCCGGATCGTTTGACGCGATGCGCGCGCAGCGGCGCGTGGAGTGGCGGCTGCAGCTGGGCGTCTGGGGTGCCGTCGCGCTGACGTTGCTGTCCGCCTGTATCAGCGGGCCGTGGCTGCATGCGGTGGTGCGTTTCCTGATCGGCGTCGCCAGCGGCTGGGCAATGGTGCTGGTGGCAGCATGGAGCAATGAGCAACTGCTGCATCACGGCCGGCCGGGCCTGTCGGCAGCGGTGTTTGCCGGTCCCGGCACCGGCATCTTCATCAGCGGCATGCTGGCGGTACTGCTGCACGCCAGCGGCGTGAGTGCGGCGTTTGCCTGGGCGGCGTACGGTGTGCTGGCGCTGCTGCTGATTGCCGCGATTGCGCGCTTCCTGCCGCGCAGCGGACAGCTGCATCGCCCGCAACAGGCCGCCGAGCCGCTGCTGCTGACGCGTGACCTGAAGCGCCTGATCCTCAGCTACAGCCTCGCCGGCTTTGGCTATATTCTGCCCGCCACCTTCCTGTCGCAAATGGCGGCGGCGCGTTTTCCTGATAGCGCTTTTGCGCAGTTTGTCTGGCCGGTGTTTGGCGGGGCGGCGGTGATCGGCATCGTGCTGGGGATCGTGACGCGCCACTGGGGCAGCAGCCATCGGCGGCTGGCGCTGGTGCTGTGGGCGCAGGCGCTGGGCGTAATCGCGGCCATCGTACTGCCGGGCATCAACGGTCTGCTGCTGGCGGCGCTGCTGATTGGCGGCGGCTTTCTCTGCGTGGTGCAGCTGTCGCTGCAGTACAGCCGGGAGCTGGCGCCGCACCACGCGCGCTATCTCGCCGGCCTGCTCACGACCGGTTATGCCATCGGACAGCTCGGTGGACCGCTGCTGTCCTGGATTTCCAGCCTGCTGTGGCACCGGCTCGATCCGGCGCTGTGGGTGGCCGGAGGCGGTTTGCTGCTGGCGGGGGCGCTGGTGATGCGGCGATCGCCCACCTGAAACGCTTTCATTTCCAATCGGATTGATTGCTGGATTAAGCGCGCGTTGTGTTTCACAATACGCGCTCAGAATTTCCCCCGCAGGCGCAGACCTGCGGGCGCATCACCTGCCGGAGAAGAGTACGATGAGCACCTTAAGTCAGGAAGCCGCCCTGGTTCACGAAGCACTGCTGGCGCGTGGCCTGGAAACGCCATTACGCGCCCCGGTGCGCGACATGGACGACGCGTCACGCAAGCGTGAGATCGCCGGCCACATGACCCAGATTATGCAGCTGCTGAATCTGGACCTGGAAGACGACAGCCTGATGGAGACGCCGCACCGCATAGCGAAGATGTACGTCGACGAAATCTTTTCAGGTCTGGATTACGCCAACTTCCCGAAAATCACCGTCATCGAAAACAAGATGAAGGTGGATGAAATGGTCACCGTGCGTGATATCACCCTGACCAGCACCTGTGAACACCACTTCGTGATCATCGACGGCAAAGCCACCGTGGCCTATATCCCTAAAGACAAGGTGATTGGTCTGTCGAAGATTAACCGTATCGTACAGTTCTTCGCCCAGCGTCCGCAGGTGCAGGAGCGTTTAACCCAGCAGGTGCTGGTGGCGCTGCAAACCCTGCTGGGCACCAATAACGTGGCGGTGTCGATCGATGCGGTGCACTACTGCGTGAAAGCGCGCGGCGTCAAAGATGCGACCAGCGCGACCACCACCACTTCACTCGGCGGATTGTTCAAATCGAGCCAGAACACGCGTCAGGAGTTTCTGCGCGCGGTACGCCACAGCTAAGCAGCGCGGGCGGCGTCGTTGTCGCCCGTGTTCCTCTCACCGTCAGGGCACTCGATGCAACGCTATCTCGCGCTGGATTTCATTCGTGGTTGCGCCATTCTCGGCATATTGCTGCTGAATATCGTCGGCTTTGGTCTGCCCTCGGCGGCCTATCTCAATCCGGCCTGGCAGGGTGAAGCCTCCGTTTCTGATGCCTGGACCTGGGCAATCATGGATGGTCTGGCGCAGCTAAAATTCCTGACGCTGTTTGCGCTGCTGTTTGGTGCCGGACTGGCCCTGCAGGTGCCGCGCGGCAGCCGCTGGATCTCCTCACGCTTAACGCTGCTGGTCTTCATCGGGTTCATCCACGCGGTGTTCCTGTGGGAAGGCGACATCCTGCTGGATTATGGGCTGATTGGGTTGATTGTCTGGCGCATGCTGCGTGACGTGCCGTCGGAGCGGGCGCTATTACATACCGGCGTGCTGCTCTATCTGGTGGGCTGTGCCGTGCTGCTGGTGTTTGGCGTCATCTCCAGTCCGCAGCCGACGCGTTCGTGGCTGCCGGGCGCGGCAGATCTGGAGTATGAGAGCTACTGGAAACTGGTCGGCGGCTGGGAAGCGGTGCAGAATCGCCTCGAACACCTGTCATCCGGCCTGATGGCGCTGGCTTCGCAGTATGGCTGGCAGCTGGCCGGGCTGATGCTGATCGGTGCCGCGCTGATGCGCAGCGGCTGGCTGAGCGGCCAGTTTAGTCTGCAACACTACCGACGCGCGGCGGCGCTGTTACTGACCATCGGCTGGCTGATTGCCATACCCGGCGTGCTGGCACAGTGGCTGCTACAGTGGGAATTTCGCTGGAGCGGCTTTTTCCTGCAGGTGCCACGCGATCTCGCCAGTCCGTTTATCAGCCTTGGCTACGCTGCGCTCTGTCTCGGTTACTGGCCGGCCATCGCCGCCACGCGGTTCAGTTACGCCATTCAGTGCGTCGGGCGCATGGCGCTGAGCAATTATCTGCTGCAGACGCTAATCTGCACCACGCTGTTCTACCGCTTCGATCTGTTCCTCAAATTTGACCGCCTGCAGCTACTGGCTTTTGTACCGGCCATCTGGCTGGTCAATATTCTGTTCTCCGTGCTGTGGCTGCGCGTCTTCCCGCAGGGACCGATGGAGTGGATCTGGCGCCGGCTGACGCAGCTCGCCGCCGGAAAAGCAGACAACGCATCCGCTGGCAGATAATGATGTTCATCACAAAGGTTGCATAATTGTATGTAACCGTTTTCATCCGTGTGACGTAATTCACGCAGCTGTTTCCGATGCCCTGACAGAATAGCGCCGTTACGCGCCAGTCGCGCATTTTCTCCTCTGTGGAACAACTGCATGATAACGATTCGTGATGTCGCCCGTCAGGCCGGGGTTTCCGTTGCCACCGTGTCGCGGGTGCTCAATAACAGCAGTGCAGTCACCTCTGATACCCGCGAAGCCGTGCTGCAGGCGGTTGAATTGCTCGGCTACCGGCCGAATGCCAACGCGCAGGCGCTGGCTACCCAGGTGAGCGATACCATCGGCGTGGTAGTCATGGACGTTTCCGATCCCTTCTTTGGTGCGCTGGTTAAAGCGGTGGATACCGTGGCGCAGCGCATGCACAAGCATGTGCTCATCAGCAATTCGTGGCATCAGGAAGAGAAAGAACGCCATGCCATTGAAGTGCTGATTCGCCAGCGCTGCAACGCGCTGGTGGTGCACGCGAAAACGCTTACAGACGCGGAGCTGGCGCGGTTTATGGATCAGGTTCCCGGTATGGTACTGATTAATCGTACTATTCCGGGATACGAGCACCGCTGCGTCTGCCTCGACAATGTCACTGGTGCGCAGGTAGCGACGCGCATGCTGTTACAGCAGGGCCATCAGCGCATTGGTTACCTCAGTTCGAGCCATCCGATTGAGGACGTGGCGCAGCGCCGCGACGGCTGGCTGCAGGCACTGGCGGAGCAGGGCATCCGCCCGCCGGAGGGCTGGATTGCGCATGCCGAACCGGACATGCAGGGCGGTGAAGCCGCGATGGTGGAATTGCTGGGGCGCAATCTGCACCTCACTGCGGTGTTCTCCTATAACGATGGCATGGCGGCCGGTGCGCTCACTGCGCTGAAAGATAACGGTATTCAGGTGCCGCAGCATTTCTCTGTCATCGGCTTCGATGACATCCCCATTTCCCGTTACACCGACCCGCAACTGACCACGGTGCGCTATCCCATTGTTTCTATGGCGAAACTGGCGACTGAGCTGGCCCTGCAGGGCGCAGCAGGCACGCTCGATCCGCACGCCGCGCACTGCTTCATGCCTACGCTGGTGCGGCGCCATTCGGTGGCGCAGCGGCAAATTGTGGAGTCGGTCACTAATTCAGGCGATAGCGCCGTGTAACCGTTTCCAATCTGTGATTGTATTCACAGTTAATTAACATGGCGCTCACTATGATGGCAGCGTCTTACCGGACTGAAACATTATGTAACGCCGGGCTTTCCTTCCCCGGTCTGGTTTCAGTAGCCGATTGAAATGGTTCACAACACACTTCAGGAAGCGTTTACCTACAGGGAAGTCAGGATAGCGATGGTGGTCCGGCTTGGTAGCAGCGCCTGCCCCATAAAAAATAGCGTTTCAACCGACTGCGCTGTCTGCCCGCAGGCAATACGGCGCGATGAAATACCCTGCATAAAAAAACCGGAGATACCATGAATAAGAAGGTTTTCACGCTCACAGCACTGGTTGCCAGCATGATGTTTGGTGCAACTGCGCACGCCGCCGATACCCGCATTGGCGTGACAATTTATAAATATGACGACAACTTCATGTCGATGGTGCGCAAAGACATCGAAAAAGAGGCGAAAGCCGTTGGCGGCATTCAGCTGCTGATGAACGACTCACAGAACGACCAATCCAAACAGAACGACCAGATTGACGTGCTGATGGCGAAAGGCGTGAAAGCGCTGGCTATCAACCTGGTGGATCCGGCTGCTGCGGCAGTGGTGATCGACAAAGCGCGCTCGAACGACGTGCCGGTGGTGTTCTTCAACAAAGAGCCTAACGCGAAAGTGCTGGCCAGCTACGACAAAGCTTACTATGTCGGTACCGACTCCAAAGAGTCCGGCATCAAGCAGGGTGAGCTGATCGAGAAACACTGGAAAGCCACGCCAGCCTGGGATCTGAACAAAGACGGTCAGATTCAGTTCGTACTGCTGAAAGGTGAACCGGGCCATCCGGATGCCGAAGCGCGTACCAAATACGTTATCGAAACCCTGAATAAAGACGGCATCAAAACCCAGCAGCTGGCGATGGATACCGCAATGTGGGATACCGCGCAGGCGAAAGACAAAGTCGACGCCTGGCTGTCTGGCCCGAACGCCAACAAAATTGAAGTAATCATCGCGAACAACGATGCGATGGCGATGGGTGCGGTTGAAGCGCTGAAGGCGCACAACAAAACCAGCATTCCGGTGTTTGGTGTTGACGCCCTGCCAGAAGCGCTGGCGCTGGTGAAATCCGGTGCGATGGCCGGTACCGTGCTGAACGATGCGGAAAACCAGGCGAAAGCCACGCTGGACATTGCTAACAACCTGGCCAATGGCAAAGAGCCAACCGCAGGTACCAACTTCAAGATGGATGGCAAAGTAGTACGTGTACCGTACGTACCGGTTGATAAAGAAAACCTGTCGCAGTTTGTGAAGTAATTCGTCCCGGGCGCGGCTTTTCTGCCGCGCCTTATTGCATCTGACCAACGCTTTTTTTAGCCAGGTAAATTATGGCCAGTGAGAATCCGACCACACAGCGAGAATATCTGCTGGAGATGACGAATGTCTCGAAATCATTTCCAGGGGTGAAAGCCTTAGATAATGTGAATTTAAAAGTGCGGCCGCACTCCGTCCATGCCTTAATGGGTGAAAACGGCGCCGGTAAATCCACTTTATTAAAATGCCTGTTTGGGATTTATAAAAAGGATACGGGGAGCATCCTGTTTCAGGGTGAGGAAATAGATTACAAATCCTCCAAAGAGGCGCTGGAAAATGGCGTTTCAATGGTGCATCAGGAATTAAACCTGGTGCTGCAGCGCAACGTGATGGACAACATGTGGCTAGGGCGCTATCCGCGCAAAGGTCCGTTTGTCGATCAGGATAAAATGTATCGTGATACCAAAGCGATCTTTGATGAATTAGATATTGATATCGATCCGCGTGATAAAGTCGCGACGCTTTCGGTATCGCAAATGCAGATGATTGAAATCGCCAAGGCGTTTTCCTATGACGCGAAAATCGTCATTATGGATGAGCCCACGTCATCGCTGACCGAAAAAGAAGTTAACCACCTGTTCACCATTATCCGTAAGCTGAAAGATCGCGGCTGCGGTATTGTTTATATTTCGCATAAAATGGAAGAGATTTTCCAGCTGTGCGATGAGATCACCATTCTGCGTGACGGCCAGTGGATTGCCACTCAGCCGCTGGAAGGGCTGGACATGGACAAGATCATCGCCATGATGGTCGGCCGTTCGCTCAACCAGCGCTTCCCGGACAAAACTAACGTGCCGGGTGAAGTGATTCTGGAGGTGCGCAATCTGACCTCGCTGCGCCAGCCATCGATCCGTGATATCTCGTTTGATCTGCACAAAGGCGAGATTCTGGGGATTGCCGGCCTGGTGGGTGCCAAGCGTACTGACATTGTGGAAACCTTATTTGGTATCCGTGAGAAGTCGGGCGGCACCATTAAACTGCACGGTAAAGCGATTAATAACCACAGCGCCAACGAAGCCATCAACCATGGTTTTGCGCTGGTGACGGAAGAGCGGCGTTCCACCGGGATTTATGCCTACCTGGATATTGGCTTTAACTCGCTCATTTCTAATATCAAGAAATATAAATCCAGTATGGGTCTGCTGGATAATAAACGCATGAAAAGCGATACCCAGTGGGTCATTGATGCCATGCGGGTGAAAACGCCCGGCCATCATACCCAAATTGGATCGCTCTCCGGCGGTAACCAGCAAAAAGTCATTATTGGTCGCTGGTTATTGACGCAGCCGGAAATACTGATGCTTGATGAACCGACGCGCGGTATTGACGTCGGCGCTAAATTCGAGATTTATCAGCTGATCTCGGAGCTGGCGAAAAAAGAAAAGGGCATCATTATTATCTCTTCTGAAATGCCAGAGCTGCTGGGCATTACCGACCGTATTTTGGTAATGAGTAATGGTCAGGTAGCGGGCATTGTCGATACTAAAACGACCTCGCAGAATGAAATCCTGCGTTTAGCGTCATTACACCTTTAATGAAGCAAGGGCTTTAACATGAAAGCGACTACTAAAAAGAATGCGCTAACCTGGTTAAAAGAGGGCGGCATTTATGTTGTCCTGTTGGTACTGCTGGCGATTATTATTTTCCAGGATCCGACCTTTTTGAGCCTGATGAACCTGAGTAACATTCTGACTCAGTCATCGGTCCGTATTATTATCGCCCTCGGCGTAGCCGGTCTGATCGTGACCCAGGGCACCGACCTGTCGGCAGGGCGCCAGGTGGGTCTGGCGGCGGTGGTGGCAGCAACGCTGCTGCAGTCGATGGATAACGCCAACAAGGTGTTCCCGCATCTGGAAACCGTGCCGATTCCACTGGTGATTCTGACCGTGTGCATCATCGGTGGCGTGATTGGTCTGGTTAACGGCGTGATCATCGCTTACCTGAAGGTGACGCCGTTTATCACTACGCTGGGCACCATGATCATCGTTTACGGCATCAACTCGCTGTACTACGACTTCGTGGGCGCTTCACCGATTGCCGGTTTTGACGCTGGCTTCTCGAAGTTTGCCCAGGGCTTCCTGCGCTTCGGCGACTTCAAGCTGTCGTTCATCACCTTCTATGCGATTATCGCCATCGTGTTCGTCTGGATCCTGTGGAACAAAACCCGCTTCGGCAAAAACATCTTTGCTATCGGCGGTAACCCGGAAGCGGCGAAAGTCTCTGGCGTTAACGTTCCGCTTAACCTGATCCTGGTGTATGCGCTGTCCGGCGTGTTCTATGCCTTCGGCGGGATGCTGGAAGCGGGCCGTATCGGCAGCGCCACCAACAACCTCGGCTTTATGTATGAGCTGGATGCGATTGCAGCCTGCGTGGTGGGCGGCGTGTCGTTCGCTGGCGGGGTAGGTACCGTCGCGGGTGTGGTGACCGGTGTGATCATCTTCACCGTCATCAACTACGGTCTGACCTACATCGGCGTGAACCCGTACTGGCAGTACATCATCAAGGGCGGCATCATCATCTTCGCCGTGGCGCTTGATTCGCTGAAATACGCGCGTAAGAAATAGCAGAGAACAAGGTCAACCATCAGGGCTGCGGCAACGCGGCCCTTTTTTATTTGTTTCGCTTCTGCTATTTCCGCAGCTTCTCTTCCAGCTCAAGCAACTGTTCCGGTGTGACCGCCGGGTAGCTCTGCGCATCTTCAGGCACTTCATGCACCGCCGGAATCGGCACCAGCGGGCCAAGGAAACGCGGCTCGCGCTTCATCAGATGGAGATCCGCCAGCGCACCGAGACGCGCACCCACCTCGCGGAACCGTACCGACAGCATATTTTTGGGCGACGGCACGGCGTAGCACTGCGCCTGAATGCCCAGATGCTGGGCGATATACAGTGCGCGTTCGCAGTGGAAGCGCTGGGTAATGATGATGAAGTCGTTGGTGTCGAAGACTTTGCGTGTGCGCACAATCGAATCCAGCGTACGGAAACCGGCATAATCCAGCACGATGTCTGAGGGATCGACGCCGGCTTTGATTAAATCACGTCGCATGGTCATCGGCTCGTTGTAGCTCTGCAGCGCATTATCGCCGCTCAGCAGCAGATAATTCACCTTGCCGCTGTTGTAAGCGTTGAGCGCGCCCTGAATGCGATACAGGTAATACTGATTGATGACGCCGGTGCGGTAATACTTGGCGGTGCCCAGCACCACGCCGACCTGACGATGCGGCAGCGAAGCGACATCTTCATAAATAAACGGCGCGGTTCGCCAGCTAATCCAGCGATCGAGGCCGAGCGCGGTCGCCATCACCAGTAAGATGATGATAAACAGACCAAAGAAAACGCGTTTAAGTATGCGCACGGGCACTCGGTTGACGAAAATTCAGATGGGTCAAGGCTACTTGAGGCGGCACGGCTAAGCAAGTTCGCGCCGGTCGGCTGGCGTTTTTTTAAGCGCTGCCGCGCCTGAAGCGTGCGGCAGCGTCGGTCTGCAATTAAATCGAGGTACGGCGGTAGTGACGATACTGCGGCAGCCAGAAGTTGTTGTTGATGGCTTTCGACAGTACGTCCTCGGAGGTGACCACCGCCACGCCCGCCAGCTGCGCCGCTTTGCCCACTTCCATGGCGATCACTTTGGAGACACCCTGGATGTCCTTAATCTCTGGCAGCACCGGACCTTCACCGTCGTTAACCAGCGGTGAGCAGTCAGCCAGCGCGCGGCTGGCGGTCATCAGCATCGAATCCGTTACGCGGGTGGCACCGGCAGCGATCACGCCGAGACCGATACCCGGGAAGATATAGGAGTTGTTGCACTGGGCAATCGGGTAGGTTTTGCCTTTCCAGGTGACCGGTGCAAACGGGCTGCCGGTGGCGACCAGCGCGTCGCCGTCGGTCCAGGCGATGATATCAGCCGGGGTCGCTTCCACGCGTGAGGTCGGGTTCGAGAGCGGCATCACGATCGGGCGTTTGCAGTGCTTGTGCATCTCGCGAATGATCTCTTCGGTGAACAGTCCCGGCTGGCCGGAAACGCCGATCAGGATATCCGGCTGGGCATTGCGCACCACGTCGAGCAGTGAAATCGAATCGCTGGTCACGTCCCAGTCTTTCAGATTGTCGCTCTTCTGCACCAGCTTGCTCTGGAAATCGAGCAGGTTAGGCAATTTGTCAGTGAGCAGGCCGAAACGGTCTACCATCATCACGCGCGCGCGCGCTTCATCATCGCTCAGGCCTTCGGATTTCATCTGTGCGACGATCTGCTCGGCAATACCGCAGCCGGCGGAACCGGCACCGAGGAACACCACTTTCTGCTCGCACAGACGGCTGCCTGCAGCGCGGCTGGCGGCGATCAGCGTGCCCACCGTGACAGCGGCCGTGCCCTGAATATCGTCATTGAAGCAGCAGATCTCATCGCGGTAACGCTCCAGCAGCGGCATGGCGTTTTTCTGCGCGAAATCTTCAAACTGCAGTAGCACGTTTGGCCAGCGGCGCTTCACCGCCTGAATGAATTCATCAACGAAGGCTTCATACTCTTCGCCGGTGATGCGCGGATGGCGCCAGCCCATGTAGAGCGGATCGTTCAGCAGTTGCTGATTATTGGTGCCGACATCCAGCACCACCGGCAGGGTGTAGGCCGGGCTGATGCCACCACACGCGGTATACAGCGACAGCTTACCGATAGGAATGCCCATGCCGCCGATGCCCAGATCGCCGAGGCCAAGGATACGCTCGCCGTCGGTGACCACGATGACTTTGACATTCTGCTTGGTGGCGTTTTGCAGCATGTCTTCAATGCGGTCGCGGTTGTTGTAGGAGATAAACACCCCGCGCGCGCGACGATAAATTTCTGAAAAGTGCTCGCAGGCCGCGCCAACCGTTGGGGTGTAGATGATCGGCATCATCTCTTCCAGGTGGTTGTCCAGCAGGCGATAGAATAGCGTTTCGTTGGTGTCCTGGATGTTGCGCAGGTAGACGTGCTTGTCGTTATTGTTTTTGAAGTCCAGGAACTGACGCCAGGCGCGCTCGGCCTGCTCTTCGATGGTTTCTACGGCGTCTGGCAGCAGGCCATTGAGGTTAAATTCGTTACGTTCTTCCAGCGAGAAGGCGCTGCCTTTGTTCAACAGCGGAAATTCCAGCAGGATCGGACCCGCGTAAGGAATATACAGCGGACGTTTACTTTCGTACTCGAGTTCCATGCAGTGTTTGCTCCGGTTGCAGTGTTTTCTGACGTGTCGCCAGCAAGAAGGTAACGCCAGACCCGTTTATTGTGAAGTTCTGGCGCCCGATCCTATGAAAATTCCTGCAGATGTACAGCTTTTGTTAATAGAAGGTCACAAAAGCGGTAAAAGGATCACTAAACTGTTGGTTTCGAAACTAAAGTAACCGAGAAATTGCTGCAGCCGAGCGCGGCGAGGGTGGTGCGGGTGGCATCAAACTGGCTCAGCGTGGCGTCGGCGCTTTCTGCCAGCACCGCCTGCTGAATCTCCTCCAGCGCTTCGTTGTGCATATTCATCAGAATCAGCGCGGCCTGTAATGGCGGCAGGCTCGGATTGAAGGCGGCATTTTCGGCATAGCGCCCGGGGTAAATCTGGCCGCTGCGGCTCTGCAACGCCACGCCGCTATAACTCTGGCTGTACGGTGCATGGCTGTGGCTGGCGGCATCAATCGCGGCCTGCTGCAGCGCATCGCCCTGCGGCAGGAAACCGTGGTCGACCGGCGTCAGCAGCCGTTCACTGATATTGAGATCGGCCGGGCCAAAGGCATCGGGTAAATAGTCGGCCAGGGTGCTGACCGCGCGGCCCGGCAGGCTGATGCGAATCGCCGTACCGCTATTGAGTTCATTCATAAACTGGCGGCAGTGTCCGCACGGCGTGTAGTTGACGGTAATGGTTGCCAGCTCTGCTTCGCCCCGCAGCCAGGCATGCGTGACTGCGCTCTGCTCGGCGTGGACCGTTTGCTGGAGCGGCGCTTGTAAAAACTCCATGTTGGCACCGAAGTACCAGTGGCCACTGATGCCGCGCGCAATAGCGCCCACGTTAAAGTGGGAAACCGGTGCCACGGCACAACAGGCGGCAATCGGCAGCAGTGCGAGTGCCAGCGCATCATCATCCAGACCGGTTGCCTGTTGCAGCTGAGTCACCTCCTGCGGTCGCAGCACGCCGTGAAAATCAGCGGCGTCCAGCAGCGGCTGAAGCGCGCTCTGCAGCGCAGCGGGCAGGGCAGAGAAAACGGAAGTGAATCGTGCATGCATGATGTTATGGCCTCATTAACTCGTCAGCGGCGAAGCGCCGCCTCAAGGTTTATATGTGATCCATGTCGCTATGACAATGCAAGCTGATTGGCTTGTTTCAACTTTGCGAGATCTCTCGCAAGTTTTACCCCAGCCAGCGCATCAGCAAAGGAAAAATGAAGGGCGCCAGTAACGAAGTGATGATGCCGCAGATTACCAGCGCCAGTGAGCTGAAGGCGCCTTCCTGATAGTCAATCTCCGCGGCGCGCGCGGTGCCGAGTGCGTGTGACGCGTTGCCAATCGCCAGCCCGCGTGAGGACTTGCTGCGCACCTTAAACAGATTCAGCAGCATGTGGCCAAACACCGCACCCAGTACGCCAGCAATCAACACGCAAATGGCGCTGATGGCCGGAATACCGTGTAGCGAGCCCGACACTGCCATGGCGATGGGCGTGGTCACCGACTTCGGCAGGATGGTGGCCGCGATTTCCGGCGTCGCTCCCATCCACAGCGCGATCGCCGTGCCGGACACCATGGCGGTAATGCTGCCGATAAAACAGACGCTGATGATGGTTTTCCAGCGCGCGCGAATCTGGTGCATCTGCTCATACAGCGGCAGCGCCAGCGCCACCACGGCGGGCTGCAGCAGCTGATTAAGCAGCGCGCTGCCGGCGAAATAGCGCGCGTAGGGCAGGTGCGTCAGCAGCAGCAGTGGAATAATGATCGCCATGGCTACCAGCAGCGGGTTGACGATGGAGAGGTTGATTCTGGCTGCCAGACGGCGTGCCAGCAGATACGCCACCACAGTAAGCGGCAGTGACCACCAGGCGTCACTCATGGCCAGACTCCTTCGGACGCTGCAGGCGCTCGGCGCTCAGGCCGACAATCAGTAATACCAGCAGGGTGCTGACCATGCAGGAGACGACAATCGGGCCAAACTGTGCGCTGAGGATATCGGTGTAGCCCATCACGCCAACGCTGATCGGCACAAACAGCAGCGCCATGTAGCGGATCAACAGCTGACAGCCGGGTTTCACCCACGTTACCGGAATAATCTGCAGCGCCAGCAGGGCAAACAGCAACAGCATGCCAAGGATACTGCCGGGAATGGTAAATGGCAGCAGGGCGGCAAGGCCGTTGCCGGCATACAGCGCGGCATAGACGATGGCAAAGGCGCGCAGATAGCGCCAGCAGGCAGATAGCACGGTGGGCATGTCAGGCTCCTGTTTTCGTGGCGCTTCATCATACGCATTAAGCGCTTAGCGTGCTAGCGATCACACTGGAATGCAGATTCAGGATTTCAACACCTTTGCTTTGAAGCTGAGTAAAGCGGCGTAAGCTGGTGCGCAGAGCGAAGGAGCAGCGATGAACCACACCGTGCAACCGCAGCGCGCGCTGCGAAAGGCGATGCCGCAAGCGGAGCAAAAACTATGGCGCTATTTACGCAACCGAAATGTGTGTGGCGCGAAGTTTCGCCGCCAGCATCCTGTTGGAGGGTATATCGTTGATTTTGCCTGTGTTGAGCGATCGCTGATCGTGGAACTGGATGGCGGACAGCACAATGCACCTGAAGATCAGGCTTACGATGCCCGACGCACGGCGTATTTACAGCGCTGCGGCTGGCGCGTTATTCGCTTCTGGAATCATCAGGTATTTAATGAATTTGAGGCGGTGATGGCGGAGATTTATCGCTGTCTGATGTTGGCGCAATGAGCGCGGTGCGGTTTTCCCCTCACCCCAGCCCTCTCCCGCAGGCGGGAGAGGGGGTAGTCTTATGCGGGGTTTTGCTATGTGCAGGCCTGGCTCTGAACCCAAACCCCGCACTCAGCGGTTCCCTCTCCCGCAGGCGGGAGAGGGTTAGGGTGAGGGCCAGAGCGCACCACCCCTTACTTCACCGGTATACCCGGCTGGGCACCGCTATCCACTGACAGCACAAAGCTGCGCTTCTGGAATCATCAGGCGGTTAATGAGTTTGAGGTGGTGATGGCGCAGATTTATCGCTGTCTGATGTTAGCGCGATGAGCGCGGTGCGGTTTTCCCCTCACCCCAGCCCTCTCCCGCAGGCGGGAGAGGGGGTAGTCTTGTGCGGTGTTTTGCTATGTAAAGGCATGGCTCTGAACCCAAACCCCGCACTTAACGGTTCCCTCTCCCGTAAGCGGGAGAGGGTTAGGGTGAGGGCCAGCGCGCACCAACCGTTATTACACCGGCATAGTCGGCTGGGCACCGCTATTCACTGTCAGCACAAAGCTGCGCTTCTGGAATCATCAGGAGTTTAATGAGTTTGAGGTGGTGATGGCGGAGATTTATCGCTGTCTGATGCTGGCGCGATAAGCGCGGTGCGGTTTTCCCCTCACCCCAGCCCTCTCCCGCAGGCGGGAGAGGGGGTAGTCTTGTGCGGGATTTTGCTATGTGCAGGTTTGATACAAGGTTAACAACGTGCGCTGTTCGGTCCCACCGGCAAAAGCGGGAGAGGGAGGCAATCGAACGAGGTGCAGGCCTGGCTCTGAACCCAAACCCCGCACTCAGCGGTTCCCTCTCCCGCAGGCGGGAGAGGGTTAGGGTGAGGGCCAGCGCGCACCAACCCTTACTTCACCGGCATACCCGGCTGCGCGCCGCTATCCACTGACAGCACAAACAGATCTTTGCCGCCAGGGCCGGCAGACAGCACCATGCCTTCGGACACGCCGAAACGCATTTTGCGCGGCGCCAGGTTGGCGACGATGATGGTCATCTTGCCCACCAGCACCGACGGATCCGGATAAGCGGCGCGAATGCCCGAGAAAATCTGGCGCTTCTCGCCACCCAGATCCAGCTGCAGACGCAGTAGCTTATCGGAGCCTTCTACCAGCTCAGCCTGCTCGATCAGCGCTACGCGCATGTCGACTTTGGCGAAGTCATCAATGGTGATGGTCTCGCCAATTGGTGCATCGGCCAGTGGACCGCTTGCCGCCGGCTGGTTCGCCGCTGCTGCGTCCTCTTTCGAAGCCGCAATCAACGCCTCCACTTTTGCCATCTCAATACGACCATACAGCGCTTTAAACGGCGCTACGCTGTGGTTGAGCAGCGGCTGCGCAATGCCATCCCAGCTCAGTTCGCTTTGCAGGAAGGCTTCTGCGCGCTCGCTCAGCGACGGCAGTACCGGCTTCAGCCAGGTCATCAGCACGCGGAACAGGTTGATACCCATCGAGCAAATCGCCTGCAGGTCGGCATCGCGGCCTTCCTGTTTCGCCACCACCCACGGTGCCTGCTCGTCAACGTAGCGGTTGGCCAGGTCGGCCAGCGCCATGATCTCGCGGATCGCACGGTTGTACTCGCGGCTGGCCCAGGCTTCACCGATCTTCTCTGACGCATCAACAAAGGTCTGATACAGCGCCGGATCTGCCAGTTCGCTTGCCAGCTGGCCGTTAAAGCGTTTGGTGATAAAGCCGGCGTTGCGCGAGGCGAGGTTCACCACCTTATTAACGATGTCAGCGTTCACACGCTGAACGAAATCTTCCAGATTAAGGTCAATATCGTCGATGCGCGAAGAGAGCTTGGCCGCGTAGTAGTAGCGCAGGCTGTCGGCATCAAGGTGCTGCAGCCAGGTGCTGGCTTTGATAAAGGTGCCGCGCGATTTCGACATCTTCGCGCCGTTCACCGTGACATAACCATGCACAAACAGGTTGGTCGGCTTGCGGAAATTGCTGCCTTCCAGCATCGCTGGCCAGAACAGGCTGTGGAAATAGACGATGTCTTTGCCGATGAAGTGATACAGCTCGGTGCTGGAATCTTTCTTCCAGAACTCGTCGAAATCGATGTCGCCGCGTTTGTCGCACAGGTTCTTAAACGACCCCATGTAGCCGATGGGCGCATCCAGCCAGACGTAGAAGTATTTGCCCGGCGCACCAGGGATTTCGAAGCCGAAGTACGGCGCATCGCGGGAGATATCCCACTGTTGCAGACCGGCTTCAAACCACTCCTGCATCTTGTTTGCCACCTGCTCCTGCAGCGCACCGGAGCGCGTCCACGCCTGCAGCATCGCGCTGAAGGACGGCAGATCGAAGAAGAAGTGTTCAGAATCGCGCATCACCGGCGTCGCACCTGACACCACCGATTTCGGCTCAATCAGCTCGGTCGGGCTGTAGGTCGCGCCGCACACTTCGCAGTTATCGCCGTACTGATCGGGTGATTTACATTTCGGACAGGTGCCTTTGACGAAGCGATCAGGCAGGAACATGCCTTTTTCCGGATCGTATAGCTGCGAAATGGTGCGGTTTTTAATGAAACCGTTCTCTTTCAGGCGCGTGTAAATCAGCTCAGACAGCTGGCGGTTTTCGTCGCCGTGCGTGGAGTGATAATTGTCATAGCTGATGTTGAAACCTGCGAAATCGGTCTCATGCTCCTGCTTCATTTCCGCAATCATCTGCTCTGGCGCGATACCCAGCTGCTGGGCTTTCAGCATGATCGGCGTGCCGTGGGCGTCGTCCGCACAGATGAAGAACACCTGATTGCCACGCATTCGCTGGTAACGGACCCACACGTCAGCCTGAATGTGTTCAAGCATGTGACCTAAGTGGATAGAGCCGTTTGCGTACGGCAGGGCGCACGTTACCAGTAGTTTTTTAGCGACTTGAGTCATAATTTGCGTAGCATTCCGTGAATAAAAAATCGGGCTTAGATGTTAACCGAAGCACCCTCTGGCGTAAACACAGCAGCTCGGCCACGTCACTTTTAGCGCCTATCTGATATGATTGATGGCACACCGCCATCGTCTGGCGTCATGACTAAATAAGGAGTTGGGATGACCGCACAATCCCGGGACCATCATTCACCTGAAGCGTTGCGCGCCGTGGTTATCGGCGTGCTGAGCGAGTTTGAGCATCCGACGCTGCAACACAATCTGACTACCCTCAAAGCGCTGCGCCACGTGGCGCTGCTCGACGACAAGCTGCACATTGAACTGGTGATGCCATTTGCCTGGGCCAGCGCGTTTGAGGCGCTGAAAGCCCAGACCAGCGCGGAACTGCTGCGCCTGACCAACACGCGCGCCATCGACTGGCGGCTGCGTCATGACATCGCCACCCTGAAACGCGTGAAAAATCAGCCGGGCGTCAACGGGGTGAAAAACATCGTCGCCGTCAGCTCCGGTAAAGGTGGCGTGGGCAAATCCAGCACCGCCGTGAATATGGCGCTGGCGCTGGCGGCCGAAGGCGCGCGCGTCGGTATTCTTGATGCGGATATTTACGGTCCGTCGATCCCGGACATGCTCGGCACCGAAAAGCAGCGTCCCACCTCGCCGGATGGCACGCACATGGCACCGATCATGGCGCACGGCCTGGCAACCAACTCTATCGGCTATCTGGTCACCGACGATAACGCCATGGTGTGGCGCGGACCGATGGCCAGCAAGGCGCTGATGCAGCTGCTGAACGAGACGCTGTGGCCGGATCTCGATTACCTGATTCTGGATATGCCGCCGGGCACCGGTGACATTCAGCTGACGCTGGCGCAGAACGTGCCGGTGACCGGCGCGCTGGTGGTGACCACGCCGCAGGACATTGCGCTGATTGATGCGCGCAAGGGCATGGTGATGTTCGAAAAAGTCAGCGTGCCGGTGCTGGGCGTGGTGGAAAACATGAGCATGCACATCTGCAGCGAATGCGGCCATCACGAGCCGATTTTTGGTACCGGCGGTGCGCAGAAGCTGGCTGAGGATTATCACACCCGCCTGCTGGCTCAGCTGCCGCTGCACATTAATCTGCGCGAAGATCTCGACGATGGTGAACCGACCGTGATTCGCCGTCCGGAGAGTGAATTCACCGCGCTGTATCGTGAACTTGCGGGCCGGGTTGCCGCCCAGCTTTACTGGCAGGGTGAGGTGATTCCGGGCGACATCGCCTTCCGCGCGGTTTAAGCCTTAGCTGCCGCTGGTGCGTGACGCCAGCGGCAGGTGCATCAACACGTACTGGCCCTGTTCACTCTCTCCCAGCGCTTCGCGCTGCCAGCCGTGCTGCTGATAAAACTGCAGCGCCGCTTCGTTCTGTAGCAGACATTTCAGCGCGCCGGTGGAGGTAAAACGCTGCTGCACTGCGTTCAGCAGCGCACTGCCGACGCCCTGGCCCTGAAAGGCCGGATCAACATACAAACTGTGCAAAAAATTATCGTTATCCATCACGCCGGCAAACCCTGCGCGGTGGCCGTCGATCTCCGCCACCAGTACCGTTTCACCGGGAATAATCGCGTCGAAATCTTCCAACTGCCAGTCGTCGCCGGCCAGCCATGTCCAGTTATGACGGCGCGCCGCGAGATACAGCGTGCGTAGAAAAGGGCGGTCGGCTTCTTCAAAAAGACGAATTTTCACTTCCAGACTCCATGACGAGTAAGCGGGCACGTTTTTTAGCGGCGTTGCGCACGCAGTTGAATCGTGCAGCAAAGATGATTGAATGTTTATAAAAAAATAGCAGTTGCCGCGCGCAAAGATAAAGCCTGTTAACTCTGCGGCTTTTCTGTGTAGAATGCCGCGGCAAGCCGCATCAAATCTGGCGTCGGCACTTTGATAGCTTTTGATTATCTGATTGATAACGTCTGCATATTAGAAGTTGGCCCGAAAATTATGTAGCCTGCATCACATCTTTTTAACGGAGGTCACCCATGTCTATCATCAATACCAAAATCAAACCGTTCAAAAACGCTGCATTCAAAAACGGCGAATTCATCGACGTAACCGAGAAAGACGTTGAAGGTAAATGGAGTGTTTTCTTCTTCTACCCGGCTGACTTCACCTTTGTATGCCCGACTGAACTGGGTGACGTGGCAGACCACTACGAAGAGTTCCAGAAACTGGGCGTAGACATCTACTCCGTTTCAACTGACACGCACTTTACCCACAAAGCCTGGCACGGTTCTTCAGACACCATCGCGAAAATCCAGTATGCGATGATCGGCGACCCGACCGGTGCTCTGACCCGTAACTTCGAAATCATGCGTGAAGCAGAAGGCCTGGCTGACCGCGGTACCTTCATCGTTGACCCGGAAGGCATCATCCAGGCCATCGAAATCACTGCAGAAGGCATCGGCCGTGACGCGTCTGACCTGCTGCGTAAAGTGAAAGCGGCTCAGTACGTGGCTTCTCATCCAGGTGAAGTTTGCCCGGCTAAATGGAAAGAAGGCGACGCAACGCTGGCTCCATCACTGGACCTGGTTGGCAAAATCTAAGTCACCTAAGCCCTTTGATCTTTCTTCCATCGGGTGCTGCGGCACCCGATTTTCTTCACAGGAACTCACTATGCTCGACACCAATTTAAAAACCCAGCTCAAGGCCTACCTTGAGAAACTAACGAAACCGGTTGAGTTGATTGCCACACTGGACGATGGCGCAAAATCCGCAGAGATCCGTACTCTGCTGACCGATATCGCGAGTCTGTCTGATAAAGTCAGCTTCCGTGAAGAGAACGATCAACCGGTACGTAAACCATCATTCCTGATTACTAACCCAGGCAGCCATAGCGGTCCGCGCTTTGCCGGTTCGCCAATGGGCCACGAATTTACTTCACTGGTGCTGGCTCTGCTGCAGACCGGTGGACATCCGTCGAAAGAGGCGCAGAGCCTGCTGGATCAGGTTGTTGCGCTGGACAGCGACCTGCATTTCGAAACCTATTATTCTTTGTCGTGCCACAACTGTCCGGACGTGGTACAGGCGCTGAACCTGATGGCGGTGCTCAATCCGCGCATCCGTCATACCGCCATTGACGGTGGCATGTTCCAGAACGAGATCACCGAACGCAACGTCATGGGCGTGCCGGCGGTTTACCTCAACGGCAAAGAGTTCGGTCAGGGTCGCATGAGCCTGGCAGAAATCGTCGGTAAGGTAGACACCAACGCGGATAAGCGTGCGGCTGAAGAGCTGAACAAGCGTGATGCCTATGAAGTGCTGATCGTCGGCAGCGGCCCGGCGGGCGCTGCGGCGGCCATCTACTCGGCGCGTAAAGGCATCCGTACCGGCCTGATGGGCGAGCGCTTTGGCGGCCAGGTGCTGGACACCGTTGACATTGAAAACTACATCTCCGTGCCGAAAACCGAAGGGGCGAAGCTTGCCGGTTCCCTGCGTGCGCACGTTGATGACTATGACGTTGACGTGATTGACACCCAGAGCGCCATCAAGCTGATTCCGGCAGCCAAAGAGGGCGGCCTGCACGCCATCGAAACCGCTTCCGGCGCGGTGCTGAAATCACGCAGCATCATCATTGCTACCGGCGCACGCTGGCGCAACATGGGCGTTCCGGGCGAAGAGCAGTATCGCACCAAAGGTGTAACCTACTGCCCGCACTGTGACGGCCCGCTGTTTAAAGGCAAACGCACGGCGGTGATCGGCGGCGGTAACTCCGGCGTTGAAGCGGCCATCGATCTGGCCGGTATTGTCGAGCACGTCACGCTGCTGGAGTTCGCCTGCGAAATGCGCGCCGATAAAGTGCTGCAGGATAAACTGCGCAGCCTGAAAAACGTCGATGTGATCCTCAACGCGCAGACCACCGAAGTGAAAGGCGACGGCAGTAAAGTTACCGGTCTGACCTACATCGACCGCAATAACCAGACCAGCCACGAACTGGCGCTGAGCGGTATCTTCGTACAGATTGGCCTGCTGCCTAACACCAACTGGCTGGAAGGCGCGGTAGAGCGCAACCGCATGGGCGAGATCCTGATCGACGCTAAAGGCGAAACCAGCCTGAAAGGCGTATTTGCCGCCGGCGACTGCACCACGGTGCCGTACAAGCAGATCATCATTGCCAGCGGGGAAGGGGCCAAAGCGTCACTGAGCGCGTTTGATTACCTGATCCGCACCAAACCGGCTGAATAAGTTTTGCGATAGCCACGCAAGCGCCCTGCAACCTGTGTTGCGGGGCTTTTTTTATCCCAGCCAGCGACGCGCCTGTTCATCGCTGATATCGCGATAATAAATTTTATGGATGCGCTCGCCGCAGCGTTTGCATTCGGCTTCGAGGTACGTGGAGTACCGGTAACGGCCGCCGGGTGCAACGGCGCCTTGACGGGAAATGGTGATATTGTGCCAGTGGTGCGCGTGCGGAAGAAAACTGAATAAAGTCATTAGCGATTCCGGGTGAAGGTGAAACAGCGGTCTTCAAATCCGGAAGGGAATTAGGCCGTGTTACGCCGCCGGCCGGTTTGATATTAATCAAGTTGCGCGCTTTCTTCTGTTTATTTCCCGCATACTGCCCCGGCAGATTAAATTAACCATCCTGATGAATTTTAGGGCTTTTGGGAAAATTGATCTCCGTCGATTTGTTTGTATTTTCCTGATGATCAAAAAATCATGAAAATTGATGGCGCACGTATTTTTGCTCATCGTTGTCCGGCAAAAAAAGTGCACCTGCCGCAGGATTTACAACTTTAAGCTGACCCTTTATGCTGTGAAGGCACGTCTGACACGGACGTGCATGACTCGGGGTGCCCTTCTTTGTGAAGGCTGAGAAATACCCGTAATACCTGATCTGGATAATGCCAGCGTAGGGAAGTCAGATGCCTGACCGCATTCGCCTTCCTGATTGCCGGTTGGGAGCCTTATGACACAGCCTGACCCTCTTTCCCCGGCGCAACTCGCGCACTCTCTGCAACTGCTGCGGCAGCAGGCACCGCTGGTGCACTGTATGACCAACGACGTGGTGCAAACTTTTACCGCCAACGTGCTGCTGGCACTGCAGGCTTCGCCCGCGATGGTGATTGATGGCGATGAAGCGGCGCAGTTTGCCGGTTTTGCCGATGCGCTGCTGATTAACGTCGGCACCTTAACCCATGATCGCCGCGATGCGATGCTGGCGGCGGTACAGGCCGCTAATCAGGCCGGCACGCCGTGGACGCTCGATCCGGTGGCGGTAGGCGCACTAACCCTGCGTACGGAATTCTGTCAGCAACTGCTGAGCCTGCGACCGGCGGCCATTCGCGGCAACGCTTCAGAGATTCTCGCCTTAGCCCACCAGGCCACGGGCGGACGCGGCGTGGATAGCGTGCATCAGGCCGATGCCGCACTGAACGCCGCGCAGCAGCTGGCGCAACGCTGCACGACTATCGTCGCGGTAACCGGCGAAGTCGATTACGTCACCGATGGCCGCCAGACGCTGGCAATTCCCGGCGGCAGCCCGCTGATGACGCGCGTGGTCGGCACCGGTTGTGCGCTATCCGCCGTCGTCGCGGCGTGCAGCAGCCTGCCGGGCGAGCGCATCCAGCACGTGGCAGCGGCCTGCCGCGTAATGTCACTGGCGGGAGAGCAGGCCGCGCGCGGCGTGGCAGGGCCCGGCAGCTTCGTCGCCGCTTTTCTCGATGCGCTGTGGACGCTGGAGGTGGCGGCATGAAACGCATCAATGCATTGACCATTGCCGGTACCGATCCCAGCGGCGGTGCGGGCATCCAGGCGGATCTGAAAGCCTTCTCCGCGCTCGGCGCGTACGGTACCAGCGTGATTACCGCGCTGGTGGCACAGAACACCCGCGGCGTGCAGTCGGTGTATCGCATCGAACCGGCATTTGTCGCGGCGCAGCTCGACTCGGTGCTGGACGACGTGCGCATTGACGCCGCGAAAATCGGTATGCTGGCGGAGACGGCGATCGTTGAGGTGGTGGCAGAGAAGCTGAAACGCGCCAGCCTGCCGTTTGTGGTGCTGGATACGGTGATGATTGCCAAAAGCGGCGATGCGCTGCTGTCGCCCGATGCGGTAGCCAGCATTCGTGAACGGCTGTTGCCGCAGGTATCGCTGATCACGCCCAATCTGCCGGAAGCCGCGGCGCTGCTGGGTTGCCGCATGGCGCAGGACGAAGCGACTATGCTGCAGCAGGGCGATGCGCTGCTGGAACTGGGCTGCGAAGCGGTGCTGATGAAGGGCGGTCATCTCAGCGATGCGGAAAGCCCGGACTGGCTGATCACCCGTGCCGGCCGCCAGCGCTTTACCGCACCGCGCGTTAACACCCGTCATACGCACGGCACTGGCTGTACGCTGTCGGCGGCGCTGGCGGCATTGCGACCGCGCCATGCGGACTGGGCGGGCAGCGTAGCGGAGGCCAAGGCCTGGCTGCAGCAGGCGCTACTGCACGCCGATTCGCTTGAGGTCGGCCACGGCATTGGGCCGGTGCATCATTTCCATCAGTGGTGGTAGGGCGTAACGCCAGATTGCCGTTTTTTCACTGCGTATCCGTCTGAAAAATGGAGTCAGCAATTTGCCAGCCTGGCGCGTTTCGGTCCAGGCTGTGGGGGCGAATCGGCAGGTGCCGGTTCTTTTCCAGCCATTTATCAGGAGCGAACATGACGGACATCGTACAGTTATTGGGTAAAGAAGCGGATACGCTTCTTCAACATCGCTGCATGACCATTCCAGCGGACAGCCTTTATTTGCCGGGCGCGGATTATGTCGATCGCGTGATGATTGATAACAATCGTTCTCCTGCGGTTCTGCGCAATATGCAGACGCTCTACAACACCGGCCGTCTGGCGGGTACCGGCTATCTGTCGATTCTGCCGGTGGATCAGGGCGTGGAACACTCTGCTGGCGCCTCGTTCGCCGCCAATCCGGCCTATTTCGACCCGAAGAATATCGTCGAGCTGGCGATTGAAGCCGGCTGCAACTGTGTGGCATCAACCTATGGCGTGCTGGCCTCCGTGTCACGTCGCTACGCGCACCGTATCCCGTTTATGGTCAAGCTAAACCATAACGAAACCCTGAGCTATCCCACGCAGTATGACCAGACGCTGTACGCCAGCGTCGAGCAGGCATTCAACATGGGCGCGGTTGCGGTTGGCGCCACCATCTATTTTGGCTCTGAGCAGTCACGCCGGCAGATCGAGGAAATTGCAGCGGCCTTCGAGCGCGCGCACGAGCTGGGCATGGTGACGGTGTTGTGGGCTTATCTGCGCAACAACGATTTTAAGAAGGATGGGGTGGATTATCACGCCAGCGCCGATTTAACCGGCCAGGCTAACCATCTGGCGGCTACCATTGGTGCCGACATTGTGAAGCAGAAAATGGCGGAGAATAACGGCGGTTATAACGCGGTGAAGTTTGGCCACACCGATGAGCGCGTGTACAGCAAGCTGACCAGTGAGAATCCGATCGATCTGGTGCGCTACCAGCTGGCCAACTGCTACATGGGCCGCGCCGGGCTGATTAACTCCGGTGGTGCTTCAGCCGGTGCGACCGATGTGGCGGAGTCGGTGCGTACGGCGGTGATCAATAAACGCGCCGGCGGCATGGGGCTGATTCTCGGACGCAAGGCGTTTAAGAAGTCGCTGAAAGAGGGCGTGGCGCTGATTAATGCGGTGCAGGATGTGTATCTGGCGAAGGATGTGACGATTGCCTGATGGTGTGAGGTGCGTTTTTTTCACCCTCACCCTAACCCTCTCCCGCAGGCGGGAGAGGGGACTGTTTTGTGCGGTTTTTTAATGCGTTAATTCTCTGACAGCTTACTGGAACAGCTCCCTCTCCCGGTGGGAGAGGGCCGGGGTGAGGGCATCACACCGCACCGCAAGCTCACCCACCACAGCACTACGGCCCTTCAAACCATTCGCTGTTGCGCTCGGCAATCGGCGTGATGGTCAGAATCATCTCCTGCAGATGTCGCCGCATCGCCTTCTCAGCCGCATCGGCATTCTTCGCTTTCAGCGCGGCAAAAATCTCTTCGTGCTGCTGAATCAGGCTCTCCGGCGGCGACACTTCGCTCAGCGTCAGAAAGCGCACGCGGTCCATCGTCGCTTTAATGTTCTCCACCGTCTCCCACGCCAGCAGGCAGTCAATGCCTTCGGCAATCAACCGGTGAAACTCATCGTCGAGCGCCAGAAACGCCTGGCTGTCGTGGCGTTCCGCTGCCAGTCGCTGCAGCTGCAGATTGTGTTCCAGCGCCATCAGTCCGGTGGCAGCGATCTCCAGCGCGGCGCGACGAACCACGGCGATCTCCACCGCTTCACGGATGAAACGGCCGTCGGCCACGCGCTGGGCGGAGATTTTGCGCACGAAGGTGCCGCGCTGCGGCAGAACCTGCACCAGGCCGGCTTCCGCCAGTTTGATAAAGGCTTCCCGCACCGGCTGCCGCGACACGTTGAAGCGCGCCGACACTTCTTTCTCCGACAGCAGCGAGCCCGGATGGATCACGCAGGTCACGATATCCTTCCGCAGATAGCGATAAATTTGCTGATTTACCGGTTCGCTGGTGGTTATGGTATAGGCAATCGACATGCAGCAATATCCGTATTACGGCTGGCCGCCGCCAGCCCGATGAGAAAGCGTCAGTCTAATCAGCACGCTGCGTCTGCGCTACACATTTGTGCAGGCGGCTTAGCCTTCTGTGACCAGCGCCTGCACCGTGGCGCGTGCACCGGTAAGCCGCAGCTGCTGATACAGCTCAGTAAGCCGCGTAACAAACACCGTGTGATAACGTAAGTCGTCGCCGAACACTGCCTGCAGGCGCAGTAAGGCCTCAACGCGCTGCGGGCCATCCTCGCTGTTGGCAACAATGCTGGCCAGCTGCGCGTTGAGCGGATCGCGAATCTCAATCGCCGCGCCCTGCTCATCGACGCCGCTGATATAGCGCATCCAGCCTGCTACGCCCAGCAGCAGATAATCACAGGCCGTCCCGTTACGCAGATGCCAGCGCACGCTATCCAGCAGGCGCTGTGGCAGCTTCTGGGTACCGTCGGTGGCGATTTGATAAGTGCGATGTTTAATCGCCCGGTTTTCGTAACGGGCGATCAGCGAATCGGCATAGGCGACCAAATCGACATCCTGCGTGCGCAGCGTGGGTGCCTGATCCTGCAGCATCAGCGCGCGCGCCGCCTGACGAAAATTCGCATCGGCCATGCAATCGCTGATGAGCTGATACCCGGCCAGGTAGCCGAGATAAGCCAGGAACGAGTGGCTGCCGTTGAGCATGCGCAGCTTCATCTCTTCATACGGCAGCACATCACGCACCAGCTCTGCACCGGCCTGTTCCCACGCCGGGCGGCCGCTGACGAAGTTATCTTCAATTACCCACTGGAAAAAAGGTTCGGCCTCCACCGCCACCGGATCGCGACTGCCCAGCCGCGCTTCCAGCGTCGCGAAAGCCTCATCGGTCATCGCCGGTACGATGCGATCCACCATGGTTGAGGGAAAGGTGAGGTGGGTCTGAATGTAATCCGCCAGCGCCGGGCTGCGACGCTGCGCCAGCTGGGTTATCACATTGCGCGTAACGTGGCCGTTCTCCGGCATGTTGTCACACGACATCACGCTGAACGGCGGCAGATCGCGCTGGCGACGGCGTTCAATCGCCGCCAGGATCACGCCGGGCAGCGAGCGCGGCGCGTCAGGATGCGCCACATCGTGCATGATGTCCGGATGCGTCAGGTCGAGCTGGCCGCTCGACGGCAGCGAACAGTAGCCTTTTTCCGTGACCGTCATCGACACGATGGCGATTTCCGGCTGGCTCATCGCTTCAATCACCGCCTCAATACCGTCACTTTTCGCGTGCAGCGCCTGGGTAATTACGCCAACAATGCGTGTGTGCAGGCTGTCGTCGGCCATTTCGGTTACGCTGTACAGCAAATCCTGCTGGCGCAGAGCGGCGATCAGCGCGCCGCTGTTGAGATTCACTTCGCAGTAGCCCCAGTCGCTGCCGTGCTGCGCCAGTTGGTCAGTGGCCAGCGCCTGATGCGCGCGGTGAAAGGCACCAAAACCGATGTGCACCATGCGGGTTTTCAGCTGGCTGCGGTCGTAACGGGGGCGCTGTACGTCAGCGGGAAGGCGATCGGGTTGTAACATGCATAATCCTTGTGGCAAACGGGGCGCGCGGCGCCCCGGCAGAGTCATTCGATTAAACGGAAACCGGTTTGTCGCTGGCTTTCGGGCTGCGAATCACAAACAGCACCAGCAGCGCGCCAAGGGCCGCCACCACGCCCGCCAGCACAAAGGCACTGTCAAATTTGCCGGTGTGCTGCACGATGAAGCCGGTAACGATCGGGCCGATAATGCCGGACAGGCTGCCAATCAGGTGAATAAAGCCGCTGATGCTGCCGACGCGGCTCTTGTGCACCACATCCTGAATAATCGCCCAGTAAATGGCACCGGTGATGTAGAGGAAGAAGATGGAGATCGACATCATGATCACCGCCGAATTCACCTCTTTGATGGTGCCCGCCAGCGCCACACATATCGCTGCCGCCAGCAGCGACACTACCAGCACAATCTTGCGTGATAGCAGCAGCTTACCGGTAATATTAAAGATTTTATCGGAAATCCAGCCGCCCAGCGCCAGGCCAACGAAGCCGACAATCCACGGGATCATGGTAGTGATGCTCATGGCTTTGATATCCAGCCCGTGCGCCTGCACCAGATAGGCCGGGAACCAGCTCAGGAAGAAGAACAGAATGTAGTTGTAGCAGAAGAAGGCGAATGCGGTAACGAGGATAATCGGCTGACGCAGATAGTAGCCCATGCCGTGCGCTTTGCCGTCCGCGTCGATGATATCTGCCGGCTCTTCCGCTTTCAGTTTCTCTACCAGCGCGCGCTCCTGCGCTGAGACGCGCTTACTGCGCGCCGGATTATCGGCGGCGAAGAAGAACCACAGCGCCATCCACACCAGGCCAATCAGGCAGATCACCACAAACGCCGGACGCCAGCCGAAGGAGAGCGCCAGGTAGCCGACAATCGGCCCGGCGACCGCGCCGCCGAGCGGGGAACCGGCACTCAGCAGGCCCATGGCGGTGGCGGCCTGCTTTTTCGGGAACCAGCCGTTGATGGCTTTGTTGGCCGAGGCGCAAATCGGACCTTCCGCCATGCCGAACAGTACGCGCAGAATCATCATCGACCAGAAACCGGTCGCCAGCGCGGTCATGCCGCAGAACAGCGACCACATGCCGACGGCGGTGCCGAGCACAATCGTCGGGCCGAATTTATCGGTGGCTAAACCGCCAATAAAGTTGAACAGCGCGTAGCCGAAGAAGAAGCTGCCGAAGATCAGGCCGAACTGCTCGGCATTGATCATCAGATCTTTTTCCACCAGCGGCACGGTGAGCGACAGGGCAATACGATCGAGGTAGTTGATCATATACACCAGGAACAGCAGCAGTACGAGGGTCCAGCGTAGATTCTTCAGCATAGAAACTCCGTTTCCCTGTTCTTCTTCAGGCTGCAGCATCACGGGGAGATGACCTTGATGACCGCGGCGCTGCGCCTGATTTATGCAGGGGATTATTGTTGTGGCCGGCGGGTACGCACCGGCGTCAGGGACATCTGGTGTGGCGCATCACTCAATCCATTTGCAGGATCACTTTGCAGCAGGTGCGTGGGTCTTGTTCAAATAGCGTCATGGCGCGCTCGATCTGCGCCAGCGGGAAATAGTGGGTGACCAGTTTCTCCGGCTTGATCAGCCCCTGTTCCAGCCACGCAATCACCTGCGGGAAGCGGTTGCTGTTCAGGCGCGAGGTAAACAGCGACAGCTCTTTGCTGGTCAACGCCTGCTGCGTCAGGCTGCACGGCTCAGCAGAAAACCCGAGCAGGCCGATGCGCGCCGCCGGCGAGGCCAGCGCAGCCGCTTCAGCGAGGATCGCCGGATGGCAGGCGGCGTCGATAATCAGCGTCGGCTGAACGCCTTCCAGCTGCGCCGCCAGCGGGATCTCGCTGTTGTTGAACAGGCGATCGGCACCGTTTTGCTGCGCCAGCGCCAGCCGCTCCGGCAGGCGGTCGACCACCAGCACCTGCTGTACGCCGTACACGCCTTTCAGCACCTGAATGGCGGTCAGCCCCATCGGACCGGCACCGTAAATCAGCGCCACATCCTGTGGCTGCGGTTTGAGGAACGCCGTGATATTCGCGGCAATGGTGAAGGGCTCAACCAGGCTGGCGAGTTGGTCGGGAATGCTCGCCGGCAGGCGATGGGCATTTTGGGCTGGCGCCACCGCATACTCGCTGAAGCCGCCGTCGCGGTGGACGCCAATCACCTGCAACGACTGACAGACATTAGGACGGCCAACGGAGCAGGGATAGCAGTGGCCACAGCTCACCACCGGATCGACCGCCACGCGCTCGCCCAGCCGGCTGGCATCAACGTCCTGTCCGACCGCGTCAATCACGCCAAAGAACTCATGGCCGATCACGCGCGGATAGCGGGCAAATGGATTGTGACCGTGCCAGATGTGCACGTCAGAGCCACAGATGCTGGCAAATTTCACTTTTACCCGTACTTCATCAGCGGCGGGCTGTGGCAGCGCGCGCTCGGCCAGCAGCAGTTTACCCGGTTGTTCAATCACCACACTTTTCATCATTTACTCCTGGCTGGTGGCCTGAAGGCGCGGCGCACCAGCAATAACGCGACAGTAATGATGAAAAAATACGCGTAATAATACTACCATACAAGTTGCTGTTGCAGAGTTGTGAACGCAATCACAGAGCGGATGGGGTAGTTGCAAAGAGAAGTTTCAGAATGGCGTTGCGGTGCGCATCACTGCGCACCCTGTAAGGTCATTAGCCAGTTTGCAGGCTCGCCATTTATGGCAACCGGGAAAAACGCAGCAAAATGACAGGCCTGCTGCGATCGACGGCACGTTCGCCGCGCAACATTACGGCTGCCGTAACGTTACCGCGCTGAGCGTGCGCCACAATAGCTCTTTATCCTGCGATGACACGTTGCGCTGCTGAATGTCGCGCATAAATTCGGCCTTCTGTGGTGCCTGCAGCGTCGCGCCCTGTTTCAACTGCGCGGCAAGCTGCGTCAGAATCGCGTCGCTGTAATGACCAATGCTTTTGCGCACCTCATCCAGCGGACGCGGCTGCCAGTGCGGCTCCGGCGTCGCCAGCCAGTCGGCGCGATAGCGATACTGCACCGCTTTCGCCACGTCCATCTGTGCCTGAATAAACGGCTGCACCGTGGCATCGTCCAGACCCAGCTCACGCGCTTCCGCCAGGGCTTTGTCCAGCACCTTGCGCTCCTGACCCAAATCTTCAATCGGCTGATGATGCTGCGCTTTATAACCCGCCACATCCTTCATGTAAGACAAACGCGTGTTAATAAGCTGGCCCGGCGAAGGACTGCTGAGTTCTGCCGCGGCGGCGGAACAGCTGCAAATCAGCAGCGCTAACGTGGCCGATCGTAACTGCATTTCCATACTGATGCTCCCAATGTTCAACCCAGGCGCTGGATCTGCGCGAGGCTCAGGCTAAGACAAAATAATGACATGACAAAGTACAGGGTGAAAAATTATCTTGTTTTTTAATCTACCAACTAGTAGGTTTGTTTTCCAGCGCCTTTTGCCGCAATGTTATTGCGCTTCAGGTTGAATGATTTCTGGCACAGGGCTGCCGCTGAGGCAGCGCTTATCATCAAAAGGAACACTCCATGACGGTCTTATCACATTACAAACGCCTTTCACTGCTGATTGCCGGTTCACTGCTGGCCGGCGCCACGCTGTCGCCGGCGATGGCGGCAGAGATGGCAGGGCAAAAAGTGCAGGTACGTGGCGTTGTTGAATCGGTAAACGGGCAGCAGCTCACTATCAAGTCACGCGAAGGATCGGAGGTCAGCGTGGCCATGAAGCCAGGCGCGATGGTGTCTGCGGTGGCGAAGGCCAGCATCAGCGACATTAAAAAGGGCGATTACGTGGGCATAGCCTCACTGCCGAAAGCGGGCGGCGGAGATGGCGCGCTCGAAGTGCTGATTTTCCCGGCGCAGCTGAAAGGCGCAGGCGAGGGCAACTTCAGCTGGGATCTGAAGCCGGGCAGCTCAATGACCAACGCCACAGTCGCCAATAGCGTCACCTCGGTGGACAACAGCGAAGTGACGGTGAGCTATCACGGCCATCAGAAAAAAATTGCTATTCCGGCCGGTACGCCGGTGGTGACGCTGGCGGCGGCCACCCCGGATGACCTGAAACCCGGCACCACGGTGTTTGTTCCGGCCGAGAAGGGTGCCGACGGTAAGCTCACCGCAGGCAATATCATTGTCGGCAAAAACGGCGTAGTGCCGCCGATGTAATCCGGCTCCAGCCAGGCCTCGCCTGGCTGGTAAGGGGCTTGATGATGCAACAGCCTTCACCTTCCCGCAGTAAAACGCTAATCCGTCGTCATTCGCTGCTGGTGCGCGTGACGCACTGGGTCAACGCCCTGTGTTTTGCCGTACTGCTGATGAGCGGACTGCAAATCTTTAATGCGCATCCGCGTCTGTATGTTGGCCTGTATGGCGCGGACCATGAGCAGCCGGTGTTTGAAATCGGCAATCGTCAGCAGCAGGGATTTGTCCGGCTCGGCTCGCTGCAACTGAATACCACCGGCGTGCTCGGTGTCTCGAAGCTGGAGGGTACGCTGACGGCGCGCGCGTTCCCCGGCTGGCTGACGCTGCCGTCGTGGCAGGATTTGGGAGCCGGTCGCCACTGGCACTTCTTTTTTGCCTGGCTGCTGCTGTTCAACGGCGTGATTTATCTGCTGCACGGTTTCTGGCACCGGCACTTTCGCCGCGATCTGTTGCCCGACCGTCAGCAGCTGGGCGCGCGTCATTTGTGGCAGGAGATTTGCGACCACGCCCGGCTGCGCTTCGCCCGCGGTGAAGCGGCGCGGCGCTATAACGCGTTGCAGAAACTCAGCTATCTGCTGGTGATCTTCATACTGTTGCCGCTGATGCTGCTCAGTGGATTAACCCTGTCGCCAGCGCTGGATGCGGCGCTGCCGTTTTTACCCGATCTGTTTGGCGGCCGTCCGACGGCGCGCACGGTGCACTTTATCACCGCCACGCTGCTGGTGCTGTTTGTGCTGGTGCATGTGGTGATGGTGCTGGTGTCAGGCGTGTTCAATAACCTGCGTTCGATGATCACCGGCCGTTACGCGATCGACAAAGAGGATACCCCATCATGAAAATCGAGCTGTCGCGTCGCCGCCTGCTGCTGGGCGCGCTGTCCGGCGCCGGCGCGGCGCTGCTGAGCGGTTGCGATCAACTGACGCAAAATGACACGGTCAGCGGCTGGCTCAATCAGACCGAGCGGCTGACGCGTGCCAGCCAGCGCCTGCTGGGCGGCCAGCGGCTGGCACCGGAGTTCAGCGAGGCCGATATTTCGCCGCTGTTCCGCGCCAACGGCACGCAAATGCCTGACTCCGACGAATATGCGCGTTTGCTGGCGAACGGGTTTGCCGACTGGCGGCTGCGCGTCACCGGGCTGGTGCAACAGCCGCTGAGTTTATCGCTCAGCGATCTGCAGCGGTTCCCCAGTCGCACACAGATTACCCGGCACGACTGCGTGGAGGGCTGGAGCGCGATTGGCAAATGGCAGGGCGTACCGCTCGGACTGGTGCTGGATGCGGCGCGCCTGCGGCAAGGTGCCCGCTACGTAGTGTTCCTGTGTGCCGACGAGCTGGAGCAGACGCTGGACGGCAGCGGGCGCTACTACGAAAGTATCGATCTGCAGGATGCGTGGCATCCGCAAACGCTGCTGGCCTACCGTATGAACGATCAGCCGCTGCCGGTCGCGCACGGTGCGCCGCTGCGTCTCCGGGTCGAGCGCCAGCTCGGTTACAAGCACGCCAAGTATCTGATGGAAATCAAAGTGGTGGATTCGTTTGCCCAGCTGTGGGGCGGACGCGGCGGCTACTGGGAAGATCGCGGTTACGAGTGGTATGGCGGTATCTGAACGTCAGAACGCAGAAAAGCAAAAAGCCTGCTCTAAAAGCAGGCTTTTCTAAATCTGGCTCCTCTGACTGGACTCGAACCAGTGACATACGGATTAACAGTCCGCCGTTCTACCGACTGAACTACAGAGGAATCGTTTGGAACGGGGCGCATATTATCGGGCAGGCTGTGGCTTGTCAAAGCTCTTTTTCACAATTTTTTCTGACTGCTGAATAAAGCGTCAATTGCCCGACGCGGGCCCGCGCGATGGCGCGAATTAGCGCCAGCACTGTGCCTGATTGTGAGAGATGTCACCAATGCTATGCAAAATTACATTCTGATTTGTCGCTTCTGTCAGATACCTCGCATGTATGATCACAGATATTTCATTTCGCCGTTGTCGCCGCCCAAAACGAAACATATATTCCGTGAAACTCATCCCCGTGAACCGCAGGTGCAGCATGAACAAAGTCAGAATCGGTATGATTGGCAGTGGATATATTGGGCGTTGTCACGCGATTGCCTATGCGCAGGCACCCACGGTGTTCGCCCTGAAGGGCGAGATTGTGCGCGAGATGCTGGCAGAGGTGAATCCGGCGCTGGCGGCGCAGCAGGCGGCGACGTTTGGCTTTGCCCGTTCGACGGGCGACTGGCGCGAGCTGGTGCGCGATCCGCACATCGACGTAGTCGATATCTGCGCGCCCAATTTCCTGCACAAAGAGATGGCGCTGGAGGCGATTCGCCACGGCAAGCACGTTTACTCCGAAAAGCCGCTGTCGCTCTCGGTGGCCGATGCCGAAGAGATGGTGCAGGCGGCAGAGCAGGCGGGGGTGAAAACCCTGGTGGGCTTCAACTACATGAAAAACCCCACCAGCCAGCTGGCGCGGGAGATTATTGCGCGCGGTGAGATCGGCGAAGTGGTGCACTTTTACGGCACCCATAACGAAGATTATCTGGCGCGCGCGGAGACGCCGCTCGACTGGCACTGCCAGAAAGCGCTGGCCGGTCTCGGCGCGCTTGGCGATCTGGCGGCGCATATCGTCAACATGGCGCACTATCTGGTCGGTGATATTGATGAGGTGAGCGGTGACATGATGACGGTGATCAAACAGCGACCGGATCCGAAGGCGCCGTCACGTCTGCTGCCGGTGGAAAATGAAGATCAGGCCAGCGCGCTGCTGCGCTTTAAAAATGGCGCGCACGGCGTGATTGAAACCTCGCGTATCGCCTGCGGCAGCAAGATGGGGCTGACTTATGTGGTGACCGGCACCAAAGGCACGCTGCGCTACACGCAGGAGCGCATGGCTGAGCTGGAACTGTATCTGCACGACGATCCGGCCGGTCGCCAGGGCTTTAAAACCATTCTCACCGGTCCGGCGCACCCCGATTACGCCAGCTTCTGCGTCTCGGCCGGTCACGGCATCGGTTTTAACGATCAGAAAACGGTCGAGATTCGCGATCTGATCAACGGCATCGCCGCCGGCGATCGCATGTGGCCGGATTTTGCCGAAGGGCTGCAGGTGCAGAAGGTGCTGGAAGCGGTGGCGATTTCCGCCGTGGAGCGCCGCTGGATGAAGGTGTGATGCAGAGCGTCAGCCGCAGACGCACGTAACCGGTCGCCATGAATGGCGACCCTACACGGTGCGTGCAGGGATGACGAGCCTCACAGGGTGCGCATTTATGCGCACCGGGATAATGCAGGAATTTTCCAATGATTACGCCAGCAACGCACACTGCGGCGGCAGGCGGCAGCTTAGCGCGCCGGGCTGCACCTCAATCACAAACTCGCTGCCGGACAGCGGCTCGCCGTCGAGGTTAAAGGTCATCTCATGCGGTGAACGGATGGTCAGTGACGTCAGCTGTGCCGCGACAATGTTCGGGTTTTCATCGTCGCGCGTCAGCGAGTGCAGCAGCGTTGGCAGCAGCTCCTGGGCGGTTACGATGCTGAGATTGAGCTGTCCGTCGTTGATCAGCGCTTCCGGACATAACCGCTGTCCGCCACCGGCCTGACGGCCATTGCCAATGCCAATCACCAGCGCGTCACCCTGCCAGTGAAAGCCCGGTCCGCTGATTTCGCAGCTGTCCGGCTTCAGGGCATCAACGCGCATCAGGCCATGAATAAAATAGGAGACGCCGCCCAGCGCCGATTTCAGTTTCTCCGGCGTTTCCGTAGTGATGCGCGTGCCAAAACCGCCGGTCGCCATGTTGATGAAGTAACGGTCGCCGTTCACCCGCGCCAGATCGATGGCCGTGGCTTTGCCCAGTACCGCCAGCCGCAGTGCCGCTTCCATTTCTGCCGGGATACCGGCGCTGGTAGCAAAATCGTTGGCGGTGCCAAGCGGTAAAATCCCCAGCACCGGCCGCTGCGCTGGCGGCAGGGCGGCCAGCGCGGTGGCAATCTCATTGATGGTGCCATCGCCGCCGCCAGCCACCACGGTTTCCGCCTGCAGCTGCAGCGCTTCCTGCACGTAGCGGTCACCGTCGCCTTTTTCCCAGGTCACGCGCACCGCCAGGTTAAAGCCTTCGTCGCGCAGGGTATTCACGGCGGCACGCAATTCTTCATTGCCTGCGCCTTTTCCATTCAGAATCAGCAAAGTGAGGGGTTTATTTTGCATTATCGCTTCCCTGATGAGTAAGACAGAGCTGTGGTTATAGCATAGCTGCGGCGGGAACTTTATCGGCGAACGATGAAAAAAAGAAAACCCGCACGGGGGAGCCGGGCGGGTGAATGAGGTGGTTCCTGGTACTACCTGCTGTTTGTTGTTACTCGTTAGCAGCAGGCGCGATTCTAAAGCGCGGCGAAGCGGCGGTCTGTGATCCTGTTCTAACTTCGCCGTTTTCTTTTCATTTAGTGCGATTTTTACCGTGCGGATCGTAAGTGCTGTTACCGTCGGTAAAATTGCGCAGCAGCAGCGCATAGGCCAGATCGACCCCCTCCGGCACGCTGATCCAGACGCGATGACCATCTCCCGGCGCCACCTCAACCGCGGCACCCTTGTCATTCTGCATCGCCTGCAGCGTGCAGTTGAGATTGCCGTCCGGCGTCATGATCTCCACGCTATCGCCCAGCATGAATTTGTTCTTCACCGCCACCTGCGCCCACGTACCGCGCCGTTCACCGGTAAATTCACCCACAAACTGCTGACGCTCCGAAATGGAAAAACCCTGCTCGTAGTTTTGATAGCTGTCATGGGTGTGGCGACGCAAAAAACCTTCGGTATAGCCGCGGTGCGCCAGCCCTTCCAGCGTCTCCAGCAGTGCCGGATCGAAAGGTTTGCCGGCGGCCGCATCGTCGATTGCGCGGCGGTACACCTGCGCGGTGCGCGCGCAGTAGTAGAACGATTTGGTGCGGCCCTCAATTTTCAGCGAATGCACGCCCATCTGGCTCAGGCGTTCGACGTGCGCCACCGCGCGCAGATCTTTCGAGTTCATGATGTAAGTGCCGTGCTCATCTTCGAACGCGCTCATCACCTCGCCTGGCTTCATCTTCTCTTCCAGCAGGAATACCCGATCGGTAGGCTGACCGACGCCGAGCGTCGCGGGCTGCACTGCAACCGGCTGATGGAAGCCAACAATGTTGCCGACCTCATCCTGCTGGCCTTCGGCCACGTTATATTCCCAGCGGCAGGCGTTGGTACAGGTGCCCTGATTAGGATCGCGCTTATTCAGATAGCCAGAGAGCAGGCAGCGGCCGGAGTAGGCCATGCACAGCGCGCCGTGGACAAAGATTTCGATCTCCATCTCCGGCACCTGCTGGCGAATTTCGGCGATCTCCTCCAGCGACAGCTCGCGCGACAGAATCACGCGCGTCAGCCCCATCTGCTGCCAGAACTTCACCGTGGCCCAGTTCACCGCGTTAGCCTGCACCGACAGGTGAATCGGCATCTGCGGGAAGGCTTCGCGCACCAGCATGATCAGGCCGGGATCGGACATGATCAGCGCATCCGGCTGCATCTCGATAACCGGCGTCAGATCGCGGATAAAGGTTTTCAGCTTGGCGTTGTGCGGGGCAATGTTTACTACCACGTAAAACTTCTTGCCGAGCGCGTGCGCTTCGCTGATGCCTTTAGCGAGGTTTTCATGGGTGAATTCGTTATTGCGCACGCGCAGGCTGTAGCGCGGCTGGCCGGCATACACCGCGTCGGCGCCGTAGGCAAAGGCGTAACGCATATTTTTCAGCGTGCCTGCCGGCGAAAGCAGTTCGGGTTTAAGCATGGGAAGTTCTCACTGATGTCAGGTCAGCATGCCATCACGGATGGCACGTGCAGCGGCCGCGTCAGGCGGCCCTGCAAAAGGTGGGGAATTGTAGGCAGGGCGACTCCCGATGTAAATTGACCTGGATCAATCTAAGCGGTTACAGCAGGCGGCCCACATCCGCTTCCCAGCGATATCCCATGCCGTACACGGCGCGAATAAACGGCTGTTCGGCATCAAGGTTCTCCAGCTTGCGCCGCAGGTTCTTGATGTGGCTGTCGATGGTGCGATCGGTGACCACGCGATAGTCGTCATACAGATGGTTCAGCAGTTGCTCGCGCGAGAACACTTTGCCCGGCTCCAGCGCCAGGGTTTTCAGCAGGCGGAACTCGGCGGGCGTCAGCTCCAGCGGCTGTTCGCGCCAGCTGGCCTGGAAACGTCCTTCATCGATCAGCAGATGCGAGGCCAGCTGCGCCTCTTCTGGCGAACGTTTCACCCGGCGCAGAATGGTTTTCACCCGCGCCACCACTTCACGCGGGCTGAAGGGTTTGCAGATATAGTCGTCAGCGCCAATCTCCAGCCCAAGCAGGCGATCGATCTCTTCCGTGCGTGCGGTCACCATGATAATCGGCAGCTCGGAGAAGCGGCGGATTTCCCGACACAGCGTCAGGCCGTCACGGCCCGGCAGCATCAAATCCAGCAGCATCAGGTCTGGCGGCGTTTGTTGCACATAACTCAGTACCGCGTTGCCATCGGCGAGGTGATGCGTGCGGTAGTTTGACGCCTGCAGATAATCAATCATCAGCTGCGCCAGTTTGGGTTCGTCTTCCACAACAAGAATCAGGGGATCGCTATTTTCCGTGCTCATAAAGGGTGTCTAGTGAGGAACATACGGCAAGTTTAGCGTGATTTTCAGCCCACCTAAATCAGAGTCAGCCGCATTAATGCTGCCGTCATGCGCCTCAACAATATTCTTGCAGATCGCCAGACCGAGCCCGGAGCCGCCGCTGGCGCGATTGCGCGAGCTTTCGGCGCGGAAGAAGCGCTCAAACAGCTGTGCCTGCTGCTGGCGCTCGACGCCCGGTGCGCTGTCGACAAACTGCAGCTGCCACTGCTCGCCGCTGAGCTGCATACTGAGCTGCACCGTGCCGCCGGCATCGGTGTAGCGCAGGCTGTTTTCCAGCAGGTTAGTAAACAGCTGCATCAGCCGGTCCGGATCGCCAAAGCTGCTGGCCTGCGCCGGCAGCATCAGGCTGAGCATCAACCCCCGGCTGCGATAGCGTTCGCCAAAACTGCCCGCCACCACCTCCAGCAGACTGACCAGATCCACCGGCTGTTTGCGGTAGGCGAGGGCGCCCGCGTCGGAGAGCGACAGCTGGTGCAGGTCTTCCACCAGCTGGGTCAGCAGCGCGACTTCGCTCTGCAGCGAACTGATGGCGTCGGGCGTCAGCTTGCGCACGCCATCCTGCATCGCCTCCAGTTCACCGCGCAAAATCGCCAGCGGCGTACGCAGCTCATGGGAAATATCGGCCATAAAGGCGCGCCGGTTGCTCTCATTTTTCTCCAGCGAGCGCGCCAGCTGGTTGAAGTCGCGCGCCAGCTGACCAATTTCGTCGCTGCTGCCAACCTCCACCCGGGTGGTAAATTTGCCCGCCGCCAGCTGATGGGTGCCGTCCACCAGCCGTTTCACCGGCGCCAGCAGGCCGCGCGCCAGCAGCCAGGTGACCAGCGCGGCCAGCAGCGTGGTGAGGCCGACAATCAGCCAGCTGGTCTGACGCTGCTGATGGTCAAAGTTGATATCGGTGCTGCGCGTCAGCCGCTCGGCGGGCGAGGCAATCACCCAGCCAACAACCTTGCCGTTACTGGTGGTGATATTGCGGCGCGAACCTTCCGGCGGCACCGGCGAGCGCGGGCCGGACAATATTTTGTACTGCTGATCGATAATCCAGAACTGGGTGCGCCAGCCGTGCGGCGGCAGCTGCGTGCCGCTGCCGGGATTCTGTTCCAGCGAGCGCAGAATGGTGAAAATCAGCCGGTCGTTGTTACGCAAAAAATCCCAGCTACCGTGCTGTTCGTATTGATCGGCCAGCGCATCGCTCAGCAGCGTCAGGCGCTGCTCGTTGCCCTTTTTGATGTAATCGACAAAGCCATGCTCAAAGCTGAGGCGCACGCCCCAGTGCATGGTGATGATCACCAGCATGCAGGTGGAAAAAATCGCCATAAACAGTTTGGCGCTGATGCCGAGTTTTACCGGCTGCTTCATCCTTTTCTCCTGCCTCTCAGGTCCACGTTTTTACTCACATCGGCGGGTACGCGCCAGAACACCAGCGCCGGCAGCGCAATCACCAGCGCCATGCACAAATAGGTGTACATAAAGGTTTGATGGGTCGCGGCGCTGTCGCTCACCGCGCCATGGCCGAAAGCGCCGAGCAGCAGACCAGCCACGGTGACGCCGATACTCATCGACAGCTGCATGATCATCGACAGCAGGCTATTGCCGCTCGAGGCCAGCTCGTCCGGCAGTTCTTTCAGCGTCAGGGTATTCATGGACGAAAAGCGGATGGCATTGACCATGCCCTGCAACAGCAGCACCACGGGCAGCAGCCAGATCCAGCCGAGCAGCGCCACCACGGGAAACAGCAGCACCACCAGTGCCAGCGCCAGCGTGCCGCCCACCAGCGCGTTACGATAGCCAAACAGATTTACGATGCGCACCACCACGCGTTTGATGCCCATGTTGCCCAGCACCATCGGGATCATCATCAGCCCGGCGTGGAACGGGCTAAAGCCGAGGCCCACCTGCAGAAAAATCGGCGTCATAAACGGCAGCATGCCGCTGCCAATGCGGCCGGTGAAGCTGCCGAGCAGGCCGATGGCGTAAATACGGTTATCAAACAGCTTCAGGCTAAACAGCGCGTTATCGTTGTTGCGACCGTGCATCAGGTAGAACAGCAGGGAAAACACCCCCAGCAGAATCAGCAGGCACAGCAGCAGCGGTGAGCCGCCGGCGCTGCGCTGGCCGTCGAGCGCCAGCGTCAGCGTAGCCATGCCCACCGCCAGCAGCACAAAACCGAGGAAGTCAAAGCGTCGCGTCTGCATGGTGTAGTTCGGCATCAGCAGCAGCGTGGCGATGGCACCGATAATGCCGACCGGAATGTTGATCAGGAAGATCCAGTGCCAGCTGGCATACTCCACCAGAATGCCGCCCAGCGCCGGGCCGAGCAGCGGGCCAATCTGGCCGGGCAGGGTGACAAAGGTCATGGCCGACATGTACTGCTCACGCGGCACGATCTTCATCACCGTCAGCCGGCCGACCGGCACCATCATCGCGCCGCCAATGCCCTGGACCACGCGCGCCATCACCAGCTGGTCGAGTGAGGTGGCGAAGGCACACAGCAGCGAACCGAGGCTGAACAGGACGATGGCGCAGAAGAAGATGTTGCGCACGCCAAAGCGGTCCGCCAGCCAGCCGCTGAGCGGTAGCGTAACCGCCACGGTGAGCACGTAGGAGACAATCACCGAGTGCATATGCAGCGGGCTGACGTTGAGATCGTGGGCCATCGCCGGAATCGCGGTGTTCACAATCGTGGTATCCAGCGTCTGCATAAAAAAGCCGAAGGCCACAATCCACAGTTGCCAGCGGACGGTGGCGGTTTGTGCGTTCATGGTCATCCCGTGTTAACAGTTTCATCAGCCGCAGGTCGCGTAGCGGCGCGATTTATCGCGCGTTGAATTGCGCCGCTACGCTTAGTGCAGGTATGGCGTTATGGCTCCGTTATCAACCGCGGCTGCTTTTTCCGACGGCGCAGTTTATCCATCATCAGGTACACCACCGGTGTGGTGTACAGCGTCAGCAGCTGGCTCATCACCAGCCCACCGGCAATGGTGATGCCCAGCGGCTGGCGCAGCTCCGCGCCGTCCCCGCTGGTCAGCACCAGCGGCAGCGCACCAAACAGCGCCGCCAGCGTGGTCATCAGAATCGGGCGGAAACGCAGCTGGCACGCCTGGAAAATGGCGTCGCGCGCCGACAGATTGCCGTTGCGCTCCGCCTCCAGCGCGAAATCCACCATCATGATGGCGTTCTTTTTCACAATGCCGATCAGCAGCAGGATGCCGATCAGCGCGATCAGGCTGAACGGCGTATTAAATAGCTGCAGCGCCAGCAGCGCGCCGACGCCCGCCGAGGGCAGGGTAGAGAGAATCGTCAGGGGATGCACGTAGCTCTCATACAGAATGCCGAGCACGATATACACCGCGGCAATCGCCGCCAGCATCAGCCACAGCTGGTTCGACTGCGAATCCTGAAATACCTGCGCGGTGCCGGCGAAGCTGCCGCGCACGCTGGACGGCACGCCAATCGCCGTGATGGTGCGGTCAATGGCCTCTGACGCCTGCGACAGCGAGACCCCTTCCGGCAGGTTAAACGAGATGGTCGAGGCCGCCGACAGCCCCTGATGGTTGACCGACAGCGGCGCGTTGGCCGGCTGCCATTTGGCAAACCAGCTCAGCGGAATCGCTTTGCCGTCACTGTTGATCACGAACATCTGATCCAGCGCGCTGACATCCTGGGTATAGCGCGGATCCACCTCCATCACCACTTTGTACTGATTCAGCGGCTGGTAGATGGTGGAGATTTGCCGCTGACCGAAGGCGTTATTCAGCAGCGCATTGGCCGCCGACACGTCGATGCCGAGGCGCGCCATGCTTTCGCGATCGTAAGTCAGCGCCATTTCGCTGCCGTTGTCCTGCTGATCCGAGTTCACATCGGCCAGCTCTGGCAGCGCGGCAAACGCCTGGCGGATTTTCGGCTCCCACTCACGTAAATCGGCGAGGTTATCCGACAGCAGGCTGTACTGATAGCTGGCGTTCGATTCGCGTCCGCCGACGCGAATATCCTGCACCGCATTGAGGTAGAGGTTGGCACCCGGTTCTTTCGCCAGCTTCACACGCAGGCGGGCGATCACTTCCTGCGCGCTTTCGCTGCGTTCTGACAGCGGCTTGAGTGACACAAACATCGAGCCGCTGTTGGTGCGCGAGCCGCCGGTGAAGCCGGTGACGTTATCGACCGCCGGGTCAGCCTTGATGATATTCATGAAATCCTGCAGCTTGCCGCGCATCGCCTGAAACGAAATGCTCTGATCGGCGGAGATAAAGCCGTTGAGACGGCCGGTGTCCTGCTCGGGCATAAAGGTTTTCGGGATGGTGATAAACAGCCAGATGGTCAGCCCGACGGTGCCGAGCAACAGCAACAGCACCCAGATCGCGTGGTTCAGCACCCAGCCCAGCGAGCGCGCATAGCCCTGCTGCACTGCCAGCAGCACGCGGCCAAAACCGCGCGTGCGCGGCTGGCTGCGCTTCGCCTGCGGTTTCAGCAGATACGCGCACATCATCGGCGTCAGGGTGATGGAGATAAACAGCGAGATGAGAATCGCCACCGACAGCGTGATGGCAAACTCCGAGAAGAAGCGACCAATAATACCGCCAATCATCAGCAGCGGCAGGAACACCGCAATCAGCGACAGGCTCATCGACAGCACGGTAAAGCCCACCTCGCGCACCCCGGTGAGTGCCGCCTGCAGCGGCTTCATGCCGGCTTCGACGTGGCGCGCGATGTTCTCCAGCACCACGATGGCGTCATCCACTACAAAGCCGGTGGCGATGGTCAGCGCCATCAGCGACAGGTTATTCAGGCTGAAGCCGCACAGGTACATGGCGGCGAAGGTACCAATCAGCGACACCGGTACCGCCGCCGCCGGAATCAGCGTGGCGCGGCCGTCGCGCAGGAAGAAAAACACTACCAGAATCACCAGCGCCACGGCGATCACCAGCGACTGCTCCACTTCATGCAGCGAGGCGCGGATAGTGGGCGAGCGGTCCTGGGCGATTTGCAGGTCGATAGCCGCCGGGATCACCTCATGCAGCTCCGGCATTTCCGCCCGGATGCGGTCGACGGTATCAATAATGTTGGCGTCCGGCGACTTGCGCACCACCAGCAGCACCGCCGGTTTACCGTTGGTCATCCCGGCGTTGCGCACGTCCTGCACCGAATCCTGCACGTTCGCCACATCGCTCAGCCGCACCGCCGCGCCGTTGTTGTAATGCACCACCAGCGGCTGGTAGACGCTGGCGGTTTGCAGCTCATCGTTGGTCCGTACCTGCCAGCGCTGCTGGGTATCGTCGATGGCACCCTGCGGACGGCGCTGGTTGGCGTTGCTGATGGCGGTGCGCACTGCATCCAGCGACACGCCCTGATTAAACAACGCCTGCGGATTGAGGTCGACGCGCACCGCCGGCAGCGAACTGCCGCCCACCGTGACATCACCGACGCCATCAATCTGCGACAGCTTCTGCGCCAGTTGCGTCGATGCGTAATCATACAGCTGACCGGGATTATAAATGTCCGAGGTCATGGTGAGGATCATGATCGGCGCATCAGACGGGTTGGCTTTGCGGTAGGTTGGGCGATTGGGCATACCGGTCGGCAGCAGGCTCTGGGCGGCATTGATCGTCGCCTGCACGTCGCGCGCCGCGCCGTTGATGTCGCGGTCGAAATCAAACACCAGAATGATGCGCGTGCTGCCCAGCGAGCTGGTGGAGGTCATTTCACTGACGCCGGCAATGCGCCCCAGCGAGCGCTCAAGCGGCGTGGCGACCGAGGCCGCCATGGTTTCCGGCGACGCGCCGGGCAGCGAGGCCGAAATCAGAATCACCGGGAAATCCAGCTGCGGCAGCGGCGCCACCGGCAGCAGACGGAAGCCAAGAATGCCCGCCAGCGCAATCGCCAGCGTCAGCAGCGTGGTGGCAACCGGCCGATGGATAAACAGGGCGAAAAACTTCACGACTGCGCCTCCGTGCCTTTCAGACGCCGGCGCGTGGCGTGGGCAAGGCGATCAAACAGCAGATAGATCACCGGGGTGGTAAACAGCGTCAGCACCTGGCTCAATACCAGGCCACCGACCATGGCGATGCCGAGCGGACGACGCAGCTCCGCGCCGACACCGGTACTAAGCATCAGCGGCAGCGCGCCAAGCAGCGCCGCCAGCGTGGTCATCAGAATCGGCCGGAAGCGCAGCAGACAGGCCTGATAGATCGCCTCACGCGGCGCCATGCCCTGTTCACGCTCGGCGGCCAGCGCGAAGTCGATCATCATGATGGCGTTCTTCTTCACGATACCGATCAGCAAAATGATGCCGATGATGGCGATGATATCCAGCTCGTTGCCGCTCAGCATCAGCGCCAGCAGCGCACCAACGCCGGCGGTGGGCAGCGTCGACAGAATGGTAATCGGGTGGATGAAGCTCTCATACAGCACGCCGAGCACGATATACATCGCCACTACCGCCGCGACGATCAGCCAGATGGTGCTGGTCAGCGCCGCTTCAAACGCCAGCGTGCTGCCCTGAAACTGCGTCATCATCTCTGCCGGCATGCCGACCTGATCTTCCGCCGTGGTGATCGCCTGCAGCGCATCGCCGAGCGAGTAGCCGTGCGCCACGTCAAACGAGAAGGTGGCCGACGGGAACTGGTCGAGATGATTAATGCTCAGCGCAGCGTGGCGCTCTTCGACTTGCGCGATGGCGCTGAGCGGCACGCTGCCGCCGTCGCTGCTGTTCAAGCGAATCGCGTCGAGGCTGGCGAGACCGGGGGTTTGCGTGTTGTCCTGCTCCAGCACCACGCGATACTGATTGGCCTGGGTGTAAATCGTTGAGATCAGGCGCTGACCAAAGGCGTTGTACAGCGCATTATCAATGTCGGCCATGCTGATGCCGAGCCGGCTGGCGCTGTCGCGATCGACGCGTACAAAGGCTTCCAGCCCCTGATCCTGCCAGTCGCTGCTGACATTGCGCAGCTGTGGCAAGGTGTTGAGCTGTGCCAGCAGTTTCGGCACCCAGCTGCCCAGCGACTCCAGCGAACCCGACTGCAGGGTAAACTGGTATGGCGTGCGGCTCGCCTGGGTATCAATGGTCAGATCCTGTACCGGCTGCAGCCACAGCGACACGCCGGGCAGGCGATCGATCGCCTGCTGCAGCCGCTGCTGCACTGCCGGAATACGATCGTCACGCTGGTCCAGCGGTTTCAGGTTGATTTGCAGCCGCGCGCTGTTGAGCGCCGCGTTGGTGCCATCCACGCCGACGAACGAGGTCAGGCTCTGCACCGCCGGATCTTTCATAATGATCGACGCCACGTCGCGGGTGCGCTGCGCCATGCTGGCGTAAGAAACCAACTGCGGCGCCTGCAGCGTGCCCTGAATGATGCCGTTGTCCTGCTGCGGGAAGAAGCCCTTCGGAATCACCACCCACAGCAGCACCGTCAGTAGCAGTGTGCCAAGCGCCACCGACAGCGTCAGCCAGGGATGGCGCAGCACGCGCGTCAGCCAGCGGCCATAGCCGGCAATCACCTTATCGAACATCGCCTCGCTGGCGCGGGAGAAACGGTTCTGCCTGCGCAGCGATTCGGCGCTCAGCATGCGCGCGCACATCATCGGCGTCAGCGTCAGCGAGACCACCGCCGAGATCAGAATCGCCACCGCCAGCGTCACGGCGAACTCGCGGAACAAACGGCCAATCACGTCGCCCATAAACAGCAGCGGAATCAGCACCGCGATCAGCGAGAAGGTGAGGGAGATGATGGTGAAACCAATCTCACCGGCACCTTTCAGCGCGGCGGTCATCGGCTTTTCGCCTTTTTCGATGTAGCGCGAGATGTTCTCGATTACCACGATGGCGTCATCGACCACAAAGCCGGTGGCGATGGTCAGCGCCATCAGCGTCAGGTTATTGATCGAAAAGCCAAGGAAATACATGGCGGCGAAGGTGCCGACCAGCGACAGCGGCACCGCGACCGCCGGAATAATGGTGGCCGGGACGTTGCGCAGAAACAGATAGATGATCATCACCACCAGCCCGATGGCCAGCATCAGCTCATGCTGGGTATCCGCTACCGAGGCGCGAATGTTGGTGGTGCGATCGGTGAGCAGTTTGACGTCAACCGACTTCGGCAGCGTGGCGGTCAGCGACGGCAGCAGCGCGCGGATGCTGTCAGCGGTAGCGATAATATTGGCGCCCGGCTGGCGCTGCACGTTCAGCACAATCGCCGGCTGACGGTTGGCCCAGGCGCCCAGCCAGCTGTTTTCTGCGCCCTGTTCAACCGTGGCGACGTCGCCCAGCCGCACCGGCGCGCCGTTGCTGTAGCTGACGATCAGCTTGCGGTAATCCTCCGCGGAGGTCATCTGGTCATTGGCTGACAGCGTGATGGAGCGCGTTGGGCCATCAAGACTGCCTTTCGCCGAATTGACGTTGGCGTTGCTGATGGCGGTGCGCACCGTCTCGCTGGTAAGGCCGAGGGCCGCCAGCGCCTGAGCGTTCATCTTCACCCGCACTGCCGGGCGCTGGCCGCCGGAGAGCGTGACCAGACCGACGCCGGAGACCTGGGAAATCTTCTGCGCCACCCGCGTCTCCACCATGTCCTGCACCTGCGTCAGCGGCATGCTGGTGGTGGTAACGGCCAGCGTCATGATTGGCGGATCGGCCGGATTCACTTTGCTGTACACCGGCGGATTTGGCAGATCGTTAGGCAGCAGGTTAGTGGCAGAGTTGATCGCCGCCTGCACTTCCTGTTCGGCAACGTCGAGCGCCAGCGTCAGCTGGAACTGCAGCGTAATCACCGAGGCACCGCCGGAGCTTTGCGACGCCATTTGCTTCAGGCCGGACATCTGCCCGAACTGACGCTCCAGCGGCGCGGTAATCGACGAGGTCACCACATCCGGGCTGGCGCCGGGATAGAGCGTGACGACCTGAATGGTCGGGTAATCGACTTCCGGCAGCGCGGAAACTGGCAGGAAGCGATAGCCCAGCACGCCGGCCAGCAAAATTGCGATCATCAGCAGCGTGGTGGCCACCGGGCGCAGAATAAACTGGCGTGACGGGCCGCCGCTGGCGTCGGGAGGCATCACCTGCATTATTGACGTTCTCCGCGAGCCGGTTGCGCCGCGCGCGTGCTGTGCGTGGCGGTACTCTGTGCGGCGACAATTTCCACCGTGGCGCCTTCGGTCAGGCGGTCGAGACCGTCGGTGACCACGCGCTGACCGGCCTGCAGCCCGGCATCAATCACCACTTTCTGGCTATCCTGCAGCCCGGCGGTGACGCGTTTCTTACTCACTTTGTTATCGCTGTTCACCACCCAGACAAAGTGGCCGTCGTTGCTCATCTGCAGCGCGGCGGTCGGAATCACCACTGCGTTTTGCAGCGTATCCACCTTCAGCCGGGCATTAACAAACTGATTGGGAAACAGGGCGTCGTCCTGATTGCTGAAGCGCGCCTTGAGTTTAATGGTGCCGGTGGTGACGTCGATCTGGTTATCAATGCTCAGCAGCGCACCCGTGGTCAGCAGGGTTTTATTGCTGCGATCCCAGGCTTCAACCGGCAGCGGCTGACCGCTTTTCTGGGCTTTCAGGATCTGGCTGATGTTGTTCTCGGCAACGCTGAACACCACGTCAATCGGGTGCGTCTGGGTGATCACCACCAGACCATTGGTATCGCCGGCGGTAATGTAGTTGCCGACATCCACCTGCTTCAGCCCGACGCGTCCGGCAATCGGCGCGGTGATGCGGCTGTAGGTCAGATTGAGCTGCGCGCTGGCCACATTGCCTTCGTCGGCTTTGATGGTGCCGAGGGTTTCACTGACCAGCGAGCGCTGGGTATCCAGCTCCTGCTGCGACACCAGCGAAGTTTTCGCCAGTTTTTCGTAACGGCTGAGGTCGCGGCGCGCGTTAGCCAGCGTCGCCTGATCTTTGGCCAGCTGGCCCTGTGCCTGGGTGAGCGCTACCTGCCATGGGCGGGGATCGATTTCTGCCAGCAGCGCGCCGGCCTCCACCTGCTGACCTTCCGTGAAGTGCAGCGCCATCAGCTGGCCATCGACCCGGCTGCGCACCGTAACGGTGTTGGCCGCGGTGACGGTGCCAAGTCCGCTAAGGTAATAGGGCACGCTTTCGGTGGTCGCCGTTGCGGCCTGCACCGGTGCCAGCGGACGGCGTCCACCGCCGTTGTTGCCACCGCGTCCGTGATGCGGCTGGCCATCAGCCTGGGTAGCCTGTGCAGGCTCGGCCGGATGCTGCCACCAGTAGTAAGCGCCTGCCAGCGCAGCCAGCACCACCACGCTAATCAGGCTCGTTTTTAATCGTTTATTCATTGCTCTGTGTGCTCTCCGGCGGTTTCGTTTTCCCCACATGCGCGCGCAAACGAACCGCGGCGCAAACGAAATGATTGTAGTCGCCCGGGTCGGGCAAAAATTGAAGGAATTAAGAATATCGCCCCGGGCACGCTAAGTATTCATATTCAGTAAATATTTTGGCAGCAATACGCATAAGCGTGACTTTTTCCTTTGCTAAGCTGAATGACAGACCAGTCTCGTTTCACTAAGGAGGATCACATGCGTCAACACAAAACCCGTCAGCTGGGCGACAGCGGTATCAGCGTGCCGCTGCTGACGTTTGGCGGCAACGTTTTTGGCTGGACGGTCGATGAAAAAACCTCGTTTTCACTGCTCGACGCGCTGGTGGAAAAGGGGCTGTTCTTCATTGATACCGCAGACGTTTACTCACGCTGGGCGCCGGGCAACGCCGGCGGTGAATCGGAAACCATCATCGGTAAGTGGCTGAAAAAAAGCGGTAAGCGCGACAGTATCGTGCTCGCCACCAAGGTAGGCATGGAGCTGACGCCGGAGAAAACCGGGCTAAAACCGGCCTATATCCGCCAGGCCGTGGAAGATTCGCTGCGCCGCCTGCAGACGGATGTCATCGATCTCTATCAGGCGCACCGTGATGATGACAGCACGCCGCTGGTGGAGACGCTGAAAGCCTTCGACTCGCTGATCAAAGAGGGCAAAGTGCGGGCAATCGGTGCGTCCAACTACAGCGCGCAGCGCCTGCAGGAAGCGCTGGACATCAGTAAGCAGGAGGGACTGGCGCGCTATGAAACCCTGCAGCCCGAGTACAACCTGTACGATCGCCAGGAGTATGAAAGCGGACTGGAGCAGGTGGCGGTGAAAAACGGTCTCGGCGTGATTAACTACTACTCGCTGGCCAGCGGTTTCCTGAGCGGGAAATACAAAAAGTCGGAAGACGCCAGTAAAAGCGCGCGCGGCCAGGGCATTGTAGAAAAATACCTCAACGATCGCGGTAAGCGCATCATTGAAGCGCTGGAAGATGTCGCGGCCTCGCACGACGCCTCTGCTACCCAGGTGGCGCTGGCGTGGCAGATTGCGCGACCGAGCATCACGGCACCGATTGTCAGTGCCACCTCGCTGCAGCAGCTGGATGAGCTGGTGAAAGCCACTGAGCTGGAGCTCAGCAAGCAGGAGATTGAAGAGCTGGCCAGCGCCAGCAAGCCGTAACGCGAAGCGGGACGCTGCGGCGTCCCGTCACGTAATAATTTTTTCGCCACGCAAAAAATGCCTTTTTCCTCCAGAAGATATCCATTCATCGATCGCTGTCACAATTGCGTTAAGTCACTGTCACCTTTGCACTCACTGCGCACAGATTTGCAAAAATTGACATAACCTCAGCATTATTCTCTGCCCGTTCCTCTCCGGAAATTCACAGAAGAATAATCATCATGAACAGAAAAAAAGCAGTGCAGCATATGCCTCGCCTGGCAGCGGGCACCCTGATGTTTGCTATGTTGAGTGCGTCGGCGGTGGCAGCCGATGCGTTCAGCTACGATTCCCCCTATATGTTTGGCGACTGGGGCGGTAACCGAACGCAGCTGGAAAACGACGGCGTGAAGTTCGACGTTAACTACACCATGGAGAGTGCCTCGAACCTGGGCGGCGGTGCCGATACCAACACCTCGATGCGCTACAGCGATCAGTGGGCGTTTGGCCTGAATCTTGACCTGCAAAAACTGCTCGACTGGCAGGATGCGCAGTTCCAGATGACCATTACCGACCGTAACGGTCGCAACATCTCCGATCAGGTGGCAGACCGCCGTACCGGCATGCTGTCATCGGTGCAGGAAGTGTACGGACGTGGCCAGACCTGGCGTCTGACGCAGTTCTGGCTCAGCAAAGGGCTGTTTGATAACACTGTCAACCTGAAAGCCGGTCGCGTCACCGTCGGGGAAGATTTCGACAACTTCGACAGCAAGTTCCAGAACCTTGCATTCGGCAGCGGCCAGGCGGGTAACTGGCGCGGCGACCGCTGGTTTAACTGGCCGGTTTCCCAGTGGGGCGGCCGCGTGAAGGTTAACTTCACGCCGGAAGTGTTCTTCCAGGTGGGCTTCTACAACCAGAACAGTGCCAACTACGATCGCGGTGACGGTTTCCGTCTGGATACCAGCAACTCCGAAGGCAACCTGGTGCCGGTGGAACTGGGCTGGAAGCCGACCTTCGGGCCGGCCAACCTGCCGGGTAACTACCGCATTGGTTACTACTACTCGTCGGCCAACGGCGATAACTACGGCAGCTGGCGCGATGGCGCTTATCAGAGCAAGGATCACGCCTACGGCGGCTACGTGCTGTTACAGCAGCAGCTGACCGCGCAGGGCGGCGATGCCAGCCGGGGTCTGGGCGTGACGGTGCAGGCGGTGATGAACGATCACAAAACCTCGAAAACCGACAACTATCAGTCCATCAGCTTTACCTGGAAAGGGCCGTTTGATGCGCGTCCGCAGGATGAGATTGGCGTCGGCGCGGCGCGTATTCACGTCAACAGCGCGTATACCCGTTCGCTGCGTCAGCAGAATGATGCCAACGGCGAAACTGATTTCGACAGCCCAACCTATCTGCCGATTCAGGATGGTTCCGAGTACAACTACGAGGTTTATTACAATGCGCAGCTGACCAAATGGCTGCAGCTGCGTCCAAACCTGCAATACGTGGTGGCACCGGGTGCGGTGAGCGAAGTGAAAGATGCGTTTGTGGGTGGGATCAGTGCGAACGTGAATTTCTAATCTGGCAGAATGTGTGACTTTTTCCTCTCCCTTTGGGAGAGGGCAGGGTGAGGGGAAAATCGCACGGAGCTGTCTGGCCCTCACCCTAACCCTCTCCCGCAAGCGGGAGAGGGAATTATCTGAACATCACTTCGGCCCAGCGCGCCAGGCCGGCGGTGACCGAGCCGAAATCATCGCCGCTGGCGATGGGCGTGTCGGGCAGTGCCTGCTGCAGCGCGGCGCGCAGGATCGGCGAACGGGCGCTGCCGCCGGTGAGGTAAATCACCTCCGGACGGGTGTCACAACTGGCCAGCGCCAGCTGCACCTGCTCAAGAATGCGCGCCAGCGGCTGATTGATCGCCTCTTCCAGCTGCGCGGCGCTGATCTCCGCCTGCAGCGTTTGCGCAATAAACGCCAGCGAGGCTGCGGTCTCGCGCTGATCGGAGAGCGCAATCTTGCTCTCTTCCGCCGCGCGCACCAGCCGGTAGCTCAGCTTCTGCTGCCAAACTTTCAGCAGATGTGCGACTTTATCGCCCTGTTCGGCATCACGCACCAGATCGCGCAGCAGCTTACCGCTGGCAGCCGAGTAGAAGTCGCTTTGTGCCGGCACATCGTTAATCGCCACCGCGTTCCACCACGGCAGCGCGGGCAGGGCAGTGCCCTTCAGCGTATTACCGCCCAGACCCAGCAGCGGCATCAGCGTTTTGAATGCCAGCATGATATCGAGGTCGTTACCGCCGACGCGGCAGCCGCTGTGGCCAAGCAGGCTGGCACGGCGATCGGACTGATTACGCCACTGCGGCCCCATCAGCAGCATGGAGCAGTCGGTGGTTCCGCCGCCAATATCCACCACCAGCACGCGTGTCTCCTGCTGCAGCGTGGCTTCAAACTCCAGACCGGCGGCAACCGGCTCGAACTGAAACTCGACGTCGCGGAACCCGGCACGCTGTGCGGCACGCAGCAGAATGCCCTGCGCCTGCTGGTTGGCGTCTTCACCGCCCAGCCCCTGGAAGTTGATTGGCCGGCCAATCACGGCCTGGTCAATCGGTTGATCGAGCTGGGTTTCACCCTGCTGGCGAATGTGCAGCATCATGGCGCACACCAGATCTTCAAAGAAGGCGATCTGCTGGGGTTTCAGGCCGCTGGCGCCGAGGAACGACTTCGGCGATTTGACGAACCACACCTCTTCCGGATCGACCATATAGTGCTGCAGCGCGGTCAGACCAAACTGCACACTGGCGGGCGTTACCTCGATATCCTCTTCGCGGTTATAACGCAGCGCGTGCTGCAGCAGCGCGGTGCTTTCGCTGTCTGGCGTGGGGACCTGATGGTGGCGGTGCAGCCATTCACTGATGGCTTCGCGCGTGGGCGCGCAAATCATGGAGGGAAGCAGGCGCTGACCGTTTTCCAGTGTCAGTAACCGCGGTGTGCCGCTATCCGTTACCGCGATGGAACAGTTAGCCGTGCCGTAGTCGAATCCGATAAACATTGTATCCCCCATGCCAGAAAAAAGGGGGCGACTTTAGCGCAGCCAACGCGGGCTGGCAATGGGCAGCGCCGCAGTTTATCCCTGAACTTCCTGGTAAACCTGATACTGGCCGCGCCCGGCGTGTTTGGCGCTATAACAGGCGACATCGGCCTGCGACATCACCACATTGCTGATGCAGTTATGCTGATCGATTTGCGTGATACCGGCGCTGGCACCGACGTGATACGGCCGGTCCTGCCAGATAAAGGTAAAGTCATGCACCGCGCTGACGATGCCCTGCACCACCTCGCGCACCTGGTCAACATTGCTGTAGGGCAGCAGCAGGCCAAATTCGTCACCGCCGAGGCGCGCCAGCACATCGCTATTGCGCAGGTGCTGTTGCATGAGATCGGCCAGTGCGCGCAGCAACGCATCGCCAGCGGCATGGCCGGCGGTATCGTTGACCGCTTTAAACTTATCCAGATCGATAAACACCAGCACGTGCTCGCTGTGATGCGCGGCGGCGTCATTCACCAGTCGCTTCAGCTGCTGTTCAAAGCTGTGACGGTTCGGCAGGCGCGTCAGCATATCGTGGGAGGCGCTGTAGCTCAGGCGTTTCATCATGCGGCGCGACTCGCTGACGTCATGAATGACCATTACGGCACCAATGTCGCTGCCGGTCAGGGTTTTCAGCGGCGTGATGCTGTAGTGAATCTCGACCTGGGCACCATCCGGGGTATGCAACACCAGCTCTTCTTCCAGGTCCGGTGTGGTTTTGCTGGCGGGCAGGCTGCACAGCAACAGATTCTCCACGCGCGGCCCCTGCGCGCCACGCGTAATCGTCAGCAGTTCGCTCAGCGCCATGCCAGCCGCTTTTGCCTGCGGCCAGCCGCTCAGCGTCTCGGCCACCGGATTCATGAAGGTCACCCGCATCTCATCGTCAGTACAAATCACCGCTTCACCAATCGAGTCGAGGGTGATCGCCATGCGTTCCTTCTCCTGGAACAGCGCTTCATTCAGCGTGCGCAGCGAAGTAATGTCCTGGCAAATGCCCAGCATGCGTTCGATCTGCCCGTCCTTGCTGATGATGCTATTGGCCTCGGAGCGCACGTAGCGCACGCCCTGCGGCAGGTTGATGCGGTACTCCAGCTGGAAGGCGCTGCGGCGTTCAATCGCCTGCTGAATGGTGAGCGCGGCCGCTTCACGTTCCTGAACATCGACCAGATGCAGCCACAGGTCGTAGCTCGGTACCCGGTGCGGCTCCAGCGCAAACAACTCGTACATGCGCTTGTCCCATAACATCTCGCCGTTTAGCAGGTTCCACTCCCACACGCCGATGCCGCCCGCTTCATTGGCCAGCGTGATGCGCTCCATCAGCCGCTGGTTGACCTGCTCGCTCTGCTTCAGCTCGGAGATATCCACAATCTGCGCGATAAAGTAGAGCGGGTGCAGCTGCGCATCACGCACCATCGAGACCGTTAGGCGCGCCCAGACGATCTCGCCATCTTTACGGAAATAGCGTTTCTCCAGGGTATAGGTCAGGATCTCACCGGCGATCAGCCGCTCCAGCTGCTGCAGGTCGCTGTTGAGATCGTCCGGATGGGTGATCTGCTGAAAGGTGAGTTTTTTCAGCTCTTCCGCCGCGAAGCCTAGCGTGCGGCACAGCGACTGGTTGACCTGCTGCCAGCCGCCTTCCGGCGATACCAGCGCCATGCCGATGGCGGAATACTCCATGGCGTTGCGGAAGCGGGTTTCACTTTCGCTGATGTGGTGCTTTTCACGCTGGAAGGCATCCATCACCAGCGACATCACGTGGCTCGGCAGCAGCACCAGCAGAAACGGCAGCCAGGTGCTGATCTGGCCGAGCAGCAGATCGTTGCGCGCCAGGTTGACCCAGTCGAGCGCCAGCAGCAGCGAGATAAAGCTGGCGTTGAGGAAAAACAGCAGAAAGGCTTCGAATTTGGGCAGGCGCACCGCGCACCAGAACAGAATCACCACGATAAAGGTAAACGGCCACGGCAGGAAGCGCAGCGCCAGATAGCTGGCCAGCAGCGTGACGATCAGCGTGAGCAGCGTCTCCAGCTGGCGTTCCGGCGTGATCAGCTGGCGCAGCGGTTTATCAGGCCACAGCAGCAGCACCGGACCGAAGGCCAGCACGCCAATCACTTCGGAGATCACCCATGTGGAGAAAAACGGCAACGAGGCGTGGCCGTCAACGTGCAGCATCCACAGCGCCACCACGCCGCCCAGCAGCGGCGCGATCAGGCCCGCAGCCAGCGCAAAGCGTATCCAGTCGGCCAGTGAGTTGAGCGGGGCTTTGCGGTCGAGCAGCGCGCGCAGCATCAGCCCGCCGAGGATGGCCTGCACCATATTAAGGATGGCGAATTTGACATTGCTCAGGGCCGGGCCGATCACCAGCAGATTGGCCAGCGCCGTGCCGAGCACGCAGCTGGCCAGCAGCAGCGGTACCTGTCGCGAGGGCGCGCGGAACACCACGACAGTCATTAACGCGGTGGAGTACCAGAGCGGGGAAATGCGGCCGCTGACGACAATCAGTTCCAGACAGAACAGCGTAAGTAAAAATGCCAGCGCGCAAAGCAGCAGGGCGCTGAGCCACTTTTTTTGCGGATTATCCTGCGAGGTTGTTATCTCAAGAGTCATGCACGAATCCAGCAGCGCGCATTGATTACTCGAAGAAAAATGCGCCAGTCAATCTCTTAATCCATGCTAGCACATCTGTCAGATATCTTTGTGCGGAAATGTTTTTTTGCGGCCTGCATCCAGGTGCGCATGAATGCGCACCCGACAAAAACGGTGAACGGTTAGGATGTTGGCATCCTGCAACAGAGCTGTCGAAGGGGCGCCATTCATGGCGACCAGGTTGTACAACGCACTCAGCGAAACCAGGTGCGCATAAATGCGCACCCTACAAAAACGGTGAACGGTTTAGGGGGGCGGCATCCTGCACCAGAACTGTCGTAGGGGCGCCATTCATGGCGACCAGGTATAAACACACTTAGCGGAACAAATCGGCGCGGGTGAAGGGCTTTTCCAGCCCGGCGAGGTCAGCGGAAAAACGCTCGAGGAACTGCTGGGTGGTGGCGACGCGGCCGTGGCCCATCAGCAACAGCGGAATCAAAAATGCCACCGCCACCTGCACCACGCTAAAACCCTTCAGCGCGGTGCGGCGCTGGCTCAGCAGGAACGCGCTGCTCAGGGTAAAGCCCAGCATCAGTCCGGCCAGCACTTCACTCACCGAGTGCGCATGGATCACCAGGCGCGATAATCCCACCATCAGCGGAATCAGATAGCCGATACCGATGGTCAGGGCACGCCAGAACGTGGGCCAGCGGCCGGAAATCAGCCACATCATCACCGGCCACAGCGTCGCTGACATCGCGCTATGGCCGCTGAAACCGGTAAAGTTATAACGCGCGCTGCCAATGCCGAAGCCGAGAAACATAATCTTCGAGATGCTGACCAGCAGGCCCGCCAGGCCAAACGCCAGCAGCCAGTACCAGACGGTGCGACGGTTGTCGCTTTTCCACGGCAGCACCAGTGCGATGATCACCGCAGTGGGGATCAGCAACATACTGTCGCCGAAATAGGTCAGGGTTCTCCAGCTCATACTTTTCCTTGCAACGACTATCGGGCTCCCGCCAGTCACACGGCGGGCAGAGAAACAGTGTATCGATTAAGCCGCTGGCTGCAAAACGGGATAGTCTGAAAAGGCGGCGCGCCGGTTTTCACTGGCATCAACCCGGTGAAATCCCTATAATTGCCGCCAACTAACCCTCTCAATCGGCCTGTTTTTGTGCAGACAGAAACCGGCTCCAGTTATCAGGTCTTAAAAAAGTATGACTGACAAGTCTCATCAGTGCGTGATCGTTGGCATTGCAGGTGCATCCGCATCCGGAAAAAGTCTTATTGCCAGCACGCTCTATCGTGAAATCCGTGACCAGGTCGGTGACGAGCATATCGGTGTGATCCCCGAAGATGCCTACTATAAAGATCAAAGCCACCTCACCATGGAAGAGAGGGTGAAAACCAACTACGACCATCCGAGCGCGATGGACCACGATTTGCTGCTGCAGCATCTGCGCGCACTGAAGGCCGGCGAAGATATCGACCTGCCGGTTTACAGCTACGTTGAGCACACCCGCACCGACGAGTGTATTCATCTGAAGCCGAAGAAAGTGATTATTCTGGAAGGGATTCTGCTGCTGACCGATGCACGGCTGCGCCAGGAGCTTAACTTCTCGATCTTCGTTGATACCCCGCTGGATATCTGCCTGATGCGCCGTATGAAGCGCGACGTCAACGAGCGCGGGCGCTCGATGGACTCGGTGATGAGCCAGTACCAAAAGACCGTGCGCCCGATGTTCCTGCAGTTTATTGAGCCTTCCAAGCAGTATGCCGACATCATTGTGCCGCGCGGTGGTAAAAACCGCATCGCCATTGATATCCTCAAGGCCAAAATTAACCAGTATCTTTGACGCGCCCGTCCGGTTCAGCGGGACCGGAACGGGACACCGTGCGTCCGGATGGACGTGACGCGAACGGTTTGTCACAACCTGACCACCTTTCGCTACACTTAAATCATGGAGTTTCTGCGATGAGATTATGCGATCGCGATATTGAAAGCTGGCTGGACAGCGGCAAGCTGGCCATCGATCCCCGTCCGCCGGTTGAGCGCATCAACGGTGCTACCGTGGATGTGCGCCTCGGTAACCAGTTCCGTACCTTTAGCGGCCACACCGCACCGTTTATAGATTTGAGTGGTCCAAAGCATGAAGTGAGCGCGGCGCTGGATCGCGTGATGAGCGACGAGATTGTGCTGCCGGAAGGCGAAGCGTTCTTTCTGCATCCGGGTGAACTGGCGCTGGCGGTGACGCTGGAATCCGTCACCATCCCCGACGATCTGGTGGGCTGGCTGGATGGCCGCTCGTCACTGGCGCGCCTCGGACTGATGGTGCACGTTACCGCGCACCGTATCGATCCGGGCTGGCAGGGCCGCATCGTGCTGGAGTTTTACAACTCCGGTAAGCTGCCGCTGGCGCTGCGTCCCGGCATGCTGATTGGCGCACTGAGCTTTGAACCGCTGTCCGGGCCGGCGGCGCGTCCTTACAATCGCCGCGAAGACGCCAAATATCGCGGGCAGCAGGGCGCTGACGCCAGCCGTATTGATAAAGACTAACGTTTCTCCTGGAGTGATTTCGCGCCAGCGGCCTGAAATCTGACGGTGATGAGGATGCAATGAGAAGACTGATAACCACGCTGGCCATCCTGTTAGTGGTGGTCGTAGCGGGCATGACGGCACTGGTATTGCTGGTCAATCCCAACGACTTTCGTACCTATATGGTACAGCAGGTAAAACAGCGCAGTGGTTATCAGCTTGAAGTGAGCGGCGACCTGCGCTGGCACGTCTGGCCGCAGCTCAGCATTCTGGCGGGCCGCATGAGCCTGACCGCGCCCGGCGCCAGCCAGCCGATGGTGACCGCCGATAATATGCGTCTGGACGTCAATCTGTGGCCGCTGCTGTCGCATCAGCTGAGCGTCAGCCAGGTGATGCTGAAAAACGCGATTATTCGCGCCACGCCGGACAGTGCGGTGCAGAAACCGCAGGGCGCGCCGATTGAGCCGGGCGACAGTGAACCGGCCATCGCCGCCAGCAACGGCTGGACCTTTAACATCAGTAAACTGCGCATCGCCGATAGCCTGCTCATCTGGCAGCAGCCGGGCGGTGACGAGTACAACTTCCGCGATCTCAACCTCAACCTGAATCAGGACGATAACCGGCAGGCCAGCGTTGAGCTGGCGACACGCGTGTCGCGCAATCAGCGTAATCTCAGCCTGAACCTGAAAGGGCAGATGGACGTGGCGCACTATCCGCACCGTATCAGCGGCCAGCTGGATGAACTGGAGTACACGCTGGACGGCGCGAACCTGCCGCCGCAGGGCATTAAAGGGACGCTGAGCGGGCAGGCGCAGTGGGATGGCGACCAGCAGCAGTTTGCGCTGAACAAGCTGCAGTTAACCGCGAACGACAGCGCCCTCGACGGCAGCGCTGAGGGCCGGCTGGCCCTGCCGCAGCAGCTCAACCTCGCGCTGCACGCGACCTCGCTCAATCTGGATAACCTGATGGCCAGCGCGCCCGCCAGCGATAACAGCACCACGCAGCAGGCTAACGTGATGCGCACGCCGGTGATCGCTGAGCCGCGCGCGCACAATAATGCCGACTCGCCGCTCAACAGCATGGATTTACAGCTGACGCTCGACGCTGACAGCAGCGTGTGGCGCGGTCTGACGCTCAGCAATCTGCAAATTGACGCCCGCAATCAGCGCGGGCTGCTGACGCTCAACAAGCTGCAGGGCAAATTTGGTGACGGCCACTTTTCCATTCCCGGCTCGGTGGATATCCGTCAGCCGGTCACGCAGGTGGCGTTTCAGCCGGAGCTGAGCAGCATTGCCATCGCGCCGCTGCTTAAAGCGCTGGAACTGCCAGCTTCGCTGCAGGGCACGGTCTCGCTCCAGGGCGACATCAGCGGTGCCGGGCTGAGCGTGGCGGAGGCGAAACAGAACTGGCAGGGCAATGCAGAACTGGAAGCGACTAATCTGCAGCTGGCGCAGCTGAATTTACAGCAGATGGTGCGCCGCGCCGTGGCGCGCGTCAGCAATCGCGTCAGTAACGATCAGCCGGATGATCAGGGAATTGAACAGTTAAGCGGGCGCATCAGCCTGAAGCAGGGCAACGTCACGCTGCCGGATCTGCAGGGCGGCAGCAGCCGGCTGGCGCTGCAAACCCACGGCAACGTGGATGTGGTGAAGCAGCAGCTGGATGTCACCATTAATATGATTCTGCGCGGCTGGCAGGGCGACGACCGGCTGGCGAAAGTACTCAACGGCCAGCCGATTCCGCTGCGCATGTACGGCAGCTGGGGCAATCTGCAGTATTCACTGCCGGTGGATGACGTGGTGCGCCAGCAGTTACAGGGCGAAGCCAAAACGCGCCTCAATCAGTGGCTGGATAGCCAGAAGTCTGCACCGCGGCAATAAAAGGACCAGGGCGACGTTATCGGATTGTTCATCGCGCGATGATCCGCGCAGCGACCCCGTGTTGCACTGACGGGTAGCGGCGCAATTTATTGCGCAATTTACAACGGTGCGGATGTCAGGCATGCGCGATAAATCGCGCCGCTACAAATCGCAACACTGGTGGCCGGACACGCATAACAAATCACGCCCCGGCACCGGGTTAAATAAACGGTGCGGGCGCGACCGGCACAATCTCGACTTTTTGCACCCGATGGTTCTCCACCTGCAGGGTGCGCAGCAGATAATCCCCGACGCGCAACTCCTCACCTTCGGCCGGCACGTGCTGCAGGCTATCCATCAGTAAACCCGCCAGCGTATGGTAATTGCGCCTCTCGTCGAGCGGCAGCGCCACATACAGCGCTAAATCTTCCAGCGGCATATGGCCGTTGGCGATCCAGCCGCCATGCTCTGCGGGCTGAATATCGTAACGGGCATCAATCTCTTCCCCTTCATTGGGCAGGTTGCCGGCGATGGTCTCCATCACGTCGCTCAGCGTCACCACGCCTTCCACCGAACCAAACTCATCCACCACAAAGGCAAAATGGGTGCGCGCATGGCGAAACTGCTCCAGCGCCTGCAGCAGGGTGACGCGCTCGGGAAACACCAGCGGCTGGCGAATAAGCGCACGCAAATCCAGCGATTTACTGTGCAGCGACTGATGCAGCAGATCGATCACATGCACCACGCCCAGCGGCTCGCGTCCCTGTTCGGTGATCAGCAGGCGCGTATGCTGGTTGCGGTCGAGTTTATCCATGATCGACTGCGGGTCTTCGCTCAGATCGATGTGCTCGACGTCATGGCGTGACGTCATGATGCTGTTGATTTGGCGCTGACCCAGACCCAGCACGCGCATGATCATGCGCCGCTCCTGACGGTTAAACAGCGCTGCGCCCTGGTTATCGCTCAGCAGCGATGCCGTGTCGGCATCCAGATCGGCGCGCTGCGCTTCACCGCGCAGAATGCGCAGCACGGCTTCGGCGGTGCGCTGGCGCAGCGGCCGTCCGGCGGTAAGAAAACGGCGGCGATTAAACAGCGCCAGCTGGTTAAAGATCTCAATCACAATCGAGAAGCCAATGGCCGCGTACAGATAGCCTTTGGGGATGACGAAGCCGAAACCCTCTGCCACCAGACTAAAGCCGATCATCAGCAGAAAGCTCAGGCAGAGAATCACAATGGTAGGATGGCCGTTAACGAAGCGCGTCAGCGGCTTGCTGGCCAGCAGCATTAATAGGATGGCGATGGTCACGGCGATCATCATCACCGGCAGGTCGTTGACCATACCGACGGCGGTAATGACGGCATCAAGTGAAAAGATGGCGTCCAGCACCACGATTTGCGCCACTACCGGCCAGAATTTAGCACCGCTGTTATTTTGACCCGATTCCTCGTCGCTGCCCTCCAGCCGGGCGTTCAGTTCGGTGGTGGCTTTAAACAACAGGAAGATACCGCCGCCCAGCAGCAGCAGGTCGCGTGCGCTGAAGCTGTGCTGGAGGAGGGTGAACAGCGGTTGGGTCAGCGTAACCAGCCACGACAGCGACGCCAGCAGCACCAGCCGTGATACCAGCGCCAGCAGCAGGCCGAACACCCGCGCGCGGTCGCGCAGCGTCGGCGGCAGCTTCTCCACCAAAATGGCAATGAAAACCAGGTTATCAATACCCAGCACCAGCTCAAGAACGATTAGCGTGACTAATCCTGCCCAGAGCGACGGATCGATGATCCACTCCCACATACTTTCATCACCATAATGTCTAAAAATGAGCTTAGTCTGATGATAGTTAATCGTCAGACAGGGTACAAATACGCCCCGGCCGCACGGATGTCGCGGACTGGCGGCTTATTAGGATTAATCTTACCTTGTTCAGCCGGGCGATAAGTGAAAAGTATGGATAAACATCCTGTGTGGATGAAGACCACTATTTATTCTTATCCGGCGGCAAAAGCGTACATTTTTAATGCGACTAATCTGAAGACGGGTATCGAATTATTCTGAAATTTGGCGTGAAATTGCCTGGCGGGGCTGGCATCAATACTTATGGCTGGTAGTCTTTTTCCTAAAATAGTGCAGGGAAGACGGGGCCTACTTGTAAACAAGCCAGTAATAACTAGTATAGCAACGTGTTAGTAAATGTCTGCGCCAATGTTGTTAATAGCGCGCTGTTTAGCTTCTTAATGTTGTGAATTGTGATCGTGCACGGGTTAAGGCGGGTATTTCCCGGCGTGGCGACAAAGCGCGGACAAAAAATAGGGTGTTGTAAGCGGTATTGGCAGCGACAGCCAAGGGCGGTAGCGTGCCTGATGTGGTTTTCACAGGTTAAGAATTGTCTGGCCTTGCGGCAAAAGGAAGTCAGACTAATCTGTTGGTATTTATCACAATTTTCTTGCTTAACTGGAAAGAGAATTGGCCTAAATGCCGGGGAGTTCGCCGCAGTTTGTCTCGCTGGTTTAGTTAGTGCATCGCTCATTAATTACTCAGGCTTAGGCGTTAGGGATTAAGGGAAATAAAATAAAAGAGTCAAATATGCGCGATAATGAATTTACATATAAAAGTCTTCTGACAAAAATTTTACTGGCGTGCTCGGATTTAATTTGTTTCAACGCGGCATTGTTTATTGCACTCGCGCTGATTAATTCGTTCGCCGATTCTCCACTGGCAGATATTTCTGAAAAAGACCTCAACTTAAAAATCGCCACCCATGTCTGTCTGTCCTTAATTTGTACAGGCTGGTTCTGGGTTCGCCTGCGTCATTATACCTATCGCAAACCCTTCTGGTTTGAGCTGAAAGAGATCTTTCGTACCATTCTCATTTTCTCTGTCATCGATTTGTCAATTTCAGCATTATCACAATGGCAGATGTCCCGTTTTGTCTGGGTATTAACGTGGATTTTAGCGCTGGTGCTGATTCCGCTGGCGCGTGCTATTTCCAAACGCGTGCTGAATCATTTCGGTATGTGGAAAAAGCAAACCATTATTATTGGCAGCAACCGTAACGCGCAGGAAGCCTGGCAGGCGCTGCAGAGCGAAGAGGTGATGGGCTTTGACGTGATCGCCTTCTTCGACGTCGATGGCAGCTGCCCGCAGGCCAGCATCTCCGGTGTACCGGTGCTGCATAACGAGCAGGAGCTGTGGCAGCTGACCAACAGCGAAACCCAGTTTATCGTTGCGGTTGAGTTTGAGCAGAGTCAGCACCGCGACCGCTGGCTGAAAATGCTGGCGATGCATAACTGTCGCTCGGTCTCGGTTATCCCGACGTTGCGCGGCGTACCGCTGTACGGCACCGATATGGCTTACATCTTCAGCCATGAAGTGATGATTCTGCGTGTGAATAACAACCTGGCGAAACGCACCTCGCGTGTCCTGAAGCGGGCATTCGATATCGTCGGCGCGCTCAGCATCATCATCGCGCTGTCACCTGCGCTGCTGGTACTCGGCTTCATGGTTGGCCGTGATGGCGGACCACCGATTTACGGTCACGAACGTGTGGGTCTCAATGGCCGCAAGTTCAAGTGCCTGAAGTTCCGCTCGATGGTGATTAACTCGAAAGAGGTGCTGGAAGAGGTGCTGCGCACCGACCCGGTAGCCCGCGCCGAGTGGGACAAAGATTTCAAACTGAAAAACGATCCACGTATTACCAAAGTCGGTCATTTCATCCGTAAAACCAGCCTGGATGAGCTGCCGCAGCTGTGGAACGTCGTGCGCGGTGACATGAGCCTCGTTGGCCCGCGCCCGGTGATTGAAGATGAACTCTGCCGTTATGCCGGTGATGTTGATTATTACCTGATGGCAAAGCCAGGCATGACGGGATTGTGGCAGGTCAGCGGTCGTAACGACGTTGACTATGAGACGCGCGTCTATTTCGATTCGTGGTATGTCAAAAACTGGTCGCTGTGGAATGACATCGCGATTCTGTTTAAGACGGTCGGCGTGGTACTCAAACGCGACGGCGCTTATTGATAGACAGCAAGGGCAGGGGACGAAATAACGTTCCCGCCTGATAACTGCCGGTGCTGGGAGTGTCTGTAACTGATAACTGCCATTATCGAGCCCGAACAGAGCGGGTTATTAAGCCGCTTAACGATAACCCACTTTAATTGAAGTCGTCTGCAACCAGGATGACAACATAAACCAGGGAGCTAATGATAATGAACCTCAGTTTCAGTGTTTAATTCCTTGCCTTTATTTTTGTTAGACGCTTACACAGCGGCGTTTTCGCCTCTATCAATCATTAACTGATAGCGAAGAACCAGATGATAATGAAAACTAAATTGATACCGTTACTGGTATCCGCGACTTTCCTCTCCGGGTGCACCATCGAACCAGGTTCGCACCTTTCCACTAGCGGAAAAGATGTCATTGAGCAACAGGATAGCAATTTTGACATCGACAAATACGTTAACGTCTTCCCTCTGACGCCGCGTCTGGTTGAACAGATGCGTCCGAAGCCGCTGGTTGCTCAGGCTAACCCGCTGCTGCAGAACGAGATTCAGAGCTATCAATACCGCGTTGGCATCGGCGACGTACTGAACGTCACCGTATGGGATCACCCTGAGCTGACCACGCCGGCCGGTCAGTACCGTAGCGCCAGCGACACCGGTAACTGGGTGCAGGCAGACGGTACCATTTTCTATCCGTACATCGGTAAAGTGCGCGTTGCAGGCCGCACCGTGACGGAAATCCGCAGTGAAATCGCGCGTCGTCTGGCGCAGTTCATTGAAAGTCCGCAGGTGGATGTCAATGTGGCCGCGTTCCGTTCGCAGAAAGCCTACGTGACCGGTTCGGTCACCACCTCCGGCCAGCAGCCGATTACCAACGTGCCGCTGACCGTGCTGGATGCGGTGAACGCCGCGGGTGGTCTTGCCGCCGACGCCGACTGGCGCAACGTGGTGCTGACGCACAACGGCCGCGAGCAGCGCATTTCGCTGCAGGCGCTGATGCAAAACGGCGACCTGAGCCAGAACCATCTGCTCTATCCGGGCGATATCCTTTACGTACCGCGTAACGACGATCTGAAGATCTTCGTAATGGGCGAAGTGAAACAGCAGACCACGCTGAAGATGGACCGCAGCGGCATGACGCTGGCTGAAGCGCTGGGTAACGCACAGGGCATGGATCAAACCACCTCTGACGCCACCGGCGTATTCGTCATTCGTCCGATTCGCGGTGCTAACCGCACCAAGATCGCCAACATCTATCAGCTGAACACCAAAGATGCGGCGTCGATGGTGATGGGCACCGAATTCCAACTGGAGCCGTACGACATTGTCTACGTCACCGCAACACCAATCACCCGCTGGAACCGCGTGATTTCCGGACTGCTGCCGACCATCGTGGGTATCGACGATGCAAGCTCCGCAGCGCTGCGTTTCCGCAACTGGTCGGACTAAGGTTTTACCATGATTAAGTCAGTGTTAGTCGTCTGCGTCGGCAACATTTGCCGCTCCCCCACCGGGGAGCGTCTGTTTAAACGCGCACTTCCGCATACCCGTATCGCCTCTGCCGGTCTTGGCGCCCTCAAGGGCCATCCGGCGGATAAGACGGCCAGCGCCGTCGCCGCTGAACATGGCGTCTCGCTGGACGGTCATGAGGCTCAGCAGTTAACGGCCAGCATGTGCCGTGACTTTGACCTGATTCTGGTAATGGAGAAGCGCCACGTTGAGCAGGTGAACCGCATCGATCCGGCGGCGCGGGGGAAGACCATGCTGCTGGGCCACTGGCTTAACCAACAGGAAATTGCGGATCCGTACAAAAAAAGCCGTGAGGCCTTTGAAGAGGTTTACGGGTTACTGGAAAACGCTACCCAGAAATGGGTTAACGTACTAAGCCGATAGTTGGGAATATCCATGAATATCAAAAACAAGGTTATGACTGCGCCAAAAGAAGATTCGAATGGATGGGATCTGGCGCATCTTGTGGGACAGCTGATCGATCATCGCTGGATCATCGTGGCGGTCACCGCTTTCTTTATGCTGATGGCAACGCTCTACACACTGTTTGCTACGCCAATCTATAGCGCGGACGCTATGGTGCAGGTGGAGCAGAAAAACACCGCCTCGGTGCTGAACGAATTACAGGATGTGATTCCGACCACGCCAGCATCAGACACCGAGATTCAGATTATCGAATCCCGCATGGTGATTGGTAAAACCGTTAACGACCTCGGTCTGGACACGGTCATTCAGCAAAACTACTTCCCGGTGATCGGTAAAGGTCTGTCGCGCCTGATGGGCAACAAGCCGGCGCAGATTGCCATTTCACGCCTGGAAATTCCGCGCAGCATCGACAAACGTACCGTTGAGCTGGAAGTCACCGGTCCGCAGACCTATACCGTGAGCAAAGACGGCGACGAACTGTTCAAAGGCCGCGTCGGTCAGCTGGAGCAGCACGGCGACGTCACCATGCTGGTTAGCGGCATTCAGGCTGACGAAGGCACCAGCTTCAGCGTTACCAAGCTGAGCGACCTGCAGGCGATTAAAACCGTACTCGGCGCGCTGACCGTCGCCGATAAAGGCAAAACCACCGGCGTGCTGGGCCTGGAGTTCCAGGATGAAGATCAGGAGCAGGCGAGCCGCGTGCTGAACCAGATCGTCAACAACTATCTGCTGCAGAACGTTGAGCGTAAGTCTGAGCAGGCGGAAAAGAGCCTCGAATTCCTGCGCACCCAGCTGCCTAACGTGCGTGCCAAGCTGGACGATGCGGAAGACAAGCTGAACACCTTCCGTCGTCAGAACGAGTCGGTGGACATGTCGCTGGAAGCCAAATCGGCGCTCGACTCGTCCGTTAGCGTCCAGAGCCAGCTGAACGAGCTGACCTTCCGTGAAGCCGAAGTTTCCCAGCTGTTCACCAAAGACCACCCGACGTACCGCGCGCTGCTGGAAAAACGCAAAACGCTGGAAGCGGAACAGGCGCAGCTGAACAAGAAAATCTCGGCCATGCCGCAGACCCAGCAGGAGATTCTGCGTCTGACGCGTGATGTGCAGGCCGGTCAGGAAATCTACATGCAGCTGCTGAACCGTCAGCAGGAACTGGGCATCAGTAAGGCCAGCACCGTGGGTGATGTGCGCATCATCGACCGTGCTGAAACCAGCACCAGCCCGGTGGCACCAAAGAAACTGCTGATTATTGTCGCGGGCCTGATTGTTGGTCTGATGCTGTCGGTTGGTCTGGTGCTGCTGAAAGCGCTGTTCCACCACGGGATCGACAACCCGGAGCAGCTGGAAGAGCTGGGCATGAACGTCTATGCCAGCGTACCGCTCTCCGAGTGGCAGCGTAAGAAAGACACCGAAGCGCTGGCGCGACGCGGCAGCAAAGAGAAGTCGGATCCGCACAACACGCTGCTGGCGCTGGGTAACCCGACGGACCTCTCCATCGAAGCGATTCGTAGCCTGCGTACCAGCCTGCACTTCGCCATGATGGAAGCGAAAAACAACATCCTGATGATCACCGGTGCCAGCCCGGGTATTGGTAAAACCTTTATCTGTGCCAACCTGGCGACGCTGGTATCCAAAGCAGGTCAGCGCGTACTGTTCATCGATGGTGATATGCGCCGCGGCTATACCCACGAGCTGCTGGGTGCGGATAACAAGACCGGCCTGTCTAACGTACTGTCAGGCAAGAGCGAGTTCTCGCCGGCGATGATTCAGAAGGGCGTGTACGGTTTTGACTTCCTGCCGCGCGGTCAGGTGCCACCGAACCCGTCTGAGCTGCTGATGCATCGTCGCATGCAGGAGCTGCTGGACTGGGCAAGCAAGAACTATGACCTGGTGCTGATCGATACGCCGCCGATTCTGGCTGTAACCGACGCTTCCATCATCGGTAAGCTGGCCGGTACCTCGCTGATGGTGGCGCGTTTCGAAACCAACACCACTAAAGAGCTGGATGTCAGCTACAAGCGCTTCGCTCAGAACGGTATCGAGATTAAAGGCGTCATCCTCAACGCCGTGGTCCGTAAAGCGTCGAATGCCTATGGTTATGGCTACGACTATTACAACTACGAATACGGCAAAGAGAGCAAAAGCTAAGCACTATCGGGGGCGGATTTTCCGCCCCTTTTTATGGCGCGTCTCTGGCTAAGCGCCATACCTTGCGCCTCTGCAAAATATGCGGATACACCGCAGAGTATTGTAGCGGCGCGATTTATCGCGCAATAAATTGCGCCGCTACGGAACGTGCGGTGATTAAGCGCAGAAAACTGCGGCGGTGAAATTGATACCGCGAACATAATAACGATTTATTTTCGGTGCGTTTTGCACTACCCAACATACACACAGCACAATCTTAGGTATTTCCGTGACGGTACGAAAAGTCTTATTGAAAAAGAATACTAACGGCATGATTTTTCAGAACAAAGCCGATTCCTTTCTACAGGCCGCTCGCGTTACCGTTGAATCTGGAACAGCTGTTTAAGAGGTGCTGGCAATGCAGGACATCCGCTTCTCAATTGTAATTCCCGCTTATAACGCGTCGAAATCGATTGTCACGACGCTGGATTGCGTTAAAGCGCAAACCTATCGCAACTTTGAAGTCATCATCGTGGATGACAAATCCGCTGATGCCGCGGAACTGGCGCAGGTGGTGCGCGGCGAGCGCTATCAGGATCTGGACATCAAACTGGAGCTGTCTGAGGTCAAACTCAACGGTGCCGGCGCGCGCAACAAAGGTATTGAACTGGCGCAGGGCGACTTCATCAGCTTCCTCGACGCCGACGACGAGTGGCACGCGGACAAGCTGCTGGAAGTGTGCGATACCATCCGCAAGCTGGAAGCGCAGGGTAAATCGCGCTATGTCATCTTCAGCCAGGTCAATATTCATCAGGACGGCAGCTTCCTCAAAGTGATGCCGATGCAGCCGCCGGGTAAAAACGAGACCGTGGCGGAGTACCTGTTTGGCTGTTACGGCTTTATCCAGACCAGTACCATCGTGCTGAAACGCGAAGATGCCGCCAGAATCCAGTTTGATGCGCGCTATATTCGCCATCAGGATTATGACTTCTGCATCCGCGCCGACCGCATGGGCTACGAATTTGTGATGATCGCCAAACCGCTGGCGACCTACCATCTGGTGACCAAATTTGGTTCCAAACACAAAGGCGAGTCGGTGAAGTACTCCTTCTTCTGGCTCGACACCATGAAGCCGCACCTGACGGCGCGCGATATCCATACCTACAAAGCGTTCAAGCTACCGCTGCGCTACAAAATGGATGGCAATTCGCTGCTGGCCAGCGTCAGTTTTGCGCGCTACTTCTTCCTCACCAACCGTGATAACCGCGCCTACTTCATCAATCGCCTGGTCGATAAGCTGAAGTCGCGCTTCACGGGGCGAAGAGCGGTTTCCTGATCGATTTACAACTTTCACTTGCTCCCGCAGCGGGAGCATTTTTTCGGTTCCTGACACTCCGGGTATACAAATGACAAATCATGTTGGCACCATCGGTATCGTGATGCCGATGTACAACGCGCGCAACACCGTGCTGCGTGCGGTTGAGTCGATCGTGAATCAGACCTACAGCGACTGGCATCTCTACCTGGTCAATGATAAATCCACCGATGATTCACTCGCTTTTGTGCGCGAGCACTGCCAGGACGCGCGCATCACTATCCTCAGCAACGAGGTCAACCTCGGCGCGGCGGAAACGCGCAACGTGGGTCTGCGCGCGGCCAAAGAGGAGATCATTGCGTTTCTCGACAGCGATGACGAATGGCACGCGGAGAAACTGGCCGAACAGGCCGCGGCGCTGGCCGCCGGTGACGACTTCGTCATCACCCATTATCACTACAAAACCAAAACCGCCGATCACGACATCAACTACCACAAACCTTATCTGCAGCAGGAAAATTTCGTGAAGAAGCAGTATCGCGTCTGCTTCTCCTCGGTGTGTTTCCGTCGTCCGCCACAGGGCATCTTCTTCCAGCGTAAAGGCCATGAAGACTTCCTGTTCCTCTATGAGCTGTTCCTCCGCTACAAACAAGCCCGGGTGATCCAGAAGACGCTGGTCAACTACTACGAGCTGGGCGATTCACTGTCGCGTAACAAAAATAAAGCGGCGAAATGGCACCTCGAATTATTAAGAATTATCTATAAAAACAATCCTTTAAAAATCTATTACTATTACGGCTGGTATATGGTGAATGGGGTTCTTTTCACCCTTAAACATCGCTAAGACCCTGTGTCCTTCGCGCTGCCGCTACGTTGGCTGCGCACGTCCATCCCGGTCACTTACTTGAGTAAGCTCCCGGGAATGAACGCACTTGCCGCCTTGCGGCAACACAAATGACTTGGGTCTGGATTTGAGCAATTTGAGGTGAAAAGTATCAGATGAAAAAGATTGTTTTGGTTATTAAGGATGCCTACTCCTACGCAGGCACGGAGAACATCTGCAACTTCATGTCGGAGTGCCTCGGTGAAGAGCATGCTGTCACCATTTACTCGCTGGAAGGGCACGGCAAAACCTTTTACCCGTTTGAGCGGGTGAAAGAGATTGTCAGCTTCGAAGGCCACAGCAACCCGATTAAAAGTGCCGTGGCGCGCATCCATCAGGAGGGCTTCGACAGCGTATTCCTGATTAGTATGGGGCGCCTGAGCGTGATGTTTGCCTTCTGGAACCTGATGGCAATGAAGAAAAAAACCTTCAAAGCCTACGCCTGTGAGCACATCGCTATTAACTCGTTCAGCAAGCCGATCAAACTGCTGAAGTGGCTACTGCTGCGCTACTACGACCAGGTGATCGTGCTGACTGACAAAGACCATCAGGTCTTCACCCGCTGGCATATCCCCAGCCAGCAAATTCCTAATCCGGTGGTGTACAAATCCTGGCAGCGCGAGACGCGCAGCCGTCAGGCGCTGGCGGTAGGCCGCCTCGATAACCAAAAGGGCTTTGACCTGCTGCTGGATATCTGGGCCGACTTCAGCAAAAAACACCCGGAGTGGAAGCTGGTGATCGCCGGTGACGGCGAACTGCGCCAGCAGCTGCACGATCAGGCCGCGGCGCTGGGCATCACCGGCAGCGTTAACTTTGTCGGCAAAGTCAGCAATATCAATGATTACTACCGCGACAGCGACATGGCGCTGATGACCTCACGTTATGAAGGGCTGCCGCTGGTACTGCTGGAAGCCAAATCCTGGTCGCTGCCGGTGGTGGCCTATGACTGTCCGACCGGACCGCAGGAGATCATCAACCACGGCGAAGATGGCTTCCTGGTACCAATGAACGACAAAGCCACTTTCCTGGCGCGCATGGAGCAGCTGGCCAGCGACGATCGCCTGTTCTTTGCCATGAGCGAAAAGACCAAAGAGACGGCGCTGAAGTTTGACGGTAATCAGATCAAACAGAGCTGGCTGGCGCTGGTGTAACCACTTTTATCGTGCCTCGGGGATACCTTTTCGGCCGCCATGCGGCCCCATGACCACGGGATTGTTAGCATGAAAAGAAGAGAAGTCTTGCAAACTGCAGCCTCCTCCATTGTTGCCGCGCTGTCGGTGAGCGCGTTTTCCAGTTACGCCGCCAAAAGTGGTCAGCCGGCGCTGAAAGCGGTTGATGCCTCCAGCGTCCCGCCGGGCGATGTGCCGATTCTGACGCCGGAAAATGTCTATACCATGCCACCGCAGTTCTGGCAGAACTTTGAGGGCAAACTGTGGATTGGCGCAGCAGGCAAAGATGCCAGCCAGGCCGGCAACCAGATTCCGGTGTATCTGCGCGACGCCAGCGGTAAGGTTTCCCAGGTGAGCCAGCCAATTGCGCTCAATAAAGGCAACTTTGCCCAGTTTATTCACGATAATGCCGCGTTAATCGCCAATCCCGCGCACTCGATGGTGGTGGAAGATAACCAGGGTAATACGCTGTTTTCCATCAGCGACGTGTCGCGCCCGAACGCCAGCAACTTCAGCCAGCGCCTGGCGCAGCCGAACGGTTATCAGCTGATCGGCGAAATCCCGTCGGTGGAAGAGCTGCGTAAAACCCGACCGCTGTTTGCCGGAGCGAAAATCAAGCTGAAGAGCTGGCACGAAGGGCTGGAAGTGGGCGGCGGCGAGTTCGTCGGCGTGTATGGCGAAGGCGAAGATGATGGCGGCGTGATTTTCAGCGGTAACGGGTTCTACTGGCGCCGCGTGGTGGAAGATTTCAACCGTCTGACGCTGTTTGACTTCGGCGCCATCGCCGACGGCAAAACCGATACGGCACCGGCGATCAAAGCCATGTATCAGTGGTCGCTCAAGGCTAACCAGCAGATCTGCGTTCAGTTTCCGGCAGGCACCTTCTTCGTGACCGGCTGTGACTTTGGCGATCAGCAGCAGCGCTTCTTCCGCATTTCCGGCGCGATGGTTAACTTCGGCTATTTCCCGGCGACTACGCTGGTATCTGACGGTCGTTCCGAATTCCTGTTCCAGGTGAATGCGCGCTGGACCGAAATCTCCAACCTGATCTTCAACGGTCAGAACGACAAGCGGCCAAACAAACAGGGGCTGTTCCGCAACACCTGTCCGGGCGGCCAGTTCTTCCGCGGTGCCTGCCTGCGCTTCAACCGCGTCGGCGGCACCTCGATCAGCCTGCTGGATACGCTGGACTGCAAAATCGACCAGTGGTACGCCGACACCTGTACCGGTGACGTGATCAAAGCCAGCTGGTCCGGACAGAAGCAGGGTGCATGGGACCACAGTACGGCGATTGAGCTGTCGAACTTCAACGCCCAGCGCTGTACCGGCGGCATGGTACTTAACCTGCCGCGCTGCAGCCAGTCGATCATTCATAACGGCTGGATTGAGCACAGCGAGCACCCCGGCGATATCTCGAACGGCCAGTGGATCATTGATGCGCTGAGCCTGGAAGATTGCAAAAACCCGCTGAACGCGCGCAATTCCCGCCTTAACATGCGCCAGACCAATCTGCAGTCTGGCAGCTGGATCGATAACTCGCTGGAAGGCGAGCGCTGGCTGAATATCTGGGAGATGGGCTCAACGCGGGTAGAGTCTTACGGCGTGGCCATCGACGGCAGCCTGAAATACAACTACATCACATCGCGTTTCCGTCTGACCAACAACACCAATCAGGCCACCTGGTTCGAGCTGGGGAATTTTTACTCGCCCACCGTGGGTGACAGCTGGGAGATCGAGCTGTTTGGTCAGTCGCAGTTCAGCAACGGCAGCGACAAGCAGCCGCTGCTCGATGTGATGGGCGGTAAACAGACCGGCGGTCGCGCAGTGATTCATCTGCAGCGCAAAACCAGCAAGGCGGAAGCCAGCTGGTCCGCGGAAGGCAGTTCGCCGGTGCTGGAGGTGCGCGTCGATGCACGCAGCGATACCGATAGCAAAGTGTTCGTCAAACTGGCGGGCTGGACGCCGACGGCGGTGGTGCTGATTAAGAGCACCGCCAAAGACCGGTTCCTCACCGGCCGCTGTGCGCGCGTTGACGCCACCATGGCGCAGGGCAGTCCGACCAGCGGCAGCCAGCCGGCCCCGCAGCGGTTTAGCCTGCACAACGGTAAAGCCGGCATCGGCGGCAACGAGCAGGGCGATTTGCTGCTGGCGTCGCGTGCGCTGAAGCCCGAAGAAGTGGATACGCGCCAGCCGAAGGGGTTTGTTTCAGTGGTGATCAACGGCGAGCAGGTGGCGCTGCCGTATTTTGCGCTGAAGTCGTGAGGATGAGCGGCGGTCGCCATGAATGGCGACCCTACGTCCGTGCACTTCTCATCATCGCGCAGAGGACTTGTAGGGTGCGCATTAATGCGCACCGTATACCGGCGATGCAGGGTGCGGATTGATGCCCGTCGCAGCACCAGAAATGTAGGGGGCGCATTAATGCGCACCGTATACCGGCGATGCAGGGCGTGGATTGATGCCCGGCGCAGCACCAGAAATGTAGGGTGCGCATTTATGCGCACCGTAAACCGGCGATGCAGGGCGCGGATTGATGCCCGGCGCAGCACCAGATATGTAGGGTGCGCATTTATGCGCACCGTATACCGGCGATGCAGGGCGTGGATTGATGCCCGGCGCAGCGCCAGATATGTAGGGTGCGCATTTATGCGCACCGCTAAACAGATAACGCATTTACGTCACAACAGGCAGTCGTTAATTTCGGGCCGCTAGCCCATTAGCAGTTTTTTCTTACAGAGTTCACTTAGCCAGTATGGAACTGGCGGCTTGTAAAAAATTACAAAAATTTATCTGGAGTTTTTATGAAGATTTTATTGGTGGGTAACCATACCTGTGGAAATCGTGGGGATGGCGCGATTTTACGTGGACTGATTGATTCATTGCAGGCCGCGCGTGGGGATCTGGATATCGATGTCATCAGCCGCTATCCAACCAGCTCCGGATATTTACTGCAGCAGCACATCCAGCAGGATTCGCTGTTTCTGCACAACAGTAAGGCGCCAAAAGGGCTGGTCAGCAGCCTGAAGCGCAAAGTCGCCAACCGTCTGATGCCGGACATCATGATGGCGCACCTCGGCAAAGGTGGCGTATATAAATCCTTCTCGGTGCCGCCGCATCTGGCGGAATTCACCCGCAGCCTGGCGAAATATGATGCCATCATTCAGGTCGGCGGCTCGTTCTTCGTCGATCTGTACGGCGTCACCCAGTTCGATCACGCGCTGTGCGCGCTGATGGCGAAGAAGCCGCTGCACATGATCGGTCACTCGGTGGGCCCGTTCGAAAACCCGCGCGTCAATGCGCTGGCAAACTTTGTGTTTGACCGCGTCGACAGCCTGGTGCTGCGCGAAGAGGTCAGCCTCGATCGCCTGAAGCAGGATGGCGTGACCACCAGCCGGGTGAAGAAGGGCGTGGACACCGCGTTCCTGGTGCAGGCGCGCGAGGTCGAAAATCCAAGCCACAACCTGCTGCACTGGCAGAACATCATTCAGTCGCGCAAAACCATCGCCATCACCGTGCGTGAGCTGGCGCCGTTCGACAAACGTCTTGGCGTCACGCAGAAAGAGTACGAAGCCGCGTTTGGCCGGGTGATCAACGCCATGATCGCCGAAGGTTATCAGGTGGTGGCGTTCTCCACCTGTACCGGCATCGACAGCTATGCCAAAGATGACCGTATGGTGGCGCTGACGCTGCGCGACCACGTTGAGCAGCCGGAGCACTACCATGTGATCATGGACGAGTTCAACGACCAGGAACTCGGCATCCTGCTCAGCCACTGCCATCTCACCATCGGCACGCGCCTGCACTCGGCAATCATCTCCATGAACTTCGGCACGCCAGCCGTGGCCATCAACTACGAGCACAAATCGCTCGGCGTGATGAACCAGCTGGGGCTGCCGCAGATGGCCACCGACGTGCAGAGCCTGATGGACGGCTCGCTGATCGACAAAGTGCAAACGGTGCTGGCGGACTATGACAACGTGAAGCAAAAAGTGAACACCGCGGTGGCGCAGGAGCGTGAAATCGGCAACCGCATCACCGAAGAAATTCTCAACGTCCTGGGGTAAGTGATGAAGCTAACCTTTTTCACCATGCGTTTTCCGGTTGCCTCTGAGACGTTTGTCCTCAATCAGGTGACGCATTTCATCGATGCCGGCTATGACGTCGAGATCATCTCGGTGTTTCCGGGCGACATGATCAACCGTCATGCCGCGTTTGATGAGTACAATCTGGCGGCGAAAACCCACTATCTGCTGCCGGAAGAGAAGGTATCAAACCTCGACAAACTGACCCAGCGCATCGGACTGATGCTGCCGAAAATCGCCAAGCCGGCGCTGCTGAAGTCGCTTAACGTTGGCCGCTACGGTGCGCAGGCGAAAAAGCTGCTGCTGCCAGCCATTGTCGCAAACGCCCGGCAGACCTTTACCGCCGATGTGTTCCTGGTGCACTTCGGCTATGCCGGTGCGCTGGCAAATAAACTGCGCGAGCTGGGGGTACTGAAGGGCAAGCAGGCGACGGTGTTCCACGGCGCTGATATCTCGCGTCGCCACATTCTTGAAGAGCACAAACTGGATTACATCAACCTGTTCAGACAGAGCGAACTGATGCTGCCGATCAGCCATCTGTGGGAGAACAAGCTGATTGAGATGGGCTGTCCGCGCGAGAAAGTGCACGTCACGCGCATGGGCATCGAGCCGGAGAAGTTTAACTTCCAGCCACGCGACGCGTTCCACAAACCGCTGCGCATCGTTTCGGTGGCGCGCCTGACCGAGAAAAAAGGGCTGGACGTGGCGGTAAAAGCCAGTGAAATCCTGCGCGATAACGGCGGTCAGTTCCAGTTCACCATCATTGGTAACGGCGAGCAGGACGGCATGATGCGTGAGCACATCGCACGTGCCGGCCTGGAAGACATGGTGACCATGCCGGGCTTCAAGCCGCAGGAGGAGATTCGTCAGGCGCTGAGCGAGGCCGATATCTTCCTGCTGCCGTCGAAAACCGCCGCCGATGGCGATATGGAAGGCATTCCGGTGGCGCTGATGGAAGCGATGGCGGTCGGCCTGCCGGTGGTGTCCACCTACCACAGCGGCATCCCGGAGCTGATTCAGAATAACGTCAGCGGCTGGCTGGTATCGGAAAATGATGCCGGTGAGCTGGCGGACACGCTGCTGCGCCTGTCGCGCGGCGACGTTGACGTTGCACCGGTGGTGGCCGCAGCGCGCCATAAAGTGGAAACCGAGTTCAATCAGCACATCGCTTACGGCGAGCTGGCGAAAATTCTGGAGCGCATGGTGTGAGTGGATTAAAAAAACAGGCGGTGTGGCTGTTTGGCAGCACCTGCTTTGCCGCGCTGCTGCAGGTGCTGCAGCTGGCGGTGCTGGCGCGCAAGCTGGAAGCGCACGAGCTGGGTTTGCTGGCGATCATCAACGCCATTCTGGCGGTGGCTACCGTGCTGCAGGACATGGGCATGAGCAGCTATATCGTGCATCGTCAGGAGATTACACGTCGTGAGCAGAGCACCATTTACTGGGTTAACGTCTCGCTGAGCTTCTGTACCGGTCTGATCATGCTGGCTATCGCCTGGCCGGTGGCGTGGTTCTACCATCTGCCGGAGCTGACAGCGCTGATTATGCTCACCAGCCTCAACTTCCTCGTGCTCGGCCACCTGTCGCAGTATCAGGCGCACTATGTAAAAACCAAACGCATGGTGACGCTGGCGAAGATTGAGATGGGCACCAAGCTGTTTGCCTTCCTGTGTACGGTGGCGATGCTCTATTTCACCTCGCTGACGGTGGCGGCGGCGATTCTCGGGCTGTTCATCAACGCCTTCACGCGCATTCTCTGCATGATCTACTTTGGCGAGAAGTCATGGCGGCCAACGTGGGAGTTCGACGGCAAAACCTTTGTCAGCGCGGTGCGTTACGGTATCTATCAGTTGGGTTCGCAGACCATTAATCAGCTGCGTACTCAGGCCGATGCGCTGATCGTCGGTAAAGTGATGGGTGCCGAAATGCTGGGGATTTACTCGCTGGCGAAAGAGCTGATTCTGCAGCCGCTGAAGCTGGTGTCGCCAGTGATTAACCGCCTGGCGCTGCCGCGCTTCGCCGAGAAGCAGCACGATCCCGAGCAGCTAAAAAAACTGTTCCTCAAGGGCACCTTCGTCATCATGCTGTTCAGCAGTGCGATGTACCTGGCGATTGGTATTCTCTCTCCGGTGATTGTGCGTGTGCTGTACGGCGCTTCGCACGAGCAGGTGTATCACCTGATCCCGCTGATGCTGCTGTTCGGTATGCTGCGCCCGATGGGCGGCCTGACCGGCGCGATCTCCCAGGCGAACGGACGCACCAACGTCGAGTTCTACTGGAATATCGTCGCCAGCCTGGTGGTGGTGGTGGTGCTGGCCACTACGTGGATCTGGCCGAACGTGATTTATGTGGCGCTGACGCTGTCGATTTCACAGGTGCTGATCTCCGCCTTCGCGCATCCGTTCTTCATCAAACCGGTGATTGGCATCCGCTTTATGCCGTATGCGCGCCAGTGGGTGTCGGTGTCGGTGGTGTTTGTCGGCCTGATGCTGCTGGTGAATCATTTCAACCTGTTCGTGATGCCCGAGTGGTTTGAGGGCTGGCTGTAAGCGGTGATGACGGGGGCGGTCGTCGGCAACGGCGACCGCCCGGCATCATCAGATGTGATCGGTGAGTGACGTGCAGCTGCCGGTGCGCATTAATGCGCACCCTACAAAAACCTGCTGTGATCCTGTAGGGGCGCCATTCATGGCGACCTTTCAAAAATACGCTTCCATCTTCGCCCCAATGATGTTTCCGCAACGCCGGTCTGAACGCTCAACAATCACTGGCCTCACCGGTCATCGCCTTACACTCTGCCTTCCACTGTTTTTCAGCCATTTAGCCGCTTTTTTTTCCCGCCTGATTGCCGGGTGGCAGATGGACTTTTTGACGATTTTTTATGTGTTGACAGAGAGTTAGTGCCGGTTTTTCAGATAAAGATTATACTTGCTCAACCGGCCGATCCTGCATAATCGACCCCACGTATTCACTTCATGAAATGGAATAAATATGACCAAGCTTAAAGCAGTAATCCCGGTTGCGGGTCTCGGTATGCATATGCTCCCTGCGACTAAAGCCATTCCGAAAGAGATGCTGCCTATCGTCGATAAACCAATGATTCAGTACATTGTCGACGAGTGCGTGGCGGCGGGCATCAAGGAGATTGTGCTGGTCACCCATGCTTCCAAAAATGCAGTGGAAAACCACTTCGATACCACCTACGAGCTGGAAGCGCTGCTTGAAGCGCGCGTTAAACGCCAGCTGCTGAGCGAAGTGCAGTCAATCTGTCCGCCGGGCGTGACTATCATGAACGTGCGTCAGGCGAACCCGCTGGGTCTTGGCCACTCAGTACTGTGTGCCCGTCCGATGATTGGCGACAACCCATTTGTGGTGGTCCTGCCAGACGTGCTGCTGGATGACTCTACCGCTGACCACCTGCGTTACAACCTTGCCGCGATGGTGGCACGCTTCGAAGAGACCGGCCGCAGCCAGGTTCTGGCGAAACACATGCCGGGCGAAGACCTGTCTGAGTATGGCGTGCTGACCACCGAGCAGCCGCTGGATAACCCGGGCGATATCAGCACCATCACCAACTTCGTAGAAAAACCTGAGCATCCGTCCGAGCTGAACTCAGACCTGACCGCCGTGGGCCGTTACGTGCTTTCTGCGGATATCTGGGGTGAACTGGAGCGCACGGAGCCAGGTGCCTGGGGCCGTATCCAGCTGACCGATGCCATCGCCTCCCTGAGCCAGAAAAAACCGGTTGATGCCCAGCTGCTGACCGGCACCAGCTTCGACTGCGGTCGTAAACTCGGCTACATGCAGGCCTTCGTCTCTTACGGTCTGCGCAACAACACCCAGGGCCGCGATTTCCGCGAAGCAATCCAAAAAATTCTGGCAAAATAATCTCTTTCCCCGCCGCGCAGGTTGCGCGGTTTTAAAGGAGTACACATGGCTATTTTGGTAACGGGCGGAGCAGGGTACATCGGCTCCCATACGGTGCTGGCGCTGTTAGAGCGCGGCGACGACGTTGTAGTCCTGGATAACCTTTGCAATGCCTCGCGCGAAGCAATCAATCGCGTTGAGAAGCTGGCTGGTAAGAAAGCGGTCTTCGTTGAAGGCGATATCCGCGACCGCGCCTGCCTGCGCGATCTGTTTGCCAGCAATGACATCTCAGCCGTCATCCACTTCGCCGCGCTGAAAGCGGTAGGCGAATCCACGCGCATGCCGCTGGAATATTACGAAAACAATGTCGCCGGGACCGTGGTGCTGCTGGAAGAGATGCGCGCCGCTGGCGTGTGGAACTTTATCTTCAGCTCATCCGCCACCGTATATGGCGCTGACGCACCGGTTCCGTACGTTGAAACGACGCCGATTGGTGGCACCACCAGTCCGTACGGCACCTCCAAGCTGATGATTGAGTTCGTGATGCGCGACTTCGCCAAAGCCGAGCCGAACTTCAAAGCCATCGCGCTGCGCTACTTCAACCCGGTCGGCGCGCATGAATCCGGAGAGATTGGCGAAGACCCAACCGGTATTCCGAACAACCTGCTGCCGTACATTGCGCAGGTGGCGATTGGGCGTCTGGAGAAGCTGGGCGTATTTGGCGATGACTATGCGACGCCAGATGGCACCTGCCAGCGCGACTACATTCACGTCGTCGACCTGGCGGAAGGGCATCTGAAAGCGCTGGATCACCTGCCAAAAGTTGAAGGCTACAAAGCTTACAACCTCGGCGGCGGCAAAGGCTTCTCAGTGCTGGAGATGATCAAGGCGTTTGAGCAGGCATCCGGTAAACAGATTCCGTTCGAGTTCAAACCGCGCCGCGACGGCGATCTGCCAGCGTTCTGGGCGGATGCCAGCCTGGCCAACAAAGAGCTCGACTGGCGCGTCACGCGCGGTATCGATGCGATGATGCGCGATACCTGGAACTGGCAGTCGAAGAACCCGAATGGGTTTAAGTGATTAAGCAGGTAATGAGTAAAAACCCGGCATATGCCGGGTTTTTTTATGGGCAAATAATTTACTTTGATGTTTTTTTGGTCAGGCATTCATTTGCGGGATGCAGAAAAATCCTAATCAGCACCAGACTAATGCATCAACGTCACAGCTCATCATATTGATTTAGTGAAACCTCGTTACAGCCTTTCATTCTGCGAATCGCCAGCTATATTCTTTCCGGCTCAGTAGCTTGGCGATAAACGCACCGGTGAAAGAAAATTAAGATTCGTCGCGCTGGCATCGGACAATAACCATGTTAATTCGGCAGCACAAAATGTATTATTTGCGATGGTCTCAGACAAAGCGGTTGATGCTGCAATATTGACCATAATTAGCCGAGACGGAAAGCACAGGATTGACTTGTTACACAGCATATTGGTTGCTGCAAGCCAAGGGCGGTAGCGTGGCTATTTTTTGTTTTGCTGAAAAATTGTCCCGCTGGAAATGATAGAGCAGTCTAAAAGACACATTAGAGGTTGTGGAATGTTACTTCCCGTAATCATGGCCGGAGGAACCGGCAGTCGTTTGTGGCCCCTTTCACGTGAATTGTATCCAAAACAGTTCATCAGCTTGCATGGACAGCACTCGATGCTGCAGGAGACTGTCAACCGCCTGACCGGTGTTGAAGCGCGAGCTCCACTGGTCATCTGCAACGAAGAGCACCGTTTCCTCGTCGCTGAACAACTTCGTCAGATCAACAAACTTTCCCATAACATCATTCTTGAGCCGGTTGGTCGCAACACGGCGCCAGCGATTGCTCTGGCAGCGATTAACGCGATTGAGCAAGGCGATGATCCGGTGCTGTTAGTGTTAGCCGCCGACCATGTCATTGAGAACCGCGCGGCATTCCACCAGGCCATCACCACCGCAACGAAATATGCCAAGCAGGGGCATCTGGTCACCTTCGGCATCGTGCCCACCGGACCTGAAACCGGTTACGGCTATATTCATCGCGGTGAGCAGCTGGCGGGTGATGAACATGCGCCGTTTAGCGTGCAGCGTTTTGTGGAAAAGCCTAACCTGAAAACGGCTCAGGATTATCTGGCTTCCGGTGAATATTACTGGAACAGCGGGATGTTTATGTTCCGCGCCAAACGTTATCTGCAGGAACTGGAAAAATTCCGTCCAGATATCCTGGATGCCTGCCGCCGTGCCATGGCGAACGTGGCAGAAGGTAACGACTTCATCAGCATTGATAAAGACGATTTCATTGCCTGCCCGGATGAGTCAGTTGATTATGCCGTGATGGAGCAAACGGACGCAGCCGTCGTGGTGCCGCTGGATGCGGGCTGGAGCGATGTCGGATCCTGGTCCGCGCTGTGGGAAGTGAATGAAAAAGATGCAGCCGGTAACTCGCTGAAAGGCGATACCTTCCTGCACAACACTAAAAATTGCTACATCAACAGCGAAGATCAGTTAGTGGCAGCTATCGGCGTGGAAAATCTGGTGATTGTTAACACCAAAGATGCCGTGCTGGTGGCGCGCAAAGATCAGGTTCAGGACGTCAAACGCGTGGTGGAGTTCCTGAAGAGCGAATGCCGTACGGAATATCGTCGTCATCGTGAAACTTACTGGCCATGGGGACGCTGCGATCTGGTGGTCAATACCGGCCGTTTTAATGTAAATCGTATCACCGTTAAACCGGGTGAACGTTTCGAATTACAGATGCATTATCACCGAACTGAACACTGGGTGATCTTATCCGGCACTGCCAAAGTGACTATTCAGGATAAAACCTTATTGTTGACGGAAAACCAATCGACCTTTATTCCGATTGGCCATCAGCACACGTTAGAAAATCCAGGCAAGATTCCGTTAGAGCTGCTGGAAATTCAGTCAGGCTCCTATCTGGGCGATGACGATTTAATTCTGATTAAAGAACAATTTGCAAGTAAGTAAGGACAGACGAGATCATGGCAGCATTGACCTGTTTTAAAGCTTATGACATTCGCGGTGAGCTTGGCGCGGAATTAAATGAAGAAATTGCATATCGTATTGGTCGCGCTTATGGCGAATTTTTAAAGCCGGAAACGATTGTTGTGGGCGGCGATGTTCGGCTGACCAGCGAAAGCCTGAAAATGGCCCTGGCCAATGGTTTAATGGATGCGGGTACCAATGTACTTGATATCGGCTTAAGCGGCACGGAAGAGATTTATTTCGCCACCTTCCATTTAGGCATTGATGGTGGCATCGAAGTGACGGCAAGCCATAATCCGATGAACTATAACGGCATGAAGCTGGTGCGTGAAGGTTCCCGTCCTATCAGTGGCGATACAGGCTTACGTGATGTTCAGCGTCTGGCTGAAGCTAACGATTTTGCGCCGGTCGATGCAGCGAAGCGTGGCAGCTATAAACAGATTTCGGTATTGGATGCCTATGTCGATCACCTGATGGGCTACATTGATCTGGCAAATTTCACCAAAGCCATGACGCTGGTCATCAACTCGGGTAATGGCGCTGCCGGTCATGTTATCGATGAGATCGAAAAGCGCTTCCGGCAGGCGAATGCACCGGTCACCTTCGTTAAAGTTCACCATGAAGCGAATGGCAACTTCCCGAATGGTATTCCTAATCCCTTACTGCCAGAGTGCCGGAAAGATACCTCCGATGCGGTGAAAGCGAACAAAGCCGACATGGGCATCGCATTTGATGGCGACTTTGATCGCTGCTTCCTGTTTGACGAGAATGCAGAGTTCATCGAAGGTTATTACATTGTTGGCCTGCTGGCCGAAGCGTTCCTCAAAAAAGAGCCTGGCGCGAAGATCATTCACGATCCCCGTTTGACCTGGAACACCATCGACGTCGTCACTAAAGCGGGTGGCATACCTGTTATGTCTAAAACAGGTCATGCGTTTATTAAAGAGCGCATGCGTGAAGAAGATGCTGTGTACGGCGGCGAAATGAGCGCACATCATTACTTCCGTGATTTTGCTTATTGCGATAGCGGAATGATTCCGTGGCTGCTGGTAGCAGAGTTGCTGGCGGTGAAAGGAATGACGCTGTCTGAACTGGTTGCGGAACGTATGAAAGCATTTCCGTGCAGTGGCGAGATTAACTATAAAGTTAATGATGCAAAAAAAATCCTTGAAAATTTAAAAAGTGAATTTGGACTGGATGCTTTTAAATCAGATACTATTGATGGCTTGAGCTTTGAATTTACTGATTGGAGATTCAATGTTAGAACATCAAATACTGAGCCATTACTAAGATTGAACGTTGAATCAAGATCAAATGATGGTTTAGTGAAAGAAAAGCTTGAGGCTATCTCTTATTTAATTAAGGCGCAGGAATGAATCTATCTCTTTTTAAATCCTTATGGGGTTATCGTGGGTTCGTTTTAGGTAATGTTAAGCGAGAATTTCAAGCGAAATATCAAAACTCACTATTAGGTGCGCTGTGGAATATACTTAACCCACTATCCATGATAGTGGTTTACACAGTTATATTTTCTCAAGTGATGCATTCGAGGATGCCTGGAGTTACTAATAGCTTTGGCTATAGCATTTACCTTTGCTCCGGTATTTTGACTTGGGGGCTTTTCGCTGAAGTCGTTGGTAGAGGTCAGAATGTATTCCTTGAATATGCTAATCTACTTAAAAAAATTAGCTTTCCGCGCTTATGTTTGCCAGTGACAATTATATGTAATGCTTTATTAAACTTCTCAATAGTTTTTAGCTTATTTACACTATTTTTGTTGGTTTCTGGCAACTTTCCGGGGTTAAGTTATTTTTACTTAATTCCAGTGCTTTTAGTATTAATGGTCTTTGCAATTGGCTTGGGTATCACATTAGGTGTATTGAATGTTTTTTTTCGAGATGTTGGGCAATTTTTCGGAATAGCTCTCCAGTTTTGGTTCTGGCTAACTCCGATCATATATCCTGCAGACATATTGCCTGCTAAGGCTCAGCAATACCTATCATACAATCCCATGTATGGAGTAATTACTGCAGCGCAGAATATTCTAGTCAAAAGCGAATCGCCTCAACTGCACCAGTTAATACCTACGTTATTTATCGGGATTATTCTATGCGTAATTGGCTTGAAGTTGTTTCGCAAGCATTCCGGTGAAATGGTGGATGAATTGTAATGGGTAAGATAACAGTTAATAATGTTGGAAAAGCATATAAGCAGTATCCCACAAGGTGGAGTCGTTTAGCGGAATGGTTTCTACCAGGTAAAAGAAAACGCCATAAGCTAAAATGGGTATTAGAAAATATTTCCTTCGAGGTCCATCCTGGAGAAGCGCTGGGTATTATAGGGATTAACGGCGCAGGTAAAAGCACACTTCTAAAAATGATTACTGGTACCACGCAACCAACTACTGGAAAAATTAGTTTAGAAGGTAGGGTTGCAGCTATGCTGGAATTAGGGATGGGATTCCATCCAGATTTTACAGGTAGACAAAATGTAATTATGTCTGGACAGCTTTTAGGATTTAGTCTTGAAGAAATTTATCAGCTGATGCCGGGGATAGAGGAGTTTGCAGAGATCGGAGCATATATAGATCAGCCTGTTCGAGTGTATTCGAGCGGGATGCAAATGAGACTAGCTTTTTCAGTCGCTACAGCTGTTAGACCAGATATTCTTATTGTTGATGAAGCACTCTCTGTTGGTGATGCTTATTTTCAGCATAAAAGCTTCAATAGAATCAGAGAATTCAGTCGTGCAGGCACGACTCTCCTTATAGTTTCGCATGATAAACAATCCATCCAGAGTATTTGTGATAAAGCCATCTTGTTAAACAGGGGCAAGCTGGAGATGGAAGGGGATCCTGAGTCTGTAATGGATTACTATAATGCTCTGTTGGCTGATAAACAGAATCAGAAAATAGAACAAGTTGAGCTTGCTGATGGTAGTATCCAAACTGTATCGGGCAGTGGAGAAGCAACCGTCAAAGATATTCGGATATTAAATCAGAAAGGAGACAGCATTGAATTTATCGATGTAGGTGAAGCTGTTACACTCAAAATAACAGTGGTTGTTAATGAAAATCTGCCGAGACTTGTGTTGGGTTACGGTATTAAAGACAGACTGGGACAAGTAATATACGGAACCAATACTGACTTAAAAAAACAAGCCATAATTGAGGCTAGAAAAGGGTCAGAGTATGTGTTTAACATTAGATTTAACGCTAACTTAGGTCCTGGTAGCTACTCAATTCAAACAGCATTAGTCAGTACGGATACTCACTTAGTTAACAATTACGAGTGGCGAGACTTGGCGATGGTTTTTAACATCATTAACATTAATAAACCACACTTTGCCGGATGCGCATGGATTGATCCAGATATAGAGATAAATTGAAATGCCGATAGTAAGTTTCGCTCAAAACTTTGAAGACGTGATGTTGTGGCGTTCTTTAAAAGATATAACTAATGGATTCTATATTGATATTGGTGCTAATGACCCGCTAATCGATTCTGTTACCAATCTTTTTTACCTAAATGGATGGAGTGGGATAAATATAGAACCACTCAAAAAACATTACGATGCATTAGTTGAAAATAGAGAACGAGATATAAATCTGAACTATGCTATATCAAATTGCACAAGCGAATTAGATATTTGGGAATCTGATATTAGAGGGTGGGCGACACTGGATAAAAGTGTTGTCGAGCAACATGAGTTAAATGGATTTAAGGGCGTTTGGAGAAAAACGCCAGTAAAAACTCTTAAACAAACAATCGAAGAATCGTTGCCAGCTAATATTACTGATATACATTTTCTAAAAATTGATGTTGAAGGAGTTGAAGAGCAAGTCGTAATGAGTAACGATTGGTCAAAGTATCGACCCTGGATTCTTGTTATTGAATCGACAGCACCAAACTCACAAAATGAAAGTCATACTAGTTGGGAAGAGATATTGCTTGCTAACGATTATATATTTTCATACTTTGATGGTTTGAATAGATTTTATATTAGCAAAGAGCATGAGGAATTACTTCCTAATTTTAAAAATCCACCTAATGTTTTTGACGAATTTATTACTTATGCTGAACATTTGAATAAAGAAGTTATCGCGGAGCTTCAAGATAATCTTCAAGTAATGAATGACGAGGTTAGCTCTCTGAATGAGCTTTTAGTAGACAAGAATGAAGAGTTGCGTATTTTTTTGGATGAAAATATGATCTTGAAAAATAAATTGAGTGAAGTTTACAGCAGCCACTCATGGAAGCTAACATCTCCTTTTAGACGTGTTTCAGCATTTTTAAGAAGGAAATAAATATAATGAAAAACATCCTTTTTTTGAGCACTTATCCATTTGCCAAACCAAGACATGGCGGTCAGATCAGACTTAGCCAGTTAGTCAAGAAGTTCGAGCGAAATGGTTGGAAGACTAGGTCCATAGCAGTATATGAGGAAGAAAGTTTTTTGGGTGACGAACTTGGTCCCTATGATATCCCATTTCCTGTTGATTCCTTATTTAGATCTTACAAGGGACGACACGTTCCACTAATTAATGATCTTTTAACTGGCGCATATGCTACTTCAGATGAAGGAGGGTTCAGTAAAATTTTAGCTAACCTCCCGACAGAAATTGACGTAATTCACGTTGAACAATGTTGGCTCTGGAATCTGGTCGAAAAAATAAAGAGCATTCCAAAATATAAAAACTCGATCGTAGTTTTTGGTTCTCAAAATATAGAGTTTTTATTAAAGAATGATATATTAGAACAATATAATATTGCAGACCGAGACGATGTAATTGAAGACATCAAGCATCTGGAAATGAGAGCCGTACATGAAGCAGATGTAGTAGCTGCGGTGACAAAAAATGATGTTAAGTCTATGCAAGGTTGGGGCCGTGAATCCATTACGTTAGCAGCAAATGGTATTGAACCATGGAAAACGGATACTTTGACCAGTAAATGGGAAAGTAAATTACCTAAATCCCCATGGATGCTCTATGTTGCCAGTGCTCATCCACCTAACTTTACCAGTTTTAATAAAATTATTGGGGAGAGTTTAGCTTGTATTCCGCCTGATAGTAAGCTTGTTATTGCTGGTAGTGTTTGTGAACATATTTATAAAGAAGTTTTAAAATCGAAATGGGCTAGCATTAATATCAGCCGTCTAGAGTTTTTGTATGTGTTAGATGATGATGACTTAGCGGAAGTTAAGAATAGAGCACATGCATATTTTTTACCTATTGAACATGGTGGTGGTTCAAATCTCAAAACCGCTGAAGCTCTTTACTCAGGCAAGCCAGTAATAGGCACTCTATCAGCTTTTAGAGGTTTCGAAGAATTTTGTGATAGCTCTCGTATCAATATTATTAATAATCCTGAAGAATTCTTTTCAGCAACCAGGCAAGTTTTGACAAGAATTTCACCAATTTTAGATTCCAAAGAGCTTTCCAGCTTAGAAAAGTTAACATGGGACAAATCATTGGATAGTTTGATTCTCGAGGTGGAAAAAGAATATGAGGCTAGTCTAAATGCATAATACTTGGATTGATGTCACAACAATTTTAGGATGGCATAGATCTGCTGTTGGTATTGTCAGAACAGAAGTTGAATGCGCCACGTATGCCTTAAAGATGAATTCATCAGCCTCTGTTAAATTCTGCGCATATAATCCATCAAAAGGTTATTATGAGGTAGAGAAAGGAGTTGTCGAAGAAACAATCAAGCGGATAAATGGACATATTAAAAAGAAAGAAACTTTAATTGCTCAGCCGGGACCGTCAACGATTAATTATAAAGCAAAATTCAAAAGTTTCATTCTTAATTTAATTCGTAAGTTACCAACGAGCTTACAGAGAAGAGTTTTAAACTATCTTCTGCCACGGCGTATTGCGGCTAGTAGTTTGTTAGCTTCCTTAAGATATGCAAAGTTAGCTTTACAGCAGTTGTTAAAACCTAATGCAACTCCCGTAAACGTTCAGCAGCTTGGACATAGGGCTTCTGATAATGTGAATTCACCTTTTAGCCAAGGTGATGAATACATATCAATGGGACTGGATTGGGATCAAAAAGATTTTCAGTATTTATATAGATTAAAAAAAGAACTTAATCTTAAAGTTAAGCTTTTCTGTTACGATGTGATTCCTGTAAAATTACCTCATCTTTGTGTGGGGGACGTTGCTGGAAAATTTTCACATTATTTTTCCGATGTTGCCTGGTGTGCCGATGAAATATTTTGTATTTCTAAATGCTCCAGGGATGATTTGAAAGAATTGTTAGAGCAACTTGGAACGCCTATCCCAAAGTTAACTATCGTTAAGTTAGGTTGTGAAATTAGTGAAGTTGATACGCAACCAGAAATCTCTAATGAAGTACAATTTTTATTGGGCAAAAAATATTTATTATTTGTTTCTACGATTGAAAGAAGAAAGAATCATGAGGTATTATATAAAGCCTATACAAGACTAGTGGATAGCAAGGTCCATGATCTGCCATTACTTGTATTTGTTGGCATGCCAGGTTGGGGTATGAATGATTTTATTACCGATTTGAATCTGGATCCAAGGGTGAAAGGTAATATTATTCAATTGAATAATGTTTCCGATCCAGAATTAACACTGCTCTATAAAAATTGTTGGTTTACAGTTTATCCGTCATTATATGAAGGTTGGGGATTGCCTGTTGCTGAGAGTTTAGCGTTTGGAAAATACTGCCTGGCTTCTTCAGCAGCATCTATCCCAGAAATCGCTGGGGATTTGCTCGATTATGTGGATCCCTGGGATGTGCCCGCATGGTCAAATAATATTAAGTATCTTATTGAAAATCCGGATGTTATAAGGCAGAAAGAGTTAAGAATCAGTAAAGAATATAGTTCGACCAAATGGTCTGATACCGCTGAATCTATATTAGTAAAGTAAAACTGTATTTATGTTTAACCAAAAAAGTGGAATTTCTTATGAGTAACAAGGTTGCAATCGTAACTGGTATCACTGGACAAGATGGTGCTTATCTTGCAGAGCTTCTCTTACAGAAAAATTATACAGTTTATGGCACATATCGTCGTACTAGCTCCGTGAACTTCTGGCGTATTGAAGAGTTGGGAATTAAAAACAACCCAAGCTTGCATCTGATCGAATATGATTTGACTGATCTATCAGCAAGTATTCGCCTTCTTCAAACTAGCGGTGCAACTGAAGTTTACAACTTAGCGGCTCAGAGCTTTGTTGGTGTCTCATTCGAACAACCATTGACGACTGCCGAAATAACAGGTGTAGGCCCTGTAAATTTGCTTGAAGCCATCCGAATTGTTAATCCATCAATTCGGTTCTATCAGGCTTCTACGTCCGAAATGTTTGGGAAAGTTCAGGCTATCCCTCAAAAAGAAGACACACCATTCTATCCAAGAAGCCCATATGGCGTGGCTAAGTTGTATGCGCACTGGATGACGATTAACTACCGTGAAAGCTATAACATTTTTGCTTCAAGCGGAATTTTGTTTAACCATGAATCCCCGCTGCGTGGTCAGGAATTTGTTACTCGCAAAATCACTGATTCAGTTGCAAAAATCAAACTTGGTAAGCTTGATGTACTTGAACTGGGCAACCTTGATGCGAAACGCGACTGGGGCTTTGCTAAAGAGTATGTAGAAGGAATGTGGTTGATGCTTCAGGCAGATGAACCGGATACCTTTGTACTTGCTACCAACCGAACAGAAACTGTACGTGACTTCGTATCGATGGCATTTAAAGCTGCTGGTATTGAATTACGTTTCGAAGGTAAAGACGAACAGGAAGTGGCAATTGACGTGGCAACAAATAAAGTTGTTGTAAAAGTGAATCCGAAATTCTACCGTCCAGCCGAAGTTGAATTACTGATCGGTAATCCCCAGCGTGCTAAGGATATTCTTGGATGGGAACCTAAAACTACTCTTGAAGAGTTATGTGCTATGATGGTTAAAGAAGACCTTCGCCGTAACGAACAAGGATTCTCTTTCTAATATGACTAATGGCAAAAAAGCATTGATCACCGGGATCAAGGGCTTTACCGGCCATTATATGGCAGCGGAACTTTCCGCTGCTGGATATGATGTTTATGGCCTGGGTTCAGCTTCCTCGGATAATATCGATAACTATTTTCAAGTAGATCTCACAGATAATATTCAAGTTAAAAACGCAGTAGATTGTATAAGTCCCGATGTGGTCGTTCATTTGGCAGCAATTGCTTTTGTTGGTCACTCAAAGCCGAACGCATTCTATGATGTCAACCTTTCCGGCACGCGCAACTTGCTATCTGCGTTAACAGAAACAAAGAAAAAGCCCGAAGCCGTATTAGTGGCAAGTAGCGCAAACGTTTATGGAAATAATATTGCTGGTAAGCTTGATGAATCAACGCTTCCGAATCCTGCCAATGATTATGCCGTTAGCAAACTTGCTATGGAATACATGGCTAACCTGTTTAAAGATAAGTTGCCATTAATTATTACCCGTCCTTTTAACTATACGGGAGTAGGGCAAGCTGAGAATTTTTTAATTCCTAAAATTGTCAAACATTTCCGCGAACGCAAAGACGTTATTGAACTTGGTAATATAGATGTATGGCGTGACTTCTCAGATGTACGAGATTTAGTAAAATGCTATGCTGAATTACTAAAGTGTAAAGCTTTTGGGGAAGTGGTCAATGTTGCTACTGGAGAGATGCATTCACTTAGAGATGTTATTAGCCTTTGTGAAGATATTACCGGTCACTCCATAACCATTGAGGTAAATCCTGGATTTGTTAGACCAAATGAAATCAAAGAGTTGTGCGGTGATATTTCGTTGCTGAATAGTCTGATTGGCCATGAAATGCAAAAAGTACCACTTAGGGAAACTCTGAAATGGATGCTGGAAACAAAAAGCTAGAGGTTGTTTTCTCGACGGATTGCATAAAATACCCTTTAACGGGTATCGGGCGTTATGCTTTTGAACTGGCGAAACAACTTCAGCAACGGGAAGATAAACTTTCACTTACTTTTTTGCATGGAACAAGAATAAGAGATTCATTGGCGGTTGCAAGTGAATCTTCGCAATCCGTTCAGTCGCTTAAGCGAGAGTTACAAAAAAGCAAAATAGTTAGTGAAGTTTATCGCCTTGTTTTTCCTCATTTAAAGTCCCGGGCACTTAAAAAATTCAAAGAATACATTTACCATAGTCCTAATTATTATCTCCCTCCGCGTGTTAAAAATTGCGTTGCGACTTTTCACGATCTGTCAGTATTTCATTGGCCACAGTTCCATCCTGCTGGGAGAGTACATCTCATGCAGAAAGAGTTGCGTAACACTGTAAAGCGTGCTTCGGTATTGATAACGGATTCGTATTATACAAAAAATGAGTTGATGGAATTTTTTTCGCTGGATGAGAAGAAAATTTCAGTTGCACCATTGGCGTGTAATCACCAATTTCATTCGCGAACTCAAGAGGATGTTCACGCAGTATTGGATAAGTATCATTTAAAATGGCGTCGCTTCTTTCTTTATACTGGTACAATCGAACCCAGAAAAAATATTTTAACGCTTCTACGTGCATATGATCGCTTGTCATTACAAGAGAAGAACAATTTCCCGCTCGTTATTAGCGGATATAAAGGCTGGGAAAATGAAGAGCTCTTTCGTCTTTTTGATAAAGGCGAGCGGGAAGGCTGGTTGAAATATTTAGGCTTTGTGCCAGGTAACGATTTACCCATGCTCTTTAGTGCTGCTAACAGTTTCCTCTTTCCTTCGATTTATGAAGGGTTTGGATTACCAGTTTTGGAGGCTATGTCATCTGGCACTCCCGTTATTTGTTCAAATGCAACGTCATTACCTGAAGTTGTTGGAGATGCCGCGCTAATGCATGAACCGGAAGACATAGAATTGCTCACGCATTATCTGAAAATGATGATTAATGATGAGGAGTTGAAACAGAAAATGATCCAGGTTGGTCTTAGTCAAGCCCAAAATTATTCGTGGTCATTCTGTGCCGATAAAACGATAGAAGCGTATGATCAGGTTTCTAAATTAATATGATAAAAGTCCTTCACTGCTATAAAACATATTACCCGGATACTTTTGGTGGGATTGAGCAAGTTATTTATCAGCTCGCTGAAGGCGGTGTGAAAGAAAATATCCAATCAACGGTTTTTACGCATAGTCCTGATTTTGATGATGCTATTTCAATGTTGGATCATCATACTATTCATCGTGTTAAAACATTATTTGAGTATGCTTCTACGCCAATTTCATTTACTGCTATTGCTGAGTTTAAAAAGCTAGCAACACAGGCAGACATTATTCATTATCATTTTCCCTATCCGTTTATGGATGTCCTGCATTTCTCAAATTTTACAAAAAAGCCATCGATCGTAAGCTATCATTCCGATATTGTTAAACAAAAGGCTTTGCTAAAACTTTATACACCATTGATGAATAGGTTCCTTTCCAGTGTAGATTGCATTGTTGCTGCATCACCAAATTATGTCGAAAGTAGCCCGATTCTGCAAAAATTTAAAGATAAAGTTAAGGTCATTCCCTATGGTCTGAATGAAAGTTTTTATCAAAACAATGATCCCCAGGTATTAGAAAAGTGGTCCCAGCGATTCCCTAACGGCTTTTTTCTTTTCATTGGGACTTTTCGTTACTATAAAGGGCTTCACATACTCATCGATGCTGTCGCTGGTAGTGATTATCCTGTTGTCATTGTTGGTGCGGGACCCATCGAATCTGAACTGAAAGCGCAAGCCCAATCGTTGGGTATCGACAATATTCATTTCCTTGGTGCATTACAGGATGACGATAAATCTGCGTTATTACAGCTTTGCACTTGCTTAGTTTTTCCTTCACATCTTCGTTCAGAAGCTTTTGGTATTTCTTTGCTTGAAGGGGCTTTGTACTCAAAACCACTGATTTCAAGCGAAATTGGAACCGGTACTACTTTCATCAATATTGACGGTCTTACCGGTCTGGTTGTCCCGCCTTCAGACCCCAGGGCTTTACGCGAAGCTATGGATGAGATCTGGTTCAACCCAGAGAAGGCTCATACCTTTGGCCAGGCTGCTCAACAACGATTCGAAAAACTTTTTACAGCGGACAAGATGATTGAAAGTTATGCAGGTTTATATATGTCTCTGTTAAATAAGTAAATTTTATCACTCGCTGCATTTCTCAAAAAGCATCAATAATTACCTCTTATCACCTCTCATAAGTTAACATATTGGTCACTTACTGAATGGTGTTACTGGTAACACCTAGCGAGACCACAGACAGGAGTATGTAATGTCCAAGCAACAGATCGGCGTTGTAGGTATGGCAGTGATGGGGCGCAACCTTGCTCTTAACATCGAAAGCCGCGGTTACACAGTCTCAATCTTTAACCGTTCACGTGAAAAGACTGATGAAGTTATCGCTGAAAATCAGGGCAAAAAACTTGCTCCTTATTACTCCGTGGAAGAATTTGTCGAGTCGTTAGAAAAACCCCGCCGCATCCTTCTGATGGTACAGGCAGGCGAAGCGACAGATAAAACCATCGCTTCACTGACGCCACACCTCGATAAGGGCGACATTCTGATTGATGGTGGTAACACCTTCTATAAAGACACTATCCGTCGTAATAAAGAACTGTCTGATCAGGGCTTCAACTTCATCGGTACCGGTGTCTCCGGCGGCGAAGAGGGCGCACTGAAAGGCCCATCGATCATGCCTGGCGGTCAGAAAGAAGCGTATGAACTGGTAGCGCCAATTCTGGATAAAATTGCTGCGCGTGCAGAAGACGGTGAAGCCTGCGTTACTTACATCGGTCCGGACGGTGCTGGTCACTATGTGAAGATGGTTCACAACGGTATCGAGTATGGCGATATGCAGCTGATTGCAGAAGCATATGCTTTACTGAAAGGCGCACTCGGTCTGAATAATGAAGAGCTGGCTAAAACCTTCACTGACTGGAACAACGGTGAGCTGAGCAGCTACCTGATCGACATCACCAAAGATATCTTCACCAAAAAAGATGAAGACGGTAAATACCTGGTTGATGTGATTCTGGATGAGGCAGCCAACAAAGGTACTGGTAAATGGACCAGCCAGAGCTCCCTGGACCTTGGCGAGCCACTTTCTCTGATCACTGAGTCAGTATTTGCTCGTTACCTCTCTTCACTCAAGTCACAGCGTGTTGCAGCTTCTAAAGTGCTGAGCGGCCCTCAGGCGCAAGCCTTCACCGGTGACAAAGCTGAGTTCATTGAGAAAGTGCGCCGTGCATTGTATCTGGGTAAGATCGTTTCTTATGCTCAGGGCTTCTCTCAGCTGCGTGCGGCTTCAGAAGAGAACAACTGGGATCTGCATTACGGTGAAATCGCGAAGATCTTCCGTGCTGGTTGCATCATCCGTGCACAGTTCCTGCAGAAAATTACTGATGCTTATGCGACCGATGCTAACATCGCAAACCTGTTGCTGGATCCCTACTTCAAAAACATCGCTGATGAATATCAGCAGGCGCTGCGTGATGTTGTCTCTTATGCCATCCAGAACGGTATTCCAACGCCAACCTTCTCAGCGGCAATTGCATACTACGATAGCTATCGCTCAGAAGTGCTGCCTGCCAACCTGATTCAGGCGCAGCGCGACTATTTTGGTGCGCACACTTATAAGCGTATTGATAAAGACGGTGTGTTCCATACTGAATGGCTAGTTTGATCATTTATCTTTAGTAAAAAATCCCAGCTTGCTGGGATTTTTTGTTTTCTTTTATTATTCAATTAAATTATCTCGGGATTTAAAAAGTGAAACTTATTATTCAAATGCCATGTTTCAATGAGGCTGGAACTTTAGCAATTGCTTTGGCAGCGTTACCCCGTCATGTCAAGGGGTTTGATAAAGTCGAATGGCTTATAATTGATGATGGCAGTACGGACAATACTGTTGAAGTCGCTAAGGAATGCGGTGTTGATCATATTGTTCAACATATGGGTAATAAAGGATTAGCAGTAGCTTTTATGACGGGTATAGATAACTGTCTAAAATTAGGTGCTGATGTAATAATTAACACTGATGCAGATAATCAATACAATGCTGATAATATTCCTGATTTAGTAACTCCAATTCTTGAAAAAAAAGCTGAAATGGTTATCGGTGCCAGACCAATAGCAACCATTGAACATTTTTCACCTGCAAAAAAGTTTCTGCAAAAATTGGGTAGTTGGGTTGTAAGGGGAGCAAGTAAAACAAATATTCCTGACGCACCTAGTGGGTTTCGAGCAATAAGCCGAAGCGCTGCACAGAAATTGATCGTTTTTAGCGAATATACTTACACATTAGAAACCATAATTCAGGCGGGACAAAAAGATATTTCAATCTGCTCTGTACCTGTTGACGTTAATGATGACCTTCGCCCATCAAGGCTAGTAAAAAGTATTCCCTCATATATTCAAAGAAGTATATTTACTATTATAAGAATATTTGTCATCTATAGACCATTCAGATTCTTTTTAACAATTGGTTCTTTATTGATGTCAGTCGGGGTTTTGATTAGTATAAGATATTTATATTTTTACTTTTTCCGTGATGGTGAAGGGCATATTCAGTCGCTGATTCTTTCCGCCATTTTAATCATGATGGGATTCCAAACGATATTAGTCTCATTTTTGGCTGATTTGTTATCCGCCAACCGGAAATTATTAGAAGATATTCGTGTTAAGACAAATAAGATATTACATGATGAAAAAGAGTGATTCGGTATTTTATTAGGGTGTGGATGAGATGAACGGTAAAATACCTGTAAACAATAGCACAAGTGTAAGTGCTAATAAAAAAAATTACGCAAAAGCGTTGAATTTTATTGGTGGCCTTATTGCAATACTGAGCATTATCTTTGTAGCATTGCGTTTGAATAGCTATCTTACAAGTGAAAGCTTGTCGTTTTTTAATTTGAAGCATGTTTTCATTGTGTTGATACTGGTTGTTCTTTATGGACTTGGTAGTCTATTGTTAGGATGCGCCTGGAAAAACATTTTGGCAATGTCTGGTTCTGAGAAAAAGCTTAAGTGGGCAATTTCAACTTATGGTCTAGCCCAAATTGGAAAATATATACCCGGCAATATATTTCATTTGGCAGGCCGTCAGGCATTAGGTTTGAAAGATGGCGTATCAGGAGTAGCCCTTGCTAAGTCCACTGTTTGGGAGCTTGGTTTGTTAGCAATAAGTGGAGCAGTTTTTCTGATAATTGCAGCCCCCGCTTATTTTAATCTTCCTGAAATAGCGACAGTATTATCTTTGCCTGTTTTTTTAGTAACAACAGTCGTTTTCTATTACTTTTTATCTGTTTTTTTTAATGAGTTGTTAGGTAAAGCTTTTATACAGCAAGTTATATTTCTAACCTTGTCAGGATTTATCTTTTATTTCCTTATTTGCATTGTAAGTGAACAGGGTTTTCTTGATTTTAGTAAAATGCATTTCCTCTTTTTCGTGCCTGCAGCCTTTGTTACAGCCTGGTTAATAGGATTGGTCACCCCTGGAGCTCCGGCAGGAATGGGGATTAGAGAGGTTGTGCTTATTTACTTATTGGGCGGATTATACGATAAGGATATTATAATTTTAACAGTATTGATCTCCAGGATAGTCACTGTGTTAGGTGATGTGTTTTTTTATACTATTTCTTTTTATATTCGGAGAATCAACTAAGATGATGGTTGGTGATGTTAAATTCTCTTCTGGGAATTTTGTTTTCTGTACAATATGCTTATTATTGGCATTAATAATCAACAATGTTATACCTTTTTTATCACTGCCTACAATGGGACAGGCGCTGTGGGCTATGGGTTATGCGAAATCTCTATCTAACGAAGGTTTTTTCAATTTATATGCTTATGATATAGGGTTCCCACACCCTGCCGCTATCGCATTTGGATTATCCGCTGTTTTACCATTAAGTTGGTTAATTAAGTTCGGCATTTTGCCCGAGGCTGCTTATAGCTTAGTTTTTGCTTTATATATTGGCTTGGCATTCTTAGGATGCTATAAAATCAGTAGGTTATTTCATGCAAGCCAAAATATTGCATCTATTTTTTCATTACTTTGGCTTATCACACCAGTTATCGGACGCCACTCAGGCTATTCGATGTTGATGCTTGGAATAGCTCTCATTCCATTTTATTGTTGGATAACCTATGTTTTCTTTCAGGCATCTGAATATGATTTCAGTCAGCTTTCATTAAAGTTTTTAGCCTTTCTAAGTTCTGTAATTATATCCGTTTTTATGGATGGCTATACTTTTATCATGTTTGCGGTAGCAGCATCTGCAATAGCTTTATTCTCATTCCTTCAATCAGCCAATAAAAAATCATTCTTTCTCAAGAAATTAATTGGATATTTAGTGGCTTTTTGCTGTGCTTACCTTCTTTATTCCTGTTTCATAGGGAAAAGTTCATATCAGCCAGAGTCTTTAGATTTTTTTAGAGGTTGGGGGTTAGATTTAAGCTTTTTATTTATTCCTACTCAAGGTGTGTTTTGGTTTTATGATCTATTAGCTTTATCGAAACATCGAACAGCATCACAATTTTTTGGTGATGCCTCAGTATGGAATACGAGCTTTATTTTGCCATTTTTATTGTTAGGTGTAATTGGATGGTATCAAAACAAGAGAAAAAGTATCTGGTTTTATTGTGTTTTTATTTTGGGTGTTTTTTCTGTTTATATGGCACTAGGACCATCGATAAAGCTTTTCTCATTTAAACCTGATAATTACATCGCGCCATCTGATATGGCTAATACTATGCTAATGCCTGAGAAGTATGCATTAGCTCCAACTGGTAATTCTTTTATATCGCAATACCTTCCTGGCTTCAATGTTATGCGAGCCTCATATAGGTGGATCGCTTTAGCATCCTTTTGCTTTTGGGTCCTAACTTTAAGTATGTTGGTAAGAGTAAGTAAAAAGAGGCAATATATATTTTCAATTCTACTGGTCGCTCTATTTCTTCCTCATTTATCTAAGGCCTGGAACTATGGAAGAGCTAATTTTTTATCCGTAGCGGATATTAACAAGAAAATGGTCGACAATCTTAAAATTGATATCGATCGTTCGTCTCGAGTGGCATTCATTCCATGGAATAATGATTTCTTTGCTAATTATTTAGCGCCTTATTCTAATTTCAAAACCTTTAATATTGGTGGTGATAAGAATTTAGATGTGGCTAAATTGCATTGGCCGCCGGTTATGCTCAATCTACAAGGAGCAGTTTCTGACGCTCAAATTCCTTATATAACTCAGTTGTTATTAAATAAAGACGTTGATTATATCATAATTCCTTTTGTTAACATGTTATGGTCTGCCCATTATTGGGAATGCCCTGAGGATACACTACTGCCTTTATCATCAGAAAAGCGGATTTCACTTAAAAATGATCTGGATTTCAAGTGTCCCGCTGTTATAAAAAAGAATTATTCGTCTTTAATTTATAAATTAGATGAGATTCCATTCTTCAATGTTAAAGAAAGAGATTACTATGCTGTTATTAGTTTAGATGAAAAGAAATATACCGAATATCTTAACTCCGAAAACATCCATTATCCTTTTGTTATAAATGATACAGATTTCAATCTTGACTTTGTACTTGATGATGGATGGTATTATAGAGAACCGGGTCATGTTTGGTCAAAAGATAAGGCAGTTTTACAACTTCCAGTGCCAAATGACTCATCGAATTTTTATGTGCTTAAATATAATGTTTTATTATCAAACGTAAGAAATTCGGTTGATATAGAGTTTAAAACTTCACAAAATAATCAGATTGTTACAGAGGAAGTTACATCCAAAACCAATGATGCTTCGATTGTTTTAATTCCAATCGATCATTCTCAGAAGGTCCAAAAGATAGAGTTGTTTGTAAAGGACGCTAAATCTCCAGCTGAGTTAGGTCTTGGTACGGATAACAGAATGTTAGGACTTTCTTTACAGGAAGTATCTATAAAACATTAATCTTTAACGGCCTTTAAATAGGCCGTTTTTTTCCTATACCAGCAAATCCCCTCTGCGTCCCGCATTTTCCCCCGCCAGCCTCACCACCAGCATCCCAGCCGTGACAAACTTGGTCAGGTTTCGTGCATACAGCACGCCGCCAAACTCAGCCACCAGCGGTGTCACGTAGTCATTGAGCGGGTCGACAATCTCCGCCACCACTTCGCCCGCTTTAACCCACTCACCTAATTTTCTGCGGTTCAGCAGTAGTCCGGAGTGAGGTGCGTGGATGTACTCACAGCCTGCCAGCTGGGTTGGTGCATGGATCAGGGCAGGGGAGTCTCCGGTTTCTCCGGCAATATATCCCCCTTCAATCAGCGCATTGATAATTGCATCCGCATCCTTCTCCGCCTGTTCCGGCGATACATCGGCTACGCCGCGCAGTTCCAGCGTCACCGGCAGCAGGCCGCGCGGCATCGGGTAGTCCTTGCCAAAACGCTCAGCCAGTGTCAGCCAGGGTTCGCAGCAGGCCTCATCAAAGGGCTCTCCGCCGGAGATCTGCGCCAGTAGCTGCACTTCACTGCCAAGCCAGCGCGCCAGCGGCTCAATCTCCGGCCAGGCGTGCGGTGTGGTGTAAAGATGCGGCAAGGCATCCCAGTCGCAGTGCAGGTCAATCATCAGGTCTGCCTGGCTGGCCATGCGCATCAGGGTGAAGCGCTGGGCCTCCAGTTCGCTTTTGGCGATGCGGTCGCGGTAGTGACGATCGATGGCGTCGCGAATCAGTCGTTTGTTTTCATATTCACTCTGTGTCAGCGAGCCCGCCAGTTCTGCCGCCAGCGTATCGCCCAGCGCCGGGAAGCGACGGTTAAAATCCTGACCAGAAAGAGTATGAAAACGTCCGAGGTGAGTGCCGTGCCAGTGCTGACCCAGTGCGAGCGGATTCGCGACCGGCACCAAAGTGATTTTGGCTTTCAGCTTGCCCGCCGACTCCAGCGCCAGTAGCTTCTGCTTGAGATACCACGCCACCGCCATGCCCGGCAGTTCATCGCCGTGCAGCGCCGCCTGAATATATACCCGCTGCTGTGAGTCGGTGCCGAAGTGGAAGCTGACAATTTCCCGCTGGGTGCCCAGCGTCGCGCTTAACAAAGGATGATGTTGTTGTTGCATAACGCAGTCGATGTCCTGTGTCTGGGGCACGCTCGTGGCCGCGCCGCATGAAATTGATGAAGGGAATTATAGTTCTGCTGGAAAAAGGGCGGCAAATGCGCCGCCCCATCGATCACGGCTTAATAGAGATATCCGTCGCAAAATACTTCTTCTGCAAGGTATCAAAGGTACCGTTCTTTTTGATCTCCGCGAAGGCGTTGTCCAGCGCGGTTTTTAATTCGGTGTCGCCTTTGCGCAGGCCGATGGCGGTGCCAGGGCCGATAATCGGATCCTGCACAATCGGGCCAGCCAGCTCGAAATCTTTGCCCTGCGGATGTTTCAGGAAGCCGTTTGCGGCCTGTGCGGCATCGGTGAACACCACGTCAAGGCGTCCGGAAATCAGGTCGCTCTCGACCTGTGCCTGATCGCCATATGGCACCACGTTCACGCCGTGCGGCTGCCATTTTGCCAGCGCGTAGCGCTCCTGCACGGTGCCCTGTTCCACGCCCACGGTTTTGCCTTTCAGCGATTCCGCAGTGGGCAGCAGGCCGGAGCCTTTACGCGCAATCAGCTGGGTGTGGGTGTCATACAGCGGCACGGTGAAGTCGATCTGCTTCAGACGCTCTTCGGTGATACCCATATCCGACAGAATGGCGTCAAACTTACGCGCCTTCAGCGCCGGGATCATGCCGTCGAACTGGCTCTCGACCCACACGCATTTGGCCTGCATCTGCGTGCACAGCGCATTGCCGAGGTCGATGTCAAACCCGACCAGCTTGCCCTGCGGCGTTTTGGATTCAAAAGGGGGATAGGTAGGATCAACGGCGAAACGCACCTGATCGATTTTTGCCTGAGCGCCGAACGCGCAGCCTGCCAGCACAGCCAGTGCCAGCGTCTGGCGCAGACGGGCGGTAAAACGGGAACTTGCCATAGTTGCGGTCTTCTTTTGTCGTGATGATAAGTCATCGAGAGTACCGCTCAGCGTGGTGTATGGCAATTAGAGTATTATTTTCATCACGTTACCATTATGCAGTGCGCGGTAATCCTCCACCTGCAGTACCACCGACTTCTCCAGCAGCCCGGCGTTAAAGGCAATTTCGTCGTAGCGCTCGAACAGCAGCGGGTCGACCACCAGCTGTAAATCCGCATGAAAGCTAAACGGCGGAATCGCGCCAAATACGCAGCCGGTCAGCGCATCCACCTCAGCCGGCGAGGCCAGCGAGGCGCGACGGCCACCCACGGCGGCTGCCACTTTACTCAGGTCGGCCTGCTGGTCGGCCGGTAGCACCGCCAGCACATGCTGTTTGATGCCGTTGCCCTTGACGTGACACACCAGCGCTTTGGCACCTTGTCCCACTTCCGTGCCACGAATCGCGGCCACAGCTTCACACTTTCCGGTCGCTTCATGCTCCATGAGTCGGTAACGGGCGTTATGCTGATCGAGCAGGGCGAGCAGTTTTTCATGCGTGGTCATGAGGGTTTCCATTCTGATGAAGCGCAATTGATCGCACTCTTTTGCGAAGTATGCTGCTCAAAATCGAGCCAGAAAGCCCGTATTGAGCAGCATGGCGCACAATTGTTACTTATGGCGTGCGCGCAGGTTGTTGATGATGGTGCTGAGGTCCAGCTCCTGATCCTGCAGCAGCACCAGCAGATGGTACAGCAGATCGGAGGCTTCGTTGGTCAGTTCGTGGCGGTCATTGACGGTAGCGGCCAGCGCGGTCTCAACACCTTCTTCTCCCACCTTCTGTGCAATGCGCTTGGTGCCGCTGGCGTACAGCTTCGCCGTATAGGAGCTGGCCGGATCGGCGCTTTTACGCGAGGCCAGCAGTTGCTCCAGCTGATACAGGAACGTCCAGTCCGGTGCGGCAGGCGAAAAGCAGCTCGAGGTACCGAGATGGCAGGTGGGGCCAATCGGATTGGCCAGCACCAGCAGCGTGTCGTTATCGCAATCCGGCGTGATGCTGACCACTTTGAGGAAGTGACCCGACGTTTCACCTTTGGTCCATAAACGGTTTTTGGTGCGGGAGAAGAAGGTGACGTTGCCGTCGGCCAGCGTCTTGTGCAGCGCGTCCTCGTTCATATAACCGTGCATCAGCACTTCGCCGGAGACGTTGTGCTGGACGATGACGGGCATCATGCCCGCGGTTTTGGCCCAGTCCAGTCTGGCCAGTTGTTCTGCAGTTAACACGCGCGAATCTCCACACCGTTGTCGATCAGGAAGTTTTTCAACTCGCCGATATTGATAATTTGTTTGTGAAACACCGAAGCCGCCAGCGCGCCGTCGACGTTTGCCTGCTCAAAGGCTTCGAGGAAGTGCGCCATGGTTCCTGCGCCACCGGAGGCGATCAGCGGCACCTTACACACGTCACGCACCTTCTTCAGCTGCACCAGGTCGTAGCCGTTACGCACGCCGTCCTGGTTCATCATATTCAGTACGATCTCGCCAGCGCCCAGCTTCTGCACTTCCTCTACCCAGTCCAGCGTTTCCCACTGGGTAACGCGGGTGCGCGCTTCGTCGCCGGTGTACTGATTGACGTGATACTTGCCGCTGGCTTCATCAAACCAGGTATCGATGCCCACCACGATGCACTGCACGCCGAAGCGGTCCGCCAGCCGGGTAATCAGCGTCGGATCGGCCAGCGCGGGCGAGTTGATGGAGATCTTATCTGCGCCAAACTGCAGAATGCGTGCCGCATCTTCCGGGGTTTTAATGCCCCCGGCGACGCAGAACGGAATGTCGATCACTTCCGCCACGCGCGATACCCAGCTTTTATCCACCACGCGGCCGTCGGAAGAGGCGGTGATATCGTAAAACACCAGTTCGTCAGCGCCTTCCTGGGCATAGCGCTGCGCCAGCGGGACGATGTCGCCAATGATTTCGTGGTTGCGGAACTGCACGCCTTTCACTACTTGCCCGTCACGCACGTCCAGACAGGGGATTATCCGTTTTGCCAGCATGCAATTGCCTCCGCTACCGTAAATTTATCTTCCAGCAGGGCGCGACCGACAATCACACCCTGTGCACCGCTGCCGCGCAGGGCAGCGATATCGTCCAGTGAACCGATGCCGCCGGAAGACTGGAACGCGATGTCCGGAAACGCCTGGGATACTTCCTGATACAGCGCCACGTTGGAGCCGCTCAGCGTGCCGTCGCGCGAAATATCGGTGCACAACACATGTTTCAGGCCCACCGGCTGGTACCAGCCAATCACCTCTTCCAGCGTCACGCCTGCCGCTTCCTGCCAGCCGCTGATCGCCACTTCTTTGCGATTGCTGGCGTCAATGCGCACGTCAAGCGCCAGCACAATGGCGTCGGCACCGAATTCGCTGAACCAGCTTTTCACTTCTTCCGGCTGCTTGACTGCGGTGGAGCCAACCACCACGCGCGTGGCGCCGGCTGCCAGCAGGGCGGCCACATCGTCACGATGACGAATACCGCCGCCAACCTGCACCGGCACGCTGACGCCGCGTAAAAGCGCGGTTAGCAGCGGGATCTGGCGCTTTGCCGGATCTTTCGCCCCGGTCAAATCCACCAGATGTAACACTTCCGCGCCCTGGCGTTCATAATCCTGCAGGCGCGGCAGGGGATCGCTGCCGTAATCGCGCTGCTGGCCATAGTCGCCCTGATGCAGGCGCACCACTTTGCCGTCGATCAAATCTAATGCGGGGATAATCATTACATCTCCAGGAAATTTTTCAGCAGCTGCGCGCCGGCTTTACCCGAGCGCTCCGGGTGGAACTGCACGCCGAAGAAGTTATCTTTCTGCAGGGCGGCGGTGAACGGCAGGCCATAGTCGCACTGGGCGATGGTGGCGGCATTCACCGGCATGGCGTAGCTGTGCACAAAGTAGAAGTAGCTGCCGTCCGGAATGTTGCGGAACAGGTGATTGCCGGCCTGCGCGGTGATCTGGTTCCAGCCCATATGTGGCAGCGGTAAACCCTGGGTATCCATCAGCGATACCGGCTCATCAACGATGCCCAGCGTGCTGACGCCGCCGTTCTCATCGCTGCCGCGTCCGAGCAGCTGCATGCCGAGACAGATGCCGAGCACCGGCTGGGTGCAGGCTTTCACCAGCTCGATCAGATCGCGCTCCTGCAGCTGGTCCATCGCCGCCCGCGCAGTACCGACGCCGGGCAGAAACAGTTTGTCGGCGCGCAGCACCACGTCCGGATCGCGGCTCACCGCGGGCGTGTAGCCAAGGCGCTCAATCGCCCACTTAACTGAAGAGAGGTTGGCGCAGCCGGTATCAAGAATCACCACGTTCATTACAGCACTCCTTTCGAGCTCGGCAGGGTGTTGCCCTCAACGCGAATCGCCTGACGCAGCGTGCGGCCAAAGGCTTTGAACAGGCTTTCTACGCGGTGATGATCGTTGCGGCCTTTGGTTTTCAGGTGCAGCGTGCTCATCATGGCGTACGACAGCGAGCGGAAGAAGTGCTCGACCATTTCGGTGCTCAGGTCGCCAACGCGCTGATAGCTGAACTCGGCTTTGTATTCGAGGTGCGGACGGCCGGAGATATCCAGCGCGCAGCGCGCCAGGCACTCATCCATCGGCAACACGAAGCCGAAGCGGCCGATGCCGCGCTTGTCGCCCAGCGCCTTCAGCAGTGCTTCGCCCAGCGCCAGGCCGGTGTCTTCTACCGTGTGGTGATCGTCGATATACAGGTCGCCTTTCACCTCAATGTTCATGCGGAAGCCGCCGTGCACGGCGATCTGATCCAGCATGTGATCAAAGAAGCCGACGCCAGTGTTGATTTTGCTGCCGCCTTCGCGATCCAGCCACACTTCCACTTTAATCTGCGTCTCTTTGGTGTTGCGGTTCACCAGCGCGTGACGATCGCGTTTGGTCAGGCGCGCCTGAATCGCGTCCCAGTCTTCGCCTTCCGCACCGTAGCGCAGGCCCTGAATGCCCATATTCTGCGCCAGCTGGATGTCGGTCAGACGGTCGCCAATCACATAGCTGTTGGCGGTATCCAGCGCGCCGTCGGCCAGCCAGGCTTCGACCATTTTGGTCTTTGGCTTACGGCAGTCGCAGTTCTCTTCCGGCAGATGCGGGCAGATCAGGATGTCGCTGAAGTTCACGCCCTGTGAGCGCAGGATCTGCATCATCAGGTTGTGCGGGCCGTCAAAATCGGCCTGCGGGAAACGTTCAGTGCCCAGGCCGTCCTGGTTGGTGATCATCACCAGCTGATAACCCGCCTCCTGCAGCGCCAGCAGGGCCGGGATGGCGTTCTTCTCAAACGCCAGCTTCTCCATACGGTCCACCTGAAAATCCGTCGGCGGCTCAGAGATGAGGGTGCCATCGCGGTCGATAAAAAGGATCTTCTGACTCATGCTTGCTCCACAGATAAGGCTTGCAGCGCGGCGATCAGGCGCTCGCACTCTTCACGGGTGCCAATGGAGATGCGCAGACATCCCGCCAGGCCGGGGTTTTTGTTTTGGTCGCGCAGAATAATGCCCTGATCCCACAGCGTTTTAAACACTTTTGGCGAGTCGGTGAAGCGCGCCAGAATATAGTTGGTTTCGCTCGGGAAGACCTGCTGCACTACGCTCAGCTGCGGCAGCTCTTCGCACAGCCAGGCGCGGTTGTCGTTAAGCTGCTGCGCGTGCTGACGCATCAGCGCGATGCCTTGCTCGCTCAGCGCCTGCGCCGCCACGTCGGCCACCGGCGTCGCCAGCGGGTAAGGTGCAATCACCTTCAGCAACAGATCGATCACCGGCTTGTTGGCCAGCGTAAAGCCGCAGCGCAGGCCAGCCAGCGCAAAGGCTTTCGACAGCGTGCGCAGAATCACCAGGTGCGGGAACTCCTGCAGCCAGCCGGCCAGCGTTGCTTGCGGGCAGAACTCGATATAGGCTTCGTCGGCCACCACCAGCGCTTTGCCGGCGGTCATCGCCAGCAGCTGGCGGATGTCATCCTGATCAATCAGATTGCCGGTCGGGTTGTTCGGGCTGCACATGTACACCACTTTCACGCCGTCCAACTGGTCCGCGATTGCGGGCAGGTTGAGCTGCCAGTTGTCCAGTGCCGGCACGGTGCGGTACTCAATACCGATGGTTTCGGCGCTGACGCTGTACATGCCGTAGGTTGGCGGGCAGAACAGAATGGCGTCTTTGCCCGGCTCGCAGAAGGCGCGCATCAGCAGCTCAATCCCTTCATCCGCCCCGCGGCTCACCAGCACCTGCTCCGGCTGAACGCCGGCATAGGCGGCATAGCGCGAAATGACTAATTTTGGCTGGCACTCCGGATAGCGGTTCAGCGTCTGCTGCGACAGTTCAAACGGCACCGGCAGCGGAAATTCGTTCGCATTCAGCCATACATCACCGTTGCCACCGAGGCGACGAGCAGACTGATAGGGCGTCAGCGCGCGCACGTTGGCGCGGGCTAAATCTTCAACGTTGTTGCTCATGCTTGCTCCTTCAGGGCGGCGACGCGCAGGGTCACGGCATTTTTGTGCGCGTCCAGCTGTTCCGCGGCGGCGAGGGTTTCAATGGTGGCGGCGAGGTTGAGGAAGCCCTGCGGCGTCAGCTCCTGTACCGTCATGCGTTTCTGGAAATCGGCCAGCCCAAGGCTGGAGCAGGTCGCAGTGTAGCCATAGGTCGGCAGCACGTGGTTAGTGCCGGAGGCATAATCACCGGCGGACTCCGGCGACCAGTCGCCGAGGAACACCGAACCGGCGCTGGTGATCTCCTCAACCAGCGCGCGCGGCTGGCGCGTCTGAATAATCAGGTGCTCCGGGCCGTACTGATTGGAGATTTCCACGCACTGCGCCAGATCCTGCGCCACAATCAGGCGGCTGCTCTCCAGCGCCTGACGGGCCGTGGCGGCACGCGGCAGCTGCGCCAGCTGTTGTTCAACCGCCAGCGCCACGCCTTCGGCCTGCTGCCGTGAAGGCGTCAGCAGGATCACCTGGGAATCCGGACCGTGTTCGGCCTGCGACAGCAAATCTGAGGCGACAAACGCCGGCGTCGCGCCTTCGTCGGCAATCACCAGCACTTCAGACGGACCGGCAGGCATGTCGATCGCTGCGCCGTCGAGACGCTGGCTGACCTGGCGTTTTGCTTCGGTCACGTACGCGTTGCCCGGGCCAAAAATCTTGTCCACTTTCGGCACGCTTTCTGTGCCGAAGGCGAGTGCGGCAATCGCCTGCGCGCCGCCGACCTGAAACACTTCCTGCACGCCGCACAGCTGCGCCGCGTAGAGAATTTCATCGGCAATCGGCGGCGGCGAGCACAGTACCACACGGCCGCAGCCGGCAATGCGCGCCGGCGTTGCCAGCATCAGCACGGTAGAGAACAGCGGCGCCGAGCCGCCAGGAATATACAGGCCGACCGACTTCACCGGACGGGTGATCTGCTGGCAGCGCACGCCCGGCTGGGTTTCCACGTCCACCGGCGGCAGAATCTGCGCGTTGTGGAAGGTTTCGATATTCGCCATGGCGTCTGCCATCGCCTGCTTTAAATTGTCGCTCAGCCGCTCGCCGGCCGCCTGCATCTCAGCGGCGGACACGCGCAGATTCTCCACCTGGGCTTTGTCGAAGCGCGCGCTAAACGCCCGCAGCGCCGCGTCGCCCTGCTGTTTTACCTGCACCAGCACGTCCTGCACGGTGGCGCTGATGCTGGCCGATGCCGAGATTGCCGGACGCTGCAGCAGCGCCTGCTGCTGTTCGGCACTGCACGCCTGCCAGTCGATAGGTTGCATGATTGCGCTCATCGGTTACTCCAGCATTTTTTCAATTGGCAGCACGAGGATCGAACTGGCGCCCAGCGCCTTCAGTTTTTCCATGGTTTCCCAGAACAGCGTTTCGCTGCTCACCATGTGCATCGCCACGCGGCTCACTTCACCGGCCAGCGGCAGCACGGTAGGGCGCTCGGCACCCGGCAGCAGGGCGATAACTTCTTCCAGCCGCTCGCTCGGCGCGTGCAGCATGATGTATTTGGATTCACGCGCTTTAATCACGCCCTGGATGCGCGTCATCAGCGTGTCCACCAGCTGCTGTTTCGCCGCTGGCAGTTCGCCATCGCGCTGAATCAGCACCGCTTTAGAGCGGTAGATCACTTCAACTTCACGCAGGCCGTTAGCTTCCAGCGTGGCGCCGGTAGACACCAGGTCGCAAATGGCATCTGCCAGACCGGCGCGTGGAGCCACTTCAACGGAACCGTTCAGCAGGCAGGATTTAAACGCGATGCCTTGTTTATCAAGGTATTTCTTCAGCAGGTGCGGGTAAGAGGTGGCGATACGGGCATTATTCAGGCATTGCGGACCGGTGTACTCGGCATCGACTGGCATTGCCAGTGACAGGCGGCAACCGCCAAAATCGAGGCGGCGCAGCGTAAAGTAGCGCGGGTCTTCGCCCTGTGCACGGCGCGTCAGCAGCTCCTCTTCCAGCACGTTTTCGCCAACGATACCGAGGTCGACTACGCCATCCATCACCAGGCCAGGGATATCGTCATCGCGCACGCGCAGGATGTCGATCGGCATGTTCTCCGCAAACGCAATCAGACGCTGCTGCTGAAGGTTAATTTTAATACCGCAGCGTGCCAGCAGTTCGCGTGATTCATCACTCAAACGGCCAGATTTCTGCATAGCTATGCGTAAACGGGTGTTATCTAACATGGTTCCTGTCCTCTTATTCAATCCTGTCTGAAGCGTCTTGGGTTGCGTTCGCCCATAAAAAAACCCCCGGAAGATGATCTTCCGGGGGCTCTCTTTGCGCTCGCACCACTGGAAGATCCTAAACGTCTTCCAGCACACATCGCCTGAAAGACTAGTCAGGGTGATGGTGATGATGGTGGTTGAACTGAACGCGTGTCATAAAAAATTCCGTTGCTGAATGAGTATTCATTTGCGTGCTGATTAACCTAACGAAGATGGCGGCGCTTGGCAACCCTTTTTTAACGTCAGTTTTCGCAACCTTCGGCAACAGTTTGCGCTGGTCTGGCTGGCGCGCTGGCACTAAGATGGGGTGTCTTAGCGCGGGAGAGCAGGAGTCGATATGAAAAAGGTGGCGATTGTAGGTCTGGGATGGCTGGGAATGCCGCTGGCGATGGCGCTGTCAGCGCGCGGCTGGCAGGTGACCGGCAGCAAAACCTCACCCGACGGCGTCGATGCGGCGCGCCGCTGCGGTATTGATGCGTTTCAGCTGGTGCTGTCGCCGGAGCTGGAGTGTGAAGCAGACGATTTGGCCGCGCTGATGGCGGTGGATGCGCTGGTGGTGACGCTGCCCGCCAGCCGCACCGTGCAGGGCGGCGAAGATTACATGCAGGCGGTGCAGAACGTGGTCGATACCGCGCTGGCGAATAGAGTGCCGCGCATCATCTTTACCAGCTCTACCTCGGTATACGGCAGCGGCGACGGCGTGAGAAAAGAGAGCAGTGCGCTGCAGCCGGAGACGGTGGCAGGCAAAACGCTGGTGGAGCTGGAAAACTGGCTGCATGACCTGCCGGGCACCAGTGTGGATATCGTGCGTCTCGCCGGACTGGTCGGCCCGAATCGTCATCCGGGGCGTTTCCTCGCCGGTAAAACCAACCTGGAAAACGGCGCGCACGCGGTGAATCTGGTGCATCTTGATGATGTGGTCGACGCGATTGTGCTGCTGCTGCAAACGCCAAAAGGCGGGCATGTTTACAACCTGTGCGCTCCGAAACACCCGTCACGCGACAGCTTTTACCCGAGCGTGTCGAAGCAGTTAGGCCTGGTGCCACCGACGTTTGTTGCCGAGCCGGTGCGCGCCAGCGGCAAGGTGATTGACGGTTCGAAGATTTGTCACGAGCTGGGGTTTGAGTACAGCTACGATGACCCGATGCAGATGCCGCTGGAGTAGGGGCGGTGCGGGGTTGCCCTCACCCTAACCCTCTCCCGCCCGCGGGAGAGGGAACCGCCCGAGCGCGCATTCCTGGTACTGCTCCCGGCTTAAATAAAGGCACCATCCTTCTCCCTCTCCCCGTGGGAGAGGGCCGGGGTGAGGGCAGCAAACCGCACCCACCTAAACCCCCAGCCGATCCCTTAACGCATACCAGGCCGCGCCCATCGCCGTCAGTGGCACCTTAAAGCGTCTTCCGCCGGGAAACGGCAGGTGCGGCAGCTTTGCAAACGCATCAAACCGTTCTGCATGGCCGCGCAGCACTTCGGCGATCAGCTTGCCGGAGAGGTGCGTACAGGTCACGCCATGTCCGCTATCGCCCTGCATAAAGAACACATTCTTCTCCAGCTGACCAAACTGCGGCATACGCGACAGCGTGAGCAGGAAGTTACCGCTCCAGCGATGGCTGATCTTCACGTCGCGCAACTGCGGAAAGGTGCGCAGCAGCTTGGGCCGGATCAACGCCTCAATGTCTTCCGGTTCGCGCGCGCCGTACACCACGCCGCCGCCGTACAGCAGACGGTTGTCGGCAGTCAGGCGGAAGTAATCCAGCAGATAGTTACAATCTTCCACGCAGTGGTTATTTGGCATCAGCCCCAGCGCCTGATCGCGGCTCAGTGGCTCGGTGGTGACGATCTGCGAGCCGCACGGCATGCTTTTGCGCCCCAGTCGCGGTTCCAGTTGCGATGGCAGATAGGCGTTGCCGGCAAAAATCACAAAGGTGGCGCTGACTTCACCCTGCGCGGTTTTGACCCGGTTGGGTGCGCCGTAGGTCACTGCCAGCGCCGCCGACTGCTCATAAATACGGCCGCCGTGCCGGCGAATCGCCTCGGCTTCACCTAACGCCAGATTGAGCGGGTGCAGATGGCCGCCACGCCGGTCCAGCAGGCCGCCGACGTAACGGTCGGTGGCCACTTCACGGCGGATACCGCGCTCGTCCAGCAGCTCCAGATCGCTGTTGCCGTAACGTGCCCAGCTGGCCTGCTGGCTGCGCAGATGCCCCATCTGGCGCTGGTTGAGGGCTGCGAAAATGCCGCCGGGACGATAGTCGCAGGCGATGGCGTAACGATCGATACGGTCGCGGATAATCTCCGCCCCTTCGAACATCATGCTGCCCAGCATCTGCGCAGTCTGTTTGCCGTAGCGCTGCTCAATCACATCGACATCGCGGCTGTAGGAATTCACCACCTGGCCGCCGTTGCGGCCGCTGGCGCCAAAGCCGACTCGGGCCGCTTCCAGCACCACCACATCGTAACCGGCTTCGGTAAGAAACAGCGCGGAAGAGAGCCCGGTAAACCCGCCGCCGATGATGCAGACGTCACACTGAATGCTCTCCTGCAGCTGCGGCCACGGCGCGTGCGCGTTGGCGGTCGCGGCGTAATAACTTTGCACGTGGTGCATCATAACCTCCTGTAGCGCGTGAACTCAGAAATTGGCGGGCGTATGCGCGCTGACAATGCGACACGGCTGATCTGACGTATTGGTAAAACTGTGCGGCAAACCGGTATCAATCACGTAGCTTTCGCCGCGGTTAAGGTGATAACTCTGACCGTTCACCACCAGGGTGATTTCCCCCTCCAGCACCGTGCCGGTCTCTTCTCCGGGATGGCGCAGCTTTTCACCGGTGCTGGCCCCCGGCTCGTAGCGCTCCAGCAGCATGGCCAGCGCGCGCTTCGCCGCACCGTTATCAATCAGCTGTAAAGAAACACCGAGGCTGCCGATCTCAACGCAATCATCCGGGCGTACGATGATGCGCGGCGTGGCATTCACTTTCGGCTCCGAGAAAAACTCCGACAGCGACAGTCCATACACTTTGAGTAGCTTTTGTAACGTGCTGACTGCCGGGCTGACTTTATCCTGCTCAATGGTACTGATGGCGCTGTGTGTTAAACCTGACAACTCAGCGACGCGACGCTGAGACAATCCCAACTCCTGACGGATTTGCGATAAGCGTCGTCCGGGCGCCAGAGTGGCATCATTCATGGCTGCTTTTCCTTGTGATAACGTGCTGCGGCGTGGATAAAGGCCTCGAATAAACGGCGCGAGACCGGATCGCGATCGGATTGCCACTCTGGATGCCATTGCACCGCCAGCGCAAACGGATGCTGGCGCAGGCTGACGGCTTCGATCAGGCCATCCGGCGCGCGGGCTTCAATGCGTAACTGCGGACCCGGCTCGCGGATGCCCTGGCCGTGCAGAGAATTGACCGCGAACGCGGCAGCGCTACCCAGCAGCTGGCTCAGCAGGCCGTCAGGTTCGGGCTGCACCAGATGCGCCGGCGCGTACTGCTGCTCCAGCGGCTGGCTGTCATCTTCGCGGTGCTCCTGAAACAGGTGCGTCTGATGCAGCTGGCGATGCAGCGCGCCGCCGTTGGCGACCACCAGCTCCTGCAAACCGCGGCAGATGCCCAGCATTGGCATCTTTTTCCCGCTGGCGTGGGTGATAAGCGCAAAGGACAAGCGGTCACGCGACGGATCGGCATGCGCCTCATGGCCCTCTTCACCGTAATGCCAGGGTTCAATATTGCTTGGGCTGCCGGTGAGCAAAATGCCGTCCAGCAGCGTCATACTGTTTTCTAATAGCTGCGGCGCGTGCATCAGCTGATGCGGTAACGGCAGCGGCACGCCACCGGCCAGCACCACGGCGTCGAGGTATTTGTTATGCACGGTCTGCCCAACGTGGTTGCCGATGGGGTTCTGGCACATCACTACGCCAATCAAAGGCTTGTCAAAAATAATGCCCATTACGTCTCCACGCTGCTGTTCAATATTTTCGCCGGTTTTGCGCGCTAAGTAGAAAAAGTGTGCAATATATTGTCAATCTAGCAACCGTCTGGTTGTTCTTCAAACAGAATTGTTACATTTGCACACCATTTGCGTTAGAGCTATGTTAGAGGTGTGGCTGTTATTTTGAGCATGTGCAAACCATCTTAAACGGTATAGGGCGGGTGGGAAGATGACGAACCTCGTGGAAGTAGAAGACTTCACGCGACACAGTGAAGAAAAACGAACCAGCGCGTTCCAGCTGGAGGTGAAAACCTGGCTGGAACGCCATCCGGAAACGCAGTATGTCGATATTCTGTTAAACGATCTCAACGGGGTATTTCGCGGTAAACGCATTCCCGTCTCCGCGTTAGCTAAGCTGGAAAAAGGGTGTTATTTTCCGGCCTCGGTTTTCGCCATGGACATTCTCGGTAATACCGTCGAGGAAGCCGGCCTCGGACAGGCGCTCGGCGAACCTGATAACCTCTGCATACCGGTCCCCGGGACCTTAATTCCTTCCGCCTCTGACCCGCAACGTATCGCCCAGCTGCTGCTGACCATGTGCGACCAAGATGGCACTCCCTTTGACGTTGAACCCCGAAACGTGCTGAACCGGCTGTGGCAACAGCTGCGCAATCGCGGTCTGTTTCCGGTGGTAGCGGTAGAGCTGGAGTTCTATCTGGTGGACAAAAAGCGCGATGCCGAAGGCTATATTCAGCCGCCGTGCGCGCCAGGCAGCGAAGAGCGCAACATGCAGAGTCAGGTATATTCGCTGGATAATCTCGACCATTTCGCCGACGTACTGCGCGACATCGACGCGCTGGCGAAACTGCAGAATATCCCCGCCGACGGCGCGCTGGCGGAAGCCTCGCCGGGCCAGTTTGAAATCAACCTGCACCATACGCGCGATATCCTCAAAGCCTGCGACGACGCCATTCTGCTGAAGCGACTGGTGCGTCAGGTGGCAGAAAACCACGGCATGACCGCCACGTTTATGGCCAAGCCGTATGAGGAGTATGCGGGCAGCGGCATGCACGTACACATCAGTATGCTGGATGCCGCCGACCACAATGCCTTTGCGATGGATGATGGCAGCGATTCGCCGCTGCTGAAGCGGGCGCTGGCTGGCATGATCGATCTGATGCCGGCATCAATGGCGTTGCTGGCCCCTAACGTCAACGCGTTTCGCCGCTTCCTGCCGGAGGCGTTTGTGCCGCTGCAGGCGTCATGGGGACACAATAACCGCACGGTGGCGCTGCGCATTCCCTGCGGCGAGGTAGAAAACCATCGCGTCGAGTACCGTGTGGCGGGTGCCGATGCCAATCCGTATCTGGTGGTGTCAGCAATTATTGCCGGTATCTTGCACGGTCTGGATAATCAGCTACCCTTACCGCATCCGGTGAAGGGCAATGGCCACGAGGCGGAAGGGCTGGAACTGCCGATTCGCCAGAGCGATGCGCTGTACGAGTTTGAAAACAGCTATCCGCTGCAAAAGCTGCTTGGTGAGCGTTTCAGCGGCGTGTGGCACAGCTGCAAACAGTATGAACTGCGCGAGTTTGAACGGCTGATCACCGCCACGGAAATTGACTGGATGTTAAAGAACGCCTGACCGACAGAAGAATTGATCCAACATCTTGTGTCGATGGCCTAAGTTGGGGCAAAATACGCGCCCTGCAAAAGACAAAACATAACCGACGCTTATTACGTCGGTTATTTTTTTGCATGGTGCTTTCACTACATGAACGAGGCCGGACACGCATCCGGATAGATAGACACTGAAACACGCTTGTGCGTGAGATTTGAGGAACAAAGATGGGACTGTTTACAATTGCACCAGCGCAGGCTGGTTCTCGCTTCCGTGATGATTATGGCGCGGCGACAATCGCAAACACTAATATCACTTCTCACTGCAGCACATTGCGCAGTATCCCTGTGGTACAACTGAACTCAGTTGTTGCTGTAGGGGGCCTGAACAATGTCGCTTAATACCTCTGCCGCACCACAGCGTGCACATCTGAAAAAATCTCTGACTCTGATCCCGGTCGTCATGATGGGCCTGGCGTATATGCAGCCAATGACCCTGTTTGATACCTTCGGCATCGTGTCAGGCCTCACCGACGGTCACGTCGCCACCGCTTATGCTTTCGCGCTGATCGCGATACTGTTTACTGCCGTGAGCTACGGCAAGCTGGTACGCCGCTTCCCATCTGCGGGCTCCGCTTACACCTATGCTCAGAAGGCTATCAGTCCGCACGTCGGCTTTATGGTGGGCTGGTCATCACTGCTGGACTATCTGTTCATGCCGATGATCAACATCCTGCTGGCGAAAAGCTACTTTGAGTCGCTGGTGCCGGGCATTCCGTCGTGGATTTTCGTGGTGCTGCTGGTGGCGTTTATGACCATCTCCAACCTGCGTGGGATCAAAACCGTGGCCAACTTCAACAGCGTCATTGTGGTGCTGCAGGTAGTGGTGATGGCAGTGATCACCGGTATGGTGGTGTATGGTGTGGCACACGGTATTGGCGCCGGTACGCTGACCAGTACGAAGCCGTTCTGGTCTGAAAATGCGCAGGTGGTGCCGATGATTACCGGTGCGACCATTCTGTGCTTCTCGTTCCTTGGCTTTGACGGTATCAGCTCGCTGTCGGAAGAGACCAAAGATGCCGAGCGCACCATTCCACGCGCGATTTTCCTGACCGCGCTGATTGGTGGGGTGATCTTTATTGGCGTCTCGTACTTCCTGCAGCTGTACTTCCCGGATATCTCGCGTTTCCAGAATCCGGACTCTTCACAGCCGGAAATCATGCTGTTCGTGGCGGGTAAAGCGCTGCAGATCGGCATTCTGATTTTCTCGGTGGTGACGGTGCTGGCCAGCGGCATGGCGGCACACGCCGGCGTTTCGCGTCTGATGTACGTGATGGGCCGTGACGGTGTGTTCCCGCAGCGTTTCTTTGGCTTCGTGCATCCGAAATTCCGCACGCCGTCGCTGAACGTGCTGCTGGTTGGTGCGGTAGCGCTGCTGGCGATCAACTTCGACCTGGTCACCGCAACGGCGCTGATTAACTTTGGTGCGCTGGTGGCGTTCACCTTTGTGAACCTGTCGGTGATTGCCCAGTTCTGGATTCGTGAGAAGCGTAACAAGACGCTGAAAGACCACCTCAACTATCTGGTGCTGCCCATTATGGGTGCGCTGACGGTGGGTGCGCTGTGGATCAACCTGGAAGAGACCTCGATGGTGCTCGGCCTGGTGTGGGCGGCGATTGGTATTGTTTACCTGGCGTTTGTGACCCGCACGTTCCGCAATCCGGTACCGCAGTTTAGCGAAGAGGTGTAAGGCTTTTCCCTCACCCTAACCCTCTCCCGCCCGCGGGAGAGGGAACCGCCCGAGCATGTGTCAGGTATCAGCTCTGTAGCTGCACCAGAACGCACCATACCTTTCCGCGCAGGAGAGCACCGGGGTGAGGGCACCAAAACGCACTATACTTCCCCCTCTCCCCGTGGGAGAGGGCCGGGGTGAGGGCACCAAAACGCACTATACTTCTCCCTCTCCCCGTGGGAGAGGGCCGGGGTGAGGGCATCAGCCCGCACGAAACCCTGCTACGACACCAGCTCCTGCGCATACAAATACAGCGCTTTCAGCTGCGCCATCTTCTCTGCATCGCCCTCATGCAAACTGGCCAGCGACTCCAGCTCCAGCAAAAACGCCTGTACCCGCTCAGCATTAAGCTGCTCGCGGCGGTGCTGCAGCCAGCGCTGCTGCTCTTTATCATCCAGCGTGCCGGGGAAGTTGCGGGCGCGATAGCGGAACAGCAGCTTCGCGATACGCTTATCCTCAAAGGTCAAATCCAGCGCAGGCAGGTTCTGCGGCGGCGTCTGGCGCAGGATGTTCATGCCGGCGCGATCGGCGTCGCTGAAGAAGCCGTCATACAGCTGCGCATCGACATCCTCCGATGGCGTGAACGGCTCCGCTTCAGCAAACAGCGTCACCACATTTTCCCGCACCTCGGCATGCTGGCGCAGCAGGGCCAGATTCGCCAGACAGTGCTGACGATCGATACCCAGTCGTTCGGCATCTTCCGGGCGCAAGGTATTGGCCGGGGCCAGCACCGGGCACTTATTGATGTGCACCAGCTTGATCGGCACCGCCGGCAAATCGCCCAGATCGCTGTGTCGCGTATACAGCCGCTCGCGCAACTCATCCGGCGACAGCGTCAGCAGCGGCGTCATGTCGCCGGCCAGATCGGCCACGATCAGCGCGTTTTTGTTATCCGGATGCCACGCCAGCGGCACAATCCAGCTGGTATTACCGCGCGCCGCGCCGAACATGCCGGAAACGTGCGCCAGCGGCTTCATCTGCGGAATATCAATCAGCGTCATCAGTTTCTGCTTGTTGCGATGGGTAAACAGAAACTCAAACAGCTTCGGCTGCTTCTCCTGTACCAGCTTTGCCATCGCCAGCGTGGCGTACACATCGGACATCGCATCGTGCGCCTGTTCGTGTGCCACGCCGTTAGCCTGGGTGAGATGCTCCAGCTTAAAGCTCGGAAAACCGTCGTCGTTCTCCGGCCAGACGATGCCTTCCGGGCGCAGCGCATAACAGGCGCGCATCACGTCGAGCAGATCCCAGCGCGAATTGCCGTTCTGCCAGCTCCAGCCATACGGGTCGATAAAGTTGCGGTAGAAGATATTGCGCGTCACTTCGTCATCGAAGCGCACGTTGTTGTAACCGATCACACAGGTCTGCGGTTCGCTGAACAGCGCGTGAATGCGCTGAGCAAACTCCACTTCCGGCACGCCGCGCGCGTTGGCCACCTGCGGCGTGATACCGGTGATCATTACCGCTTCCGGCTGCGGCAGGTAATCGTCCGCGAGCTGGCAGTAAAACACCTGCGGTTCGCCTACGGCGTTAAAGGCTTTGTCGGTGCGCAGGCCTGCAAATTGCGCCGGACGATCCAGCGACGGGCTTTTGCCGAAGGTTTCATAATCGTGGAACAGAAAAGTGAACTCAGAGGCGGGCACGGCGTTATCCTGGCTATGGAAAATCAACGCACAGAATAGTCGTCAGCCCGGTACAGCACAACCTCGATCGCCATCGCTGCGAGCGGGCGCGCAGCATTTGTCCGCAGTTCATACTTTTTTTCAATTTATTCAGATATCAAAGCGCTATTTGCCGTAAAACGTGCGGCGGTAAATTCATTTATTTGATGTTGAGGAAGAAGTGTTGAAAAGGCGTCTGTTGGTAACTGTATCTGGAATGATTGTTTGGGCATCGCTGGCGCACGCGGATGACAGCATGCCGTTTCCCCTGACGCCGCCGGCCATTGATGCCGCGTCCTGGGTGCTGATGGACGCCACCACCGGGCAGATCCTCACCGCAGGCAACCCGGATGCGGAGCGCAACCCGGCCAGCCTGACCAAACTGATGACCGGTTATGTCGTCGACCGCGCGGTCGATCAGAAGAAAATCACCCGCGACGATGTGGTCACGGTGGGTAAAGACGCGTGGGCCGCCGGCAATCCGGTGTTTAAAGGCTCGTCGTTGATGTTTCTTAAGCCGGGCGATAAAGTCACCGTGCGCGACCTGATGCGCGGCGTGATCATTGATTCTGGCAACGACGCCTGCGTGGCGCTGGCCGACTATGTGGCCGGCAGTCAGGAGAGCTTCGTCAACATGATGAACAGCTACGTGCAAAAGCTCGGCCTGACGCACACCCACTTCGAAACCGTGCACGGTCTTGATGCGCCGGGGCAGCACACCACCGCGCGCGATCTGGCGGTGCTGTCGCGCGCCATCATCAACGGTGAGCAGGATTTCTACGCCATGTATAGCGAGAAAACCCTCAGCTTCAACGGCATTACCCAGAACAACCGTAACGGCCTGCTGTGGGACCAGAATCTGCACGTTGACGGCATGAAAACCGGCCACACCGAGAGCGCCGGGTTTAACATCGTCGCCTCGAACATCGTCGGTCGCCATCGTCTGATTGCGGTGATCATGGGCGGGAAAAGTTCAAAGGGACGTGAAGAGCAGGCGCGTAAACTGCTGGTGTGGGGACAGAACAACTTCGACACCGTGCAGCTGTTCCACGCCGGGAAAAAGATCGGCAGCGAAAACGTCTGGTACGGCAACCCGCACAAAGTGGACGTCGGTACCACCGAAGATATCTATCTGTCACTGCCGCGCAGCGAAGTGTCGAACGTGATGGCGAAGTATGTGATCAATCGTAAAGACCTCGAAGCGCCACTCAAAGCCGGCGAGCAGGTGGGCGAAATTCAGGTGCTGGATAAAGACAAGCAGCTGGCCAGCTATCCGCTGTACGCGCTGCAGTCGGTCGATGAAGCAGGCATCATCACGCGCATCAGCGATTACGTGAAACAGAAACTGTAAGCCGTCGGGCAATAAGCAACCGCTGCGTTACATCCTTGTGTGCACTGAGAAAACAAGATGTAGCGCAGTTGTATTATTGCGCAAAAAGTTGCGCCAGCCCCTCAATGTTCGTGCTGTGCCAGGGTAACATAGCGCGCAAATTTTTATCGCATCCGGACCACCATGTTACGCGCTGACAAGCCCATCTCTCCGATTGAGTTCTGGTTTTACCGCCACTACCGCGCCGTGCACGGCGTACGCATCGCTATCGCCTTTGTGCTGTGCTTTCTGTTTGTCCGTCTGACCGATATTCCGGAAGGCACCTGGCCGCTGATTACGCTGGTGGTGGTGATGGGACCGATCTCCACCTGGGGCAATGTTTTGCCGCGCGTGGTGCAGCGTATCAGCGGTACCTTTGCCGGGCTGATATCAGGGCTGATCGCGCTGAAGCTGGAGCTGCTGTCACTGCCGCTGATGCTGGTGTGGTGCTTTATCGTGATGATCGTCTGCGGCTATCTGACGCTGGGCAAACACCCGTATATGGCACTGCTGATCGGCATCACGCTCGGCGTGGTGGTCGGCGCGCCGGCCGGCGATTTCACCGTGGCGCTGTGGCGCGGCGGCGATGTGATTCTCGGCTCACTGATGGCCTTGCTGTTCAGTGCCATCTGGGCGCAGCGCGCCTATACTCACTGGCGCATTCAGCTGTCGGACGCCTTTATCAACATGGCGAAGATTCATCACGCTGGCTTTTCTGCCAATCTGGTGGAGAAGCCGCGCCTCAATCCGCGCTTCCAGAAGCTGCTCACCAGCGTGATCAAAATGCGCGCGCTGCTGGAGCCGGCGAGCAAAGAGACGCGCATCCCTAAATCGGTGTTTGAAGCCATTCAGACCATTAACCGTAATATGGTTAACACCATGCAGATGCAGATTGAAGCCTGGTGGGCATCGCGCGAAAGCCATCTGATTTTACTTAACGCGCCGACGCTACGCCGCACGCAGCAGATGACCGAGAACACCCTGAACGCGCTGGCGGCGCTGATGGTGAAAGGCGAGACCGAACAGGTGATTGCCAACAGCCACGAGCTGGAAGCCATTACCCAGGAGCTGGAAGCGCTGATCGCCAACGGCAGCGCGCGGCTGGAGACCACCGCGATTTACGGTTACGTCTGGCTGAGTCTGGAGCAGGCGCGTCAGCTGGAGCGCATGACAGACCTGGTGCGTCTGGCGCTGCGCAAATAGTTTTCTCAGGCAATGACTTAGTGCGAATTGCCCTTTCTTTGCGCTAAGATAAGTGCCAGTCCGAATTTAGCGGTGAAAATTGCGAACCCGGCTTATAAGCCGCTAAGCTAAATGTCTTCCCGGTTTATGACTATTTTGCCTGCCGCGGCAGGCCACAAGAAAGGTGCCAACATGGAAAATGCCAAGCAATCATTTCAGGACGTACTGGAGTTTGTGCGTATGTTTCGTCGTAAAAACAAACTGCAGCGCGAAATTACGGACAACGAAAAGAAAATCCGTGATAACCAGAAACGTGTGTTGCTGCTGGACAACCTGAGCGAGTACATCAAACCTGGTATGAGCGTGGAAGCGATTCAGGAAATCATCGCCAGCATGCGCGTGGATTATGAAGATCGCGTAGACGAGTACATCATCAAAAACGCCGATCTGTCGAAAGAGCGTCGCGAGCTGTCGAAAAAGCTCAAAGCGATGGGCGAACCAAAAGGGCAGTAAGCTTCACGGGCTCGATAGCCGCGTTTTGTTCCAGGGTCGCCCTTTACGGCGACCTTTTTAATGCCCGCGCCAGCTGCTGTAACTGCTGCGCAATCTCCGCCACATCCACCTGCTGCTGCAACGGCGGCGCCGTGGTGGCGCGCAGGACCAGTTCGGTCTCCAGCGGCTGACTGTCCGGCATCTCTCCCTCCAGCTGCGCCAGCAGACGATCGACGCTCACCGTGCCTAACTGCTGTAAATCCTGGCGCACTGTGGTCAGCGGTGGCTGATACCACGCGCTCTCAGCCGTATCGTCGTAACCGATGATCGACATCTCCGCCGGAATTCGTACGCCATGCTGATGCAGCGCGCGCATCGCGCCCAGCGCCATTTGATCGTTAGCCACCAGCAGCGCCTGCGGCAGCTGGTCGGGCAGCAGTGTCAGTAGCGCCTGATAGCCGGACGCCGCGCTCCAGTCGCCGCTCAGTACGCAGTCCGGCACCAGCTGATGACGCGCCAGCGCCTGTTGCCAGGCGCTAAATCGCGCCCGGGCTGACGCGGAGCTGGCAGGCCCGTTCAGCACGCCAATCTGCCGGTGGCCGAGCGCCACCAGATGATCCACCGCCTGCTGCGCACCGCTGGTGCTCTGATACTGACACTGCGCCACGGCCGCGCTGCGCTCCACATCCATAAACAGCGTCGGTTTGCTGCCGCACTGCTGCTGAATCTGCGCCGCCTGCGCGGCATCCAGCGGCAGGTTGATCAGCAGAGCATCGACGCGCTGCGCCAGCAGTTCATGCACCGTGTCCTGCGCGTGGCTGGTGGCATTGGCCATGGCGATCACCAGATGATAGCCCTGCGCCGCCGCGCGCTGCTGAATCGCAGAAGCAATCTGCGCTGGCGCCATTAGCGCCAGATCGCTGGTCGCCAGACCGAGCGTGCGCGTGGCCTTACCGGCCAGCTGCTGCGCGACCCGGTTTGGCACGTAGCTGAGCTGCTGCATCGCGGCTTCCACCCGCGCGCGGGTGCGGGGTGACACCTGCGCCGAATGGTTCAGCACCCGGGAAACCGTTTGATAGGAGACGCCAGCCAGCCGGGCGACATCGTCAAGCGTTACGGAACGCGCTGTCATTGATCCCTCCTGATGAGAATGCGGCGAGTGTAGCAAATTTTTCCCTGCCGTCGCGGTATTAAGGCGTTACACTGCCAGTGATAACGCAAGGAGAAAGTGATGCAGCTCAATGACCATCAAATTCAGGATATCAACACCATTGCCGCCTGGCTGGCACTCGATCAGCTGCCAAAGGACGGTACGCTGGAGGTCGATTTAGCCATACTTGCCGGACATGCGGTGCTGCCAAACGTCGAAGCGGTGATTGCGCTGGCGAAGAAATATCAGCTGCCGTTGCTGATCAGCGGCGGCATCGGTCACTCAACCGCGCTGCTGGCCGCGATGATTGCCAGCCATCCGCTCTATCGCCAGATCGACACCGCCGGCAAGGGCGAAGCACAGCTGCTGGGCGAGATGGCGCGTGTGTTCGCTGAGCTGCCTGACGATCAGCTGCTGCTGGAAACCGCCTCGCGCAACTGTGGCGAAAACGCCGCCTTAAGCCAGCGCCTGCTGGATGAGCAGCAGTGGCAGCCGCAGCGCGTGCTGCTGGTGCAGGATCCGTTGATGCAGCGCCGCAGCTGGGAAACCTTCCGCTGGCAGTGGCGCGATCGTGAGCATGCGCCGGAATTCATCAGCTGGCCGGTGTTTGTGCCGCAGGTGATGATGGATGCGGGCATGCTGCGCATCGTTGGCGCGCCGCCGCAGGGGTTGTGGTCAGTGGAGCGTTTTCTGTCGCTGCTGATGGGCGAGGTGCAGCGCCTGCGTGACGACGCCAGCGGCTACGGCCCGAACGGCAAGGGGTTCTTCGGTCACGTTGATGTACCCGACGCGGTCGAAGCAGCCTGGCAGCGCCTGATGCAGCTGCCCGGCGTGCAGTCGCGGTTGGGTTAAGCCGTCACCAAAAGCATATGTGATTGAGTAAAATAATATTTTGCACTATCCGTAGCGGCGCAATTTATTGCGCAACCGGCCGCGGTGCGGAAATGCACATTGCGCGATAAATCGCGCCGCTACGGTTTGTGCGACTGGCTGGTGCCGCAATGACCTGTCGCACAAATAACAGGATGCGCATTCATGCGCACCAGGCACGCCACGCACCGGACTGATCACCGCGTCTGCAAATATACCTGCAAATTCACATACACCGCGTTCAGCAACGGCGTCGCCACCGCATGGCGTGCGCCGCGCACCAGCAAATCGCCGATGATCTGATCGGCTTCGATATCATAGCCCTGGGTTAAATCGCGGTACATGGATGAGGTCATCGCCGCATCAGGATTGTTCAGCGTCTCATAAATCTTCGCCGTCACGGCTGGACGCTGTTGGTAGCCATCGGCGGTGATCACCGCCAGCACCTCGGCGAAAATGCCCTGTAACAGCGCTTCACCACCGGCTGAACGCAGGATGTGCTGCGTATTGCCGCGCGCCACACAACACACCGCACCCAGCGTGCTCAGCAGCAGCCACTTCTCCCACAGCTCACTGATAATGTTATCGGCGAACACGCTGTCAAACTGCGCGTCACGCAGCGCGGCATCCACGCGCGCCAGACGGGCATCGTTGTTGCCGTCCAGCGCGCCGTAGTAAAGCATGTGCAGCGGCGACAGCTGCATCACTTCGCCGTGCTCGCCCAGCGTGGCGTGAATCTTACACAGCCCGCCAATCACCTTGTCACCGAAACGTGCGCGCAGCGTATCAATGTGACGCATACCATTGAGGATCGGCATGATCAGCGTCTGCGGCCCAACCGCCGGGGCGATGTCTTCCATCGCCTGTTCCAGCGCAAAGCTTTTCACCGTCAGGATAATCAGATCGTAATCACCGGTCAGCGTCGAGGCCAGCGCCAGCTGCGGTTGCAGCACCGTGCTGCCTTCCGGCGTTTGCAGCACCAGTCCGGTCTGTTGCAGCTGCTGCTGGCGGCGCTCGCGCACCAGAAAGGTCACATCACGGCTGGCCTGCGCCAGGCGCGCGCCAAAGTACCCGCCGGTGGCACCGGCTCCCACAATCAGAATACGCATGGACTGTTTTCCCGTTAAGCATGAAAGCCTTACCTTAAAGCGCTGCGCGTCACTGCGCCACACCGCAAATGCGGAAAACCGTGACAATCTCAGCGATGAGCAAAAAAAGCTCAAACTGTTCGTATTCATTCGTACAATGGGTTTATGCTGGGGCACAGCGGCGGGCAATGGTGCCTGCCGGTTTTTTTCGTCAACAGACTAAGGACGCATCATGCCCCGACCCCTCCCCATCGAACGTTATCGCAACATCGGCATCTCCGCGCACATCGATGCCGGTAAAACCACCACCACTGAGCGCATCCTGTTTTACACCGGAATGAGCCACAAGCTGGGTGAAGTGCACGATGGCGCGGCAACCACCGACTGGATGGCGCAGGAGCAGGAGCGCGGCATTACCATCACCTCGGCGGCGGTCAGCTGCTACTGGCCGGGCATGGACGGCAGTTTTACGCCGCACCGTATCAACATCATTGATACTCCCGGACACGTTGACTTCACCATTGAAGTGGAGCGCTCAATGCGCGTGCTGGATGGTGCCGTGATGGTGTACGACGCGGTCGGTGGCGTTCAGCCGCAGTCAGAAACCGTCTGGCGGCAGGCGAATAAATACCACGTGCCGCGCATTGCGTTCGTCAACAAGATGGACCGCCAGGGCGCGGACTTTTTCCGCGTGGTGCAGATGATGAAAGATCGCCTGCAGGCGCATCCGGTGCCGATTGTCATTCCCATCGGCGCTGAAGAGCAGTTCAGCGGGGTCATCGATCTCAACAAAATGCGCGCCATCTACTGGGACGACGCCAGCCAGGGCATGAGCTTTAGCTATGCGCCGATTCCGGACGCGCTGCAGGCGCAGGCGGCGGAGTGGCGGGAAAACATGGTGGCAGCAGCGGCAGAAGCCAGCGAAGCGCTGATGGATCGCTATCTGGAGCAGGGCGATCTCAGTGAAGACGAGGTGATTGCCGGGCTGCGGCAGCGCACGCTGGCGGGCGAAATCCAGCCGATGCTGTGCGGCAGCGCGTTTAAAAACAAAGGGGTGCAGCGCATGCTCGATGCGGTCATCGAACTGATGCCTTCACCGCTCGATGTGCCGCCGGTCGCCGGCATCAACGAGCGCGGCGAACACGACGAACGCCATGCTGACGATGAGGAACCTTTCTCGGCGCTGGCGTTCAAGCTGATGAGCGATCCTTACGTCGGTCAGCTGACCTTTGTGCGCGTCTATTCTGGCGTGCTGCGCAAGGGTGACAGCGTGTGGAACGCGGTGAAAGGGCGTAAAGAGCGCATCGGCCGCATCGTGCAGATGCAGGCTAACGACCGCATCGAGATCGATGAAATCCGCGCCGGCGATATTGCCGCCTGCGTCGGGCTGAAAGAGGTCACCACCGGCGAAACGCTGTGCGATCCTAATGCGGTGATCACGCTGGAGCGCATGGAATTTCCCGATCCGGTGATTTCGCTGTCGATTGAGCCAAAGACCAAAGGCGATCAGGAAAAAATGGTGCTGGCGCTGCAGCGGCTGGCGGCAGAGGATCCGTCGTTCCGGCTGCATACCGATGAGGAGTCCGGTCAGACCATCATCTCCGGCATGGGTGAACTGCATCTGGAGATCATCGTCGATCGTCTGAAACGCGAGTTTGGCGTGGAAGCCAATATTGGCCGGCCGCAGGTAACCTACCGCGAAACCATCCGCAAAACGGTGCGCGAGGTGGAAGGGAAATTTGTGCGTCAGTCGGGCGGCAAGGGCCAGTATGGTCACGTGGTGCTGACGCTCGAGCCGCAGGCGGCCGGAAGCGGTTTCGCCTTTGAAGACGCGACCAAAGGCGGCGTGGTGCCGCGCGAATTCATCCCTTCGGTGGAGAAGGGCATTCGTGAAGCGCTCAACAGCGGCGTGCTGGCCGGTTATCCGGTGGTCGACATCAAAGCCACGCTGACGTTTGGCTCTTATCACGACGTTGACTCGTCCGAGATGGCGTTCCGCATGGCGGCGATCTTTGGCTTCAAAGCGGCAGCGAAGCAGGCCGATCCGGTGATACTTGAACCGGTGATGCAGGTGGAAGTGGAGACGCCGGAAGAGTATGCCGGCGGCGTGATGGGCGATTTGTCATCCCGGCGCGGCACGCTGCAGGGCATGGACGAGCGTTTCGGCGCGCGCATTATCCGTGCTGAAGTGCCGCTGGCCGAGATGTTTGGCTACGCCACCACGCTACGCTCGATGTCGCAGGGCCGCGCCACGTACAGCATGGAGTTTGCCCACTACGCCGAAGCACCGCGTAACGTCGCGGAGGCGATTATCGCGGCTCGCGCACAGTAAGTCCGCTGGCGGCAGGGATGCCGCCGGTTAGTGCTTTATTTACAGCGCCGTCACGCCCAGCGCGGCGGCGTCATCTTCCCAGCGTTTAACCTCGTCAAACCAGTCGCGCTGCGGCACAGAAAAGCCCGCCAGCAGGTTGGCCTTCATCACATCCTTGTAGTCCTCCACATTGGCCAGCTCAAACAGCGTGCTGCGCAGCTTTTCCAGCAGCAGACTGTCGGTTTTCGCCGAGGTTATCAGCGGCAGCGCGGCACACAGCGGGGTTTCACCGATAATGGCTAAGCCCTGCAGCTCCTGCGGCCGGTATTTGCGCAGCAGCGCCCAGGTGATGCAATCAATGGCGGCGAGGTCGGCCTGTCCGGCGCGCAGCGCGGCCAGCGACTGGCGGTGGCTGCCGCTGAACCGGGTAGTGGCGAAGAATTTGCCGTCCCGGGCCAGCGGCGCGACCACGTAGCGCAGCGAATTGTATCCGGAGTGTGAGTCATTGCTGTTGCACACTGCGCGACGGCCGCGGAAATCGGCGAGGCTCAGGTTCTCATCTTCCTGCCGTGCCACCAGCCAGCTGCGATAGCGCAGATCATGGCAGCCAGGCGCATTGGACTGAAACGTGCCCACCAGTTGCACGTCAGGCAATAGCGCGACCAGCGGATAGCCGCAGGTCTGACTCAGCAGCAGATTGTCATCACGCCAGTGTGGCAGCAGGTCGTCGTGCCACTGCACCTCAGCCTGCACGCCGCGCTTCGCCAGCAGCCGCGTCAGCACTGAGGTCATGGCCAGCGTGCTCGGGTGGTCGATGTCGTACATCGGTAAAGAGATGATGTGCATTCTGTGCGTCCTTGTGGTGTCCCGGGTGGGCGTTAACGTCGATCGGCTGACGCCAGAAGCGCTTCATCCATTCGCCGTAACCGGCAACGCGAAAACCCTGATTACGCTGATAGTAGCCGTCGCGGTAGAGCAAATAGACTTTGCGCAGACCGTACCAGGGTAAACCGGGCAGATCGTGATGTACAGAATGATAGTTGAGATTCAGGAACAGCAGGCGCCACGGCCAGGCCGCTTCGTTATTCACCGAGCGCGCCAGCGGCGCCTCATCGGCACGATGTTCGTAAAATGAGCGCACCTTGGTCAGCATCAGCGCCGGATAGCTCACCGCCAGCACCAGCCACAGCGGGGAAAAGCCGCGCAGGCTGAGCCAGTAAAACAGTCCGGCCAGCAGAAGCAGGTGCACCAGCCACATCATTATCGCCGGCATGTCGCGCTGCACCACGCTTTGCGTCAGCGCGCGCAGCGTGGCGAGGATATCCAGCAGCGGTCCCAGCAGCAGACGACCCGGAAAGGTATTACGCAGATGGATAACGCGCTGTTGCCAGGGTTTGAGCCGTGCCCAGTGCGCCGGCGACAGATAATAGGTTTCCGGATCATCATGCGGATCGGTCAGGGAGTGGTTGCGGTGATGCGCCAGGTGCGAATCCCGGTACAGACCATACGGATACCACACCGCCAGCGGCAGCGTGCCAAACAGCTGATTAAGGCGCGGCAGGCGCGTCGGATGGCCATGAATCAGCTCATGCTGCAGCGACAAATACCAGGTGGTGAACAGGATCAGCAGCAGCGTGGCGAGGGGCAGGCCCAGCGTTTGCCAGTACAGCACGCTGGCGAACCAGCCGCTATAAACAGTAATGATTAACAGCCAGGTCGGCAATTCGCTGCGCCAGAGCCAGCTGCGCGCCAGCTGGTGCACCACTTCGCGCTGTTGGGTACTGAGGTAGGCGGAGGTTCCTTTGACCATGTTCATGAATTCAGTCAGCGAGACGGGAAAAGATGCGCTCACGATGCGCGATACGCGTGATAAACACAAAGACGGAAAATTGCTTTGTTATGCAAAAAAGTTGAAGAAGCGCGCGAAAACTATTGGCTATCAGTCCTCTTCGCACAGGCGTAACCTTACCTCATCGAATTCTGATTGATGACGCCGGCGCCGTTCTGGCCCGCGAGGAGCATTTAGCATGAAAAAAATTGGTTTTTTATCTTTCGGTCACTGGACCCCGTCACCACACTCGGCCACCCGTTCGGCGCAGGATGTGCTGCTGCAGTCGATTGACCTGGCCGTCGCCGCCGAAGAACTGGGTGCCGACGGTGCCTATTTCCGCGTACACCACTTTGCCCGCCAGCTGAGTTCACCGTTTCCGCTGCTGGCGGCGGTCGGTGCCAAAACCAGCCGCATCGAGATTGGTACCGGTGTGATCGACATGCGTTACGAAAATCCGCTGTATATGGCGGAAGACGCCGGAGCAGCGGACCTGATCGCCAACGGCCGTTTGCAGCTCGGCCTGAGCCGTGGCTCGCCGGAGCAGGTGATTGAAGGCTACCGCTACTTTGGCTTTAATCCGCGCGAAGGGGAAACCGATGCGGATATGGGACGTCGTCACACCGAAGAGCTGCTGGAAGTGCTGCGTGGCGAAGGGTTTGCCAAACCCAATCCGCAGCCGATGTTCCCGAATCCACCGGGACTGCTGCGCCTCGAGCCCTATTCCGAAGGCCTGCGCGAGCGTATCTGGTGGGGCTCCGGCTCGAACGCCACATCGATCTGGGCAGCCCAGCTGGGGATGAATTTGCAGAGTTCGACGCTGAAGGATGACGAGACCGGCGAACCGTTTCATGTGCAGCAGGCGAAGCAGATTCGCGCCTATAAAGAAGCCTGGCAGGCGGCAGGGCATCAGCGTGCGCCGCGCGTGTCGGTCAGCCGTAGTATTTTTGCCCTGATGAACGACACCGACCGCGCTTACTTCGGTCGCGGCGGACAGGAGCAGGATTCCGTCGGGTTCCTCGATGAGAAAACCCGCGCCATCTTTGGGCGTAGCTATGCTGCAGAGCCGGAGCAGCTGGTCAAACAGCTGGCACAGGATGAAGCGATTGCGGAAGCCGATACCCTGTTGCTGACCATCCCTAATCAGCTTGGCGTGGATTATTGTGCGCACGTAATCGACAGCATTCTGACCCACGTCGCGCCAGAGCTCGGCTGGCGTTAAGCGACAGTGCGCAGGGAAGCGCACAATTAATGAAATTTAATAACCCCAATAACTCTGAATATTGCATTTCAGGGTTATTGGGGTTATTTTATTGCTTTGAGGACGTAGCAGGACACGCGCATGGATAGCCGATCGCTAATGGCCGAAATCAGAGCCGACGGCTGGGAACTGATACGAATTAACGGTAGCCACCATCATTTTGTCCATCCGACGAAAAAAGGCCTGGTCACGATACCGCATCCAAAAAAGGATTTGCCGATTAAAACGGTAAAAAGTATCAGAAAACAGGCTGGATTGACCGTCCATTAATTTGCAAGAGGCACACTTATGTTTTACCCCATCGCAATCGAAGCGGGAGATGAAACCACCGCGTACGGCGTTACGGTGCCGGATTTACCCGGCTGTTTTTCCGCGGGAGATACGCTGGAGGAGGCCGTAAAAAACGCCAAAGAGGCGATTACCGGACATCTGGAGTTAATGGTTGAGCTCGGCCAGGATATTCCGGCGGTCTCCGACCTTAAATCGCTGATGAAATCGGCGGAGTTTGCTGGTTATGTGTGGGTGCTGGTGGATGTTGATGTGACCCGGATTCTGGGCGGCTCGGAAAAAATCAATGTCACTCTGCCGAAGTTACTGATTGATCGCATTGACCGTTGCGTGGCGACCCATCCGGAATTTAAAACCCGTTCAGGATTTCTGGCGCAGGTTGCGCTGGAGCGTATTGCAAAAACGCGCTGAAGCAGGAAGGGCGATGGCAGTTTCTGCAGCGGACAACCATTGCGCGATAAAGCGCGCCGCTACCAGGTGCGCATAAATGCGCACCCTGGGAAATTCAGCAAAGGCTTTGACCCGTTTTAGATTCTGTAGGGTCGCCATTGATGGCGACCAACCATTACCCGATAAATCGCGCCGCGACCAGCCATTAATCCGCGCCCAATTCCCACCACAGCTTATCCAGCGCGTAATAACGGTCGCGCTGCGCCTCTGGCTGGTTCAGATCGCGCTTCCACGGTTTGGCGAGAATGTAGTGCAGATTCTTCACCTCGTCGTCATGCCATAAGCCGGCGTGCTGGAACGGCAGGGTTTTCAGCGCGTTATAAATATACGGCAGCGGCAGCCAGCGTCCGGCAAACACTTCATTGAGCAAATCCTGTTCGGAGAACGGATAGCGGCGCAGGTCGTCAATCTCAGCCACTTTCTGCTGCAGCCAGTCGAAAACCGCCTGATCCGGCTGCAGCACCAGAAAACCGCCGTTGAGATAGTTATCAAGATCGGCGGGAGGCGTCTCACCGCGCGCCTGCCAGGTGTAGTGACACTGCTCCGGCTGCCAGCTGTCAGGATAGCTGGCGATTTGATTCGGGTTGCAGCGGCAGGCGTGACAGGCCGCCAGCGCATGCTTGCCGAGGTCGAGCGTAAACAGCTCATCCATGTTGCGCAGCACCAGCATATCGGCATCAAGAAACACCACGCGCTCGCAGCCGGTCAGCTCCCAGGCGCGCAGCTTGCTCCACACTTCACCAAACTGTGCCGAGGCATAATGCTGCTCCAGCGCGGTGTCCGGCATCAGCGGCTGGACCGGATGGATCACACAGCCCAGCGCCTGTAATGCTTCGCGCATGCTCAGGTCGATGGCATCGGTGACCATCACAATTAGCGGCCAGCGCGTTTCGCTGCGTTTGAGTGAGCGATGCAGCGCTTTCACCCCGACATAATATTCCGGCTGCGTTAACAGCGTTACCCAGGCGTACATAAATTCTCCCCATCAAACTCAATCAATCAAACAAAGCCGTGACATAGTCATTGCTAAAGCGGTGCGTCGGATCCAGCTGTTCACGCACTGCACGAAACGCATCCCACTGCGGATAGATGGCGCGCCACTGATAGCGCTGCGGATCGTAATATTTACCCCAGTGCGGACGTCCACCTTCTGCCGCCAGCAGTTTTTCCACTTCGGTGAGGAAATGCAGTCCGTCCTGCGACAGCGAGCCGTCATCCGCGTAATACACCACGAAACCAAAAAAGCAGGTCGGCTGCTGATGCGCCGGGCTCATCCACGCCTGTGAAGCGCCGGTGCAGCGCAGGATGATGGGATAGTGCATGTGCGGACGATTCTGTGCGTACCAGGCTTTGATCTTACTGATAATCTGCGGCATTTTGGCCAGCGGCACGCCAATCTCAACGTTGATCTGCGGTACAGCGATGCCACGACAAAACAGCTGGTAGATATCGCCGCTGATGTCGGTGAAATCACGGAAGCGGGTGACGGTACGGAACTGTTTGCCGCCTTTGCCGTGAATCTGCGTGTCGCGATGCATGTGTTCCAGCGTCTGATCGATGGTGTCGTTGAGGCTGCTGTCGGCCTGATCGCCGTGCTCAATCACTTCGCGCTGATGGTCGTACCACGCCTGGGTGTCTTCCGCACTGGCGACATCGGCGTTCCAGACATGCATCAGGTTGTCATCGACAAACCACCAGGCTTTGCTGAGTTCGTGCTGCTCATTCCACGTCAGCAAATCCTGCTCCAGTGAATCGGCAGACGCGGCGAATTTATGGCAGGTAAACAGGCGAAATGGCTGAGTGCGCAAGGTAATGGCGGTGACGATGCCGAGCGCGCCAAGTGACACCATCGCCGCCGGGAAATCGGCGTCGCCGCGCTGAAACTCGCGCACGCTGCCATCGGCCAGCACCATGCGGATATGCAGTGCTTCGTCCGCCAGCGAACTTTGTGCCAGGCCCTGACCGTGGGTGCCGGTTGCCAGCGCGCCGGCCAGCGTCTGCACCGCAATCACGCCGGGCGAGGAGGCGAGCATGCGCTCCATCTTTGTCAGGCTGTCATACACCTGCTGCAGCGGCGTGCCCGCGGCAAACGTTACGCTCTCTTCATCCTGAGCGAGGATGCCGCGCAGCGCACTGAGATCCAGCAGTACGTCCTGCGGCTGTACGCACAGCATGCGACCGGGCGACAAACGGCTGCCGAGCACGCGCACTTTGCCGTGCGAGTCACGCAACAGCTGTTGCAACTCAGCTTCACTGCGCGGCTGATGCAACTGCTGGCGCTGGCCAACTACCGAATTTTGCGCCCAGTTCCAGAGCGCAGGCGTGTCATCGGTATTTTGCGTGTTGCGTAACGGATAGAGGAGAGCATCTTTCTTCACTACAGCGTTCCTTAATCTGAGGTCTGTCACGGTCCCGGTTATTTGATCAAGCGTAGACCATCACAGCGAACCCGCAGATTACGGGGCTTTGCGGATATAGCGCAGCGTGGCCGTCACCGCCAGCTGACGGTTGCGGCGAATACTGTCCTCTTCACTGTCGTGGGGGGTAAACAGCGTGTGAAAGGTGTAGCGGTTGGAGACGTGATGCACACAAATACTGCTGAGCAGGCGGTGTACGTCCACGGTATCCAGACCGTCGATAAAGATGCCCTGACGCTGGCCGCGGGACAGGATGTCATCCAGCAAATCGAGGGTACTTTTGTTCATCGCTTTGATGCGATCCGACTGCATGATGTAACGCCCGCGCAGCAGGTTTTCTGTACACACCAGGCGCATAAAATCGGGATGCGTGACGTGATAGTCAAAACTGGCTTCCACCAGTTTGATCATCGCCTCTTCCGGTTCCAGCGTAGTAAGATTCAGGCCGGTTTCATGCTGGCGGATCGCCTGATACACCTGCTCCAGCACCTCAATATACAGCTTCTCTTTGTTGATGAAGTGATACACCACCATGCGCTTGGTGGTCTGTGCCAGTTCAGCAATCTGCTCCATTCGCGCGCCCTGCATACCGTATTCGGCGAAGGTTTGCAGCGCACCCGCGAGGATGCGTTTTTTCAACCCTTCCGGGTCATTTTTACGTTTGGGTGTGGTATCCGACATAGCGCTCAATAACGGTCAATCAAACAGGCATGGTAGCACAGCCGCCCGGGGCCTTTTGGCGCGATGAGCGGCGGCATGGCTTTATTCATTTCAGGAATAGCATTCCCGGATAAATCATAATGCTGGAATAAGCAACTGCGTATACTGCGCGTATCTGTCGATCACGGCAGCTTATTTTGACTCGCGTAATAATAACACTCAGGAAATAATTTATGCACACGCGCTTTGTATCAGCCAAAAATAAATTGTTGTTAACCGTCGGCGCGTTACTGGTTGCCGGCAGCGTGGTCGCGCCGTTTTCAGTGGCGCAGGCAGCGGATAAAACCGCGGTGAAGGTCGGTATCATGAGCGGCGAGGACGAAGACGTCTGGCGTGAAGTGATAAAACAGGCCGCCGCGAAAGGGCTGACGGTGAAGACCGTGATTTTCAATGATTATAATCAGCCCAACGAAGCGTTACAGAATGGTGAAGTGGATGCCAATGCCTTCCAGCATCAGCCGTTCCTGAATAATCAAATCAAGGTCAATCATTACGATATCGTGCGCGTCGGCGATACCGCCGTCTGGCCGATCGGTCTCTATTCGAAGAAAGTGAAAAGCGCCGCCGCTCTGAAAGAGGGAGCGGTAATCGGCGTGCCTAACGATCCGTCGAACGAGGCGCGCGGTCTGGTGCTGCTGCAGCAACAGGGGCTGATCAAACTCAAACCGGGCGTCGGCATTGCCGCCACCACGGCCGACATCACTGACAATCCCCATCACCTGAAAATCAAAGAGCTGGATTCCGGCATCATTGGTCGCTCGGTGCCGGATCTTGATGCAGCAGTGGTCAATACCGACTGGGCGCTGAAAAGCGGCCTGACCGCGGCGGATCGTATCGCGCAGGAGCCGGTGAAAGACAATCCGTACAACAACTTTATCGCGGTGAAAAAAGAGAACGCCAGCGCCCCGTGGGTGAAAACCCTGGTGGCATCATACCAGAACGATGCCGTCAAAACGGTGTTTGACAAGGTCTACAAAGGCACGGGCGAAACCGCCTGGTAAGGAACCCATCCATGACGCTATTTTCCGAGGCCACCGTGCCCCTGACCGCCGTGGCGCGCGGCGTGATCGAAGAGGCAACAGTACGCGAGCGCGTGGCGCAGCACAGCAACGTGGTGCGTTTGCAGGGCGTGTCGCGCCGTTTCGGCCAGACACAGGCGCTGCGCAATGTCTCACTGACGGTGCAAAAAGGCGAAATCCTTGGCCTGATTGGGCGCAGCGGCGCCGGAAAATCGACGCTGATTCGCTGTCTCAACGGGCTGGAGCAGCCCGACGAAGGCGTAATCGAGATTGAAGGGCGGCGTATTACCGGTCTGTCAGAACAGCAGCTGCAGGCGGTGCGCAGTCGCGTCGGCATGGTGTTTCAGCATTTCAATCTGCTGTCGGCAAAAACCGTGGCGCAGAATGTGGCGCTGCCGCTAAAAATAGCTGGCATGGAAAAGGCACAGCGCAACCAGCGCGTAGCGGAACTGCTGGCGCTGGTGGGGTTGAGCGACAAGGCCGGACACTATCCGGCGGCGCTTTCCGGCGGACAAAAACAGCGCGTCGGCATTGCCCGCGCGCTGGCCGCCAGCCCGGCGCTGCTGCTGTGTGACGAAGCCACGTCGGCGCTCGATCCGGAAACCACCCGCTCGATTCTCGCGCTGCTGAAATCGCTCAATCAGCAGCTTGGTATCACCATTCTGCTGATCACGCATGAGATGGAGGTGATCAAATCCGTGGCGCATCGCGTGGCCGTCATCGACGCCGGGGAGATTGTCGAGCAGGGCCCGGTGTGGCAGGTGTTCGCCCATCCGCAATCCGCGCTGACGCGCACGCTGCTGCGCGGGCTGCTGCCGCAGCTGCCGGAGAATCTCGCAGCGCGGCTCAGCGAACAGCGTGAAGGTGAGGCGATCTATAGCGTTCACTTTGCTGGTGTGGCGGCGCAGGGGGATTTGCTGACGCAGTTTGCCAGCGCTCTGCAGGGTAAATTTCGCCTGCTGCAGGGGGGCATCGACCACATTCAGCACTACGCGGTAGTGCGTTTCTTTATTGCGCTCCCGGCCGCCAACGCTGCCGATGAGTATCAGGTTCTCAGCTGGCTGCGTGCGCAGCAGGCACAGGTGGAGTTGGTCGGTTATGTCGCCAGTGATGATTGATTTACTGCTCAACGCGTTGGGTGAAACGCTGCTGATGACGACGGTGGCCGGCCTGTTTTCGCTGCTGGCCGGATTACCGCTGGGACTGATTCTGGTGACCACCAGCCCCGGCGGCATTGCTGAAAACCGGAGCATCAACCGCCTGCTGGGTGTGGTGATCAATGGCTTTCGCTCGCTGCCGTTCATTATTCTGCTGGTGGCGCTGATTCCCTTTACCCGTCTGCTGGTCGGCACCTCTCTGGGCACCTGGGCCGCAATTGTGCCGTTATCGATCACCGCCACGCCGTATTTTGCCCGGGTAGCGGAAGTTTCACTGCGCGATGTCGATCGCGGGCTGATTGATGCGGTGCGTGCCATGGGCGCCAGCAAATTACGTATTGTCTGGGAGGTGCTGATTCCTGAAGCGCTACCGGGCATTCTTTCCGGTTTTGTCGTCACGCTGGTGGCGCTGATCGGCGCCTCGGCAATGGCGGGTGCCATCGGGGCGGGCGGTCTGGGCGACCTGGCAATTCGCTACGGTTATCAGCGTTTTGACACGGCGGTGATGGTGGCGGTGATCGCCGTACTGATCGTGCTGGTGTGCGGTATCCAGTGGCTCGGCGATCGGCTGGTGCAGCGCATTGACCGGCGGTAAACGGAATCTTACCGCTTCCTCTGCGCGGGGCACATTTTCATGTCAGGCAGGTATTCTCAGCATAGTATTACGTACCTTCTGAAGAGTAGCCGATCGGCAACCTGAATATACTCTCCTTATCGCATCGCAAATATCCGTTCGGATCGTTAATTGCACGTTAAGGAGAGTTTTATGGAATTAACCGGTAACACCATTTTGATCACCGGCGGCGGTTCAGGCATAGGACGTGCTATGGCTGAAGCGCTTTTGGCTGCAGGTAATCACGTTATTATTGCTGGCAGGCGAAAAGAGGTACTGGATGAAACTATCGCAGCCAATCCTGGCATGCACGCCATCGTAATGGATATGGATAGTCATGATGCAATTCTCAGCGGTGCGCAAACTGTCATTCAGCGCTGGCCGGCACTGAATGGGGTGATCCATAACGCCGGCATTATGCGCAGGGAAGATCTGAAAAGGGGTGACGTCACTGTGGCTGAAGCAGAAATCACCACCAATTTATTAGGGCCGATTCGCTTAACGGCTGCGCTAATTGAACATTTTCTGGCGCAACCCCGCGCCGCTATTCTGACCGTTTCTTCCGGTCTCGCTTTTGTGCCCCTGTCGCTTACCCCTGCGTATAGTGCCACCAAAGCGGCAATTCACTCCTGGACGCAGAGTCTGCGCTATCAATTGCGTGATACCGCTATTCAGGTAACGGAACTGGTTCCACCGCTGGTACAAACTGAATTGATGGGCAGGCAGCACGCAACGAATCCGGCAGCGATGCCGTTGGCTGAGTATATACAGGAAACGCTGCAAATATTGCAGGAACAGCCGGACACTGCCGAGGTGCTGGTTGAAAGGGTTAAGCCTCAGCGCTTTGCCGCTCGCGGAGATTATACTGCCTTTTATCAGGCATTTAACGATCGCCTCGCGGGGCAAAATAATTAAGCCTGATAGTGCAATATCCACTCACTACGTGGCGTTTTGTTGCTGTTGACGATGCTCTCGCGGAGAGCATCCCCACTCTTTTTTAAACGCGCGTCCAAATGCGCTCTCAGTATCATATCCGGCAGAAAATGAAATCTGCGAAATGGGTTCGCGCGAGCTTCTCAGGCGCTCCCCTGCCAGCAGCATTCGCCATCTCGACAGGTATCGCATCGGCGTCATCCCCACCCGGGATTTAAATTTTTTCGCGAATACCGTACGCGACATCCCCGTCCGATGGGCCAGTTCCTGTAACGTCCACGGGAACGCGGGATCGGCATGCATTAAATTTAGTGCGGCTTTGAGTTGAGGATCGCAAAGGGCAAATAGCCAGCCAATGCGTTCTTCACCTTCCTGCTGAAGAAATACCCTGAGCGCCTGCACCAGCATAATCTGCACCAGTTGCTGCGAGAGTAAAACGCCGCCTGGCTGCGAAGTTTGTATCTCCTCTCTCAGACATTCCATCGCACTGCGCATAATGTTGGTTCCCGTGCCCTGCCTGACAGGAATGATCGCGGGCAGAGCCTGCAGCAGGATATCTGCCAGTGCGCTATCGAAGGTATATCGACCGCCGAGAATAAAAGCACCCTGATCGGGCGTGACCTGCGTCAGCGCGCCCGTTTCGCTGTCGGGCGGTACAAAAGGCTGTCTTTTCGCTGTGGGATGGGTGGCCAGACTAAAGGATTTGCCAGAGGTGAGAAATACACAGTCGCCGGTTTCCAGTAACAGAGGCTGCTGGTTTCCATCAACCGCTACCCAGCAGCAACCTTCCACAACACAGTAGCATTTGATGCCCTGATGAGGCGCAAACACCAGCGCGGTCTGTGCTTCCACTGGAAAACCGCCTGAGATAGCCCCCTGCAATCTGAGCAGAGTAAGCACTTCGGAAAGGGGATCCATAAAATTCCGTACGATCTGCATAAAATTACCTCGTTATAGCAGAGACCGTACCATTATTCATATTTTAATCTGCTTATCACCGGGACGTTTTTGTCCCAGACCATCGATAAGGGGATTGTAATGAATGTGTTCATAACAGGTGCAAGCGGGTTTATCGGTATGGCGATCGCCGCTGAGCTGATTCAGGCGGGTCATCATGTCACCGGACTGGCTCGTTCGGAGCAGACTGTCCAGCGTCTCAATCGTATTGGCGCGGACGCGCACCGGGGCGAACTGAAGAATCTTCTGAGTCTGACCGTGGGTGCCCGCGCCGCTGACGCGGTGATCCACTGCGCTTATGACCACGCTTTTGCTCACCCGCAGGACACGGCAATGCAGGAAATGCAGGCAATTGCAGCCTTAGGTAAGGGGTTACTGGATTCGACGCGACCATTACTTATCACTTCAGTTGCGGCCATGGGCAGTTCCGCACCGGGTCAGCTTGCCAGCGAGGATTTTTACGACCCGTCGACGCAAAATCCGCGCAAATCGACCGAAATAGCGGCAGCCCAGGTCGCAGACAGTGGCGTCAATGTTTCCATCATCCGGTTGCCTCAAGTGCACAACGAGGTAAAACAGGGGTTCGTCTCAGCGTTAATCCAGCTGGCGCGAGAAAAAGGCGTTTCAGCCTATGTGGAAGAGGGAAACAATCAATGGGCTGCGGCGCATGTTGCTGATGTTGCCTCACTTTATCGGATAGTGCTTGAGAAAGCGCTGCCTGGCCAGCGTTACCATGCCGTTGCGGAACAGGGTATTTCATTGCGCAACATAGCCGAAGACATCGGAGCGAGCCTGGGTGTTCCTGTCGTGCAACTGACCCGCGAAGAAGCCAGTGCCCACTTTGGCTGGCTGGCGCTGTTCGTTACCATGGATATGCGTGCATCAGCAGAATCAACCCGGCAGCGTACCGGCTGGCAACCTTCGCATCCGGGTTTACTGCAGGATCTGGAACGCTACTTCAGATTAGCGTAACACCATAGCGGCACAGCAGCCTCCTTAGTTATGCGCAGGGCACGGCCGTCGCTGCGGCGCGTTACGGCGCGTGACACCCTCCATCGCCCAGCAAACTCACCACAACAAAAAGCCCGCTCAGGTTTCCCTGAGCGGGCTTCTTTAAATCTGGCTCCTCTGACTGGGATCACCTTTGCCAGTAACTGGCTAATAAGGAAGCTAAACTTGAATCTTCATCCTGTCAAGACCACCAAAATGACCACCATTAGTTGTGGGTTAAATAAATCTGTTTATAGGCATTCAATGTTCCCTAATTGTGGCGCTGGGAAGCCTACTTGTGCGGTCGTACCTGCTATAAAAATAGTACTGACTGAGGCCAATAAGACTTGTTAGCAAAAAGCGGTTTGTTCGCTTTTTGCTGTGAGTTCAACGGGTCGATGCAACGCTATCCTTAATCAAGGGGGACGTTGCCATGAAACGAAGAACGCGGATTTACTAAACGTCGGAACAGAAAGCGATTATCCAAGACAGATACAAACAAGGTGATTCCGTGCATGATATCGCCAGAATGTTCGACAGATATCATTCTTCTATTATGCCCACTATCCACCAGACTGGTGGATACCGTCCCCCTGTCGGAAAGCGGCACCCGTTAGCGCTTTCACTTGATGAAAGAGAGGAAATATCCAGAGCGCTTGTAGCAAAAATCAGCATCAGAGCGATCGCAAACAAACTATCGAGAGCTCCCTCAACGATTAGCCGCGAGATTAAGAGGCACGGTGGTGCAAAACAATATCGTGCATCAAAAGCGGATGCTGCTGCGTGGGAAAATGCTCTGAGACCAAAACCTTGCAAGCTAATTGAAAGACCTACACTTTGTAAAATCATCGCAGAGAAGATGCATCAGGACTGGTCGCCGGAACAAATCGCCGGTTGGCTGAAACGCTGTTATCCGGATAATCAGGAAATGCATGTGTTACATGAAACGATATATAAAACGCTTTTCATACAAACTCGGGGGGCATTAAAAAAAGAACTGCAGCAATGCCTCCGAAGCGGAAGAGCCGTGCGTAGATCCAGAACGTCATCGCTTAAAGGGAAAGGATTAGGATCAATCTCGAATGCGGTACAGATAAGCGAGAGGCCACCTGAAGCCGCAGACAGAGCCATACCGGGTCACTGGGAAGGTGACCTGATCCAGGGCTCGAAAAACTCCTGTATCGTCACCCTCGTAGAACGCCATTCCCGCTTTGTTATGTTGGCCAAAATCAGGGACAACAAGACCATAACCGTTATATCTGCACTCATCAGGCAAGCCCGGGGATTACCTGTTGAGCTTTATAAAACATTAACCTGGGATCGAGGAGCTGAAATGACCAGCCACACCCGATTTACTGTAGCTACAGACATCCAGATTTACTTCTGTGATCCTCAATCTCCCTGGCAGGTGGCTCAAATGAAAATACGAATAGGTTGCTCAGACAATATTTTCCAAAGAGAACTGACTTATCGATTCACAGCCAGCAGAGACTAAACAGCGTTGCCAGACAGCTCAACGAAAGACCGAGAAAAACGCTAGACTATGAATCACCCGCAGAACGGTTCAATCAGTGTGTTGCATCCATCAGTTGAACTCACAGCTCATAGAGGATTTGACCTGCCCCCGGTATTAGATACAACCGTCAGTCCATAATGTCGGTTTGTTGAACCGCTCCCCGTATGTGATCCATTCATAATCAGGAATAACTGGCTTCATTCTGGCTGCATATTCTGGCAACCGGCAGATTTTACGGCAAATTCGGAGGGGGTCATCCAGCCCAGCGCAGAATGGGGACGACTTTGGTTATAGTGTATGCGCCAGGCTTCGATTTTGCACCGCGCATCCTCCAGGGACATGAACCAGCTCTCGTTCAGACATTCCTGTCGCAGCCTGCCGTTGAAGGACTCTACCGTCGCATTGTCCGTCGGCGTTCTGGGGCGTGAGAAGTCGATACGGATACCCCGTTCATACACCCAGCTGTCCAGCATTTTCCCCGCAAATTCAGAGCCGTTGTCGGTTTTCAGCATCTGAGGTAACGGACGCCTGAGCTCTATGCTGTTCAGCATTTCCGCCACTTCTGTTGAACGCAGATTCTGCACCACGCAGATCCCCAGGCATTCGCGGGTGTACAGGTCTATAACCGTCAGCAGGCGTAGTCGCCTTCCGTCAAACAACGCATCAGAGACAAAATCCATGCCCCAGACGTGATTCGGATACAGCCCCTGAGGCTGCGGCTGTCGCCGCTGTGCGGATTTATTACGGCGTGGACGCTTGGGGCGCAGCGACAGGCCCTGTTCACTGTACAGGCGGCAAATGCGTTTGTGGTTATCACGCCAGCTTTCCCGCCTGAGCATCACGTGTACCCTGCGGTAGCCATGGTGAACCCTGGTTTAGGTAATCTCCCTGATGCGCAGGCGCAGCGCACTGTCGTCTGCCGCAACGGAATGGTACCGGAACGAGCTGCGGCTGAGCCATAGCGCAAAACAGATTTGTCTTTCGCTGGCACCGTATCGGGCCTGTAAATCCCTGATCCATTCGCGCAGGCGTGCCAGCGTCAGTTCTTTTTTGCCAGCACGTCCTGCAGCATAGCCTTGTCGAGGCTGAGATCGGCCACCAGTTTCTTCAGACGCAGGTTTTCCTCTTCCAGCTGGCGCATGTGCTTTAGTTCTGAGGGTGAAATGCCACCGTATTTCTTACACCAGGTGTAAAACGTGGCGTCGGAGATGCCCAGCTTGCGGCAGACGTCCGGTACGGACATCCCCAGCTCGGCCTGCTACAGGGCAAAGACAATCTGCTCTTCGGTAAATCGTGACTTTTTCATCGGCACCACCTCCGTTCAGGGGAGTGTTTATCATGCCGGAATTCTGTTTCTGAATGGAGCAGGATTTTGGGTCAGTGTCACCCCAGCAGTTGCAGCGCGTCGGTTTACTCGTTCAGCGCGTAGCGTGCGATGGTGCCATCACTGGCTTCTAATATGTAGACAAAAGTTTGCGCCAGCAGTGGCGCGCTGGCGGCAATCGATGCCATGAGCGCCACCGCACGTAATATTCTCTTCATTTCGCTTCCTTAGCGAACCATTGACGGACGTTTGGCATCATAGCGCCAGTTATCAATTAAAAATTGCATCCCCAGCGCATCGTTTCGGTTCTTATCCGGCAGCGCGTTGTAAAGCGCATGCGCCTCCTCGACGCGTTCCATATTCAATTCGATGCCAAAACCCGGGCCTGGCGGTAATTCCAGATAGCCATCGCGGATCTGCGGCGGTTGATGCGTCAGTTGCTGGCCATCCTGCCAAATCCAGTGAGTATCAAAGGCGGTCTGACGATCGCCAGGCGCCGCTGCGCCCAGGTGCGCCACCATTGCCAGTGAGATATCAAAATGATTATTGGAGTGGCAGCCGGTGGTCAGCCCCCATTCGTTGCACAATTGCGCTATCACGTTGGCATTGCGCATCGTCCAGAAGTGCGGATCGGCAAGCGGAATGTCGATGGCGTTAAGTTGCAGCGCATGATGTAATTGGCGCCAGTCGTTAGCAATCATATTGGTCGCGACCGCCACGCCCGTGGCGCGACGGAATTCGGCAAGCGTTTCCCGCCCTGAATACCCTTGCTCAGCACCACAGGGATCTTCCAGATAGGGCACCTTTCCTGCCAACTGTTTACCAAAGCGAATCGCCTCATCCAGCGACCAGCTGGCATTGGGGTCGACAGTGACGCGCGCGCCGGGAAACCGCGCCAGTAGCGCTTCAACCGTTTCCACTTCCGCTTCGCCTGCCAGCACGCCGCCTTTTAGCTTGAAGTCACGAAAGCCGTACTGCTCCACTGCCGCTTCCGCCAGCCGTTGAACGCCAGCGCTGTCCATTGCCGCCTCATGACGCAGACGGAACCAGCCATCCGCCGCGTTATCGCCCGAGCGGTACTGCATTGTGGTGCGCTTGCGATCGGCGATATAGAACAGATAACCCAGCACCGGAATACGCTCACGCTGTTTGCCGCTGGCAAGCAGATCGGCGACCGGCAGGTTAAACAGCTTGCCTTGCAGGTCTAGTAGCGCGGCCTCAATCGCCGCCGCAGCGTTATAAAACTTCTCCGGATTCATCTGCGGAATGTGGATGTCGTTGGTGTGTGAAGTGTGCTTCTGACGCGCCTCACTGTTGAAAAGCTGGCTCAGCGTGGCATTCAGGCGCAGCAGCGAGCTGCCTACAATCAGCGGGCGAAACTGCTCCAGCAACTGCAACGTCGAGGCATGACAGGGCGTTTCGCCCACCCCGGTATGCCCGGCAGAATCGGTGAGGATCACGATAATGCGCGTGAAGAAGCAGTTATGGGCACCGCCGATATTCAAAAGCATGCTGTCATAACCAGCAACTGGGACGATGCGCATGGTATTAATGACTGGACTGTCTGACATGAAGTCTCTCCTTGTGACCTAAAGCGGGGGGAACAGGTTTGGTGCGCAGCAACAGCCACAGGCCGGTCACCACGGACACGCTGGTCAGCGCGTAGAGGCCGCCGGTGGTGCTGCCGGTGTGCATCTCCAGATAGCCAAACACCGTGGGTGCGAAGAATCCGCCAAGGTTGCCGACAGAGTTGATCATCGCAATGCCCGGTGCCGCTATCGAGACGGGCAGTTCGCTTTGCGGCATCGGCCAGAAGAACGCGGCACTGACTTTGGAACCGATGCAAGCCACAATCATCGCCACAAAGCCAAACCACGGCGTGCCAAGCGTGGCCATAAAGGTGCCGCATGCGGCGATCAGCATGGCGATGCCCAGCCCTTTCTCCAGCTTATCGCGATAACGGTCGGTGGCTTTGCCCAGCAGAAACAGCGCAACAATGGCGAAGAGCCACGGGATGGCGGTCAGCAGTCCGGATTCGAAACTGTTGAACCCCTGAATACGCTGGATAATTTGCGGCAACCAGAACACCAGCGTGTAACCGGTCATGGTCATGGTGAAGAAGATCAGGCAGTAGAATATAAGGCTGCGATCGGTGATCAATCCCCAGCGTCCCTGTGTGACGGCACGCTCGTCACGCGTCGCGTCTTCAATTGCCAGTTGCTGCGCGAGCGCCTGTTTTTCCGCGTCGCTGAGCCATTTCGCCCCTTCTGGCTTCGATACCAGTACAAACGCCGCCAGCAGGCCGATCACTATCGATCCGCCGCCTTCCAGAAACATGACCCATTTCCAACCCGCAAGTCCGCCGACATCGTGCATCATCAGGATTGCGCCGGTGAGCGGGCCAGAGAATAGAAACGCGCTTGCGGTTGCACTCAATACCATTGCGGTTGCGCGGCCTCGCCAGGCATTGGGCACCCACTGACGAAAATAGAACAGCACGCCAGGGAAGAAGCCCGCCTCCGCCACGCCAAGCAGGAAACGCAGCATATAAAAATGCATTGGCGTGCTGACGAAACCGGTAAGTACCACCACCGTTCCCCAGGTGATCATAATGCGCGTGAGCCACACCCTTGCGCCGAACTTCTTCAGCATCATATTGCTGGGCACTTCAAACAACGCATAGCCGATAAAGAACAGTCCTGCGCCTAAGCCGAAGGCCGCCGCGCTGATTCCGGCATCGGTTTGCAGCTGGGCTTTGACGAAGCCAATGTTGGCGCGATCAATCTGGTTAATAATAAGCATCAGCGCCAGCATCGGGATAATGCGGCGGAAGAATTTGCCAATCGCAGAAGCGATATGCGCCTCATGATCGGCTGATAATTCATGGCGTTGTTGTGTCATGCGTCACCTTCAGTGAGAGAAAAACACCGCTATAGTTATACGCAGCAGGGTTGGTGAGTAGTTATGTATTTTTGCCCTGGAAGGGTTAGGCAAATGCCATACAGTTATAAAATTTCATAAGGTTATGTAAATTCACGTCGAAGAGTTTCGTGCGGGTTTGTGCGCTGGCTCACTCAGGAGGTGATGTCCGCTTCACGCGCTGAGACATTCGACAAGCTTTTTATGGCTTCAGTAAGGGCGAGTTTCGCGCTTGGAGAGCCAGCAAATACTTTGCTTCGTCGTAACAGGTTCTGTTTTTCCAGCAGCTATAAATTATCCGGATCTATTTGAACGCCAGAGCTCGGATAGCGGATTGATGCGATTTTCCTTTTTCTCGCTGGCCCAGTACGATGAGTTAACCGTCTTCGCAGTCCATTCCACGAATGTCTGTCGGACGAACTTCGCACACTGCCAACGCCAGCGTAGTTTTGAATTTCTTCGGCGCTGTTGAAGCGGTCGCGGTTATCATCCAGTGCGGCAAGCATGCGCGGTCCCATAACTGAACAGTTGGCAACACAAAGCCTCGGAGCTTGGGAGTACAAAGAGAATGTCAACAGGTTGTGCAGGCAGTGTAATGTAATGCCAAAACAGGTCAGACCGTGGTTCACCAAACCTGATAAGACTTCCGAACGTTGAGTTCGCTGAGGTAATTGTGAGATGTGGGCCAGCGGATTTCATTAAGGCCCGCGGCAGAACAATTGCTGCATTAAGGCCGGCAATCGTCCTGTCCGTCATCAAGTACAATGCCTGGCAAACAACGGGAGGCGAGTCTTAAAGCTACGTTTAAGCCTAGTCAAAGTGAAATCATGGGGACTGTTCTTACTGAGCCAGAGCGATGCTAACTGAAGAACGCGCTAAACTGATACTGGCGCTGAGCGTATCGCTGCAGGCTTTATCAACAACTCCAGACGAAGGTGATTATAAAGGTAACGATGTCTTTGACAACGTGCGCGCGTTGGTTGATGCAGCAGGATTCAGATGAGTAACGGATGCAGCCGCTCTGTCAGTCGGCATAAGGCGCGCGGTTAATATATGCACGTCACAAAGCTCTGTTCAGGCTTTATAAGGCTGTATGTAAATTCTCGTTAATCAGGGAATATACTTATGTTTACCGGATATGCACCGTACTGCCGTGCTCTCAGTTAAACCGACTGGGCGTTTTACCGAAGCTCTGACGGAATACGTCAATATAGGCGCTGACGTTACTATAACCGCTCAGCGATGCGATTTCACTGACTGGCAATCCCTCTGACACCCAGCGCAGTGAAGCCACCACCTTTGCCTGCTGGTGCCAATGACTGAAACTCAGCCCGGTCTGCTGACTGAATAGACAGTTGATGCTTCTGATGCTGAGCCCCGCTTCATGGGCAGGCTGTTGCTGATCCATTATGCAGGCCGGCTGGCTCAGCAGCTTGTCTGCAACGCTGCGCGCCCTGCGTTCTGTTGGCAGCTTCAGCGCCAGCGGCAATTCCCGACAACGGAGTGTTTCATAGCCCAGCAGCGTCAGAAGGGGGTTCGTGTATTCCTCAGGGAAGCCAGTGACAAGCTTGTTTTTGGAATCTTTGCCGCACAGGCGGAGTTTGAGCGAGAATTGATTGCCGAGCGAACAACAGCAGGTCAGGCCTCAGAAGGGACCCGAGGGAAGAAGGGGCGGCCTAAAAAATGACGCCAATAAAATCGCTACCGGCAATGGCATTAATAGGACGGCCAGAAACGAAAGTCAGTACATTATGCCACGAACTCAGGGGGTGAAAGTACGCTTAGTTTTCTTGCTCATTAAGTCATTTGTTTTGTGTTGAATGAGAATATAACCTTTAATCAGGTGGCCAAATTTTCTATGCCACTACAATCAGAGCTTCATTGAGGAATTCAGGTGTGTGTAATTTACGGGGCTTTTTGCTTATTGATAATGATCTTGTCATGAGTCCCTCTGGTTGAGAGTTTTCTCACTTAGTCCCGTGTCCACTATTGCAGGGTAGGATTAATCGAGGGAAGTGTCCCTCGCTGGATCTGATGCTTACATTGGACGGCGCAGGCTATGGCATCGGCTTGATGACTGCGACCAAGATCCCGGTAAGCCAACGATCGGATGTCGTTATCCGTCACCTGGCAGTCGAATCGGCTTTGACTATTTACTTGCTTCGCTCCGAGAACAACCGCTTGTCTGTTTCACTAGAGTGGCTTATCGATCGTCTGCGCGATGGCTTGGGCGAATAAATTTCCTGCAAACCGGTCTCAAGAATCCGCAGCAGACTGTGTATTCCTTTTCGAGCTTCTCGCTGTTGCCACGGAGGCCGGTGAACGAGCCACGGCTGGGGCGGGAAACCACTGCCACATTCCACAGCCATGAAGTGTCATGCGCGGTCGGAGTAACGTGCGGTACCCCGATAAAACAGATCATTCTATCCATCCACGGCACTCGAAGATGCCGTTGCTCTCGATCAACTGAGCCGGAGGTTGCGTTCAGCTATGTAGCGCCTCGGTGAAGTGCCGAGTGATTTGCGGAACATAGTCACAAAGTTACCGGCACTTTCTTAACCCAGACTATCGGCGACCTGTCGAACCGACATTCCAGTACTCAACCATTTCACCGCAAGAATGACTTGGATCTGCTGGCGCCAGCGTTCGAAGCTCATACCGGTTTCCTGAATAAGCAACCGTGCGAGAGTGCGTTCACTCAGGCCGACACGAATAGCCCAAGTGCGGACGGTCCCGCGGTGTATTGGGGCTTCCATGAGATCTTCTGCAGTCGCACATCGGGCGGCATTGGCAGGCGAAGATTCCCCCTTGGTACCACCTAAATTTCACCTAAAAGTAAACTAATCAGATGTGTTTCTGCCCTCTGGATAGAACATAGAGAAACTTGCGGAGCGGATCACTAGCTCACGTAACAATGGTGTCGCAGATATCGTGCAGAACTTCGACGGAAGACTCGAAGCAGCGCTTGAGTTGATGTAGGCGATTTAGCATTCGATTATACCTGCGGCCAAGATCTTGTGAAAGAAGCCTCCCGGCACATTGATCTCTGGTGCTAGCCGCGTCTCCCGGTCGGTCTTTATAAACCTTCATTATATGGCAGCAATGAAGCGCTTCGAAGCGTCGGTTTAGAGCAAACCAGATGCCTTATGGCACTAAGTGCCTTATTGTCACTTGGTGCCAGATATGACAGAATACTCTCATGGCAAATAAAAATCCCGGCCTTCGCGAAAGGCACAAAGAGAGCACCCGGAGGGAGCTATCCAACCTCGGGCTTGAGTTGTTTCTGAAACAGGGCTTTACCCACACGACCATCGAACACATCGTCGAGCCGCTTGGTGTGGCTAGGCGTACGTTCTTTCGCTACTTCAAGACTAAAGAAGATCTGATCTTCCTGTGGCACGACGAGAAGACGCATGAGCTGGTCGATGAATTGCGGGGGCGTCCCGACCACGAGGGGCCACTGGATGCGGTCAGAGAGACGCTGGCCACGACGCTCCTGCGGTATGACGCCAATCCTGACATGGCTTTTGCACTGGTGCGCCTGCTGAAGGAAACGCCGGCTCTGCTCGCCAAGGGATGCGAAAAGCGGATGGATCGGGAGGTGTCGCTCGCTGCCGCACTCGTGGAACGAGAAAGCGAGACCGGGCTGAGCATGCTCAAAGCGCGCATCATCGTGGGCGCGGTGACGTCCGCATGGACGGCTGCCCTTGACGAGTGGTATGCGGATGGCGGCAGGCAGAACCTGCGCTCCATCGTGGCCAGGGCGTTTTCATTGGTGGGCGAACTGTGATGGCAGCTATGCACGTCTTGTCGGGCCATCAGCAACGCTATCGTCCCCGGCTCATGACGAGCGTGCTGGTCGCTGCGCCTGGCCCTGGTCCCAGCCAGACCAGATGCGCTCAATGGCCCGGGGTCAACGGCGCGGTGTCGCGAGACAAATCGCAAACCCAGACAGGTGGCACAGACACGATCAGCACCACTTCGGGGTTCTCTGGCGCCAGGTTCTTGTGAGAGCCAGACCTGTGGGGAGATGCCCCTGCGACAGAAGAAGTGGCCCGCAGTGAGCCTGATGCGCGCAACGCCAATGACGTGAGTTCCCTGACGGCTATGTTCCCCGCGTGGCTGGATGCGGATACCTCTCTCCAGACCGCCGATGCGTCTGCAGTTGCGCGCACGCGAACGAAGTCCGGTATAAGGCGGATGTAATCACCTTATTCGGGCAGGAAGGCCCGGGTTGACAGCTCAGGGGCGCGCAGGAAAGCGCCATCGCCGCTGCTTACGATCGCACCCATCCCGGGTCTCCTTGTGCGCGCCGCAGGGAACCCGCCGTTATGGGCCGCAGTACCGCAGCCCACAACGACTGAGCAAATGGACGACGCTCCGTCTGCCACCCCTGTATCGCCCGTAAGGAAAATTATCGCCATGAGTCAGGAACAAGAACACCGTAACCAGCCCACCCGGGGACACCTCCGGCGGCACCGGATCGCGTATTTCGTGGGGGGAGTGGCCCTCGTTGTGACGGCGCTGGCGATAGTCGTCGGCAGGGGCGATACGACGCTGGAGGAAGCGACTGCCGCGGCGACGCCGGCGCTGACCGTCACATGCACCATCCCCCGGGAAGTCTCGTGGCCCATAGAGATCAGGGCTTCGGGTGCGATTGCCGCATGGGAAGAAGCCAGCATCGGTGCTCAGATTGGTGGTTATCAGCTCATCGATGTTCGCGTCAATGTCGGCGATATCGTCAGGAAGGGACAGATTATCGCTCGTTTTGACCCGGATCTGTTGCTGGCGGAACGCGCGGAACTGAAAGCGAATGCCGATCAGGCTGCCGCCAACCGGCAGCGCGCGCTCGCGTTGCAAAGCAGCCGCGCGATGAGTGAACAGGACGTGCTCCAGCTGGTGACTCAATCCAGGACCGCGGATGCGCTGCTCGCTGCCAATCAGTTGCGGCTGCGTTACACCGACGTCACTGCGCCGGACGATGGTGTCATCAGCCACAGGACTGCAACGCTCGGCAGCGTCGTTACGGTGGGCCAGGAACTGTTTCGCATGATTCGCCGGGGGCGCCTGGAGTGGCGTGGCGAACTGACCGCCGAGCAACTCGCTCAGGTCGAGATCGGGCAGCAGGTAACATTAGACCTTCCCGACGGCAAGACAGCGAAGGCGACGGTTCGCCAGACCTCGCCGATTCTGGATAGCACCTCTCGCCTGGCCACTGTTTACGCCGACATCCACCCTGGAAGCACGGCACGGGCTGGTATGTACGCCAACGGCAGGCTCGGACTCGGGACAGAGCCGGCGCTGGTCGTGCCCGCCGAGAGCGTTGTCATCCGCGATGGGCGCAGCCACGTCCTGGTGCTGGCCGACACCAGTGCCACGTCCCGCGTGTCGCTGCGAAGCGTCAGCGTCGGCCGGCGTAATGGCCGTGAGGTCGAGGTCACCGAGGGGCTTGGCAAGGACGAGCGTGTTGTTGTCCGGGGAGCCGGCTTCCTCAAGGATCGCGATCTGGTCCGGGTTTCGCAGGGGCAGCCTGCTGGGGCGGGCAGACCATGAATTTCGCTACCTGGTCCATTCGCAATCCGATCCCCTCGATCCTGCTGTTCGCACTGCTGGCACTCGCAGGGCTATGGGGGTTCCAGAAGCTGCCTACGCAGGATCTTCCAGACCTTGATCTACCAATGGTCACGGTCATGCTGACGCAGCCGGGGGCGGCTCCTGCGCAGCTGGAGACGGAGGTCGCGCGCAAGGTCGAGGATTCACTTGCGACCTTGAGTGGTTTGAACCATCTGCGCACATCGATCACGGATGGTTTGGTTTCAATCCAGGTCGAATTCGTGCTGGAGAAGAACCTGTCGGACGCGCTGATCGAAACCAAGAACGCGGTTGACAGCATCCGGTCTGATCTGCCGGATGATCTTCTGCAACCGACCGTCAGTGCTTCCACGAGCGTAGGTTCGCCCGTTCTGACCTACGCCATATCGTCGTCCCGGCTTAATGAGGAGCAGCTTTCGTGGTTTGTGGATGACACCATTGCCAAGACTATTTTCTCGCTTCCCGGAGTCGGTCGGTTCGAGCGGCTTGGCGGAATCGAACGTGAGGTTCGGATTGAGCTCGATCCGTCGCGCATGTCTGCCCTCGGCATCACGGCGGCGGATGTCTCCCGTGCACTGCGCCAGGTTCAGCAGGAATCTTCCGGCGGCCGTGGTCAGCTTGGCGGCCAGGAGCAGTCGGTTCGCACGATTGCCACGGTTCGCCAGGCATCGGAGCTTGCGGACCTGCGAATCGCGTTGTCCAACGGCAAGAGCTTCAGGTTGGACCAAATCGCGACCATCGTCGATGGTCAGGCCGACCCCACGCAGGCGGCCCTGCTCGATGGCGAGCATGTGGTCGGCTTCAGCGTGTACCGCGCCAGGGGCTTTGACGAGGTACGGCTGGCCGAGGGCGTTCGCGAGGCCCTGGCCGGCCTTCAACAGGCCGACCCGGCGCTCAGCCTGACTGAGATTTCGGGGTCGGTCGGCCAGACGCTTGAGCAGTATGAGGGCTCCATGGCGATGCTGTACGAGGGGGCCATCCTCGCGATGATCGTCGTCTGGCTGTTCCTGCGCGACTGGCGGGCGACGCTGATAGCCTCGACCGCTCTGCCGCTGTCCATCCTTCCGGCATTCGCGGCCATGGCCTGGCTGGGCTTCACGCTCAACACCGTGACGCTGCTGGCGCTGGCGGTGATCGTCGGCATCCTGGTCGATGACGCCATCGTGGAGATCGAGAACATCGAGCGCCACCGGCACAGGGGCAAGTCGGTCCGGGAAGCCGCAGAGGACGCCGTGACCGAAATTGCCCTGGCGGTGATGGCGACCACAATGAGCCTGGTGGTCGTCTTCCTACCGACGGCCATGATGAGTGGTATCGGCGGCCTGGTGTTCAAACAGTTTGGCTGGACCGCCGTGATCGCCGTGCTCGCTTCGCTGCTGGTGGCGCGCCTGCTCACACCCATGATGGCGGCCTACCTGCTCAAGCCCGAGCCGATCCCCGAGAAGGAAGATGGCCGGGTCATGCGCTGGTACATGGCAACGGCGCGCTGGTGCCTGAAGCATCGCAAGACGACCCTGAGCGGAGCGGTCATCTTTCTCGCGGCTTCGCTCGCCCTGGTGCCTTTCATCGAGACGGGCTTTATCCCCGCCTCTGATAGCGGCAGCACGACCCTGAGCATCGAATTGCCGCCAGCCAGCTCGCTGGAGGACACGTTGGCGGTCGCCGGGTCGGCCCGCAAAGCCATCGGCGATGTTGACGGCATCGCCCATGTTTTCGCCACGGTGGGCAAGGCGCAAAGTGCCGGCCCCGGTGGGGCGCAGGCGGGCGAAGTTCGGCGCGCGTCGCTCACGCTCACGCTGGGGCCGCGTAATGATCGCCCTTCGCAGCAGGTCATCGAGAAAGCCGTGCGGGAACGCTTGCTCGATGTTCCCGGGGCGCGCTTTGCCATCGGCGGCGGCGGGCCGGGCGAAAAGCTTACGATCATCCTCGCCAGCGACAATGCCGAGGCACTTAAGGCGAGCGCGGATGCGGTGGAAGCCGAACTGCGCGACGTCAAGGGCCTTACTGGCATTGCCTCGACGGCCAGCCTGGAGCGCCCGGAGATCATCATCCGTCCCGACCCGGAGCGCGCCGCCGAGCGCGGCGTGACGACCGAGGCGATCGGGGACGTAGTGCGGGTGGCAACCAGAGGCGATTTCGACGCTCAGGTGGCGCGCCTGAACCTCGACAACCGCCAGGTCTATATCCGCGCGCGCATTCCCGATGCCGCGCGGCAGGACATCGACACGCTCGGCAACATGCGCGTGCCGGGGCGCGACGGGTCGGTGCCGCTGGCAAGTGTCGCCAGCCTGACTGTGCAAAGTGGCCCCGCGCAGATCGACCGCCATGACCGTCTTCGCAACGTCACCATTTCGGCCGATTTGGGAGGTACCGCGCTCGGGACGGCGCAGGCGGCTGTGGCCAACCTGACTTCGATCAAGTCCCTTCCGTCCAGTGTGAAGGTGATTGAGGCCGGCGACGCGGAGATCGTTGCCGAACTCGGCGGGGGCTTTGCCATGGCGCTCGTGGTCGGTGTTTTGTGCATCTACTGCGTTCTGGTGCTGCTGTTCAGGGATTTCCTTCAGCCCATCACCATCCTCTCTGCCATTCCTCTGTCCATAGGTGGCGCGTTCCTCGCGCTTCTGGTCACGCGCAGCTAGTTGAGTGTGCCTTCGATGATCGGTCTGGTGATGCTTATGGGTATCGTCACCAAGAACTCCATCCTGCTCGTCGAGTACGCGGTTATCGGTATACGCGAGCGCGGATTGCCTGTTCACGAGGCGCTGCTGGATGCGTGCCACAAGCGTGCCCGTCCCATCGTGATGACCACCATCGCGATGATCGCCGGCATGTTGCCTATCGCGCTGGGGTTAGGTGCGGATTCTAGCTTCCGCCGGCCGATGGCCATGGCGGTTATCGGCGGCCTTATCACATCGACTGCCTTGAGCCTGCTGGTCGTGCCAGCCGTGTTCCTGTATGTGGACAGGATCGAGAAATGGCTGGCATCGCTTGGTTTTTTTCGACACACCGTACGCGCTACCGCTGACGAGGTTGAGCGATGACGCAACTAACCTCGTCACGACTCAACAGTCCTGCAATTCACTCGTCACATCGAAACTTGATGCGCAGCGCCTGCACTGACCCGTGCGGGACGACCCAGTGTCGTCCGGACGGTATGGAAATCAGGCAGACGGTGCAGTGCGGCCGTCTGCTGGTGATGGTCCGCGAACTCATCGAGATGGCCCGATGGCGTGGTCCGCGAGCTGCCATTCCCCAGTACAGGGGAGGCATTTTCACGTTTTCCTTAAAAGGGATCAATCATGTCATCTCGTCCTCAATGCGCAGTCCGCCTGCGCCGGCAGCCGTCTTACGCTGCGCTACCGATCCTGGTCGCTGGCATTTTTTCAACACCCGTTGCATGGGCTCAGACCGACGATACGAATAAGTCGGCGAGAGGTCAGGCGATGCCCGAAGCCGGACGCAGTGAACCGACGTGGGGGATTGGCGTTGCCGGTGGCATACAGTACCGCGTCTACCGCGACTTCGACGACCGCGTTCGAGGCTTGCCAATGATTACCTATGAGAACAAATGGATTCAGGTGGCCGGGCCTGTCCTGGACGTCAAGCTTCCGTCGGTCGGGCCGGTGTCATTCAGGCTGCGTGGTCGGTACATCGGGGAAGGCTTCGATTCGGGCGATTCCCCATATTTCGCGGGCATGCGCGATCGAGACTCCAGTTTCTGGCTCGGCGCCGCCGCCATCTGGCGTACCGGCATTGCCAATTTCTCTGCTGAAGTGCTCACGGATGCCATGAGCAACAGCGGGGGGATGCGGACGACGCTGCAGATCGACAGGCGATTTACCGCAGGCACAATCGGGCTGGCCCCGCGGCTGGCGGCCGAGTGGGTGGATGGCGAGTACGTGGACTATTAATACGGCGTAAGGTCAGACGAGGCACGGAGCTGGCGCCCGGCCTACGGCGGTAGTTCCGCGCTCAATACCGAAATCGGGCTTCGCGTGGACTGGCAGCCCGTGTCCAGTCACACCATGTTCCTCGACATGGGCGCCAAGCACATGGGCAGCTCGATCCGCAACAGCCCGCTGGTGGAAAAGAGCACGCAGTATGGCCTTGGTCTCGGCTACCTCTATCGGTTCTGAGAAGCGATTGATGGCATCGCCCGTTGTTGGCGTTTGCCGGGTATCGCATTCGACTCGAAATGAGGGGGATGCAACGTATTGGGAAGGTCTTCTGGAACACCGATTGGTGTGTTCATCGAGCGACTCATGCCATAGGCGTTCATCCTCATCGTCAATGTGGAAGGGGTGGCTATGGCAATTTTCGGCAAATCCAGACGTTTCAGGAATCTTGACGGGAGCGAAGCTCCCGGCACCGTGGTGCCGGCATTTCGGATGCTGGTCGTCGATAGTCTTGCAGGCCGGGGCCGTGGTGTACCGAGAAAGGCTTCGGTGCCGTGTGTGGTGCCCGATCTCGTCGCGATCGCCACTCCACCGGGCACGGGTGAAGGCGCGCGCCTGACCTGGATCGGGCATGCGAGCTGGCTGGTGCAGATCGAAGGGAAGTCGTTCCTCGTCGATCCGGTCTTCGGTGAGCTTGCCCTGGGGCCAGGGGGGCGGAATGTTCCGGCTGGCCTGCGCCCCGAGGATCTGCCATCCATCGACGCGGTGCTGATCAGTCACAACCACTACGACCATCTCGACCTTCCATCCGTGAAGAGCGTCGATGCCCCGGTGATCGCCGGCCTGGGCATGGCGTCGTTCCTCGCAAAAAAAGGGATTTCCGCAAGCGAGTTGGACTGGTGGCAGTCCATCGACATCGGCCCCGTGAGGGTGACTTTCGTGCCCGCCCAGCACTACAGCCGTCGCGGCTTGACCGACGTAAACGAAACGCTGTGGGGCGGATTCATTCTCGAGGGAGCTTCCGCCTGCATCTACCATTCGGGCGATACGGGCTACTTTGACGGGTTCCGGGAAATCGGCCGCCGTTTCCCGGTGATCGATGCTGCACTTTTGCCCATCGGCGCCTATGAGCCGTCCTGGTTCATGCGCCGCCAGCACATGAACCCCGAGGAGGCTGCCCGGGCCTACAGGGATCTTGGTGCCGGGTGCTTCTTCGCCATGCACTGGGGGACTTTCAAGCTGACCTACGAGCCGCTAGACGAACCGCCGGTTCGCCTGGCAGCAGAGTGGGAGCGCCTTGGACTTCCCGCATCGGAAAAGCGGGTTCTTGCCGTTGGCGAAACCGCGGACGTGTGGCGTTATCCGAATGACTAATCTCATACCCGCCGGGCAGTCAGCGCATTGTCGTACAGACAGAAAATGAGTAAGGCCTTGACGATTTCCGCTGGCAGCCCGGTCCCCACGCTTTCTTGGCGGAAGCCTGGGTGGATCCTGCAAGCCCTGGCGTCCCACGCTAGTCTGGCAATGCGGTATGCACCTGACGTAAATCCACCCGGCCGATTGTCCCCCTGATGCGTCCCAGCCACAGGGTGCCCTGAATTTCGACTGCGCCGCTCGCCAGAGGAAAATCCGCGCAGTCAACCAGCGGCTGCACGCTCATTGTTTGTGGGTCAATGCGTAGCACGCGCGCATTCCCGCACGCAGCACCTTCCTTCCCGGAGAAATACTCAACGATTTCCCGTAGGGTGCCTTGCTGGCCCGCGAGCAAAAGACTACCGTCCGGCGCCCAGTGTACATTGTCGCTGTGGAAACCGGTTTGAATTACATGTTTCTTCGCGGCACCGGCTCTGAACGAAAAGCGGTTAAAGGTCTGGCGGACAGAATCTGCGTAGTAGAGCCATTCTCCGTCAGCCGACGTTTCGATTCCGTTCGGCATCAGGTCGCCTCCGGTATCGACCTTGCTCCATCCGGAACGGGAACTCCAGGCCAGCACCTCACCGATGCTGCGCCCACCCTCGATTTCCTCGAAATTCAGCGCACGACCTCCCTTCTTGGGGATGGGCAGCGTGGTCTGCGTCATCACGAATCCGTCGGGCATTGGTGCGACCCCGTTGCCGGTCACAGAACCCGGTGTAAGCACGCAACCCCGCCAGTGGATGCGGGGCAGAACGTCACGGGTATCGACAGTGAAAATCTCCACGGATTCGCGGACGCCGTGATGCACGACGAGGAGCTGGTGGACACCGTTCGCGCCACGACGAATGGTGAGTCCGTGTGGATTGAAGCGCTCTGGCGGCCGGTCGGGCTGGCCGTGAAAGGTGTGCGCGTCGAAGCGTACCTGCGCCTCCGGAGAGGGATAAAGGGCACGGATTGCATGCGTGGATGTGTTCACCAAATCCAGTCGCCCTTCGCCATCGGGTGCCAACGCTCTCACGCTCACGATCAGCCAATGCGTGCCTGGAATTCCAGTCAGGTCTTCAGAGGCTTCGATTGATCCCACCGGCGCTACCTGCGTTGCACCGTTTGTCAGGTTCTTGGGTGTATCCATTGTCATTCAACCCTCAATGTTTATGGGGAGGTGGTTCAAGAAGGCGAGGTCCACCCTCTCGCGATTGCGGATGCTGTCTATCAATCTACTATCGTCGGACTCCCGATCACATCCTCCGTCGATCACGGGCAGGACGCGCAATACTCCCGGGGTTACTCCTGTGGGTCCACGCAAGCTGCCTGACGAGAATGTGCCCAGGCTCGTGCATCTGTCGCTATCCTCCTGGCTAACGCAGCGACCAGTCGTTGTTGGGCCTGAACCATTTCCGGATAGCCTCCTGGCGCGGGCTCATCCAGATAGCCCCGGCAGACCAGCCGTGGCTTTCCCGCCTCATTCGCGAATCCCAAACTCCAGTCGGCATCAAGCTGAACCCGTTGTCCGGGCCAGGCATCAAACCGACGCAACTGGAGTTTGATTCTGAGTACAGGCCTGGCAGAGGTCTGTGGCAGCCCGGCCACATCCTGGGTGGCCAACTCATGCGTCAGTACTGACGATAAGGCACTACGAATTTCGTCATCCAGCGGGCCAGTCCAGCGCTCGTTATCAAGGACAACGGCACCAGCGGCGCCCTGTCGTACGACCAGTTGTGACTGATCGTTCTGTGACGGGATACCGACCGGCAATACATCAACCATGAAGGGGGCCGGTGGCTTCGTCGTTATTGTTTCCCCGGACGGTGCGAGAAGTGAGTAGTAATGTACTGGCGGAGACGCGCAGGCATTCAGAAAGAAGACCGGCACGAGAAGCCCAGAAAAACGGTAACTTTTCATTGATGCGATTCCTGTTGACTTACTGTGTTGTCTTTTCCTGTGGCAGGAGGCGAGGGAGATTCCGGGCGTCCGCGCAACAGTGATTCAGGATGCCGGCCAAGCATGTCTGTCAGCACCCGTAGTGAGCGAGATACCCGCTGAACTTCCTGTAGCGTCTGGCCCAGGTTTTGCTGTAATGGCGCATCTTCGGCCAGCACACCTTGTGCCGCACCAAAGGCCTGCCGGGCCTGCAGCAGGGTCTGCGTGGTTTGCGGTAACGTCTGGCTGTTGACTTGCTTAAGGGTCTTGTCAAGTTCTGCTAATGTGCTGTCGAGGTTTCGCCCGATTGAGTCGAGGGGCATCTTCTCTATCTTGCCGACGATGCTGGCCACCTGCCCCTGCAACTGATCGAAACTGCCGTTGATTGTGGGAACGCTTAGTGGGCGTGCCGATATGTCTATGGTTCTTTTCGGTGCATCCGGAACAAATTCCAGCGAAACATAGAGCTGTCCGGTCAGCAGATTTCCTGATCTCGCCTGCGCGCGCAGGCCATGTTCGACCAGTTCTCTCAGAAATTGAGCGGCTTGTTGCTCTGTATTTGTACCAGGCAATTTATCCAACAGACGCCCAAGACGTTGTGGATACACCACGATGCCAACGGTTGTGGGGAATCGGAGCGTACTTGGATCGTAGTCGAGGTTTATTGATACCACCCTGCCCAGATCCATCCCCGAGAATTGAACCGGAGCACCTACAGATAAACCGCGTAGTGCCTGGTCGAAGCGTAGCTGGACGAACTGCTCCGGCCCGTCGGGTTCAGCCATGGCGCTGGCTTGATCCGGTGCAAGACTGAACTGGGTATTTTCAGGTGCCTTTTGCGTGTGATCTTTGCCGCGTGCAGAGGCGGCGAAAGCAATTCCTCCCGCCACAATTGTGGCCACGGATTGCGTTTTGAGCTTGAGTCCGTCAGCACCCAGCGAAACATCCATCCCACTGGCATTCCAGAATCGGGTATCGGTAGTGACAAAGCTGTCGTAGGGTTTGTCGATGAAGACCTGCAGGCTGACGTGATTACCATCATCATCAAGCTTGTAGGAGGCTACCCGGCCCACCTGGATACGCCGGAAGTAGACCGGCGAGCCAACATCCAGCGACCCCAGATCTTCGGTATGCAGGACAAATGACTTTCCGGGCATACCACCAATAACCGTTGGCGGCGTTTCAAGGCCAGTAAAGACTTTGCTGGATGCATGTTCCGATCCAGCATCCGCCGCAATATAGGCGCCGGAGAGAAGTGTGTCGATGCCTGATATACCGCCGGTGCCAATACGCGGGCGCACGACCCAGAACCGCGTGTCGCTGCGGGTCAGACTTTCCGCGCTCCTGGCCAACGAGACCGTGGCGGCAACGTGCGAGCCGTCGTCGCTGAGTGTGATTGCCGTTACTGTGCCCACGGTCACGTCCTTGTACTTGACCGGTGTTTTGCCTGCCTCCAGTCCTGCCGCTGTACGGAAAGCTATAGTGATTTCAGGACCAGCTGACAGCCAGGTATGCGCCAGCATTGACAGCCCGACCAGTGCAGCGATGGCTGGTACCAGCCATACCAGGGAAATACGCCAGCGACGGCGGGCCACTGCAGGATTGCCGGGCTGGTGGATATGTTCGGGTTCGTTATTCATTCCGGTTTATCATCCCATATCAGACGGGGGTCGAAGGTCATAGCTGAGAGCATGGTAAGGATCACCACCACGCCAAAGAAGAAGATGCCAACTCGTGGCTCGATATCACTCAGGCCCTGGAACTTGACCAGCGCGGCAACTACAGCCACCACCAGTACGTCGAGCATTGACCAGTAGCCGATCACCTCAACGAGCCGGTAGAGTCTGGCTCGCTCGCGTCTCGCCCAGTTACTGCGTCGTTGTGAAGTTATCAGCAGCAGTGTGAGGACAAGAAACTTGGTGCAGGGAACTGCCACGCTGGCAATGAAAATCACCAGAGCGATGCCATAAGACCCGGATTTCCAGAACTCGATAGCGCCGTTCATGATGGTGCTACCGCTGCCACTGCCGAGTAGGCTGGTATACATAACCGGCAGCACGTTGGCCGGAATGTAGAAAATCAAGCCAGCGATCAACAAGGCCCAGGCCCGCACAATGCTGTCGGGGCGCCGACGATGCAGTGATGCGCCGCAGCGAGGGCAGTGTACGTGCTTCGTTTCGTCGAGCTTGTCCTGGCAAACGAGTCTACAGATATGGCAGCCGATGACACCCAGGTGGCACGCGCGGGGAGGCAGATTCATGTGCGGCCCGCCTGCCGTTGCTGGTTGTATTCGGTCAGCTCCCACAGCCAGTGGATATCGCGGCTCGCGATCAGCGTAATCAGCAGCACTAACACGGCCGTGGCCCAGATCCCCGGTCCGGGTGCTACCTGGAGGAAACTTGACAGTTTGATGACCGCCACCAGAATGCCGAGCAGACCGACCTCAATCATGCTCCAGGGGCGCAACGCGACCAGCATCCGCATCGCCTGCGCGAAGCCTGGCGCACGCCGACCAGTGCGGGCAAAAGCCAGCACCCAGGCCAGCAGAGTGATCTGTAGAAGTGGTGCCACGATGATTGATATTGCAGTTGGTACTGCAATGGGAGCGCCAGGTCCGTAGGCGAGCGCCGCCGTCGACTGCCAGAGCGTGGTCTCGTTGTGCAACCCCTGCATACTGATGCGAACGACCGGGCAGACGTTGGCGATCACGAACACGATTGCTGCGGCGACGGTCAGCGCCAGCCAACGATCGACATCCAGACGGTTGGCGCGATAGAGGATGGCAGTACATTGCTCGCAGCGTGCAACCTCGCCCGGGGCCAGCGCGATGCGCCGGTACACCCTGTCGCAGTGCTCGCAGACAACGAGGTCTGGAAACACGATGAGTTTAGCGGAGAGACTCAGTTTCTTTGCCATGGTTTTATGCCCTGTTGTTTAGTGACCGCCGCTCATGTCGATGGGTCCCTTTGGTTTTGGAGAGAACCAGATTAATGCGGCGGCGAAGGCGAAGCAGAAAGCAATCGCAGCGAACATGTTGAGTGTTGCGAGCATGACGCTCTGGCCCTCAACGATGCTGCTCAGCGTAGATGTGGCAACCTCTCTCGACATTCCACTGGCCATCATGCTGTCGAGGGTGGTTTGTCCCTGAGTCATCGCGCTTGCCAGTTCAGTCTGGTTCTCACGTGTCGCGTTGGCCCACCCGGTCTGAACTATTGAAGTCGCAAACGCGCCGGCGAGCGTTCGCATGAAATTTGAGATCCCGGCCGCGTCGGCCTGTTCTGCTGTTGTGACGCTCGCCATACACAGACCGGTTACAGGGATGAAAAACATCATCAGGAATGGGCCCGTCAGCAGCATCGGCCAGGCCATCTGAATGAAGGTAATATCCGGCGTGAATCCCACCCGCCACGCAGATATGCCACCAAGTCCCAGCAATCCGACCGATACAATCAGCCGTGGATCGAGCCTTGCCGCTACCTGACCGATGATGGGGGAACTAATTACTGCGAGAATCCCCATGATCCCGGTGGCATATCCTGCCCACGTGGCGGTGTAGCCCATGTTCTGCTGCAGCCAGAGCGGGATCAGAACAATACTGGCGAAGAACGCACCAAACGCAACCGAGTAGGTAATGGAAGCCGCAACGAAGCCGCGATGGCGAAACACGTGCAGATTAACGATGGGATTCTTTTCGGTCAGTTCCCACATCAGGAAGGCGACAAAGCCGATTACTGCAATCACTGCAAGCACGCGGATTTCTGTTGCAGCGAACCAGTCATGGTTGCGGCCTTCATCAAGCATGATTTGGAGCGCACCGACCCACACAATAAGCAGGCCAAGACCCACTACATCAATCGGAGACCGGGTGACCGTTTCCTGCTGGCCTCGCATCAGGTACAGAAGTCCTAGGCCACCGGCGGCAGCAATTGGCACATTGATGAAGAATATCCACTCCCACCCGACGTTATCGGAGATCGTGCCGCCAAGAATGGGACCGGCGATCGGTGCGACTGTGGTTGTCATCGCCCATATGATTGTCGCGATTGTCGCCTTCTCAGGTGGGAAGATACGCAGCAGAAGGGTCTGCGAAAGGGGAATGATCGTGCCACCGGCCAAACCCAGGAATATGCGCCCGGCGACGAGCATGCCAAGCGTGCCCGACAGGCCACACACTAGCGAGAGCACGCCGAAGGCCAGATAAGAGGTAATGAACACACGATAACCACCGAAGCGGCGCATGAGCCACCCGGTAAGCGGCACAGTGATCGCTTCGGCCACTGCGTAGGAGGTGATAACCCAGCTTGCCTGGCTGGACGAGACCCCTAACCCGCCGGCGATATGGGGGATCGAGACGTTGGCGATAGTGGTATCCAGCACGACCAAAAAATTGCCCAGCCCGATCAGGATAGCGGCGAGGATGAGTTTCCCGCCCCTTAATGACCGGGCGGCTGGATTTTCATGCTGAGAGATGGAATCAACCATTATCGTCTGGTTCCTCACAATCAGTTGGAGACGTCGATATCGGCGGTCATAGACAGACCGACACGAAGAGGATGCTCTGCAAGCTGTTGGGGATCGAGTGCAATCCTTACTGGCAGGCGCTGGACGACCTTGATCCAGTTGCCGGTTGCGTTTTGCGCCGGCACTACAGAAAAGGCCGAGCCGGTACCGCCGGAGAAACCGACGACTTTGCCGTCATACTTAACGCTATTACCGTAGAGGTCTGAGGTGAGCTTAACCGACTGGCCTGGCTTAACCTTCCTGAGTTGACCCTCCTTGAAGTTGGCGTCCACATAGCTGGCGTGGATCGGGACCACGACCATCAGCATTGCGCTAGGCTGCACACGCTGACCAACCTGCACCTGGCGACGGGAGATGATCCCATCAACGGGTGCACGAAGAATGGTGCGTTCGAGGTCGACCTGAGCCTGCTCCCGTGCAGCACGTGCTGCCAGCACCTCGGGATTGGTGTCAGGTGTACTCTTGTCTATAAGTGCCCGGTTGGCGTCACGGCTCCCGATGGCAGTGGCACGATTGGCCGCGGCCTGCGTACGGGCTGCTTCAGCAACTCTCAGACTGGCGAGCGCAGTGCTGTAGGCATTGCGCGCTGTGGTCAACTCTTCGCCTGAGACGGAGCCCGACTCAGCCAGGGCGTTGCGGCGGTCAAGATCGATTTTCGCTCTGGCAAGATCAGCCTGTGCAGAAGAGACCTGCGCCTGGGCGCGCACTTCGTCGGCAGCCCGTGCCGCTATTTGCGCGTCAAGACCGCCATCCGTGGCGATAAGACCGCGCACGCGGCGTTCAGTCAACGCCAGCTCAGCTTCGGCGCGCTTTAGCGCTATCCTGGCATCCGTATCGTCCAGTCGAACGAGAACATCCCCCTGTTTCACGTGCAGCGCATCATCCACCAGGACTTCGCGCACAGGCCCCCCAATCAGAGGGGTCACCTGAGCGATATTAGCCCCGACGTAGGCATTGTCGGTTTCAGCATGGCGGGATGCGACGAAAAGATCATATGCGTAATAGCCACCCCCGAGCGTAGCGACGCTCGCCAGCAGGGCCAGAAATAGCCGCTTTCGCCTGGCGTTTTGCGCTCTGCTATCCGCAGCAGTATTGTTGGCAACGGGAACATCTTGTTCAATGGTATTGGTGGATTCAGACATGGCTCGGATTTCCTTTATGCGCGATAGCCGCCACCGAGCGCACGGATGAGGGCGATCTTGAGGACAAGGGCGCGGCTTTTCAGAGACGCGACCGTGCGGCGGGTGCTGATGAGGGCGTCTTCGGCAGCCAGCACATCAAGATAGGTCGCAAGGCCGCCGCGATAACGATTGCTGGCAACGAACCATGCGGCACTGGCAGAGCGCTCTGCTTCCTGTGCGTGTTCAAGCCGCAGGTCCAGCGCGCGTGTGCTTGTGGCTGCATCAGCCACATCTCGCAGCGCCTGCGTTAATGCGCCGTCATATTGGGCGACGGCCACCCGGTAATCGGCTTCGGCGGCACGGTACTGTCCGCGCAAACGCGCGCCGTCGAAGATCGGCAAGCTGATGGCCGGGCCGACTGTTCCAAAATCGGACCCTGACTCAAACACATTTCCGATGCCGAGAGCCTGCAGGCCAATCAGACCTGTCAGATTGACGTTTGGATAGAAGGCCGCCCTGGCTTCCTTGATCTGGCTCGCAGCAGCTTCTGCCCGGAGCCGTGCGGCAATGATGTCAGGGCGTCGTCCGATTAATTCGGCCGGTAGATTGGCTGGCAGGCCGAAGCTGCCAGTAATGGTCGCGCCCGGACGCGCTATAGTCAGTCCGCGATCAGGGCCAGCCCCAATCAGTGCTGCAATCCGGTGACGAGTGAGGGAGAGGGATTCATTCTGTTCAGCCAGATCGCCCTGAGCTGTGGCGAGTGCTGAACGGGCGCGCTCAACCGCACCTTTATTTTCCAGCCCTTGCTTATTACGACCCTCTATCAGTTCCAGTGTGCGCTTACGCACTTTAATAGCATGTTCGGCGGCATCATGTTCGGCGTAATCTCCGGCCAGATCTCCGTAGGCGCTGGCGATGCCTGCTGACACAGCCAGACGAGTGGCCGCAGCTTCGGCACCTGTTGCTTCGGCTTGTGAACGCGCTGCTGCTAATGCCGCCCGGTTGCGGCCCCAGAAGTCGAGCTCCCAGGTAAGATTGAGGGTTGTCTGACCATAATCACGCCAGCCCTCGGGCAGCCCACTTGCCGGGGAAAGATAGTTGTAGCTTTGCTTGGTCGATCCGACCTCACCATTTGCTGTGATGGCGGGAAGCAACCTGCTCCGGGTCTCCTGAACCAGTGCTTCGGCACGGGCAAAACGTGCTGAAGCCACGCGCAAATCGGTCGCTCCCTTCAACCCCTCGGTGATCAGTGCATTGAGCTGGGCGTCGCCAAATTCTTCCCACCAGCGATCCGAGGGCCAGGCCCTCCCGGGTGCGGAAAAGCTTGTAGCACTCGCGAAGCTTTCTGGTCCTGCAGGCACCACGTCATTTTTTTGTGGCAGGGGAGCACAGCTGCTTAGCATGAGCACAACCACAAAGGCGGTGACACCTCCCGACGCCGTGGTCCGCCATTGGAAATTTGATGACCCCATAACATGCCCTACATAACCATACTGTACGGTCATTTTAGATATATGTTCTTGCAGGTGTCAATGCAAAATCGTACAGTGCTGTATGAAAAAGTGAGGTTTCGAATGAGAGTAAAGACAGACGATCGGCGTAAGGCGATCCTTGATGTGGCAATCGAGGTATTTCGCGATGTCGGTTATGCGCGCGCCAGCATGGCGATGATCTCAGCGCGGATCGGAGGATCGAAAGGCACCCTGTATGGCTACTTCAAATCCAAGGAAGCGTTATTCGCTGCTGCCATGATGGCAGTGATGGAAGAACAAGCAGATGAGATTATGGGACTGCTTGATCTGTCCGAGCCGGATGTTTCACTGGCACTTCGGCGTTTTGGTGAGGCCCTGCTTGCTTTGCTGACTTCTGCAGATACGCTTGCCATCATGCGAGCTGCCATTGCCGAAGGCGCAAGTTCTACGCTGGGAGCCACGCTCTACGAGATGGGGGCCGGGCGGGCGTGGGAACATATGACAAACTATATTGCCCGTCAGCAGGAGAATGGTGTGATTCGTCCGGTAGACGCCCGCGTTGCCGCGGCGCATCTAAAGGGTTTGCTCGAAATCGGATTTATTGAACCGTTGTTATTTGGTGCTCAACCCTGGTTTACGCCAAAGGAAGCTGTAGCAACAGCGGTCGATGCGTTCCTTCGGGCTTATGTCAGCAACGGCGGGGGACAGTAACTATTGTTCTCGGTCTGACCTTCTCATCGCAAAGTCCAAATCCAGAGCGATGGAGCACAGGTCACCACCGGCAACATGCTGCCCGGCTCCTTCGTCACGGCAAAGCAGGAGGCACTGATACCTGTGTCGCTGTAAAACCCGTATTCTCGTGCACCACTGGCGATCCGTGTACCTTGCCGCCCGGGCTAGGCTGGAGTCGTTTCGTTGCTTCAGTCCATGCGATATTGCTGTGGCATAGCTATACATGAACAATCTTGTTTAACCAGAGTCGCCATGTCCCGTCATGATCGCCACTGAGTTTCAGTTGATATCATGTTCGGCAATGGCCGTTTTCTGCCATTGCCGGGTTCCTGAGACAGGTCCGTCGCTGATTACATGATCAGCACAATCCGCCCGGCAGGCCGCCGGCCGAGTTCTGCGTTCCTGATGACAGTCAGCGCGTCGGTGAACGGCGCTTCCAGTCCAATGGATACATGGATTTTGCCTTCACAGGCCAGTCGGGCTATCTCCCGCAGGTTCCTGAATCCCCCTGTTGCGAACACCATCCGGTAGCGCCCTGAAATAAAGCCGCGCAGCATTCTGCCAGGTGTCGGATTAATGTCGATGAAGCGTCCCCCGGACTTCAGCATCGCCAGACCCTCGGCGACGTCGAGCGTGCCGAGCGTGTCGAACACCGCGTCGTACGGGCCATAAGCGGCGAAGGACGTTTTGTCCGGGTAGGTAAAGGCCGGGCGGACACCGGCCAGCTCCACGCTTGCCAGCGAGGCTTCGCCGCAGGCGCCGGAAACCTGTGCTCCACAGGCCTGAGCCAGTTGCACAGCACTGCTGCCGACCGCGCCGCTGCAGCCGTGAATGAATATCCGCGACTCGCTGCCAGCACGCGCTGCGCCCACAATGGCCGCCCAGGCGGTGGCGAATGGAATGGGTAAGCACGCAGCTTCACTGAATGACAGCGCGGCGGGCTTGGGGGCAACCAGCCTCGCGTCAGCATCGACGACCTCGGCAAACGCACCCTGCCTTTTGATTTCTACCGTGCCGAACACCTCATCGCCAACCCGGACGTCTGTCACGGCGGTGCCAACCTCGTCGACAATGCCTGCAAAGTCAGAGCCCATGCCCTGGGGAAACCGGTTGCCAGTAACGAACTTCATGACGCCACGGCGAATCTTCCAGTCGAGCGGGTTGATTGCTGCGGCCTTTACGCGCACGCGGACTCGCCGGGGTTCAAGGGCTGGCAGCGAATATTCTGCAAGCGACATTTCTTCGGGGCCGCCGTAGCGGCTGAACTGGACTCTCTTCATGGATGCCTCGTAATGACAATGGGATTTAGAACGTCACCGCGTCGCGCGGCGGAGTATTGATGTCGATGTCTTTGACGCTGGCAGCCGCCGGCCTTTCGGCAGAGGCATCAGCTGTCTGCGACCTGCCCAGAACGGTCGCCATAACCGAGTTCTGCCAGTTGAAATAGGGATTGAAAGTCAGCCGCGCGTGGACTTTTCCCTGCTCACGGTGGCCCCAGTCCGAATACCAGACCGGTACGCCTTGCTCGCAGGCCTGCGTGTCTTTTGCACTAAAGCCATTCAGGCAGATACGAATAATTCCGCCTTCGCCATACACGGGGTTGGCCGGGGCAAATGTCAGGCTCATGTGCGAAAACTGACTGATGCGCCATGCGGGGAGCCTGTCGGGACGAACTAGAACGCGTTGCATATCCACCAGACTGTCCGGTGCCTTGCCGTACCAGATCAGGCGGCTGTCCGGGTGTGTGAAGCGCCGCTGGAAAACGTCGAGCAGATAACCAGTATCCAGCACCGAGTCATGCCCGGCGACCGCCATGAATACCGGCCTGTCATAGGCCCGCTCTCGCAATAGCCGGCGCGCGTTGGCGCTGGTCCGGTAGAATTGTGCGAAACCGTTGGCCGGTACATTGAAGTATTTGACGGCATTCTGCATCGGAACGTTGCCGTCCGGTGTGATGAGCCAGGGCCTGATACGGGCTGCCAGTGGCGCAAGCCAGTCGAATGGCATGCTCTTGAACCCTGGCGAAAACAGCACCAGCCCTGCGATTTCTGGATGGGAGTAAGCGTAGTCGAGAGCCAGATTGGCGCCCGTGGAGAAGCCCCCCAGGTAGACTGGTCCTTCGACATCCTTCTGCAGTGCGTTGGCCTGTTCCCACACGACCTGCTGCCATTGCTCTGCTGTGGTTTGCAACAGATCCTCGGGGCGGGTTCCGTGTCCGGGGAGAAGCACCGTTCGCACGAGAAACCCTTGCATTGCCAGCGGCTGGCCAAGGTCCCGGAATGACCACGGCGAGTCGCCCAGGCCATGCACGAGCAGGATCCCTTTGCGGGGATAACTTCCTTTCTCCGACGACGCGGGTCGCCACTCCTGAGGTGTATTCCACGTCAGTTCGGCATCGTGGTCGGCAAGCTGAAAATGGCGACCAGCCTGTATATGTTGGATTGTTTCGCGTCGATAGTCCTCGAAGCTCACTGCTGCAGCGGGCGGGGCGCTCAGTTTTACGCTGGCGCAGCCGGTCAATATGCCCGCTGTAACAAGGGTCGCTGCGATCAGTATAAAACGGTGCCTCGGGTGGCCCGGTATCGTGCGGCAAACCGCTTCACGCGAGTTCGGCATGATCTTCTTCAGTGAGCCGGATGCCGCCAGCGGCGACATTCTCTTCAAGATGCCTGACCGACCCTGTGCCAGGGATTGCCAGCATGGCCGGTGAGGACGCCAGTAACCAGGCCAGCGCGGCCTGAACAGGCGTGGCACCGTGCCGCTTTGCCACTCGGGTAAGCCGCCCGTCGTCGATCTCGCCCACACCTCCGCCAAGCGGGAAAAACGGGCAGAAGGCGATGCCGGATTCTTCGCAGGTCTGCAACAGGCTCCGATCCTCGCGCCGGGCGAAGTGAAAGTTGTTCTGCACGGCCACGACCGGAGCGATGGCGCGGGCCTCATTGAAATGCCCGATATCGACATTGCTGATGCCGAGGTGGCGAATCAGGCCTTCTTCGCGAAGTGCGGCCAACGCCCCGAAGCGCTCTGCAAGCGACTCGCCGTGCGGTACCGTCATCTCACCGATGCGCAGGTACACCAGGTCGAGGCGGTTCACGCCGAGGCTTGCCAGGTTCTCCTCGACAAGCTTACGCATGTCTCCGCCCGTGGCGGGCCGGTGGCTGCCATCCGGGTTGAATACAACACCGACCTTGGTTGCAATCACCAAATTTGAAGGATAGGGATGCAGCGCTTCACGAATGAGCGCATTGGCTCGTACTACACCATCGGAGCTTTGGTAGAAATCGGCCGTGTCGATCAGGTTGACGCCAAGTTCAACCACGCGGCGCAGCACCGCGCGGCCGGTCTCCGGATCGCGAGCCGGACCGCGGAAACCATTGCAAGGCAGGCGCATGGCGCCAAAGCCGAGCCGGTTGATCGACAGATCCCCGCCGAGACGGAATTCAGGGGAGGGGGTAGCGGATGAGTCCATGTCATGCTCCTGGGAAAATTTGAGAAGACCACAAGGTTCAGCGAGACGCGCGATTTACCCGCGCCCAAGCCGGTCTGCAATCCGGTCGAAGATGAATTCGGTGGCCGTGGCATAGCCTCCTATCTGGCAGTGCGACTGCGCCGTCGAAGACTCATCGAACAACAGATACTCCTTGGGGCAATTCAAGGCGTCGAAGAACGGCCTGGCACCGTGGAAGACCTCGCCGGTTCCATCCAGCACCAGCGTTTCACAGGTCACCTGGTCCAGGATGGCTGAGTTGTCATAGGGCTGGAGGGCCTGCACTACATCTTTGATCGAGTTGGGCACGCCATGCTTCCAGGCGTAATCACTCACCAGATTCCGTAACTGATCAGGAAGCTCGGCCAGCGGCCGGTCGGCGAAACGCTCCAGCTGCGCGATGATTTGACGTCCCCAACTGATGTTGCCCGGATCAGTGATGCAGAGCTTGATACGTTTGTCGAACGCAGCCACGCGAGGCACCAGATAGCCACCGAAGCTCAGGCCCATCAGCGCGATATTGGAGGCGTCTATCTCCGTAAACTTCTCCAGCGCGAAGTCAATCAGCGGGCTGACAACCTTCTCCCAGTCGGGGCGGAAGGTCAGGTTGTTCAGACGCAGCGCGAACCCCTGGCCAGGGCCATCGTAGGTCAGGCAGTGAATGCCCCGCTGAAGCGCACCTTCGCAAACCCACCGGGTGTCCTCGGCCCAGGTATCCCGGCCCGGTGTGACGATGAGTAGCGGGGCTTTCTCGTCAGCATGAGGTGATCTGTAGAAATAGCCGGGAAGGAAGCTGCCTTCGTAGGGGATTTCGATGCGTTCGGCGGGATAGCCGGACAGAGAGATGTGTCGCTCGTAGCACGATGCGCTGGCGACTGCGTACTCCTTCATACGCTTGTCCCCGAAGTCGCTGAAATAAAGCAACGCGCAGCGCCAGTACGTCGAAGCGCGAAGGTAGGCACTGGCCGCGGTGACAGACCTGTTATTTCTGTCCGCATCTTCGGCCCTGTCTTGCAGCCGGGTCGCCAGCGCGGCCCAGGCACTGACCCAGGTCTCTTCGTCGCTGCCCCTGAGCTGGTGCACCACGTCCATGACCTCGCCGAAGTCGGTCATGCCATAGGGCATCAGGCCCAGGATGTGCTTGATCAGCGCATCGAGCAGCACGTTGTCGTTAAAGAAACTCGGTTGTGCCCAGTGTTTTTTTTCCGGGCTGGCAACTTTTACATTGGCCGCATTCGTATTAGCCTGCTCTTTTCCGGACTGACTACTTTGAGTATTCATACATTTCTACCTCCATTCTTCTTGCTGGTTGCTACGTGGTTAAAAAAATGTTTCATTTCTTACTGTCTTCGTCCGTTTGCCCACCCGCTGCGCCATGAAGAAAAATTTGTACAGCATGACCAACGATTTCCTCGATTTCAGCATCAGTCAATGTTGGTGATCGAAGTCCAGACGCAGCCTGAAGCTTGGTGTTAGCGGCCACCAGACTGACAAAATGTTCCGCCAGCGCTTTGGCGGGGACGTCGCGGCCTAATCCTTTTCCCGGCTGCTGTTGAGCGGCAATCCAGACTGAAAGAATTTGGATGGCTTTACCGTAGCTGACGTCCCACATAGCTCTGGCAACGTCCGGAAAGCGCCGGCCTTCATTGACCAGAAGTCGATGCAACGCAAGGGTGCGTGAAGACAGGGCAGATCTCAGTAGTTGCCGGCCAAGAACTGGCAGCACCTCGCCTGGCTCTCCGTCCGCGATGTTCAGTTGCTCCAGCGGCCTGGCAACCTCGGTACAGAGGTCGATCATTGCATGCCTGAAAAGACCTTCTTTTCCTCCAAAGTGGCTGTAAATGGTGCTTCGTGATCCACCAACACGCGCAATCAAGTCATCAACAGCGACTGCATCAAAGCCCCGTTCAAGGAACAACTCGGCGGCGGCCTCAGTCAGGTCACGGACACGTTGGGCTCCTCTGGCAGTTCTGTGCTTAGGAGCGGAGGTTCTTTCGTCAGCTACCATTTTATTCTTCCGGTCTGGATAGATATTTGTACTGTACTATACAGTACAAATAGCAGCAGTTCAAATGGCAAAGCGCAAGATTTTGGAAGGAGTAAGAGCGCAATCAGACTGTCAGGCAGTGAATGCAATGCCCACCGCATCGCGCAGCAGGACAATTGGCTCAAGCCCACCCGGTGCCTGAACGGAACCAATGGGGTAGCAGGCATCGACAATATTGGAGGGATCAGAGCCTGCGCCAAACGGTGGCGTCCGTGGGTTAAACGCCAGCGGCTGCCCGCCTTTCAGACGGTAGCCCGTGCGGTCGGCTTCGGTACTGACATACCAGTCGTCGGCAAAGAAGGTATCGACCGCGGCATCCGTCAGTCGGTGGATATAGAGGCCCGGTACCAGTCGCAGAGTGACGGATTTCTCCAGCACCGGCAGTAATGCCTCAGGAACAGTGTTCCCCTCGCGGCGGAAGCGATCTGCGTTTACTGGATGCACGTTCAACACATCATCCGCTGCCAGTCGCCGCCCCTGAAAGCCCCCCAGCGCCCCCAGCGTATAGGTCGAGCCGCTTCCCAGGACGCGCGGCACATCAAGGCCGCCAGCAATCGCCAGATAGCCACGGCATCCCTGGCGGGCCGGGGCAAAGCGCAGATGTTGCCCGGCGTGGATATACAGCGCGCTGTGCGCAGCAGCAGGTTGATTGTCAACGATCGGCGTCATCGCCGCGCCGCACACCGCGATCAGCGCATCGGTGGAAAAATGTAACTCCGGGCCGAGCAGCGTCATCTCCAGCACCGCATCATCGGCTGCGTTACCCACCAGCAGGTTCGCCATCTGCATTGAATACGGATCCAATGCGCCGGAGGGGGGAATGCCCAGGTGGTAATAGCCTTCACGCCCTGCATCCTGTACCGTGGTGGCAAGGCCAGGCTTAATCACATTGATGGTCATACAACCCCCTTTTCAATAACTGAGGATAGCCCTGCGGATCGGCGACAAAGTCTGCAAGCACAAATGTCACATCGCGAATGCGCGGGGAAAATATGCCTTTTTTCACCTGTTCGCTGATGTCGTCATAAGTCTGATGATCGATGGCGCGGAACTGCACAATGTCGCCCGCTTTGAAGAACACCATTTCGCTTTGCAGATACGGCAGACGTTGCGCCGGATCATAGATCGGCATTGGCGTGATACCAAACAGCTGATAACCGCCAGCGCCACGCACCGAGTAGATACAGCCGAAGCAGCCGCCATGACCGAGGGATAACCCGGGCGTATCGGTACGCGGGCGCAGGTATTTCGGTACCTGGAGCTGTTTGTCATGCCCGACCATCTGGTACATAAACGGCAATCCGGCGACAAAACCCACCATCGACACGAACCACGGCGTACCGCTGTGCGCGGCAATAAAGTCGTCTTTATCCGCATAACCGTTGATGTGTGCGGCATAGTCGAGGTCGCTGCCTTCCGGTGCCTGATGGCGATCGCGAAAACGCATTAACGTCTCGTGTGTCCACGGATCGTTGTACAGCACCGGCACCTCAATAATGCGTGTCGCCAGCGTTGCGTCGGCTTCGCTATCGGCTTCCAGCGCCTGCAACTTGTCGAGCAGCGTTTGCGGTGCCAGCACGTCCGGGTTAAAGCGTACCTGGAAAGAGGCGTTCGCCAGGCAAATATCCAGCACACCGGGGAGCTGGCATGCCTCCAGTGCCCGTGTCAGTGTCAGGCCGTGGAAAAAAGCATTTAACGACATTGACTGGTCAATTTCGGCAAAAAGATGCTCATCTCCGCCAAACGAGTAGCGAATCGGATTATTGGCCATAGCGCCTCTCCTGTAGCGGCGGCGTGGCTGCACTGTCGCGCTCCGCCAGCCACTGCTCAAGGGTGGTGGTGGTAAATTCTCCCGCCTGCAATTGCGGGTGTTGCAGCAGCCATTGATGCAGCGGGGCGGTGGTTTTGATGCCACGTAGTTCAAGCCCGCCGAGTGCCTGGCGGGCGCGGGCCAGCGCGTCGGCGCGATCGGGGCCCCAGGCAATTACCTTCGCCAGCAAGGAGTCATACCACGGGGGAACGCTGTAACCGCTGAAGACATGGCTGTCGACACGGATCCCTTCGCCACCCGGCCACACCACTGCGTCTATCCGGCCAGGGCAAGGGAAGAAGTTCTTGTCGGGGTCTTCGGCGTTAATGCGCATTTCGCAAGCGCTGCCGCTCAGGTGCACATCCGACTGCGCCAACGTTAGCGGTTCACCGTTGGCAATGCGTAACATCCACTGCACCAGATCGATGCCCGTTACCATCTCGGTTACCGGGTGTTCCACCTGGATACGGGTATTCATTTCAATGAACCAGAACTCGCCGCGCGTTTCATCAAACAGGTATTCCAGCGTGCCTGCCCCGCGGTAGCGTAGGTGCCGCGCCAGTTGCACTGCGCTGTCGCAGAGCGCGGCCCGCTGGGCAGGACTCAGGGCAGGCGAGGGCGCTTCCTCAAAGATTTTCTGCCGACGGCGCTGTAACGAGCACTCGCGGTCGAACAGGTGGATCACCCGCTCGCCATCGCCGAGGATCTGCACTTCAACATGACGGGCGCGGGCGATAAAACGCTCGAGATAGACTGCGCTTGAGCCAAAAGCGGCTTTCGATTCGCTCTGGGCAACGGGGAATTCCCGCGCCAGTGCCTCATCATTTTCTACCACGCGGATACCACGACCACCGCCACCGGCTGCGGCTTTAATCAGGCAGGGATAACCGATCTGGCTGGCGCGAACTTGCGCTGCCTGTACCGTTTCCAGCACCCGGGAGCCGGGAACGACCGGCACACCGGCTTCTGCTGCTGTGCGGCGGGCTGCGGCTTTATCGCCCATCACGCGAATGGTTTGCGCGTCGGGGCCGACGAAAATATACCCGGCCTGTTCAACCCGCTCGGCGAACTGGGCATTTTCCGACAGAAAACCGTAGCCAGGGTGGATCGCATTTGCACCGGTTTGCGCGGCGGCATCCAGTAAGGCATTAATGTTGAGATAACTGCGCGCGGCAGGTGCCGGGCCGATAATGCACACCTCATCGGCCAGTTTTGCCGCAAGGCTTTCGCTGTCCGCCTCGCTGCATGCCGCCACCGTTGGGATCCCCAGTGTTTGCGCAGCACGAATAATACGCACCGCTATTTCCCCACGGTTAGCGACCAATAATTTTTTTATTTTCCCCGTCATAAATCCTCCGCAGTGATTATTCGTTATCGGTTTTTATTATGGCGATCACCTGTCCGGGTTCGACGGCATCACCATTTTGTATGGTGATGGCGCTTATTATGCCGCGAGTCTCGGCGAATATTTCACTGAACTGCTTCATCACTTCAATTAAACCAATAATGGTATCGGGTTCGACTTTATCGCCATCCTTAACAAAAGGTGCAGCCTCCGGTGAGGGTTGCCGGTAAAAAATACCTGGCAATGGCGAAAAAATTTCAATATCAGACATCGTATTTCTCTCCAGATAAGCGGGAATGATTAAACCATACCCGGTGAGCAGACGTTTATACCTGCATTAATGAGCGCCATTTTTACCGAGCTGATAATTTCCAGTGCGCCGGGCGTATCACTGTGGATACAAATAGAATCGAAACGAATCGGGATGGTATTGCCGGTAACGGTTTTGACTTTCCCCTCCAGACAGGCCATTAACACTTTCTCGGTGATCGCCTGCACATTAAGACGTCCGGTACTGCGGGTGAAGACAATAAGCCCTTGATCGTCATACTCTCTGTCGGCGTAAAACTCGGTGACTACCGGATGCTCCAGCCGCTGCGCTGCCTGCCAGACGGCGGAGCCCGCCATGCAGTAAAGATAGAGGCCGGCGTCGAGTTGATGCAGGGCGGCAACAAAACATTGCGCTGCCGTTTCATCCCGCGCCAGGTGCATATATAACGCGCCGTGCGGTTTAATATGCTGTAATGGCAAGGAGTATAAACGTGCGAATTCCCGCAATGCACCCAGTTGGTAAATAATGTCGTTAACCAGTTCGTCCATCGGAATAGATAAATGGCGGCGACCAAATCCTTGTAAATCATTAAATCCCGGATGTGCGCCAATGGCTACGCCATTTTTTCTGGCCGACTCGACAGTTTTTCGCATAATACTGGGATCACCAGCGTGAAACCCGGTGGCAATATTGTCGGAGCTGATTATCGTCATAAGTTCATTATCAACATCATCGCCAATTATCCATGAGCCAAAACTTTCTCCTATATCGGAGTTGATATCGACCGTTTTCATCATAATAATTTCTTATTTCCGTTGGGGACGTCAATTCACTATATGAAGATTTATTTGTATCCGAAAAGTATTATTTTTAGATAGTCTGATATCAGAAAAACAGAACGCTCATGGGCAAACATTTTGCTTAAATAAAAAGAGGGGCAGAGATGCTGACATTACGCCAGGTTCGTTATTTTGTTGCCACCGCCGAAATGGGGCAGATCTCGCTGGCGGCCTTGCATCTCAATATTTCTCAGTCGGCGGTCACCGGGGCGATTCAGGAGCTGGAGCAGCTATTGGGCAAGAAGCTGTTTACCCGCTCGGTGCACGGCATGATGCTGACCGACTACGGGAACCATTTTCTTAACCATGCCTATACCGTGTTACAGACCGTGGATAATGCCGTGCGTAGTATGCCGGTTAATGACACGGGTGTGCGAGGCACGCTGCGCCTGGCGGCAAGTTACACGGTGATTGGCTATTTTCTGCCGTTCCATCTGCAACGGCTGGCGCAGGATTACCCGCACATTGATATCCAGTTGTTTGAGTATGAGCGGCAGGATATTGAACAAGGATTGGTTGACCAGAAGCTGGATATGGCACTGGTGCTGACTGGCAATTTACGCCATCAGTCGATTTATGCCGAAACCCTGTTTAATTCTACGCGCCGCTTGTGGCTGCCATCGCGGCATCCGTTATGTGAAAAATCGCACGTGACGCTGGAGGATGTGGCCGGGGAACCTTTCATTATGCTCACGGTGGATGAAGCCGCAGACAGTGCCATGCGCTACTGGGAAGAGGCCGGAGCCAGCCCGAGCGTCATCCTGCGCACCAGTTCGGTCGAGGCGGTGCGCAGCATGGTGGCTAATGGTTCGGGGATTGCTATCTTATCGGACCTGGTTTATCGCCCGTGGTCGCTGGAAGGGCGGCGCATTGAGACCCGTTCGCTGGTGAACCATGTGCACCCGATGAGCGTCGGCCTGGCATGGCGTCATGACGCCCACTTAACCCCGGCGATGGCGGCGCTGCGCGAGTATTTCCGCAGCGCATTCGTGACGCAGCAAATCAATATGGTGCGACGTTAACACCTCTCTGCGCCCGACGTGAGTAAACCTTTCCCTATTAATAACCAAAAGTTTTGGCATTTGAGAAATGGACAAGACTGGAGCGCCCCGAGCCGTAGACAAATCTGCCCTGTAGTTTGAGCACTGAAGAAATCTATGGGTACACCGCGTTTTACTCCCGAATTAAGAAGAGGCTGTCCGCCAGATAATCGAACGTAGTTATTCCGTGGCCGAAAATGCGTTGTTGAGCGGGATTAATGTTCCGAGCCAGTAACTTACGGATCCCCTCGCGTTGCTGTCGGGCACCAGCCAGCGACATAACAGGGTAAGCACTTAAGCCAGGACGGGATGCTTTACCGTTGATACGGTATTTGGGATACCAAAGACGTGAACCGTCTGGATGGACACGCAGCTACAGACCAATCAGAGGCTTTACAAGAAGGTTTGAGGCTGCGGGTTTTCGTGTCGTTAAGGGGGGCATTTGGCGATCACTCCACAATCGAACTAACCTGACCCCAGATTTGACCACCAATTTTTCCCGATGCGGAGGATTAAATCAAAATACACCGGGAAGAATTTTCACGCTAACCTCTTGAATCAGTATCAGATAAAGATTCGCAAGGAGGCATGAAAACAGGAAATTGGCTCCTCTGACTGGACTCGAACCAGTGACATACGGATTAACAGTCCGCCGTTCTACCGACTGAACTACAGAGGAATCGTTGGAACGAGGCGAATATTAGCGATGCCGATCCCCGTTGTCAAAGCCCGATCGCACACTTCTGGTTTAAGTGCGCGTAAAAGCAGCGGATTGCTGCTTTTCTGCCTTGAATGGGCAGATTTCAAACTGCCAGCAAGATCTCACTTTAAACGCATTTCCTTTGAGATGTTAGATGCGTGTCAAAGTTTTGTTATTTGCCGATTTTAAAACAATCGTTTCAGTGCTTTTATGATGAAAATTTCAAAAGAAGAGATGATGAAACAAATGAACTGCTTATCATCACGCCCGAAACGAGTTTTGTCCGCTCAACGCTTCTTTCGAAAGTAACATATTGATAAGGAAGATGTTGAAAAAAGGAGCAGCACGGTACCGATAGCGTCAGACCAGAAGCCTTACCTCTACGAACAGAAAAAAAACGCCAGCGACGTTGAGTGAATGTAAAAGATATTTTTCATTCGCGGACTCAGCCAACCTGAGCACGTTAACAAATAAGAAGGGTTACCTATGAAATTCAAAAAAGCGTTAGTGACTTCCCTGTTAGCTTGCATGTTACCTGCCGCTGTGATGGCAAAAGATATCCAGCTGGGCGTTTCTATGGCGCTGTTTGATGACAACTTCCTCACTATCCTGCGCACAGCCATGCAAAAAGAGATGCAAAAAGACAACGTGAAAGGCCAGGTGGAAGATGCCAAAGGCGACGTCTCTCAGCAGCTGCAGCAGGTACAAAACTTCATCGGCCAGGGAGTCGACGCCATCGTCGTTAACCCGGTCGATACTAACGCGGTGAAACCGATCATGGATGCCGCGACCAAAGCCGGTATTCCACTGGTATTTGTCAACCGCAAACCGGCGGGTCAGCTGACCGACAAGATGGCGTACGTCGGCTCCGACTCTGAACTGGCGGGCCGTCTGCAGATGGAAGCACTGGCCAAAGCGATGAACGGCAAAGGCAACGTGGCGATCCTGATGGGCGACCTGGCGAACGAATCAACCCGTGACCGTACTAAAGGCGTCGAAGCGGTGGTCGCCAAATATCCGGGCATTAAGGTGGTACAGAAGCAAACCGCGAAGTTTACGCGTAACGATGCGGTAGACGTGGTGAGCAACTGGATGACCGCCGGTGACGATATCCAGGCCATTGCCTCAAACAACGATGAAATGGCGATTGGTGCGCTGCAGGCGCTGGGTAAAAACCCGAACCACATCCTGATTGCCGGCGTGGACGGTACGCCTGATGCGCTGCAAATGCTGAAGAATGGCAAAATGGTTGCCACTGTATTCCAGGATGCGAAAGGTCAGGGCGAAGGTGCCGTACAGACTGCGGTGAAACTGGCGAACGGCGAAAAAGTGGAAAAAATCATCAACATCCCTTACCAGCTGATCACCAAAGACAACATGGCGCAGTTCGAAAACCGTAACCAGAAATAATCGCTCCCCCTTAAGCCGTACGGAGGTGATGTATGACCGCTTTTGCGCTTGAAGCCGAAGGCATCAGCAAGTTCTTCCCCGGAGTGAAGGCACTCGACAATGTCTCACTGCGTATTAAGCCGGGGTCGGTACATGCCCTGATGGGTGAAAATGGCGCGGGCAAATCCACTTTAATGAAATGCCTTATCGGGATGTATCGTCCCGATAAGGGCACCATCCGCATTAAAGGGGAGCCGGTGCAGTTTCAGGACACCATGGACGCGCTGCGTTCCGGCATTTCCATGATTCACCAGGAGCTGAATCTGGTGCCTTACATGACCGTGGCGGAGAATATCTGGCTCGGTCGTGAACCGATGAAATACGGCTTTGTCGATCACGGCAAGCTCAATCAGCAGACGCAGGAACTGCTTAACAAGCTGAATATCCGTCTGAAAGCCGATCGGCTGGTCGGCGAGCTCAGCATTGCGTCCCAGCAGATGGTGGAAATTGCCAAAGCGGTGTCGTGGAACTCCGACATCGTGATTATGGATGAACCGACCTCGGCGCTGACGGAAACTGAAGTGGCGCATCTGTTCACCATCATCCGTGACCTGCGTGCCCAGGGCAAAGCCATCATCTATATCAGCCATAAAATGGATGAAATTTTCGCCATCACCGATGAGATCAGCATCTTCCGCGACGGCACCTGGGTCGGCAGTAACAGCACCACCGCCTTTACCCGTCAGTCGCTAATCACCCAGATGGTGGGACGCGAACTGACGCAGCTGTTCCCTAAATTCAACAGTGCCATCGGGGAAGAAGTGCTGACGGTGCGCAATCTGACCTGCAAAGACCGCTTTACCGATGTCAGCTTCAGCGTGCGCAAAGGCGAGATCCTCGGCGTGGCCGGGCTGGTGGGTGCCGGACGCAGCGAGGTGATGGAGAGCCTGTTCGGCATGGAAAGCTTCGACAGCGGTGAAGTGCTGATTGATGGTGTGCCGGTGAAAATCGATTCGCCGTCAACGGCGATTGAGAAGGGCATGGCGTTTCTCACCGAAGACCGCAAAAAGTCCGGGCTGTTTCTGGTGTTGTCGGTGCTGGAGAACATGAGCATCGTCAACATGCCCGATTACATCGGCAAAAGCGGTTTCGTTAGCCACATGAAGATGGCGCAGGACTGCATGGAGCAGATCCGCAAACTCAATATTAAAACGCCGACCATGGATCAGATCATCAATAACCTCAGCGGCGGTAACCAGCAGAAGGTGCTGATTGCGCGCTGGCTGCTGGCGCAACCGAAGATTCTGATCCTCGATGAACCAACCCGCGGCATTGATGTTGGCGCCAAAGCCGAAATCTACCGCCTGATCAGTGAACTGGCTAACCGTGGCGTGGCCATCATCATGGTGTCCTCTGAGCTGCCGGAGATTCTCGGCATGAGCGACCGGGTGATGGTGATGCACGGCGGACGTATAACCGGCATCCTCGATAAAGAAGAGGCCGACCAGGAAACCATTTTGTCGTTGGCATCCGAGTGAGGCACGAGACCCCTATGAGTAACGTAAAAGTAACGGCCCCGCAGGCCACCGAACAGAGTTCTTTCTTCGGCAATCTGCGCCATAAACTGCCGAAAGACACCGGCATCTTTGTCGTGATGTTGGGCATTGCGCTGATCTTTGAAATAGCCGGCTGGTACGTGCGTGACCAGTCATTTCTGCTCAACACCAACCGTTTAGTGCTGATTGTGCTGCAAGTGGCGATCATCGGTATCATCGCCGTCGGCGTCACCCAGGTGATTATTACGACCGGTATCGACCTGTCGTCCGGTTCGGTTATCGCCCTGACGGCGGTGGTTGCCGCCAGCCTGGCGCAGACGTCTGACAGCCTGTCGCCGATGTATCCGTCGCTGGTCAATCTGCCTGCCGCCATCCCAATCGTCGCCGGCATCGGCGTCGGCCTGCTGTGCGGCGTGGTCAACGGCGTGCTCATCACCAAAACCGGCATTCCGCCATTTATCGCCACGCTCGGTATGATGGTGTCGGCGCGCGGTCTGGCACAATATTATACCCAGGGCAACCCGATCAGCTTCCTGTCGGACGGTTTCACCTCCATCGGTCAGGGCGCGATGCCGGTGATTATCTTCCTGGTGGTCGCCTTCCTGTTCCACATCGCACTCAAACACACCCGCTACGGCAAATATGTCTATGCGATTGGCGGCAACATGACCTCTGCCAAAGTGTCGGGCATTAACGTTAATAAATACCTGATCATCGTGTATACCATCGCCGGGGCGCTCTCGGGTCTGGCGGGAGTGGTGCTGGCGGCGCGCGTCAGCAGCGGCCAGTCGAGCATGGGCATGGCGTATGAACTCGACGCCATCGCCGCCGCAGTTATCGGTGGCAGCAGCCTGATGGGCGGCGTCGGGCGGATTACCGGCACGCTGATCGGCGCAGTGATCCTCGGTTTAATCAAAAGTGGCTTTACCTTTGTTGGCGTCGATGCTTACGTGCAGGACATCATCAAAGGGATGATCATCGTCGCGGCGGTTTCAATTGATATGCACCGCAACCGCAAAAAACGCTAACCCGTTCTGCTCCTCTCTTTCGGGAGAGGAGCAGGGTTAAGGCGGTAATTGCACGCTGCCGGGCTGCCGGCATCGTCAGACACAATAAGTTTTCCCACTGATAGCCACCGCGCAATTTCTCTTTATTCTCCTTTCTGCCCCCGCAATCCGTACATTTTCTGCCAGTTTTGCACCACTGCAGCACGCGGAGTCATCACTTTTTTGCACATCTGCCTCGCAAATGTTGCACCATCAGGGTGCGTCATCGCCAGCGGATAAACGTTATGGGTCATGTGTGGCACTTATTAACCCATTCGGGGTAATCAGAAACGCTTATTTTCCCGTTCGTTAGGAAAATTCTGGTCAGTGCCCGCCGGGTAAAGATCAAACCTGGCCTGCATATTGCAATTTCTTTGTCACAAGCCAGCAGGCTGAGAACTCATCATTTGGGCATTCGGGGATCCGTGACGGAGGCAATATGAACTTAAGACGACTGAAATACTTTGTAAAAATCGTCGATATCGGCAGCCTGACGCAGGCAGCAGAAGTCCTGCATATCGCACAACCTGCACTCAGCCAACAGGTGGCGACGCTGGAGAACGAACTCGACCAGCAGTTGCTGATCCGCACCAAGCGCGGCGTAACGCCAACCGAAGCCGGTAAAATTCTTTATGCTCACGCACGCACCATCCTGCGCCAGTGCGAACAGGCGCAGACAGCGGTGATCAACGCTGGCCAGGCGCTTAATGGTCAGGTATCGATTGGCCTCGCGCCGGGCACGGCGGCCTCTTCGCTCACCATGCCGCTGCTGCAAACGGTGCGCGAGCAATATCCTGATGTGCTGGTCTATCTGCATGAGAACAGCGGCACTTCACTCAATGAGAAAGTGATGAATGGCCAGCTGGATATGGCCGTGCTGTACGATCGCGCGCCGACTGCCGGTATCAACAGCATTCCGCTGATGAAAGAGGAGCTGTATCTGGTAGGGGCGACGGCCTGTCCGGGTGCTACGGTGGATCTGGCTGACGTGGCGCAGATGAACCTGTTCCTGCCGCGTGACTACAGCGCCGTGCGCAAACGCGTGGACGAAGCGTTTTCGCTGCGTCGTCTGAGCGCGAAAATCATCGGTGAAATTGAGTCGATCTCAACCCTGACCGCGGCGGTGTCGAGCGGCATGGGCGTTACCGTACTGCCGGAGTCGGCAGCACGCGCGCTGGTGAGTTCAACGCATGCGTGGATGGCACGCATTAACAGTCCGTCGCTGAATCTGCCGCTGTCGCTGAACGTCTCAGCGCGCCTGCCGCTGTCGCCATCGGCGCAGGCGGTCAAAAATATCCTGCTGTCGCTGCTGAATAAGCCGATGGTGGAAGAGCGCGAGCTGATGTTAGTGGGTTGATAGAGAGGTTTTTTCCCTCACCCTAACCCTCTCCCGCCCGCGGGAGAGGGAACCGTCTGGCGCAGCCATCCATCCCGGTACGCCATCTCAATCTCGCGCGATCCGCTCCCTCTCCCTATGGGAGAGGGCCGGGGTGAGGGCGGCAAAGCGCACCCATCCCCAACCTCACGCTTATTACTATTCCGCATAACACACCGTTTTTTATTATTTGTTGCAATCACACCAACTTCATAACATGGACGAAACAGGGGCAGGAAACAGGAGAAAAGGGTGTGAATTTCCAGCAACTTAAAATTATACGCGAAGCGGCCCGTTGCGAATTCAACCTGACAGAAGTCGCCAATACGTTGTTTACCTCGCAATCGGGGGTGAGCCGGCATATTCGCGATCTGGAAGATGAACTGGGCGTGGAAATCTTCATTCGTCGTGGCAAGCGGCTGTTAGGCATGACCGAACCGGGCAAAGCGCTGCTGACCATTGCTGAACGCATCCTTGATGAGGCCGGCAAAGTGCGCCGGCTGGCGGATGTGTTTACCAATGAGACCAGCGGCGTGCTGACCATCGCCACCACGCACACCCAGGCGCGCTATAGCCTGCCGCGCGTCATCAAAGCGTTTCGCCAGCTCTATCCCAACGTGCGGCTGGAACTCAATCAGGGTTCACCGCAGGAGATCGTCGCCATGCTGCTGGCCGGTGAGGCCGATGTCGGCATCGCCTCGGAGCAGCTGGTGAATAACACCAGCCTGGCGGCATTCCCATGGTTCAGCTGGCACCACTCGCTGCTGGTGCCGCACGATCACGAACTGCTGGCGAATCAGCCGGTCACGCTCGCCAGCCTCAGCCGCCATCCGCTGATCACCTATCGTCAGGGGATTACCGGTCGCTCGCGCGTGGACCGCGCCTTCCAGGCTGCTGGCCTCCGCCCGGATATCGTGCTCAGCGCGCAGGATTCTGACGTGGTGAAAACCTATGTCGAACTCGGGCTGGGCGTCGGTATCCTCGCCGATCAGGCGTGCGATATTTACGATGGCGAAGACCTGGTGAAGATCGATGCTCACCATCTGTTTGATGCCAACACCGTGTGGCTCGGGCTGAAGCGCGGCCAGCTCCAGCGCAACTACGTCTGGCAGTTCCTTGAACTGTGTAACGCTAACCTGTCACTGGAAGAGATCAAACGGCAGGCGCTCTCTTACGAAACCGACGACGAACCCGCCATCGATTTCCAAATCTGAGTTTCCTCTCTGGCCCGGTGCGGGCCTTTTTTATTTGCTTCCCCAAACGGACGTGGCAAGCTGGCGGGCACAATGTTTTTCAGGGAGAACCGCATGAATACGATATTGCGCGCCATGACCCTCGCGGACGCCGAAGCGGGTTATCGCCTGACTCAGCAACTGGGCTGGGCGCACCGCCGCGAAGACTGGCAGCAGCTCATCGCCCTGGGTGAAGGCGTGGTGATTGAGGCGCAGGGCGACTATCTCGGCGGGGCGATTGGCTGGCGCTGGGGGCCGGATGCCGCCACTATTGGTCTGGTGATTGTGAGCGAACAGGCGCGCGGACGCGGTATTGGCCGCCAGGTGATGCAGGCAATGCTGGAAAAATTCTCCGGCTGCAACGTGCGGCTGCACGCCACCGATATGGGGCAGGTGCTGTATGAGAAGCTCGGCTTCCAGGCCTGCGATCGCGTGGCGCAGCACCAGACGCGCGCGCTGGCGCAGCAGCCTGCGGTAATCGTACCGGATGGCATGACGCTGCGGCTGACCGTTGAAGCGGATGCCGCCGCCATCGACGCACTGGATTATCAGGCGAACGGGCTGCGGCGAACGCGTCTGCACCAGCAGCTGCTGGCGCAAAGCGTGGTGCTGCAGGATGCACAGGGCGCGTTGCAGGGGTTTGCCAGTCGCCGCCGCTTTGGGCACGGCTGGACCATCGGCCCGGTGATTGCTGACGATGTTGCGGCGGCGCAGGCGTTGGTGTCGCAGCTGATGCAGGATCTGACGCAGCAGTTTGTCCGGCTGGACACGCCCGATGCCCGGCTCGGCGCGTGGCTGCTCAACCTTGGGCTGGCGCAGGTCGATGCGCCTTTCACGATGGTACACGGCACAGCGTGGCGGGCGGCACCGAACGGGCCGCAGACCTTTGCGCTGGTCTCGCCTGCGCTGGGTTAACTAAGCGTAACGGCGGCGATTTCTAAGCCAGACGCGGCGAACGTCGCCGAACAGGCGTAATCTGTCACATTCCATTTCGTCGGCTACCCTTAACGTTTATTGCAAACGTCTAAGGGAGAGCCCGTCATGAGCAAGAAAACCAGCGATTTCTTTGTTGAACGCCTGCAGGCATGGGGCATCACGCGCATTTATGGCTATCCGGGCGATGGCATCAACGGCGTGCTGGGCGCTATTCAGCGGGCCAATAAAGCCGGTGCAGGCATCGAATTTATTCAGGTGCGACATGAAGAGATGGCGGCCTTTATGGCTGCCGGTCACGCCAAATTTACCGGTGAGCTCGGCGTCTGTCTGTCGACCGGTGGGCCTGGCGCCACCCATCTGCTTACCGGCCTGTACGATGCCAAAATGGATCACGCGCCGGTGCTGGCGATTGCCGGCCAGGCAGAAACTACTGCGCGCGGCGCCAGCTACCAGCAGGAGATGAATTTAGACCGCATCTTCGCCGATGTGGCGAACTTTGTGCAGGAAGCGGCAGCCCCGGCGCAGGTCCAGCATCTGGTCGATCGCGGCGTGCGCATTGCCAAAGCGCAGAACGGCGTCGCGGTGATCATCCTGCCGAAAGATCTGCAGGATGAAAACTGGCAGCCACCGCAGCATGCGCACGGATTTACCCATTCCGGACCGGGCTATCAGCGGCCGAAGATTGTGCCCTACGACGAGGATTTGCGCCGCGCCGCAGAGGTGCTTAACGCCGGCAAAAAAGTTGCGGTACTGATTGGTGCCGGTGCACGCGGTGCTGCGGTCGAAGTGGTGCAAATTGCCAATGTGCTCGGCGCGGGCGTGGCCAAAGCGCTGCTGGGCAAAGACGTGCTGCCGGACGATGCACCTTTTGTCACCGGTTCGATCGGCCTGCTCGGCACCAAACCGTCGTGGGAGCTGATGCAGAATTGCGATACTTTACTGATGATTGGCAGCGGTTTTCCGTGGACCGAATTTCTGCCGCCGGAAGGCAAAGTGCGCGCGGTACAAATCGATATCGATCCGGCGATGCTGGGGCTGCGCTATCCGTGCGAGGTCAACCTGCACGGCGACGCGGCAGAAACCCTGCGCGCGCTGCTGCCGTTACTGACCCATAAAGCGGATCGCCACTGGCAGGAGGAGATCGCGGTGCAGGTGCGCGACTGGTGGACGTTGATGGAACAGCGCGCCATGGCGCCCGCTAACCCGGTCAATCCGCAGCGCGTGGTGTGGGAGATGTCCCCGCAGCTGCCGGAAGATGCGATTGTCACCTCGGACTCGGGCTCCTGCGCCAACTGGTTTGCGCGCGATTATCGGGTGAAGCAGGGCCAGCGCGCCACGCTGTCGGGTGGGCTGGCTTGCATGGGTGCCGCCGTCCCGTTTGCCATCGCCGCGAAATTTGCCTTTCCCACTCAGCCAGTGGTGGCGCTGGTGGGCGACGGGGCGATGCAGATGAACAACCTGGCCGAGCTGATCACCATTCAGAAATACTGGCAGCAGTGGGCCGATCCGCGCCTGATTGTCTGCGTGTTCAATAATCAGGATCTCAATCAGGTCACCTGGGAACAGCGGGTGATGGAAGGCAATCCGCGCTTTGAAGCTTCGCAGCAGCTGCCGGATGTGCAGTATGCGCGCTTTGCCGACAGCCTCGGTTTGCAGGGCATCTATGTCGACCGGCCCGAAGACCTGGCGGCGGCGTGGCAGCAGGCGCTCAGCGCCACCCGACCGGTAGTGCTGGAGGTGAAAACCGATCCGGAAGTGGCCCCGCTGCCGCCGCATATCACACTTAAGCAGGCCAAAGCTTTTATGTCGTCAATGGCGAAGGGAGACCGCGGCATGGCGCAGGTGATTAGCGACACCGCCAGTCAGTTGCTGCACAGCAAGGGTTAGCGCGCTGCTACAATGTGTGCAGGATGGGGGTGCAAAAATTCAATGCCGCACGAATCGTAACGGCGCAATTCATTGCGCATTCTGGCAGCTGTGCAATCTTTCACTCAGCGCGATAAATCGCGCCGCTACAATGTGTGCAGGATGGTAGTGCAAAAATTCAATCCCGCACGAATCGTAGCGGCGCAATTCATTGCGCATTCGGGCAGCTGTGCAATGGTTAACTTAGCGCGATAAATCGCGCCGCTACAATGTGTGCAGGATGGTAGTGCAAAAATTCAATCCCGCACGAATCGTAGCGGCGCAATTCATTGCGCATTCCGGCAGTTGTGCAGTGTTTCACTCAGCGCGATAAATCGCGCCGCTACAATGTGTGCAGAATGGCGGTGCAGAAATAAAATGTTGCACGAATCGTAGCGGCGCAATTCATTGCGCATTCGGTCAGCTGTGCAGTGTTTAACTCAGCGCGATAAATCGCGTCGCTACAACGTGTGCAGGATGGCGGTGCAGAAATAATATGTTGCACGAATCGTAGCGGCGCAATTTATTGCGCATCCGGGCAGCAGTGCAGTGTTTCACTCAGCGCGATAAATCGCGCCGCTACAATGTGTGCAGGATGGTAGTGCAGAACTACAATGCCGCACGAATCGTAGCGGCGCAATTTATTGCGCTTTATAATCGGCATCACTCTTGTTGATAATAATGATCCAGCTCCCACCTCAACGGGTTTTGCTCAATATATTGCCGTGCGAAAAACAGCTCTTTTTCATTGCGTATAACCCGCTCATAAAAATTGTGTTGCCACACTCTGTTTGCGATAACCCGACTAACGCCTGCCTTATAACCAGCTACGATTCTGCTTAAGGAATTATTGTTCTCGCCACACAGCCACAAAATGCCGTGTAGGTGATTTGGCATCACAACAAATGCATCTGTCATCAATCCTGGAACACGTAACGACAGATTAAGCCATTCCTGATATACAACATTCCCTGTTTTACTGGGAATCAGTTGCGCCTGCCTGATTCGGCCAAACAGACATAACCGTTGTCGCGTAACGAGGGTAATGAAATAAGCTCCCGCTGCAGCGTAATCGTAATGCAACAGTCGTAATTGTTTTCTGAATTGCATAACAGCCTCCTTTCACACAGCATCTGCTATCCGAATCGATTTTTCAGATTGTTTTTTAACTTCTCCGATCCAGATTCAGAAAAGCGCGACAAATAACGCCGCTACGATGTCCGTCATAGATCTGCACGTAAATACATTCCCGTACAAATCGTAGCGACGCAGTTTATCGCGTCTCTTCTGCATCCTCACACCATCCGCTCAATCTCGCTCAACGGCACTGCCCGGCTGAACAAATATCCCTGCAGCTCATTACACCCGGCATCGGCCAGCGCGTTTTTCTGGCCCTCGGTTTCGACGCCTTCGGCGGTGACGGTCAGGCCCATGGCGTGGCCGAGGCGCACCACGGATTCAACAATCGCGGTGGAGTTCTCCGCCACGCCCAGCGACTGGGTAAACGACCGGTCGATTTTAATCTTGTCGACCGGAAACGTGCTGAGATAATTCAGGCTCGAATAACCGGTACCGAAATCATCCAGCGCGATACGGAACCCGGCGTCGCGCAGCGCGATGATACTGTTGCGCGCTTCGTGTTCATCCTCAATCAACACGCCTTCGGTGATTTCCAGCTCCAGCCGCTGCGGATCGGCACCTTCCGACTGCACAATCTCAATGATGCGTTCGACAAACCCGCTGGCGCGGAACTGCACCGGCGAAACGTTCACCGCCACAATCACCTGCGGTAACTTCAGGGCGGTTTTGCAGGCCTCGCGCAGCACCCATTCGCCCAGCGGAATAATCATGCCGGTCTCTTCGGCGATGGCGATAAAGTCCGCAGGCGAAACATCGCCGCGCTGCGGATGATGCCAGCGCAGCAGCGCTTCCAGTCCGACAATCTGCTGGCCGCTGATCTCCATCAGCGGCTGATACCACACCGCCAGACCGTCGTACGTGACCAGCGCCTGACGCAGATCCGCCGCTATCTGCTGCCGCGTGCGCAGCGATTCATCCATCACCTTTTCAAACTGGCGATACTGGCCGCGTCCGCCATTTTTCGCCTCGTACAGCGCTATGTCGGCTTTGCGCATCAGCTCCAGCCGGTCAATGCCATCGCGGGGTGCCAGCGCCAGGCCAATGCTGACGCCAACCCACAGCTCGTTGCCCACCAGCTGATACGGCTCGCCCAGCGCGGCGATGATGCGCTGCGCCAGCGCCTGCACCTGACCGATATTCTCTACCTCCGGCATCACGATGATAAATTCATCGCCGCCAATACGCCCGACGGTATCGCTGGCGCGCACCAGGTGGCTCAGGCGGCGCGCCACCTCGATAATCAGATCATCGCCGGCGTGATGGCCCCAGGTATCGTTAATGATTTTGAAGCGGTCCAGATCCAGCAGCAGCAACGCCACGCGCTGGTCGTGACGGGTCGCGGCGGCCAGTGCCTGAGTCAGCCGATCCTCAACCAGCGCCCGGTTCGGCAGTCCGGTCAGCACATCGTGAAACGCCAGATGCTGCGCCTGCGCCTCGCTGGCCCCGAGCTTCAGCAGCGACTGCGATAAATCGAGCGAGGAAGTCCAGATGCGCCGCACCATAAACAGACACAGCAGGGTGATCAGCAGCACCGAAATCAGCGTGGAAGGGCCGAGGGTACGCAACATCTGCGCGCCCGGCTTGTCCGGATCCCAGCTGAGGTAGCCGACGATATCGCCCTGACGCGAGGTCAGCGAATAGCGCGCTTTGTGTTCGTTCTGCGGTACGCCATCGCTAAAGAAGAGCTGCCGCAGCTGACTGCGTTCAGACAGGTTGCGCAGATAGCCATCATCAAGAAACTTAATACTCACCAGCCGGTAGCGCCCGGCCTCGCGCGTGCTGCTGATATCGCCCACCGCCAGCGCTGCCGCACGCTGGCCGATGCGCACAAAATCCGCGCGGTCGGCCGGACCGGGTACCTCATCACTGCTTTGCACCAGTGGCGTCTGCAACAGATCGCGCAGGTACGGCCCGATGCGCAGATCCGCCACCGGCTGGCCGTTGCGCCACACGGCGGTCGGCTGATTGGTGCGGTCAAGCAGCACAATCAGCTGATGATCAAACATATCGTACAGCCAGCTACCGACGTTTTGATTCAGCCAGTCGCTGTCCGTCTGCGGCTGCGCCAGTTGATCGGCGAGTGGGGACCAGCGCGTCAGGCTGCGCAGCTGGCGCAGATGTTCACTCAGGCTCTGATTGAACGAGGCGGCGATCATCCGCTGCTGCTGCTCGCGCGCCTCATGGTTGGTGGCCGAGGTGCTCCAGAACAGGCCAAAACCGGCACCGAGAAAAGTCAGCAGCAAAATCGCCACCAGCGGCAGGATCACTTCGCGCAAAAAATTGCGGCGAAAACCGTGCGAAAGTTTGAAGGTGTTTATCATTTTAAGGTTTCGCGCTCCGGGCAGGGCTTACTGATTAAATTAGCAGAATTTACGCAGCCTGCATCCGGTAAGGGAAGCGTTAAAGGCGTGAAACTGCACGCAATTTTTTTGCGCATAGTCACACAGGCAACAGTTAAGTGGATTTTATTGAATTGGTCGCCGTCTGGCTGCCATCCTGCTGCCTTAAAGCAAATTCATCCGCACGTCACTGAGCCGTCACGGCACTGTCATCTGTCTCCCGCACTGTAGTCGCCATTCCGCAGCCTCTTTTGCTGCGCCCCTCAACCTGAAGCGAATGAGGTATTGAGCGTGATGGAGATATCCAGACATCCGACCACTGTCTATCAGGCGGTTGCCGCCCAGCTGGAGCAGGCGCTGCAGGAGCGCTATCGCTGCGGCGATTATCTGCCGTCTGAACAGCAGCTGGCCGATTACTATGCCGTCAATCGCCACACGCTGCGCCGGGCCGTGGATGAGCTGGTGAACAAAGGCCTGCTGCAGCGGCGCCATGGCGTCGGCATCCTGGTGCTGATGCGCCCGTACGACTACCCGCTGCATGCCCAGGCGCGCTTTAGCCAGAACCTGCTGGAGCAGGGCAGTCATCCCACCAGCGAACGGCTGCTGGCGGTACTGCGTCCGGCCAGCAGCGACGTGGCTGCCGCGCTGGGCAGTGACGAGGGCGCCAGCGTCATTCATTTACGCACCCTGCGCCGCGTCAACGGCGTGCCAGTGTGCGTGATCAACCACTATCTGCCCGACCTGCGCTGGTGGCCGGCGCTGCAGACGTTCCAGCACGGTTCCCTGCACGACTTCATGCAGCAGCAGCTCGGCCTGCAGCTGAGCCGCCGTCAGACCCGCATCAGTACCCGCCGCGCACAGGCCAAAGAGTGCAAACAGCTGGAGATTACGCTGCACGCGCCGCTGCTGTGCGTGCGCACCCTGAATACACAGCCGGACGGTCAGGTGGCGGAGTACTCCGTCAGCCTGACGCGTGGCGACATGATTGAACTCACCCTGGAGCACCAATGAAACAGCAAACCGCCCGTCAGCACTGGCTTTCGGTGCTGGCGCACAGTGAAGCCAGCGCGCTGGCCAGCCACTGGCAGTCGCTACAGCTTACACCCGCCTTCGAGCGCCTGCGCCCGGCGGAAACCGGTTTAACCCGTCTGCAGGCGCGCATGGGCGGCAGCGGGAAACGCTTCGTCATGGGCGATGCCACCGTCACCCGCGCGGTGATCAGACTGCACGATGGCACGCTGGGTTTTAGCTATGTGCTGGGGCGCGATAAGGCGCATGCCGAACGCTGCGCGCTGATTGATGCGCTGCTGCAAAAGCCGGAAACCCAGGCGCTGCTGCAGGAAAAAATTATTGCCCCGCTGGCGGCACTGCGTGAAGAGCAGCGCCAGCTGCGCGCACGGGAAATCGCCAGCTCCAAAGTGGATTTCTTTACGCTGGTTCGCGGAGATAACGAATGACATTACTGGCAAGCTTTAACCATCCGGTTGCCGACGCCCAGCGCGCCTTCCGCCGCATTCTCAAAGCGATGAGCGACCCGGGCGTGATGGTCTCGCTGCCGCTGGCGCAGGGCTGGGGCGATCTCTCCCCGGCCGCAACGGCGGTGCTGCTGACGCTGGTCGATCAGGAGAGCGCGCTGTGGCTGGATCGCCGTGTGGACAGCGATATCGTGCGCAGCAACCTGCGCTTTCACACCGGCGTACCGATTGTCGATGAGCGCGATGCCCCGTTTGCGCTGACCCACGCGGCGGCCAATCCCGATCCCGCCTGCTTCGCCGCCGGTGACAATCTGTCCCCTGAGAAGAGCACCACGCTGATTGTCGAAGTGCCGTCGCTCAACGGCGGGCTGACGCTGCGCCTCTCCGGGCCCGGCCTGCGTGAGCCGCGCGCCATCGCGCCGCAGCTGCCGGCCGCCATTATGACCTACCTGCGTGAGCGCCCGCATCCGTTCCCGCAGGGGGTGGATCTGATTTTCACCTGCGGTGAAGCGATGATGGCGCTGCCACGCACCACCGACGTGGAGGTGTGCTGATGTATGTAGCCGTGAAAGGGGGCGAAAAGGCGATTGCCAGCGCCCATCAGCTGCAGGCCGATCTGCGCCGTGGCGATCGCAGCGTGGCGGAGCTGGGCTGCGACCAGGTGGCGCAACAGCTGGGGCTGGCGGTGGACCGGGTGATGACCGAAGGCGGCATCTTTGACACACAGCTGGCGGCCTTAGCCATCAAACAGGCCAGTGGTGATTTGGTCGAGGCGATTTTCCTGCTGCGCGCCTACCGCACCACGCTGCCGCGCCTCGCGGACAGCCTGGCGCTGGAAACCGCGGAAATGCGCATCGAGCGCCGCATCTCGGCAGTATACAAAGATCTGCCCGGTGGCCAGGTGCTGGGCCCGACCTATGACTACAGCCACCGCCTGCTGGATTTTACCCTGCTGGCCAACGGCGAAACGCCGGCCGCCGCGCGTGACGATCAGGCGCTGGCGCAGCGTTGCCCGCATGTGTTCAGCATGATGATGCGTGAAGGGCTGGCAGCGCGTGAAGAGGATGACGGCAGCGAGCCGTGCGACATCACGCGCCAGCCGCCCGGTTATCCGGCGTCACGCGCCGCCCGCTTACAGCAGCTGGTGCGCGGCGACGAGGGGTTTCTGCTGGCGCTTGGCTATTCGACCCAGCGCGGCTATGGCCGCAACCATCCGTTTGCCGGTGAAATCCGCACCGGCTATCTCAGCGTGTCGATCTGCCCCGAAGAGCTGGGTTTTGAGATTGAAATCGGCGAGATCCTGCTGACCGAATGCGAAATGGTCAACGGCTTCACCACCCAGGGCGACAGCGCGCCACACTTTACCCGCGGCTATGGTCTGGTGTTCGGACGCGCAGAGCGTAAGGCGATGGCGATGGCGCTGGTGGACCGTGCGCTGCAGGCACCCGAGTATCAGGAGCGCATTGCCGGGCCGGCACAGGACGAAGAGTTCGTGCTGTCGCACGCCGATAACGTCGAAGCCGCCGGCTTTGTCTCGCACCTGAAACTGCCGCACTACGTGGATTTCCAGGCGGAGCTGGAGCTGCTACAGCGGCTGCGCCAACAGCATCAGGAGCAGAATGATGAGTGAGTTAACCGGCTACAACAACGGCTACTTGGATGAGCAGACTAAACGCACCATCCGCCGCGCCATTCTGAAAGCGGTCGCGATCCCCGGCTATCAGGTGCCGTTTGCCGGCCGCGAAATGCCGATGCCGTATGGCTGGGGCACCGGCGGCATTCAAATCACTGCCAGCATTATTGGCGACAGCGACGTGCTGAAAGTGATCGATCAGGGCGCGGATGACACCACCAACGCGGTCTCTATCCGGCGCTTCTTCCAGCGCGTCAGCGGGGCGGCAACCACCGAAGCCACTAAGGACGCCACGCTGATCCAGACGCGGCACCGCATTCCGGAGACGCCGCTTGAAGAGGATCAGGTGCTGATTTTCCAGGTGCCGATCCCGGAGCCGCTGCGCTTTATTGAGCCGCGTGAGACCGAAACCCGCACCATGCACGCGCTGGAGGAGTACGGCATCATGCAGGTCAAGCTGTATGAAGATATCGCCCGCTACGGCCATATCGCCACCACCTATGCCTATCCGGTGAAGGTTAACGATCGCTACGTGATGGATCCGTCGCCGATTCCCAAATTCGACAACCCGAAGATGCACATGATGCCGGCACTGCAGCTGTTTGGTGCCGGACGTGAAAAACGCATTTATGCGCTGCCGCCCTACACCAAAGTGGAAAGTCTTGATTTCGACGATCATCCGTTCAGCGTGCAGAGCTGGGAACAACCCTGTGCGCTGTGCGGTTCGCGCCACAGCTATCTCGACGAAGTGGTGATGGATGATGCCGGTACGCGCATGTTTGTTTGCTCCGATACCGATTTTTGCCACCAGCAGCAGGAACAACAGCATGCACAGTGAACAGCCGCTGCTCGCGGTCAATAACCTGACGCACCTCTACGCGCCGGGCAAAGGTTTTGAAGACGTCAGTTTTGCGCTCTATCCCGGAGAGGTGCTGGGGATTGTCGGTGAATCCGGCTCGGGGAAAACCACGCTGCTGCGCAGCCTGTCGGCGCGTCTGGCGCCCCAGCAGGGCAACATTCTTTACCGCGGCCGCGATCTGTATCAGCTCAGCGAGAGCGAGCGCCGGCGGTTACTGCGCACCGAGTGGGGCGTGGTGCATCAGCATCCGCTGGATGGCCTGCGTCCGCAGGTGACGGCGGGCGGCAATATTGGTGAGCGTCTGATGGCGATTGGACAGCGCCATTACGGCGACATCCGCAACGAGGCGCTGCGCTGGCTGCAGGACGTCGAAATCCCGGCTAACCGCATCGACGATCTGCCCACCACCTTTTCCGGCGGTATGCAGCAGCGTTTGCAGATTGCGCGCAACCTGGTGACGCAGCCGACGCTGGTGTTTATGGATGAGCCGACCGGCGGGCTGGATGTCTCGGTGCAGGCGCGCCTGCTGGATCTGCTGCGCACGTTGGTGCGCGAGCTGAATCTGGCGGTGATTATCGTCACCCACGATCTGGGCGTCGCGCGTCTGCTGGCGCACCGCCTGCTGGTAATGAAGCAGGGCAAAGTGGTGGAGAGCGGGCTCACCGACCGGGTGCTCGACGATCCGCACCATCCGTACACCCAGCTGCTGGTTTCATCGGTGCTGGCATAGAACACGCTGGCGGTGCGCATTAATGCGCACTACTCATGAGGTGTGCACCAATCGTAGCGGCGCAATTTATTGCGCTCAGTTGAACAGCGAGCGTTGCTGTTAAATGCGCGATAAATCGCGCCGCTACGGTTACGTGCGGCTGCACGAATCATTATCAGGACATCAACATGCAACCCATTTTGCGCGTAGAGAATCTCAGCAAAACCTTTGTGCTGCACAACCAGAACAGCGCCGAGCTGCCGGTGCTGCAGCACGCCAGCCTTGAGGTGGCCGCCGGCGAATGCGTGGTGCTGCACGGGCGTTCCGGCAGCGGTAAATCCACGCTGCTGCGTGCGCTGTACGGTAACTATCAGGCCAACAGCGGCCACATCTGGCTGCAGCATCACGGCCAGTGGGTCGATCTGGCACAGGCACCGGCGCGTCAGATGCTGGCGATCCGCCGTGACACCGTCGGCTGGGTCAGCCAGTTTCTGCGCGTGATTCCGCGCGTACCGACGCTGGAGATCGTGATGCAGCCGCTGCTGGAGCGCGGCGTCGAACGCGCCCGCTGTGAACAGCGCGCCCGCGAACTGCTGACGCGTCTTAACGTGCCGCAGCGCCTGTGGTCGCTGGCCCCCTCGACCTTCTCCGGCGGGGAACAGCAGCGCGTCAACATCGCACGCGGCTTTATCGCTGACTATCCGGTGCTGCTGCTGGATGAACCCACGGCGTCACTCGACAGCGCTAACAGCGCGGCGGTGGTGGAGCTGATTGAACAGGCGCGCGCCCGCGGCGCCGCTATCGTAGGTATTTTCCATGACGAAGCGGTGCGCGCCCGGGTGGCCGACCGCCTGCACGTCATGCAGCCGCTGCACACAGGAGAACAGGCATGATCGTGAATAATGTCCGGCTGGTGCTGGAAAATGAGGTCGTCAGCGGATCGCTGGAGATGCGCGGCGACCGGATCGCCAGCTTCAGCGACAGCGGCAGTCAGCAGCCGGGCGCACTGGACGGCGGGAACGCGTTTTTGCTGCCGGGGCTGGTCGAGCTGCATACCGACAACCTCGATAAATTCTTTACGCCACGGCCTAAAGTCGACTGGCCGGCGCATTCGGCGATGAGCAGCCACGATGCACTGATGGTCGCCAGCGGCATCACCACGGTGCTGGATGCCATCGGCGTCGGTGACGTGCGCGACGGCGGTCATCGCCTTGAAAACCTGAGCAAAATGATTACGGCGATTCAGGACAGCAACCGCAAGGGCATTAACCGCGCCGACCACCAGCTGCACCTGCGCTGTGAGCTGCCGCACCACACCACGCTGCCGCTGTTCGAAGCGCTGATGAGCACCCCGGAGCTGTCGCTGGTGTCGCTGATGGATCATTCGCCGGGTCAGCGCCAGTATGCGTCGCTGGAGATGTACCGCACCTACTATCAGGGCAAATATCAGCTCAACGATGAGCAGATGGATCAGTTTGAGCGCGAACAGCTGGCGCTGGCTGCCGAATTCTCCACGCCGAACCGCAACGCCATCGCTGGCCTGTGCCAGGCGCGCGGTATTCCGGTTGCCAGCCACGATGATGCCACGGCGGCGCATGTCGCGGAGTCACACGCGGTGGGCAGCGCCATTGCCGAGTTTCCCACCACGCTTGAAGCGGCTCGCGCCTCGCGCGACTGCGGCATGCGGGTGCTGATGGGCGCGCCCAACATTGTGCGCGGCGGATCGCACTCCGGCAATGTCGCGGCGTGGCAGCTGGCCAGCCACGGCCTGCTGGACATCCTCTCGTCGGATTACTATCCGGCCAGCCTGCTGGATGCGGTATTCCGCCTGGTGGCCGACGAGCGTAATGCGCTGACGCTACCGCAGGCGGCGGCGCTGGTCACGCGCAACCCGGCACAGGCGATTGGCCTGCACGATCGCGGCACGATTGCGGAAGGGCTGCGCGCCGACCTGGTGCTGGCACACACCGATCACGGTCATGTGCACATTCGCCACGTCTGGTCACAGGGCAGGCTGGTGTTCTGATGGCGCGCCTCATCTGGCTGACCGGGCCCTCGGGCTCGGGTAAAGACAGCCTGCTGAACGCGCTGCGCGAGGCGCCGCCGGACAAGCTGGTGATCGCCCATCGCTATATCACGCGGCCGGCTGATGCCGGCGGTGAAAACCACGTGGCGCTGAGCGAAGCCGAATTCCGCCGGCGTGAAGCGCTCGGCCTGTTTGCCATCAGCTGGCGCGCACACGGCCTGAGCTACGCGCTCGGCGAGGAGATTGACCACTGGCTGGCGCGCGGTCTCAACGTGCTGGTCAACGGTTCACGTCTGCATCTGCCAGTCGTGCGTCAGCACTACGGCGAGCAGCTGCTGCCGCTGGTGCTGCAGGTCTCGCCGGCCGTGCTGGCGGCACGGCTGCGCCAGCGCGGACGCGAAAGTGAAGCTGACATTCAGCGACGGCTGGCGCGTGCGGCAGAACCGCTGCCCGCCCACTGCCACGCGCTCAACAACGACGGCGCGCTGATCGACACGCTCCATCAGCTGCGCCAGTTACTGGAGCATCCGCCATGAATCTGACCTTTCTCGGTACGGGCGGCGTGCAGGCCGCGCCGCTGTTCGGCTGCGACTGTCGCGCCTGTGAACGCGCCCGGCAGCAGCCACGCTATGCGCGTCACGCCACCAGCGCGCTGATCGACACCGGTCGCGAGCGCATCCTGCTCGATGCCGGTCTGCCCGATCTGCATCAGCGCTTCCAGCCCGGTGAGCTGAACCGCATTCTGCTGACGCATTTCCATATGGATCACGTGGCCGGCCTGTTCAGTCTGCGCTGGGGCCGGGGCGCGCCGATTCCGGTGTGGGCGCCACCGGATGAAAAGGGCTGCGACGATCTGTTTAAGCATCCCGGCCTGCTGGCGTTTCGCCCGGCGCTGACGCCTTTTGTCGCGCACAGCTTCGGCACCCTGCAGGTGACGGCGCTGCCACTGCAGCATTCGCGGCTGACTTACGGCTACCTGTTCGACTGGCATGGCACGCGGCTGGCGTGGCTGTGCGACACCTGTGGTTTGCCGCCGGACACCGCCGATTTCCTGCAGGGCCAGCCGCTTGATCAGCTGGTGATCGATTGTAACGATGCGCCGCGCGCCGCGGCGGGTAATCACAACGACGTTACCCGCGCACTGGACATCGTGGCCCGGCTGGCTCCGCGCCAGGCATGGCTGGTGCACCTGTCACATGAGATGGATAACTGGTTGCTGGACAATGGGTTACCGGAAAACGTCAGCCTACCGTTCGATGGCCAGCAGTTTGCTGTCGGTTTGCGCGACGCTGTCACCGTTTAATCATGGTTCTGTCATCAGACCTTCATCGCCAGTGTCCGTAATAACGGGCAATCAACACCTCAGAAGAGATGGAGCGCAACATGGCACAGGCACTACTCAAAACCGTCGTCGACAATGCACATCCTGCCCAGCGCCATGGCGACAAGGTGCTGTCGGTGCAGGGGCTGTGCAAAGCCTTCGGTGATAACCGCGTGCTGGATGATGTCAGTTTCGATCTGCATGCGGGCGAGCTGGTGGCGGTAATCGGCCGCTCGGGCGCAGGCAAATCGACCCTGCTGCATATGCTGAACGGCACCATTGCCAGCAGCGAAGGCGCGATTCTCAGCATGCGTCACGGCGAGGCGGACCGCGATGTGGTGACGCTCAACAGCCGGCAGATGCGCGAATGGCGCAGCGAGTGCGGCATGATCTTTCAGGACTTCTGCCTGGTGCCGCGCCTCGACGTGCTGACCAACGTGCTGCTGGGCCGGCTCAGCCAGACTTCAACGCTGAAATCCTTTTTCAAAATCTTCTCCGACACCGACCGTGCGCAGGCGATTGAACTGCTGCAGTGGATGAACATGCTGCCGCAGGCGCTGCAGCGGGCGGAGAATCTGTCCGGCGGCCAGATGCAGCGCGTCGCCATCTGCCGCGCGCTGATGCAGCGCCCGAAAATCCTGCTGGCCGACGAGCCGGTGGCGTCACTCGATCCCAAAAATACCAAACGCATCATGGATGTGCTGCGCCAGGTGAGCGAGCAGGGCATCAGCGTGATGGTCAACCTGCACTCAATTGAACTTGTGCAGCAGTATTGCACCCGGGTGATCGGCATCCAGCGCGGCAAAGTGCTGTTTGACGGCCATCCCGCTCAGTTGACCGACAGCCTGCTGCATGCGCTGTACGGCGACGAAATTAACCAGCTCCACTAACTCCCACGGCAAGAGAAAATCTCACAATGAAACTGACTGCTTTAGCTTTACTGACAGGCGCTCTGATGGCTTTTGGCGTTAACGCAGCGGATGCACCGAAACAGCTGAACCTGGGAATTCTGGGCGGGCAGAACGCCACCCAGCAGATTGGCGATAACCAGTGTGTGAAAACCTTCTTCGACAAAGAACTGGGCGTGGATACGCAACTGCGCAACTCGTCTGACTATGCCGGCGTGATTCAGGGACTGCTGGGCAACAAGATCGATATGGTGCTGAGCATGTCGCCGGCGTCTTACGCCTCGGTCTATCTGCAAAACCCGAAGGCCGTGGATATCGTCGGTATCGTGGTGGATGACAAAGATGGCTCGAAAGGTTACCACTCGGTGGTGATCGTCAAAGCCGACAGCCCGTATAAGAAGCTGGAAGATCTGAAAGGTAAATCGTTTGGCATGGCCGATCCGGATTCCACCTCCGGCTTCCTGATGCCGAATCAGGCCTTTAAGAAAGAGTTTGGCGGTACGGTGGATGATAAGTACAACAACACCTTCTCCAGCGTGACGTTTTCCGGTGGCCACGAGCAGGACATCCTCGGCGTGCTGAACGGCCAGTTCGACGGCGCGGTGACCTGGACGTCGCTGATTGGCGATTACAACAGTGGTTATACCTCGGGGGCCTTTGGTCGTCTGATTCGTATGGATCACCCGGATCTGATGAAGCAGATCCGCATCATCTGGCAGTCGCCGCTGATTCCTAACGGCCCGATTCTGGTGAGTAATAACCTGCCCGCTGACTTCAAAGCGAAAGTGGTGGCCGCGATCAAAAAGCTGGATAAAGAAGATCACAGCTGCTTTGTTAAAGCGGTGGGCGGCGCCCAGCACATCGGCGCCGCCAGCGTCGCGGATTACCAGAATATCATCGATATGAAGCGCGACCTGATGAAGGGTGCTCGCGGGTAACCGCTCAGGGCAACGCGTGGCAAGGTGCGCATCAATGCGCACCCTACGACGCCATGCAGACAATATTGTAGGGTCGCCATTTATGGCGACCTGATTACCCTGCTGGCATCAACAAAGGATCTCTCCCTTGACCGATTTCGAACACTACTACCAACGTATTCGCCGCCAGCAAAAGCGCGACACGCTGCTGTGGTCGCTGCTGCTGGTGGCGCTCTATCTCGCGGCCGGCAACGTGGCGGAATTCAACCTGGTCACGGTCTGGCAATCGCTGCCTCACTTCTTTGACTACATCGGCGCGACGCTGCCGGTGCTGCACCTGCCGCTGCTGTTCGCGGACGTCAAAACCGAGGGTTCGCTGGCTTACTGGGGCTATCGCCTGCACTTTCAGCTGCCGCTGATCTGGGAAACCCTGCAGCTGGCGCTGTCCTCCACCCTGATTGCGGTACTGATCGCCGCCGTGCTGGCGTTTTTCGCCGCTGATAACACCCAGACGCCGCGCAGCCTGCGCATGGCGATTCGCGCCTTTGTTGCCTTCCTGCGCACCATGCCGGAGCTGGCGTGGGCGGTCATGTTCGTGATGGCGTTCGGCATCGGTGCCATCCCCGGCTTTCTGGCGCTGGCGCTGCACACCATCGGCAGTCTGACCAAACTGTTCTACGAATCAATTGAGAGCGCCTCCGATAAACCGGTGCGCGGTCTCGCCGCCTGTGGTGCCAGCAAGCTGCAGCGTATGCGCTTCGCCTTCTGGCCGCAGGTGAAACCGACCTTTCTCTCCTACAGCTTTATGCGGCTGGAAATTAACTTCCGCTCCTCCACCATCCTCGGGCTGGTGGGCGCGGGTGGCATCGGTCAGGAGCTGATGACCAACATCAAACTGGATCGCTACGATCAGGTCAGCATGACGCTGCTGCTGATCATCGTGGTGGTGTCGCTGCTGGATACGCTATCCGGCTGGCTGCGCCGCCGTGTGGTAGAAGGAGACGTAAAATGATCGCCTTAGCGCCCGACGTGGCGAAACTGAAACAGCAGCACGCTGCACTGTTTGCCGCGCAAAACCGTTATCTGCGCCGCATCGCGCTGATTGCGCTGGCGCTGGTGCTCTACTATCTGTTCTTCTTCAGCGTGTTCGGCATCGACTGGCAGCGCTTTGCCATCGGCTGCCAGCAGCTCGGACGCTATTTCCTGCGCATGTTCGTCTGGCAGGATTTCGTCAACTGGCCGTTTGGCTACTATTTCTCGCAGGTCGGCATCACGCTGGCTATCGTGTTTGCCGGCACGCTCACCGCCACCGCCATCGCGCTGCCGGTCTCCTTTCTGGCGGCGCGCAATGTGATGCACGATCCGCTGACGCGGCCGATATCGCTGCTGGTGCGCCGGCTGCTGGATGTGCTGCGCGGCATCGACATGGCCATCTGGGGATTGATCTTCGTGCGGGCGGTAGGCATGGGGCCGCTGGCCGGGGTGCTGGCGATTGTGATGCAGGACATCGGCCTGCTGGGCAAGCTGTATGCCGAAGGGCATGAAGCGGTTGAACGCTCACCCAGTCGCGGCCTGAGCGCAGTGGGGGCCAACAGCCTGCAAAAACACCGTTACGGCATTTTTACCCAATCGTTTCCCACCTTTCTCGCGCTGAGTCTGTATCAGATTGAGTCCAACACCCGCTCGGCGGCGGTGCTGGGCTTTGTCGGCGCCGGTGGCGTCGGGCTGGTCTACGCCGAAAACATGCGCCTGTGGAACTGGGATGTGGTGATGTTCCTGACCGTGATTCTGGTGGTCGTGGTGATGGTGATGGACGCCATTTCCAGCCGGCTGCGTAAACGCTACATCACCGGGAAAGGGGTGCCGCTGTGGCAGCCTGCCGCGCGCGACTGAGCCGTTCACTGCGCTGCCAGGCGCGCTCCAGCGCCTGCACCAGCTGCGCCTGCTGCCAGGGTTTCGCCAGCCGTTCACACAGCGGCAGCGTCACCGGCGTCTGGCGCAGATCCTGACCGCTGATCAGCAGGGTGGCCAGCTGTGGCCACTGCTGCTGCGCCTGACGAATCACATCCGCACCGTTCAGGGCACCCGGCAGCATCAGGTCACTGATCAGCAAATCGATATCCGGCGTCTGGCGCAGCAGCGTCAGCGCACTCTCGCCGTCAGCACACTCCAGCGTCAGATAACCCAGCTGATGCAGATGTTCGCACAGCGTCTGTCGCACCGCCGGCTCGTCATCCAGCACCAGGATCAGCCGATCGCGGCTGGCACGTGGCGTCAGCACCGGCGCGCTCACCAGCGGCTGCGCGGCTTCCGGCGCACGCGGCAGCAGCAGCCGCACCGTGGTGCCCTGGCCCGGCGCGGTCTCCAGTTCGATCTGTCCGCCGGACTGGCGCACAAATCCGTACACCATCGACAGCCCCAGCCCGCTGCCGCTGCCGGTGGCTTTGGTGGTAAAGAAGGGTTCAAACACCTGTTCCCGCACCTCGGCGGACATGCCGCAGCCGTGGTCAATCACTTCAATGGTGACGCGGTCGCGCTTGCCATCAGCCTCCTGAATTCGCTGATTCCAGATGCGCAGGCGGATCTCGCCGCTCTGGCGCTCCATGGCATCGCGCGCGTTCACCACCAGATTCATCAGGGCGTTCTCCAGCTGGCCGGCATCAATCCACGCCGGCCAGCCGGGGCGCTGCGCATCCACCACCAGATGCTGGCCGGGCAGCAGGGAGTGCTGCAGCAGCGACTGCAGATTTTCCACCAGCTCCACCACCGCAACGGCACGCGGATAAAGCGCCTGCTTGCGTGAGAAGGCCAGCAGACGCTGCGTCAGCTGAGCGGCACGATCGGCGGCCAGCCGCGCGCGCTCAATGCGGCTGGCCAGCGTGCCGGGCGGCAGCTGATCGACGGTCAGCGCCAGGCTGCCGATGATCACCGCCAGCAAATTATTGAAATCGTGCGCCAGGCCGCCAGTTAGCTGACCGACCGCTTTCATCTTCTGGCTGTGCAGCAGTGCCGCTTCCAGCGCCTTACGCGAGGTGCGCTCCAGCACCGTGTTGACCATGCCGCGCCGCGGCACCGGGCTGAAGCGCAGTTCCAGCGTGCGGCCATCCGGTAACCTCACTTCCTGCGCGTCGTGCAGGCTGCTGAGCTGCACATCGACGCGATCGAGCAAACGCTGATAGTGCATGCCGCGATGCAGCTCGCGCGGTGCGAAGCCCAGCAGTTCGGCGTACTGCTGGGCTTCGCACCACCAGCTGCCCGCTGTTATCAAACAGCGCGAAGCCGTCGCGCATGGCGAGGAAGGTCGATTCCAGCTGGTTGCTTTTCTCTTTCAGCAGCTGCGAGGTGTGCGCCAGCGAAGCGGTGTTGCGGGCGAACACGTTAAAGGCGCGCGCCAGATCGCCCAGCTCATCGCGCCGTGCCAGGCCGGGCACGCTGACGCTTTTCTCCCCCTGCGCCAGCCGCGTCATGGCGTGCGCGATGGCGGTAAGGCTGGAACCGAGATTGCGGTAGATGTAGTAACCGGCGTAACCGGTAATCAGCAGCGCCAGTAGCATAAACAGACCGATGAAACCGATGATCGAATCCAGTTCCTGATGAGCGGTGGCGCTGCGCGCATCGCTCTGCTGCGCCACCAGCTGAACGTAGTGGGTGATGTCTTCGTTGAGCATCGCCACCAGCGCCTTGATGCGATACGTGGCGTAGGCGATGGCGATATCACTCTGCTCCAGCTGATCGGCCACCGGCAGCAGCTGCTGGCAGGTGCTGACCAGCCGCGCGCGCTGCATCGCCAGCACGCCCTGCAGCGGCAGCGCAGACCAGATCGGCAGCACGCTGTTGAGCTGTTGCACTGCGGCCTGCGGCGTGGCGGACTGAATTGCCACGGTTAACAGCGCGGCCGTCTGCTGGCGCAGCGGCAGAAACGCGCCGTCGCTGGCCAGCAGGTCGATACGGTTGAGCAGCAGCTGCGCCTGCCACAGGCCGCTGAGCATCACGTTACGCTGTAAATGGCGCTGATGCCCCTCCAGCAGCAGCTGGCTGATGCTTTGCTCCAGCATCTGGCTGCGCTCGCGGATGCGTGCCAGCAGCGCCGGCTGCTGTGCGGCCAGCGGCGCGCTGGCCAGCTGGCTCAGCGACTGCTGCAGCGCCTGCTGGGTCTGCTGCAGACGCGCCGACTCGCTCTGGTATTCGAGCGCGCCCACCACCTGCGCCAGCCGCACCGCGGCGATGGCGACATTGGCCGTATCACGCGCCAGCGCCAGGCTGCCGTTCATATCGGCCAGCGTTTGTGCCTGCGCCTGCTCCTGAATGTGACCGGCGTGGCGAAAACCGAAAATAGCCACCAGGCTCACCGCCAGCGTAACGCTCACCACCAGCAGGTTAAACATCAGCAGGCGCCCGCGCGCGCCGGCGTGCCAGTGCAGACTGTGACTCATTGCTGCCGCTCCTCACCGCTCAACTCCGGCGAGTATAGAAGCGCGGCCGGGGCGCAATATGACAAATATGAACGGCGTCTGACATTTTCCATTTATCTGGCGTTGCTTAACTCGCGGCTATCCACTGGCAGCAGGAGCCTGAAGATGGCGGCGACACCGATATTAGAAATGCGGGCAATTACCCGGCGCTTCGGCAGCTTCTATGCGCTGAAAGGCGTCGACCTGACCGTCTGGCCGGGTGAAGTGCACGCGCTGATGGGCGAAAACGGTGCCGGTAAAAGTACCTTAATGAAGATTCTGGCCGGCGCGTATACCGCCAGCAGCGGGGAAATTCTTATCGATGGTCAACCCTACGCCATCCGGGGCCCGAAAGAGGCGCTGGCGGCAGGGATCACCCTGATTTATCAGGAAATCAACCTGGCACCGAATCTGACGGTGGCGGAAAACATCTTTCTCGGCAGTGAAATTTCCCGTGGCGGGCTGGTGAAGCGTCGCCAGATGGCGGAAGAAGCGCAGCAGGTGATTAACCGCCTTGGCGCGCAGTTCAGCGCCACCGATCTGGTGAGTCGCCTGAGCATCGCCGAACAGCAGCAGGTGGAAATTGCCCGCGCGCTGCATCGCAACAGCCGCATCCTGGTGATGGACGAACCCACCGCTGCGCTCTCGAATCGCGAAACCGAACAGCTGTTTGCGCTGATCAAACGCCTGCGCAGCGAAGGCATGGCGATCATCTACATCAGCCACCGCATGGCGGAGGTGTATGAACTCTCCGATCGCGTCAGCGTGCTGCGCGACGGCCAGTACGTCGGCAGCCTGACGCGCGAACAGCTGAACGCCAGCGAACTGGTGCGCATGATGGTCGGCCGTCCGCTCAGCGATCTGTTCAACAAAGATCGCGCCATTACCTTCGGCGAAATTCGCCTGGCGGTAAATCATCTGACCGACAACCGCAAAGTGCATCCCAGCAGCCTCGCGGTGCGCGCCGGGGAGATCGTCGGACTGGCCGGACTGGTCGGTGCCGGCCGCAGCGAGCTGGCGCAGCTGATTTTTGGCGTGCATCAGCCAGCCGGCGGGGAAATCTGGATCGACGGTGAAAAAGTGCAGATTCACTCGCCGCGAGACGCGATTGCGCGCGGCATCGGTTTCCTGACCGAAAACCGCAAAGAGCAGGGGCTGTTTCTGGAACTGGAGGCGCAGGAAAACATCGTGATGGCCACGCTTGAGCGCGATGCCAGCTACGGCCTGCTTAACCGGCGCAAAGGGCAGAAGATCGCCAGCGAGGCGATTCAATCACTGAATATCCGCGTGCCGCACGCCCAGGTGCGCGCTGGCGGCTTATCCGGCGGCAACCAGCAGAAGCTGCTGATTTCGCGCTGGGTTTCGATAGCGCCGCGCATCCTGATTCTGGATGAGCCGACGCGCGGCGTAGATGTCGGCGCCAAGAGTGAAATCTACCGCATGATGAACCAGATGGCGCAGCAGGGCGTGGCGATTTTGATGATCTCCAGCGAGCTGCCGGAAGTGGTGGGCATGAGTGACCGCGTATACGTGATGCGCGAAGGCACCATCGCCGGCGAGCTGAGCGGCGAGCAGATTAGCCAGGAAAACATAATGACACTGGCCACCGGCGCGCAGCCGGTCCAGGCCTGAGGAGACGGGAATGACCAGTGAAACCGCACGCGTAAAAAGTCCAACGCTAAAACGTGCGTTGATGAGTGACCTGCTGCAAACCGTGGGTATCTTGCCGATTCTGATCCTGATCGTGGCGGTATTTGGCTTTGTCGCTCCGAACTTTTTTACCGAAGCTAACCTGCTGAATATCACGCGTCAGGCCTCCATCAACATTGTGCTGGCGGCGGGCATGACGTTTGTCATTCTCACCGGCGGTATTGACCTGTCGGTTGGCTCAATGCTGGGCACCACGGCGGTGGTGGCGATGGTGGTGTCGCTCGATCCGGCGTTTGCCGGGCTGACCATCCCCGCCGCGCTCGGAGCCGGGCTGATCATGGGGCTGTTCAACGGCATTCTGGTCGCCTGGGCGGGCCTGCCGCCGTTTATCGTCACGCTGGGCACCTATACCGCGCTGCGCGGGGCGGCCTATCTGCTGGCTAACGGCACCACGGTAATCAATTCAGACATCAACTTTGAGTGGATAGGCAACGGTTATCTCGGACCGATCCCGTGGCTGATTATCATTGCGTTTGCGGTGATTGCGCTGTGCTGGTTTATTTTGCGTCGCACCACGCTTGGCGTGCACATCTATGCGGTGGGCGGCAACATGCAGGCAGCGCGCCTGACCGGCATCAAAGTCGGTGCGGTGCTGGTGTTTGTCTACGCCATGAGCGGCCTGCTGTCCGGGCTGGGTGGCCTGATGAGCGCATCGCGGTTGTACAGCGCTAACGGCAACCTTGGCGTGGGCTATGAGCTGGACGCGATCGCCGCGGTGATTCTGGGCGGGACCAGCTTTGTCGGCGGCATTGGCACCATTACCGGCACGCTGATTGGCGCGCTGATTATCGCCACGCTGAACAACGGCATGACGCTGATGGGCGTGTCGTACTTCTGGCAGCTGGTGATTAAGGGCGGGGTGATCATTATTGCGGTGCTGATCGATAAGTACCGTACACGGCATCACGTGGGGTGAGTGGCGGGCGCTGGCCCTGGCCCTCACCCCAACCCTCTCCCGCTCGCGGGAGAGGGGGCTGTCCGGAGAGAAGATTTAGAAAACAAGTGCTTCACCTGAACACCACGCAGAACGGTTCCCTCTCTCGCGGGCGGGAGAGGGCCAGGGTGAGGGCAAAGGCAATCAGGGCATAAAACCAAAAAAGCAGGAGAACATCGACTATGCGTTTTAATCCGATTATCACCGGACTGCTGGCCGCGACACTGTTAAGTGCGCCATTTGTGCAGGCCAAAGAACTGAAATCCATCGGCGTGACGGTGGGCGATCTGGCTAACCCGTTCTTCGTCCAGATCACCAAAGGGGCGGAGCTCAAGGCGCGTCAGCTGGCGGGCGATAAGGTCAACGTGACGCTGGTCTCCAGCGGCTATGATCTTGGCCAGCAGGTGGCGCAGATTGACAACTTCATTGCCGCTAAAGTGGACATGATCATCCTCAACGCCGCCGACTCCAAAGGCATCGCGCCGGCGGTGAAGCGGGCGCGTGATGCCGGCATCGTGGTAGTAGCGGTGGACGTGGCCGCGGACGGTGCCAATGCCACCATCACCTCTGACAACACCCAGGCCGGGGCCATGGCCTGTAAATACATCTCCGACCGCCTGAAAGCCAAAGGCAACGTGGTCATCATCAACGGACCACCGGTGTCAGCGGTGCAGAACCGCGTGGAAGGCTGCATGAATGAGCTGAAAACCCACCCGGATATCAAACTGCTCTCTTACAACCAGAACGCCAAAGGCAGTCGCGAAGGCGGACTGGAAGTGATGACCGGTCTGCTGTCGGCCAATCCGAAGATTGATGCCGTGTTCGCCATCAACGATCCTACCGCTATCGGTGCCGATCTGGCGGCGAAACAGGCGCAGCGTAGCGAATTCTTTATCGTCGGCGTCGATGGATCGCCAGACGGCGAAGAGGCGCTGAAGCGCAAAGGCTCGCTGTTTGTCGCAACGCCAGCCCAGGATCCGCAGGTGATGGCGGCCAAAGCAGTTGAGATTGGCTATGACATCCTGCAGGGCAAGCCAGCGCCGGATAAGCCGGTGCTGATTCCGGTAACGCTGATCGATCGTAACAATGTCAGCAGCTACAAAGGCTGGACGGTGAAATAAGCCACACGGGCGTCGCGGTGCACACTGCGCGCCGCGACGCCCGCCGGAGACGCAGCTATGCAACGTTCCGAAGTTAACGCGATTTTGCAACTGACCCGCGAATTCTTTCTGCGGCAGGATGTGCATCTGCCGCCGTGGGCCGATTACGGTCTCAGCCAGTGGCGCGAGCTGGACACCTCAGCCGCTGCCGAACTGCTGGCGCTGCATCTCGGCTGGGATGTCACCAGTTTTGGTGCCGATGATTTCAGCCAGACCGGCCTGACGCTGTTTACCCTGCGCAACGGTTCACGCGGCGGACAGCCGTGGGGCAAACCGTATGCGGAGAAGATCATGCACGTGCGCGAAGGGCAGGTGACGCCGATGCATTATCATCCGCAAAAAATGGAAGACATTATCAACCGCGGCGGTGGCAACCTGATTGTCACGCTACACAATCGCGACGGCGATCGGCTGGCGGATTCGCCGGTACAGGTCACGCTGGATGGCATCTGCCAGACCCATGCCGCCGGTTCCCAGCTGCGGCTGTCACCCGGCGAGAGCGTCACGTTACTGCCCGGTGTCTGGCACAGCTTCTGGGGCGAAACCGGCTACGGCGATGTGCTGGTGGGCGAAGTCTCCATGCCCAATGACGATGAGCACGACAACGTCTTTCTTACCCCGCTGGCGCGCTTTAATCCGATTGATGAGGATGAAGCGCCGCGCTGGCTGCTGTGTAACGAATATCACCGCTGGCTGGCATAACAGGAGTGTTCCATGGCACTGATCTCTCTGGCGCAGGGCCTCGCCCATGCGCAGCAGCACGGTTACGCGCTCGGCGCGTTCAACGTTCTCGACACCCACTTTCTGCGCGCGCTGTTCCATGCGGCGGAACAGCAGCGTTCGCCGTTTATCATCAACATTGCCGAGGTGCATTTTAAATACGTCAGCCTGGAACCGCTGATCGCCGCTATCCGTGCCGAAGCGGCGCTGCACGCCATCCCGGTGGTGCTCAACCTCGATCACGGCCTGCATTTTGATGCAGTGATGCGGGCAATTCGCCTCGGCTTCACCTCGGTAATGTTCGATGGTTCAACCCTGAGCTATGACGAGAACATTCGCCAGACGCGGGAAGTGGTGAAAATGTGTCACGCGCTGGGCATTTCGGTCGAGGCTGAGCTGGGCGCCGTGGGCGGCGATGAGGGGGGCGCGCTGTTTGGCGAAGCGGACAGCAATAAATTCACCGACCCGGCGCTGGCGGCGGAATTTGTCCAGGCAACCGGCATCGACTGCCTCGCCGTGGCCATCGGCAACGCGCACGGCAAATACAAAGGCGAGCCCAGGCTTGATTTTGACCGTCTGGCGGCAATTCGCGCAGCGGCCGGCATTCCGCTGGTGCTGCACGGTGGTTCCGGCATCAGCGACGCCGATTTCCGCCGCGCCATCAGCCTCGGCATCCACAAAATCAACTTCTACACCGGTATGTCGCAGGCGGCGCTCGGGGCGATTGAAACGCAAATCACCCAGCGCGACGCGCGCTACGACTCGTTCGCCGAACTGTTAATGGCGGTTGAACGCGACATCGCCAGCGTTGTGGCCCAGCAGATGCAGGTGTTTGGCAGCGCCGGGAGGGCCTGACATGGCAGCACGCAACGGCATTCTGGCGGCGGGTAACATGCTGGTGGATCACGTGCAGCGCATCAGCCACTGGCCAGAACAGGGCTGGCTGGCGGAGATTAGCCACAGCGAGAAATGCAGCGGCGGTGCGGCACTGAATGTGCTGTTTACCCTGGCGCGCATGCAGGTCGATCTGCCGCTGGCCGCCGTGGGGATGCTGGGCGAGGACAGCGACGGCGATTACCTGCTGCAGCTGCTGGATGAACATCATGTGGATCGTCAGCACGTACAGCGTACCGGTGCGGCAGCCACGGCGATGACGCAGGTGATGACCGCGCCGGACGGTCAGCGCACCTTTTTTCACGCGCGCGGGGCTAATGCGCAGCTCGATGTGGCGCACTTCGCTCACCTCGCCACCGCGCACCGCATCTTCCACCTCGGCTATCTGCTGTTACTGGATAAGCTCGACCAGCCCGATGCGCAGTACGGTACCCGCAGCGCCCGGCTGCTGGCGGAGATGCAGCAGCGCGGCTATCTCACCTCGCTCGATCTGGTTTCGCGCGCCGGCGAGTATCAGGCGCTGGTGAAGCCGGCACTGCGCTGGCTCGATTATCTGGTGATTAACGAACTGGAAGCGCAGGCGCTCACCGGCATCGAGCTGCGCAGCAGTGGCACGCTGGCGTCACCGGCGGCGTTTGCTGCGGCGGCACGCTGGCTGCTGGCGCAGGGTGTGCGCCAGCGCGTGGTGATTCATGCACCGGAAGGTGCCTGGGGCCAGCAGCCAGCGGGCGACGGCCTGTGGCAGCCCGCCTGGTGCTTAGCGGCAGAGGAGATTGTCGGCAGCGTTGGGGCGGGCGATGCCTTCTGCGCCGGCGTGCTGTACGCCAGCCATCAGAACTACAGCCTGCAACAGACGTTAAAGCTGGCCCATACCTGCGCCAGCTTTAATCTGCATGCGGCCAACGCGCTGGACGGCATCCGGCCACTGAGCGAGATGCAGCGCTGGATGGATCAGGCGATTTGCGTTTCGCGCGCCGCGGCGGACGGGCGCATCACATCGGCGGAAAAAACATAGCCCAGTCCGCGAATGGTGCGGATCAGGATGGGCTGATGCGGATTAGCCTCGATTTTGCGTCTGAGGCGCATAATCAGCACATCAATGGTGCGATCGAACACGTCGAGGCTCTCGCTGTGGGTCAGCTCCAGCAGCTGGTCGCGCGTCAGGACTTTACGCGCGTGGCCGACCAGCGCGCGCAGCAGACTGTATTCGCCCTGAGTGAGCGGCACGCTTTCACGCTGCGGATTGAACAGCTGACAACGCACATCATCCAGCCGCCAGCCATTAAACTGCCAGCCCTCATCAATCACCGTTTCCGGCTGCGCCAGTCGCCCGCAGCGGCGCAGCGCCGCACGGGCCCGCGCCACCACCACACGGGGATTAAAGGGTTTGGCGATATAGTCGTCGGCGCCCATCTCCAGCCCAACCACCATATCGGCTTCCGATCCCATGCCGGTCAGCATGATCACCAGCAGCTCAGGGCGCTGACGCTGCATCTGCTGTAATACCAGCAGGCCGTTGGTATCGGGCAGCATCATATCCAGCATCACCAGGGAGATTTCCGGATGCTGCGCCAGCAGCGCCAGGGCGTCGCGCCCCTGATGACAGCTATAAACGGTAAACACATGTTCGCTCAGCACATCGTGCAGCAATTCGCAGATGGCACGATCATCATCAACGACCAGAATCGCGGGCTTCATTGCACTGCCTCTTTTGTTGCGAAAGGGTTAAACGCAGTGTAACCCGGCGTTTTTAAGCTGCTGAAACGCGCAGCAGAAACGTGAGCGCCATCGCCTGGCAGAGTGTGAAAGCGTGCGTTACCGCAATATTTCACCCCCGGCTGCGCACGGCGGGAAAACGTTTGCGCGCAGGTGGTGCAATGCACCATAATCGCGCCTCGTTCTGGTTCAGAATTTTCTTAGCCGCAACGGCACGCTGAAACGGAAACGATTGCGTCAGGGAGTGGCATAGCAATTGCTATGTGGACAGGGGATAGCACACGACGTTCTGCTGCCAGCGGTGGCAAAACGTCGGCATAAAAAAATAATTTTCCTCACTTTTTCCGCGTCAGCTTAGCCACCACGCGCGGAATAGCGGGAAAACGCCTTGGCAAGAGAGAGCAGGCCTGCGGGCCGTCTCCGCTGATGAGAGATGATGATGTTAGAAAAACTTTTTAAGTTAAAAGCTCACCACACCACGGTGCGCACCGAAATCATTGCCGGTATCACGACCTTTCTGGCAATGGCCTACATCCTGTTTGTGAACCCCAGCATCCTCGGGGCGACCGGTATGGATAAAGGCTCGGTGTTTGTCGCCACCTGTCTGGCCGCGGCCATCGGTTCGATTCTGATGGGCCTGATCGCCAACTATCCGATCGCGCTGGCACCGGGCATGGGCCTGAACGCCTTCTTCACCTACACCGTGGTGCTGCATATGGGCTACACCTGGCAGATCGCGCTGGGTGCGGTGTTCCTCTCGGCGGTGATCTTCTTTGCACTGTCGATTTTTAAAATTCGCGAATGGATTATTGCCAGCATTCCGCTGCCGCTGCGTGCCGGGATTGCGGCAGGCATTGGCCTGTTCCTCGCACTGATTGCGCTGGAAGGGGCGGGCATCGTGGTGGATAACCCGGCTACGCTGGTCGGTCTGGGCGACCTGACCAAACCGGGTCCGCTGCTGGCGCTGCTGGGCTTCTTTATCATTGTGGTGCTGGAAGCGCGTCGCGTGACCGGAGCCGTACTGATCGGCATTCTGGTTGTTACCTTTATCTCGATGGGCATTGGCCTGACGCCGTTCGCGGGCGTGTTCTCTGCGCCGCCGTCGATTGCGCCGACCTTTATGCAGCTGGATATCGCCGGCGCGTTCAACGTTGGCCTGGTGAGCGTGATCTTTGCGTTCCTGTTTGTCGACGTGTTTGATAACACCGGCACGCTGCTGGGCGTGACGAAACGCGCCGGTCTGGCCGATGAGCAGGGCAACGTGCCGAAAATGGGCCGTGCGCTGATCGCCGATAGCGCCGCTGCGCTGTTCGGTTCACTGCTGGGTACCTCAACCACCACCAGCTATGTGGAGTCCGCTGCGGGCGTCAGCGCCGGCGGTCGTACCGGTCTGACGGCGATTGTGGTCGCCATTCTGTTCCTGCTCAGCCTGTTCTTCTCGCCACTGGCGGGTAGCGTGCCGGTCTACGCCACGGCGCCAGCGCTGCTGTTCGTCGCGGTGCTGATGGCCTCCGGTCTGGCAGAAATTGACTGGAAAGATGTCACCACGGCGGCACCGGTCACCGTGACCGCGCTGACCATGCCGTTGACATACTCGATCGCCAACGGTATCGCCTTTGGTTTTATTACCTGGACGGTGGTGAAACTGCTGAGTGGCCGCACCAAAGAGGTCAATGCGGCGCTGGTGATTCTGTCGATTCTGTTTGTGATTAAACTCGGCTGGCTGAGTGCCTGATGCTGTGTAACGGAAGCCCGCCCGGGCTTCCGTGTAAGTTGTTACATTCGCGTAATGATTGTTTGCGTGATGTCTCGCAATTCCTGCCCGTCGCCACTTTTCACTTTCAGGCCTGTTGTTTACTGTCTTTCCGTAAATTCTGCCATGCGCAAATTTTTTGCCTGCTGTGGCGGGATCGTGGAATGTTTAATCGCTGCCGCTCTGCTTAAATAGCGGTGGAGTGAGGCGATGACACAAGGTTGTTGAAGAAGGACAAGATAATGGATTATCCCGTTTGCACGCTGCCGCATCGGTTGCCGCCTCGCCTTCTGGCGTTAAGAAATCAGGGAGCACCGCTAATGGTACGATTAACCCAACACGTAGAACAGCTTGCGAACACCACCCAGCTGTTACAGCAGGATGTTGCGGTCCTGACCGCGCGTTTTGAAAACCTTGCCACCAGAGCGGACGTGGAACGCGTGCGTACCGAACAGGGGCTGATGTGCAATCAACTGATGAATGAGATCGGTCAGGTGGAGAAACGCATCGATAAAAAGTTCGAACGGTTAAATGACAGACTGATCTGGACCCTCATGTTGCCGGCTATCCTCGCCGTACTGGCATGGTTGGTAAAAGTGGCGGTGCTTAAAATTTAAGGTTGCCAGCAGAAATCCGGCCCGTCCATGGGCCGGAACAGCGGATTTAGCGGAAGGGCGGTTCGTTGAAGGTACGTAGTTTCCTGGAGTGCAGTTTGTCACCCTCGGCGCGCAGCAGCTCAACGGCGCAGATGCCAATCTGCAGATGTTCCGAGATCGCGCCCTCATAGAAACGGTTGGCCTGGCCGGGCAGCTTGATCTCACCGTGCAGCGGTTTATCCGAGACGCACAGCAGGGTGCCGTACGGTACGCGGAAACGATAGCCCTGTGCGGCAATGGTGGCGCTCTCCATATCCACCGCCACTGCGCGGCTCAGGTTGAAGCGTAACGCAGATGCGGAGTAGCGCAGCTCCCAGTTGCGGTCGTCTGTGGTGACAACCGTACCGGTGCGCAGGCGCTGCTTCACCTCTTCGCCGGGCATACCACTGACTGCTTTGGTGGCGTCGTACAGGGCACGCTGCACCTCTGCAATGCTCGGGATCGGGATATCCGGCGGTAATACGCTGTCCAGCACGTGGTCGTCACGCAGATAGGCGTGTGCCAGCACGTAATCGCCGATGCTCTGGCTTTCACGCAGGCCACCGCAGTGACCAATCATCAGCCACGCATGTGGGCGCACCACCGCGAGGTGATCGCAGATGGTTTTGGCGTTCGACGGACCGACGCCAATATTCACCAGCGTGATGCCGCGACGGTTGGGCGAGGTTAAATGCCAGGCGGGCATCTGATGCTTCTTCCACGCCAGATCCGACATCATCGCCGTTGGGTCCTGCGTCTCCGCCGTGATCACCACATCGCCGGCGCAGGCGAGACTGTCGTACGGCGTGCTGGGATCCTGCACCTGCTCAATCGCCCAGCGCACGAACTCATCGACGTAGCGCGTGTAGTTGGTGAACAGCACAAACGGCTGGAAGTGTTCTACCGCGGTGCCGGTGTAGTGACGCAGGCGCGCCAGGGAGAAATCGGTGCGCAGCGCGTCGAAATGCGACAGCGGGAACAGCGCGTCGGCGTTGAACAGGCCATCAGCGGTTTCATCGCCAATCTGCGATAGTTCGGTCGTCGGGAAATGGCGCGCAATACTGGCGCTCATGGAGCGGTCCAGCGACAGGTCGGAGCCATCAATCACATAGGGATAAGGGATTTCCTGCTGTGACGGGCCCACCTCAATCAGCACGTCGTACTCTTTTTCGATCATCTGCAACTGTTCGCTGAGATAGTGACGCAGCAACGCCGGGCGCGTGATGGTCGTGCTGTAGCGGCCAGTGTGGGTAAAACGCCCCCAGGCGCGGGTGCGATTTTGCTGCGGGCCTTCACCCTGCCAGGTGATGCGCAGCTCCGGATAGACAAACAGCCCCTGCTGGCGCAGTCCGGCGTCCGGCAGTGTGCCGCTGGCAGTGAACGTGCGAATGGCGTTGCGCAGCGCTTCAACCGCGTCGTCATACAGACGCTCCAGTTGATCCAGCGCCTGCTCAGTGGTCAATCCGTTCCGTTGCGTATTCATAGATTCTCCTTCAGCAATTTGGACCGATTTGACCAGAGCATAGCGGATAAACCTCTCATCACGATGAAGAATCTGTGATCGACCGCATTCTGCACCATCACGGTGCTGGTAGGCGGCAAAAGGCTGGCTATGTTTATCAGGTGCAGGGAGGCCACATCGCACGTTTTCCGCCCGGCTGCGATGCCGCTGCAAAAAAATTGTCACCGATTGTCTTCTCTGGCGAGCTTTTTGCTTAAATTTCAACCGTGGTCGCACAGGCCACACTGCTCTCGAAGTGTTTCAGATTGATTTCTCCCAGGCCGTGGTATGGCTCCGTTCCTGACCCGTTGAGGATTGAAAGCATGTCTTTGAAATTCATAAAACACCCATTGAAGGTGGTGATGGCAGGTTGTTTAAGCATGGCGTTCTACGCGCAGGCTGACATAAAGATTGGCGTGGCCGGTCCGTTTACCGGACCGAATGCTACGTACGGTACACAATACTGGAAGGGCGCCAGCCAGGCTGCGGCGGACATTAACGCGGCGGGCGGCATAAACGGTGAAAAAATTGTGCTGGTGCAGGGCGATGACGCCTGCGAACCCAAGCAGGCGGTGGCCGTTGCCAACCGGCTGGTGGATCAGGACAAAGTGATGGCGGTGGTGGGCCATTTCTGCTCGTCCTCGACCATGCCAGCCTCAGAGGTGTATGACGAGGCGGGCGTACTGGCGATTACGCCCGGTTCAACTAATCCACAAATCACCGAGCGCGGCATGAAGACCCTGTTCCGAATGTGCGGGCGGGATGACCAGCAGGGGACAATTGCCGCTAACTATATTCTCGATACGTTGAAAGCGAAGAAGGTGGCGGTGATCCACGATAAAGATACTTACGGTCAGGGGCTGGCGGATGCCACCAAAGCGGCGCTGGAGAAACGCGGCGTCAAAGAGGTGCTGTATGAGGGGGTGTCGCGCGGTGAAAAAGACTTTAACGCGCTGGTCACCAAAATCGGCGCGGTGAAACCGGATGTGGTCTATTTCGGTGGCTGTCATCCGGAGGCGGGTCCGCTGGTGCGTCAGATGCGCGAGCAGGGCGTCAATGCGGCTTTCTTCTCCGGCGACTGCATCGTGACGGAAGAACTGGTGACTGCCGCCGGCGGTCCGCAGTTCACTAAAGGCGTGTACATGACCTTCGGCAATGATCCGCGCACCATCGCGGATGGCAAAGCGGTGATTGAAAAATTCCGCGCCAGCGGTTTTGAGCCGGAAGGGTATACGCTGTACGCCTACGCCTCCATTCAGGCTCTGGCCGCCGCCTACAAAGCGGCAGGTAAAGACAATGCCAAAGCCAGCGACTGGCTGAAGGCCAACAGCGTTGACACCGTGATGGGCAAGAAGGCGTGGGACGAAAAAGGCGACCTTAAAGTCTCGGATTACGTGGTCTATCAGTGGGATGACAAAGGCAAATATCACCAGCTGTAATTCGCTCTGCGGCCCCGCGCGCAGCGGGGCCGTTCGCATCTGAGCGTGTCCTGTGCACGCCTTCCACCTGCGAGAGACAATATGGACGCCTTCTTTATACAGCAGCTGATTAACGGCCTGACGCTGGGCGCGGTCTACGGGCTGATCGCCATCGGCTACACCATGGTTTACGGCATTATCGGCATGATCAACTTCGCCCACGGCGAGGTGTACATGATCTCTGCTTATCTGTGTGCGATCGGGCTGGCGCTGCTCAGCTACTTTGGCATTCACTCCTTTCCACTGCTGATCTTTGGCACGCTGTTGTTCACCATCGTGGTCACCGCCGCTTACGGCTGGGCCATTGAGCGCATTGCCTATCGTCCGCTGCGCAATTCCACCCGGCTGGCACCGCTGATCTCTGCCATTGGCATGTCGCTGATCCTGCAAAACTATGTGCAGCTCAGTCAGGGACCGAATCAGCAGGGCATTCCTACTCTGCTCAGTGGCGTGCTGCGTATGGAGATCGACGGCGGCGTGGTGCAAATCACCTGGACCAAAGTGTTTATCCTGGTGGCAGCGCTGTGCGGGATGGCGCTGCTGACCTGGATTATCCAGTACACCAAACTGGGCCGTATCTGCCGTGCGGTCCAGCAGGATCGGCGCATGGCGTCGATTCTCGGTATCAATACCGACCGGGTGATTTCGCTGGTGTTTGTCATCGGCGCGGCGATGGCCGGGCTGGCCGGGGTGCTGGTTACCATGAACTACGGCACGTTTGATTTCTACGCCGGCTTCATTATCGGCATCAAAGCCTTCACCGCGGCGGTGCTGGGGGGCATCGGTTCGCTGCCCGGTGCGATGCTGGGCGGTTTACTGCTGGGCGTGGCTGAAGCGCAGTTCGCCGGGCTGGTGAACTCCGATTACAAAGATGTGTTCTCGTTTTCGCTGCTGGTGGTGATTTTAATCTTCCGTCCGCAGGGACTGCTGGGCCGGCCGCTGGTCGCCAAAGTGTGAGGAAGCCAGAATGAAGGCAATGACGCAAACAAGCGGCATCCGTCAGGTGCTGCTCGACACGCTGCTGGCCGGTGCCGTCGCGCTGGTGGTGTTCGGCCCGGTGGTGGGCGTGGTGCTCAGCGGCTATAGCTTTACGCTGTCGCCGCTGCGCGTAGCGCTGCTGGTGGCGGTGGTGATGGCAGGACGTTTACTGCTGGGGCTGTTTCTGCATACCGCCGCGGGGCGCCGTTTTCTGCGCAACTTTGAGGGCAACGATGACGGCGTATATGTGCGTGAACCCGGTTACCGTTCGCGCCTGCGCTGGATAATACCGCTGCTGCTGGTTGTGGCCCTGGCGTTTCCGTTTCTCTCCAGCAAGTATCTGCTGACGGTGGCGATTCTCGGGCTGATCTACGTGCTGCTGGGACTCGGGCTCAATATCGTGGTCGGCCTCGCCGGGCTGCTCGATCTGGGCTATGTGGCGTTTTACGCCATTGGTGCTTACGGGCTGGCGCTGGGCTATCAGTATCTCGGGCTGGGTTTCTGGAGCATGATCCCCATCGCTGCGCTGCTGGCGGCATTGGCTGGTGCGCTGCTCGGCTTTCCGGTGCTGCGCATGCACGGTGACTATCTGGCTATCGTCACGCTCGGCTTCGGTGAAATTATCCGGCTGGTGCTGAACAACTGGCTGTCGTTCACCGGGGGGCCGAACGGCGTCTCGGTGCCGTCACCGACCTTTCTCGGCCTTGAATTCGCCCGCCGGGCAAAGGAGGGCGGCATACCGTACCACCAGTTTCTGCATCTCGATTACAACCCCAACATGAAGTTCATCTTTATCTACGTGGTGCTGGTAATGGTGGTGCTGCTGGTGCTGTTTATCAAGCACCGGCTGACGCGCATGCCGATTGGCCGGGCGTGGGAAGCGTTGCGTGAAGATGAAATTGCCTGTCGCGCCATGGGGCTGAATCACGTGCTGGTGAAGCTGTCGGCGTTTATGCTCGGCGCCTCAACCGCCGGTATCGCCGGGGTATTTTTCGCCAGCTATCAGGGGTTCGTTAATCCCACCTCGTTTACCTTTTTTGAGTCCGCGCTGATTCTGGCCATCGTGGTGCTGGGCGGAATGGGCTCGACGCTCGGCGTAGTGCTGGCCGCGTTTGTGCTGACGGTGGCGCCCGAGCTGCTGCGCAGCTTTGCCGAGTACCGCGTGCTGCTGTTTGGCATGTTGATGGTGCTGATGATGATCTGGCGTCCGCGCGGCCTGGTGCGCACCGCACGCGTTGGGGTGCCGCTGAGAAAAGGAGTACGCCATGAGTGATGCCATCCTGCAGGTGGATAACCTGATGATGCGCTTTGGCGGCATCAAAGCGCTGAATGATGTCAGCCTGCGCGTGGAGCGCGGCTCGGTCACCGCGCTGATTGGCCCCAACGGCGCGGGCAAAACCACGGTATTTAACTGCCTGACGGGATTTTATCGCGCCAGCGGCGGGCGCATTGTGCTCAATGCCCATCAGCGCAGCACCGATGTGATCCAGGTGCTGGGCCAGAAGATTCAGCCGGGTGACTGGCTGCGGCCGGCGCGGCTGGGCTCGCGTATCTGGTACAAGATGTTTGGCGGCGCACATCTGGTCAACCGCGCCGGTCTGGCGCGTACCTTTCAGAACATCCGCCTGTTTCGCGAGATGTCGGTGGTGGAGAACCTGCTGGTGGCGCAGCATATGCAGGTCAACCGTCAGCTGCTGGCCGGCATCCTCAATACCCGCGGCTATCGGGCAGCGGAGAGTCGCGCGCTCGATCGCGCTTTTTACTGGCTGGAGCGCGTTGATCTGGTCAGCAGTGCCAACCGGCTGGCCGGTACGCTCTCTTACGGCCAGCAGCGCCGGCTGGAGATTGCGCGCGCCATGTGCACCCGGCCGGAGCTGATCTGCCTGGATGAGCCCGCAGCGGGGCTTAATCCGGTCGAAACCGAGGCGCTGAGCCAGATTCTGCATCAGCTGCGCGCCGATCATCGCATCAGCGTGCTGTTGATTGAACACGATATGCCGATGGTGATGCGCATTTCCGATCACATCGTCGTGCTGGATCACGGTGACGTGATCGCCCAGGGCACGCCGCAGCAGATTCGACACGATGCGAAGGTGATCGCCGCTTATCTCGGCGCGGAAGAGGAGAGCGAGCATGGCTGAAGCAATGCTGGCGTTTGAACAGGTGGATGTGTTTTACGGCCCGGTGCAGGCGCTGAAGCAGGTGTCGCTGACCGTGGCGGAAGGGGAAACCGTGGCGCTGATTGGGGCCAACGGTGCGGGAAAATCCACGCTGCTGATGTCGATTTTTGGTCAGCCGCGCATTGCCAGCGGTGAAATTCGCCTGCGCGGAGAAGCCATCAGCCAGCGGTCGACCCATTTTATCGCCGCCAGCGGTATTGCCCAGGCGCCGGAAGGACGGCGCATCTTTCCGGATATGACGGTGGAAGAGAACCTGCTGATGGGCTCCATCGCCATCGGCGAGCGCTACATGAAGCAGGATAAAGAACGCATGTACACGCTGTTTCCACGCCTGCTGGAGCGGCGAAAACAGCGGGCAATGACGCTCTCCGGCGGCGAGCAGCAAATGCTGGCGATCGCCCGCGCGCTGATGAGCCGGCCGCGTCTGCTGCTGCTGGATGAACCCAGCCTCGGTCTGGCCCCGCTGGTGGTAAAGCAGATTTTCAGCATCCTGCGCGAGCTGACGCAGCAGGGCATAACGCTGTTTCTGGTGGAGCAGAACGCGCGCCACGCGCTGCAACTGGCGGATCGCGGGTATGTGATGGTCAATGGCGAAATTCGTCTGAGCGGCAGCGGCAGCGAACTGTTGCACAACGAAGAGGTGCGCAGCGCCTATCTGGGCGGCAGCGTCGGCGCGGGCGGGGAGTCAGCAAAAAGTTTGTAATAATGATTAAATGGTGACGGGAAACACTTTGCATAATCGTTAGCAGCCTATCATCATTATTACTCTACTTCTTAACCAAAGTGATTTGGTACTCCCTTGCAAAATCCTGGCGTAGCAGTAATGCGGGCGATCAGAAACACGGCGTGGTATCCCAAACGCCGTGCTTATCGCACGCTGTTGTGGCGTGAAATCACCCCACTGGTGGTGCCCATCTTTATTGAGAACCTGTGCGTGATGCTGATGGGGGTTCTCAGTACCTTTCTGGTGAGCTGGCTGGGCAAAGAGGCGATGGCGGGCGTGGGGCTGGCCGACAGCTTCAACATGGTGATCATCTCCTTTTTTGCCGCCATCGATCTCGGCACCACGGTGGTGGTGGCGTTCAGCCTGGCCAAACGCAACGGCAAGCGTGCGCGTGCGGCGACGCGGCAGTCGCTGGGATTGATGACGGTGCTGGCGTTTGTGCTGGTCATCGCTATCGAGTTCTGGGGGCATCTGATCGTGTATGTCATTGCCGGTAACGCCGAGCCGCAGGTCAAAGAGCTGGCGCTCAGCTATCTGCAAACCTCCGCGTGGAGCTACCCGGCAGCGGCGATTGCGCTGATAGGCAGCGGCGCGTTGCGTGGTGCCGGCAACACTAAAATTCCGATGCTGATCAACGGCGGCATGAATATCCTGAATATCATCATCAGTAGCGTGCTGATCTACGGTGCGCTCGGCTGGGAAGGGATGGGATTTGTCGGTGCCGGGCTGGGATTAACCATTTCACGCTATATCGGCGCGGCGGCGGCCATTTACGTGCTGTATCGCGGCATCAGCCCGGCGCTGAAAATCACGCTGGCCAGCTATTTCCGCCGCTGGGATCGCAACATCCTGATGGAAGTGCTGGGGATTGGCGTACCGGCCAGTATCGAATCAGTGCTGTTTAACGGCGGCAAACTGCTGACGCAGATTTTTGTCGCCGGCATGGGCACCAATGAGATCGCCGGTAATTTTATTGCCTTCTCCATCGCCACGCTGATCAACCTGCCGGGCAACGCGCTGGGTTCGGCGTCGACCATTATCACCGGCAGACGCTTAGGGAAAAATCAGGTGATGCAGGCGGAGCGGCAGATCAAGCACGTATTCTGGCTGGCGATGATTGGGCTGTGCACGCTGGCGTTTATCACCGTGCCGCTGGCGGGCACGCTGGCGCGATTCTACACCCGCGATCCGCAGGTGATTGAGGTAACCAAACACCTGATCTGGCTGAATGCTGCCTTTATGCCTATCTGGACCGCCTCCTGGGTGCTGCCGGCCGGGCTAAAAGGCGCGCGCGACGCACGGTATACCATGTATGTATCAATGTTCAGTATGTGGGGCGCGCGCGTGGTGGCCGGTTATCTGCTCGGCATTGTGCTGGGCATGGGGGTGATTGGCGTCTGGCTCGGCATGTTCCTCGACTGGACGGTGCGCGGTGTCTGCTTCTGGTGGCGTTTAACCAGCGGCAAATGGCTGAACAATTACCGCAAAATGCTCGCGAAGAGCAGTGGCCCATAGGGCTGAGAAATCCCACAAAAAGACAGGCACAGGGTTTTATGATCGGGTTATTGCGCCAGCAAAAACAGATCGCACCCTATGCCTGCCATACCCGGCCCCGCCTCAAGCCGCACGGCTATTTTCGTGCTGACCGCTGCCTTTCCGCTGGCAACCTAACTCAGCGCTTTCGTGCATTCGAACGTGATGCGACAACTGTACGCCTTGCCACGCATACGCAGGCGGGCCGGGCAATACAGTACACAAAGCTTGCCTTCATCGTGGCGCTTATACATCCAGCTACGATGATTCAGCGCGATTATTGATGCCACACTTGAGCATATTGCGCCTCAGGGCAAGCGGGTCGTTGTGCTCGGTTCGCAAATGTTGTACCAGAGCAGGCTGTATCAGGATGCGCTTACGCAACAGTACGCCGAGATCGTCAATGTCGCTGCATCCACCCAACAGCTAGTGACACGCTGCATTAACGAGATAAAAGCCACAAAAAGCGTGTCTGAACTCTCAATGCGGCAGCTAGCGGACGCTGTAAATAGCTGGAAGCAACAGGGTGCTACGCACAATATTCTGGCTTGCACAGAGTTGAGTTTGCTAAAACACAGCGCGATCTGGCAGGAAATGACGTTAATTGATTCGAGCGAAGCTCTCGCGCGTGCCGCTTTGCGCGCCATATCATTTCGCCGCCTGCGTGATTAAGGCGGACGAATTATTTCAACGACGAAGGGCCTCTTATCTCATTAATTTTCCCGCCCCCGGGCCTGTGAAAATCCTGCTTTGATTTTCCCCCGGGCGGGGTAAACACCAATTTGTATCACACTGTATCTGCCGCCACACAGCACACACGCCGTTGCATAACCCGCCAGTCTGTACATATCCGCTATACATCGCCGTGGTCTTCTGTACGCATCAACTGAATACATGGAGATACCACGATGTTAACCCGACTGTTTATTTCAACGTTACTGATGGGCGCCTCTGCGACCTGCGCCTGGGCGGAGCGACTGAGCGCTGCTGACGTGCTCGGCCCGGCGGCCGTGGCGCCACTGGATCATCCCCAGCCGCCTGCGCGATTAATTGTCGATGCCCCGCTGGCCGGACCGCTGCGCAAGGGCGCGGTGTTTATCCAGTACCGGGCAGAAAACCTGCGCATTGAGCCAGTGTTTGGTCAGGAAGCGCTGAAAATCACGCCGCGCATCGGCCACATTCACGTCATCGTCGATGACAACCCGTGGCACTGGGCGGACACCAGCGGTGAGCCGGTGATTCTGGTCGGTCTGCCTGTCGGGCCGCACAAGGTCACCCTTATTCTTGCCGATCCCACGCATAAACCGATCGACAGCAAAACCATCACCTTTAACGTGCCCGTACAGATTGCACCGCACTGATGACCCGGAGATAAATTATGAAAACACTGTTACGTCAGACTCTGTTGGCAACGCTGGTTATCACGGCGGCAGGCACCGCGTTTGCCGCCACCCCGGCCTCACACGATTACGCTGCTGACTTCAGCCACGTGCAGCAGATCAACGCGGGCGTACTGAACACCGGCTATGTGGACATCGGTCCGCGTGATGGTCAGGCGGTGATTTTGCTGCACGGCTGGCCGTACGATATCCAGAGCTATGCTCAGGTGGCACCGGCGCTGGCGGCAAAAGGGTATCGGGTGATCGTGCCGTATCTGCGCGGCTTCGGCAGCACGCGCTTCCTGTCGGATAAAACGCCGCGTAACGGCCAGCCTTCGGCAATCGCAGCGGACGTCGTGGCGCTGATGGATGCGCTCAATATCAAACAGGCCGTGCTGGGCGGCTTTGACTGGGGCGCACGCACGGCGGACATCGTCGCGGCGCTATGGCCGGAACGGGTAAAATCGCTGGTGTCGGTCAGCGGCTATCTGATCAGTAGCCAGCAGCTGGGTAAAAAACCGCTGCCGCCACAGGCCGAACAGCAGTGGTGGTATCAGTTCTATTTCGCCACTGAGCGCGGTCAGCAGGGGTATGCCGCCCATACCCACGACTTTGCGAAACTGATCTGGCAGCAGGCATCGCCCGGCTGGAAATTCAGCGATGCCACCTTTAATCAGAGCGCCAAAGCGCTGGATAATCCGGATCAGGTAGCGATCACTATCAGCAACTACCGCTGGCGCCTGGGCCTGGAAAAAGGTGAGCAAAAATATGCCGCTTATGAGAAAACATTAGCCACGTTACCGACAATTCGCGTCCCCACCATCACCATCGAAGGGGATAATAACGGGGCGCCGCACCCGGCACCGGAGACGTACCGCACCAGGTTCAGCGCCGGGTACCAGCATCGCACCTTCACGGGCAATATCGGACACAATCCGCCAGCGGAAGCACCGCAGGCGTTTGTGCAAGCCGTTGAGGATGCGGCCGCACTGTAGCGGAGTAATTCACGACCCTGACCGGCCATCGCGTGCCGGTCTTTTTTGCATAAGTGGCTGACAGGAGGCTGTTTTGGAGCACGTTGATCACATTCTGGTGGTGGATGATGACCGGGATATCCGCGAACTGATAACCGACTATCTGATTAAGTCCGGTTACCGCGCCACCGGTGCGGCCAATGGCCGCGAGATGCGCGCCGTGCTGAGCAGCAGCCTGGTGGATCTGGTGGTGCTGGATATCATGATGCCGGGTGACGATGGCCTGACGCTGTGCCGTCAGCTGCGCAGCGATCCCCGGCAGAACCTGCCGGTACTGATGCTTACTGCCCGCAGCGAAGAGACCGATCGCATTCTCGGGCTGGAGATGGGGGCGGATGATTACCTGATCAAACCCTTTGTGGCGCGTGAGCTGCTGGCGCGCATCAAAGCGATCCTGCGCCGTACCCGTGCGCTGCCGCCAAATTTACATATTACCGGGGCCGGCCGCATCATTGCCTTTGGCGAGTGGCAGCTGGACACCTCCGCGCGCCATCTGCTGGACAGCGACGGCGTGATTGTGGCGCTGAGTGGCGCAGAGTACCGCCTGCTGCGCGTGTTTCTCGACCATCCGCAGCGCGTGCTGAATCGCGATCAGCTGCTCAACCTGACGCAGGGCCGCGACGCGGAGCTGTTTGAGCGCTCGATCGATCTGCTGGTTAGCCGGCTGCGCCAGCGGTTACGCGAAGATGCCCGTGAACCGGCCTACATCAAAACGGTACGCAGCGAAGGTTACGTACTGGCGAGCACGGTGGTGATCAAAGAGGCGCATCAATGAGGCTATGGCCGCGATCGCTGCTGTCACGCCTGCTGATTATCGTGTTGGGCGGGCTGCTGCTGGCAAATACTCTCACGCTGGCAAGCCTGCTGATTGAGCGCATGAGCAGCGCTAAAAGCGTGATGCTGGGCAACCTGGAGTACGATGTGGCGACCAGCGTGGCAATCCTCGATCGTCTGCCGGCGGACGAGCGTCCGGGCTGGCTGGCGAAGCTGGCGCGCGGCAACTATCGCTACAGTCTGTCGCCGGGCGAAGCGGGGCCGTATCCCTCCGGCTGGCGCACGCGCGACGCGGTACGTTCACTGCAGGAGACGCTTGGCGGGCGCTATCAGATGAGCATTCATGCGATTCCGGGGCCGCGGGAGCATATTCAGGTGCATCTGACGCTGCATGACGGCGCGCCGCTCACGCTCGATCTCTGGCCGCGCATGCCGGCGATTGCGCGCTGGCTGCCGCTGGTACTAATGGGTCAGCTGCTGCTGTTGCTGTGCTGCGCATGGCTGGCGGTGCGGCAGGTAGTGCGACCGTTTGTGCGCTTTACCCAGGCGGTGGATGCGCTCAAACCGGCCGCCAGCCACGCACAGCTGATGGCAGAGAACGGCCCGGATGAAGTGCAGCAGGCGGCGCGTGCGTTTAACGCTATGCAGCTGCGGATTCAGGATCACCTCAAAGCGCGTGCGCAAATCCTCGCGGCCATCTCCCACGATCTGCAAACCCCGATCACGCGCATGAAGCTGCGGGTGGAGATGGCGGAGCAGCCTGAGCTGCGCGACAAACTGCTGAGCGATCTCGATAACATGAGCCGTCTGGTGCGCGAGGGCATCGCCTATGCCCGCTCATCGGAAGTGCTGGAGGAGAAGCGCCAGAGCGTCAGCCTCAACGCGCTGCTGGATAGCATAGTCTGTGACTATCAGGATGTCGGTAAAGCGGTGAACTTTGTGCCGTGCACCGGCCATGACACCTTCGCCGTGCGGCCGCAGGCACTCCGGCGCATCATGACCAACCTGATCGACAATGCGCTCAAGTTTGGCGGCGAAGCGGAGGTTGAACTCTGTTCACCCCAGGGTGACAGCGTAGAGATTCGGGTGCGTGATAATGGGCCCGGCATCCCGGAGGAGGCGTTACAGGCGGTGCTGGAGCCCTTCTATCGCGTTGAGAGTTCGCGCAATCGTCACACCGGCGGGACCGGGCTCGGCCTGGCGATCGCCACCCAGCTGGTGAGCCAGATGGCGGGCAGCCTGCAGTTGCGTAACCGGGCAGCTGGTGGGCTGGAAGCGTGCATCATCCTGCAGCAGCAGGATGTGTAACCTGATGTATCTGCCTGTCCGCTACATACATAACCCGACAAAACGGCGTTTCCCCGACACAGCCTGAACACATGCGGTGGATGTAATAGACGTACTGCCGGACGCGCAGACGTTTATCCACCGTATGAGGTTCCCTATGACACTGCTTATCGCTTTTCTCGCCGGGATGCTGACGCTGCTCAGCCCCTGTACCTTACCGATTATTCCTTTTGTATTTGCCAGCGTCCGCGGCCGTCGCGGACAGCTGCTGGCGCTGCTGAGCGGCATGGTCCTGATGTTCACGCTGGTGGCACTGCTGGTATCACTTACCAGCCACTGGGTCAGTCAGGTCACCAGCATTGGTCGCGACCTGGCGCTGCTGTTCCTGGCGATAGTCGCACTGACGTTAATCTCCACGCGCATCGCCCAACGCGTTACCCGGCCGTTTGTCGCGCTGGGTAACCGCCTCAACGATGCCAGCCAGCGGCGTAGCGGGGTGCTCGCCGCGCTGCTGGCGGGCCTGGCAACCGGTCTGCTGTGGTCGCCCTGTGCCGGACCGGTGCTGGGCGCGATCCTCAGCCTGGCCGTCGTGGGCGATCATCCACTGTCGGTTGGCGTGTTGCTGCTGGCGTATGGCAGCGGTGCCGCGCTGATGCTGGCGCTGCTCTATTTCGCCGGACGCTCGCTGGTAGCGCGACTGCGTCCGGGGCTGGCGATGAGTGCGCGGCTGCGTCAGGCGGCGGGCGTGCTGATGCTTGCCTCGGTGGGCGTGATTGTTACCGGCTCACAGAGCCAGCTGCAGGCAGCGCCCGCTTTTGCCCTGAAGCTGGAGCAGCAGCTGAGCCAGTGGCTGACCACGCCGGCACCCAAAGTGCGCCTGGAGCCGGTTAGCCTGCCGCAAACCAGCAGCGCGTTGCCGTCGCTGGAGGGGGGCACAGCGTGGCTGAACGGGGCACCGGTGACGCCTGCCACGTTAAAGGGCAAAGTGGTACTGGTCGATTTCTGGACCTGGGATTGCATTAATTGCCAGCATACGCTGCCATACGTGCGCGACTGGGCCAGTAAGTATCAACGTGACGGGCTGGTCGTTGTGGGTGTGCACACGCCGGAGTACCCGTGGGAGCGCGATGAAAAGGCGCTGAAGCGCGCGATTACGCGCTGGCAGCTGCCCTACACCGTAGTGGCGGATAACCATTACAGCATCTGTAACCGTTTTGGTAATCAGTACTGGCCCGCGCACTACATCTTTGATGCACACGGCCAGCTGCGCTACACCGCGTTTGGTGAAGGCAACTATGAAGAGCAGGAGAGGGTAATTCAGCAGTTGCTGAAAGAGGCGCGTGCATGACAGGTCAGGCGGCCCGCCCGGGCCGCCACTGCTTCTCATTTAGGTTGTGGTTCGCGGGGTACGACTTTGGAAGCCGGGGGTGACACAGGGACTATCAGGTAAACAGCGTGCGGCATTGCCAGGACCTCCCAGCCCGTAGGTCACTCTTCAGGGTGACCGTCATGGCGCAGCCCCCCTTACCACCCCGATATGCAAAATGCAGTAATCCAACGCATAACTTGTCGTTTGGTTCCGCGTCCAGGCTGGGGTTTACTGTCAGCGTTAACCTTTTTTGGAGAAGCTGACAATGAAGAAGATCCTGCAGCAGTGGCTGGCGCGTCTGGCAGCCAGCAAAGCCGCCACCCCTGACGGGCGCGAATTCGACCCCGGTGAGCATATCGATCTGCTGATCCCGATCAGCCAGCTGTACGGCGTGGAGTTTCATCCTTCCGTGTATCGCTACTATGAACGATAACCGCCGCCACCAGCGCATGCGCTATTGCTACTGGAATGAACTGTGCACGCCAGACTAAAAACCCGCTCACGCCGAGCGGGTTTTTTTATGCTGTTTACCCGCCTGATGAAAAAATTGCCGTAACGTCCCGCCGGTTTGTTCAATTGTATTGATTTCGTAATTTTAACGTAAAGAAAAGTATTCCCAAGCGGCAGCGCGCGTGTAAGAATATAAAAGTAAATGATAACCATTGGCGTTATCATTTAGGTGTTGTCTGGGAAAACCGTGTTGATTCAGTGCTATGCCTGAATGGCAGGTGCGGTTAAGACAATGAGTGCGTTAATAACGATAAGAAACTCACCTTTTAACATGGATAAAAATCGCCAGCTGCCGTTTGGTAGCTTCAATTCGCTGACCCTGTTCACCGGGCTTTGTATTGGTATTTCGCCGGCTGCGGCGCTGGGTGCCGATAACTCCGGCAAAAAATCTGATGATACATTAGTGGTTGAAGCGCGCACGCCGTCGCTGTACGCGCCAAATGCCTCGGCCGATCCCAAATTTACCCGTCCGCTGGTGGATACCACCCGCACCATGACGGTGATTCCGGATCAGGTCATTAAAGATCAGGGTGTCACCAATCTGACCGACGCGCTGAAAAACGTGCCGGGCGTCGGGGCGTTTTATGCCGGGGAAAACGGCAGCTCAACCACCGGCGATGCGGTGTACATGCGCGGTGTCGATACCTCCAACAGTATTTACGTGGATGGCATTCGCGACATCGCCAGCGTCACGCGTGACACCTTCAACACGCAGCAGGTGGAAGTGATCAAAGGGCCTTCCGGCACCGACTATGGTCGCAGCGCACCATCCGGCTCGATCAATATGATCAGCAAACAACCGCGGCTGGACACCGGGCTTGACGCGTCAGTCAGCGCCGGCAGCGCGTGGATGCGCCGCGGCACGCTCGATTACAACCAGGCAATCAACGACAATGCGGCGTTTCGCCTTAACCTGATGGGTGAGAAAACCCATGATGCGGCGCGTGATCACATCCAGAACGAGCGTTATGGCGTCGCGCCTTCGCTGGCGCTGGGGCTGGACACCGCAACGCGGCTGTACGTCAACTATTTGCACGTCCACCAGAACAACACACCGGACGGCGGTATTCCGACCGTTGGCCTGCCAGGCTATTCGGCACCGTCTGCCGCGTATGCTGCGCTGAACAATTCCGGCAAGGTCGCCACCAGCAACTACTACGGCACCGATTCTGATTTCGACAAATCGACTACCGACAGTGCCACGCTGCGCTTTGAACACGATTTGAGCGATAACACCACGCTGCGCAACACCACGCGCTGGTCACGGGTGAAGCAGGAGTATCTGCTGACGGCGGTGATGGGCGGAGCCAGTAACATTACTGCACCCAACCCGAACGATGTTGGCAGCTGGCGCTGGTCGCGCCTGGCAAACACCAAAGATATCAGCAACCGTATTCTCACCAACCAGACCAATATCACCTCGAAATTTGCCACCGGTTCCGTCGGGCATGATGTGAGTGCGGGCGTAGAGTTCACGCGTGAAAACCAGACCACCTATGGCGTCAACGCGCTGACCCCACCTGCGGTGAATATCTACCATCCCATCAGCAGCATTTCGATTGGCGGTCTGGACCGCAACGGTGCGAACGCTAACGGGCAGACTGACACGTTTGGCATCTATGCATTTGATACGCTGGCGATTACCCCTGACTTTGAGCTGAACGGCGGTATTCGTCTCGACAACTACCATACCGAGTACGACAGCGCGACGGCCTGTGGCGGCACCGGACGCGGCGCGCTGGCTTGTCCGGCGGGCGTGGCGCGTAATACGCCGGTGACCACGGTGGACACGGCGAAATCCGGCAATCTGGTGAACTGGAAAGCGGGGGCGCTCTATCGTCTGACCGAACAGGGCAACCTGTATGTGAATTACGCCATTTCCCAGCAGCCGCCGGGTGGCAGCAGCTTCGCGCTGGCGGCGGGTGGCAGTGGCAACAGCGCCAACCGTACCGATTTTAAACCGCAGAAGGCCAAATCCAGCGAAGTGGGCACCAAGTGGCAGGTGCTGGACAAGCGACTGCTGCTGAACGCCGCGCTGTTCCGCACCGACATCGAAAATGAGGTCGATGCCAATGATGACGGCACTTACTCGCAAACCGGCAAGAAGCGCGTGGAAGGCTATGAACTCTCAGCAACCGGCAACATAACGCCGGACTGGGAAATCATTGCCGGTTACACCATGCAGCACGCGTCGGTGCGTGAAGGTGCCAGCGTGGCGCAGGATGGCTCATCTGCACTGGCCTATACGCCGAAGCACGCCTTTACGCTGTGGACCAACTATCAGGCCACTGATGCGTTGTCGGTGGGCGCGGGCGCACGTTACGTTGGCAGCCTGCGTCGCGGCAGCGATGGGGCCGTGGGCACGCCGGATCACACCGAAGGCTACTGGGTGGCTGACGCGAAGCTTGGGTATAAGGTCAACAATAACCTCGACCTGCAGCTCAACGTGTATAACCTGTTTGATACTAACTATGTGGCATCGATCAACAAGAGTGGCTACCGCTATCATCCGGGCGAGCCGCGTACCTTCCTGTTGACGGCTAACGTGCATTTCTGATGGTCAACCGTGGGGCGTTCGCGCTCCACGCTTAATGGCGAGAACTCCGCGATGATGTATCACATTCCTGCCGTGCTCAACGCTGAACAGCTGGCGCACTTTACCACCCAGCTGCAGCAGGCTGACTGGGTTGACGGACGGGCGACGGTCGGCAGCCAGGGCGCGACCGTAAAAAATAACCAGCAGATTGACACCGGTACGCCACTTTACGATCGGCTGCAGGCTGCAGTGCTTCAGGCACTGAATAGCCATCCGCTATTCTTTGCCGCCGCGCTGCCGCGCACGCTTTCTGCGCCGCTGTTCAACCGTTATCAGCAGGGGGAAACCTACGGTTTTCACGTTGATGGTGCGGTACGCCACAATGGCGCGGCCGGCTGGATGCGTACCGATCTCTCCGCCACGCTGTTTCTGTGTGAACCCGACAGTTACGAGGGCGGGGAACTGGTGATCGAGGATACTTACGGTCAGCACCGCGTAAAACTGCCGGCGGGCGACCTGGTGCTTTATCCTTCCAGCAGCCTGCACTGCGTCACGCCAGTCACGCGCGGCGCGCGGGTCGCCTCGTTTTTATGGATTCAGTCGATGGTGCGCGATGATAAGCAACGCGCGATGCTGTTTGAACTGGACCGCAACATTCAAAGCCTGAAAGCGCGCCACGGTGACAGCGAAGAGCTGCTGTCGCTGCTGAATATGTACCACAACCTGCTGCGCGGCTGGACGGAGGTTTAGCCGTCACGCAATAACAAAAAGCCCGCTCAGGTTTCCCTGAGCGGGCTTCTTTAAATCTGGCTCTCTGACTGGACTCGAACACTAATTTAATCTCCTGTTTAATAATGATAATTTATTTATATAGTTATTTTGTTACATCATTTATGCCATCATTTTTATCTGTGAGGGATAAAAAGTCAAATTTAATCAATTGTTTACTTCACCGTTCTCTGGCGAACGCTATCGAACTAATACTCTTTTTACCACCTTCTGTCAAATTGCACCGATTGTTTACAGCGGTAGTTGAATGACCACCTCACTGATAGTATCTGTGCAGAACAATATATAAGTGAGGTTTTGATGAGGAACTGGTCTTCGGAATTTAACAAAAAAATCAGGAAGTGGCTGGATATAGATACTTACCGGAAGTTTGACTCCCTGACGTTGCAGGAGTTGTACTATGAAATCTGGGTGAGAACACTTTTCTTTAAAGAGAATCCGGATGAGGAGGAAACACGGCTTTTAGGCATGTTTTATGGAAACATCGTGTCAGGGAAACCATTTCTGGTGACACCCCAGATGGTAAAAAACATGAATCCTGATGTGCGTCTCTACCAGCCACCGCATTTCTTTTTCACAACAACTGAAAGGCTGGCACAAATCAGCGTGACAGCCATGCTGAATGAGATGTACTACTGGATTGGAGATAACACGTACCGTATCAATCTGGCTCACTCAGGAAAGGTGATAACAGAGGTGCTCGAAGATAAATTTCCAACAAGCATACTTCTTGAAGTGGATCTGGCTAATGGGACCGATGAGGAAATCACGGAGTCTATAAAAGCCGCTTTACCGCAATGGAGAAGGTTTAAAGGCATACCTGAATCTCCACCTGATCCGGTTCGCTTTGGTCATGGCACCATTAAAAAGCTCATTAACTACCGAATCATACCTATGCTGGACATTATTATATGGGCCGCAAAAAACAATCTGCGGATGGCAGATGACCGTCTCTCACGGTTACTTTATACAGATGACGACGACGACAACCGAATCCGACATGCACACCATATCAAGGACACGGACAGACCGCTGGCGATGAAAGCTGTAAAGGTCGATTTTTTGCGTCAGTTCAATCTATATATCAATAAAAACAATGAGATGAAAAACTGGAGAGTTTCAGACGTCATGAAACTCTCGGAAACAGAAGCTGATTAACTTCCGTAAACTCCCGGACAGGAAATTGCAGTCACTCCCTGTCCGGATCGTCACTCATTTCTGACCTTCACTCACCATATAATTCTCCTCGTTGACACAGCAGAGGAGAAATCAACATGTCTGAAAGAAAAGAAAACCTTATTCGTCTACCGGAAGTGATTAAAAGAACGGGTATCAGTAAAACCACAATATATGAGCTTATAAATGAGAAGCGATTCCCATCGCAAGTGAAGATTGGTGCGAGGTCTGTTGCATTTATTGAAAGTGAAATAGATGAATGGCTTATTAACTTAATTAATAAATCACGTAATAAAGCAGCCGCAATAAAACACAAAAGCACAGGAGATAGCTATGAGTAAAGATAACGTAATTGAATTTAAAAGAAGCTCTGGGACTAATAGTAATGAAATAGCTACATATAAAGAAATGGAAGCTTTAATTGTAGAATATTATTTCTATTATGAAAAAGAGCTTACCAAGTCTGGTTATAAAAGGAAGGATATTTTAAATGACAAGAATGGTGCTATGACAGCCATGAATACAGCAATTGAGGTGTTATTGCGTGAGTTTTATGGCGATACAATAACAGATGCATTTTTTGATTACAGTGCACCGTTATGAAATAAAAATAGAATTAATATTAGGTTTTAATAAAGTTCATCTTAACTTGAAAAACAGGATAGATTATGAAAAATATGAATAATGATAGTATGCGTGTATTTACTCAGTTTGTGTTAAGCCCGGAATTTCGCAGGGCGTTCTCAAACAATATGAGTTTGATGAAGAATGTGGAGCTTGTGGTGCATGAATTTATACAGAAAACTACGACTGGGTTTGTTTTATCAAAAAAACGGATTTATGCAGATTACCATACAGATAAAAATCTCCAGGATGAGTTAAACGATTGTATAAGGAAAGCAATTCGGAAAGAGTATGGCAACATAGTAAAAGTAACGTGTTTTCGTATTGAGTAATACAGGTCTGGATTAAAAAAGCGAACACAAATAGACGAGCGCCTTGTGCAGGCGTTTGTTTATGAAAATTTAAAGAATACTAGGTGAAAACATGGTCCACGAATTTCATATCCTGTATCAGTACAGAAAAATTCTGGAAACGGCTGCTATAAAGGGTATTCGAGTGCTGGAAAAAATTTTCTTAAACTGGATGTTTCGCCAGATTTGATAATTATGGAAAACTATTTGCTTGGATTTATTATGTACAGAACCCTGCACAAGTTTCTGTTGTGCCATTGAGGTTCATTCGGAATATATGTTCTTCTTTATTCAGTAACAAACAACATAACAGGGCATTTGCTTATTTGCCTCCAAAGGGCAACCAGCAATGCCGGTATGGGCTGATTGCTATTGGTAACGTTTTTTCTGAGCTACATGCTCGCTTGCTCGCACTAGGCGAAAATTAAAAACCTTGGATAAATGGCTGGTCTTGATTTCGCTAATGCGCTCAATCGCTAAAACCTAGGCTCTCGCCCTTTTGATTTAACTTTAAAAACTTTTTTCTTCACCTGATGAAGTGATTACTTCATTTTTCGGCCTTAAAATGAAGAAAAGTCTTCACACGATGAAGAAAATAGTCTCATTTTGAAACCAATGTCATTTAAGTTATCAGTGCGCGTGAGCGCATAGCGATTGAGCGAGCAGCGAAATCAAGACAGCTTCCTTATCAAAGGTTTTATTTTTAAAGCAGCATATGAGCAGGCGAATATGCTGTATGAAAAAATTAATATAGTAACCATATCGAGGGCTTGCTCGATATGGTCTGTAAAGCTAAAAAGAAAAGATAATAGTTACGTCCTGACCCGCTGGTTGCCCCCTTAAAGGGCAAAGAAGCATGAGTCAGGGACTATGTGTGCTTAAATTAAAGAAGAATTATGATTAAATCCTTTGAACCCAATGACGCAACCTAAAAGTTGCGCTGGTTCTTTAACTAAAAAATGAAACCTAATGACGCGGAGTAAAATCCGTGTAGGGTTACATAAGATGAACAAAGATCATAAAATATTTTTACCTCATAAAACACAATGACGATCATTTGACGCTTCGCTATATATTAATAATGAAGAAGGAAACTGCCCTCAGACCAGATATAGCTTGAAACAAAGTTCGCGATCCGGGAACTTAAAGTCCGTGATTTGGGGACTATAATCGATTGTTATTCTCATTTAAAATCTGTGAGTTCATTTTTAAATAATATTTTGATACTTCAAGTGTCGGTCTTTGATACTTGAAATACTATTTATTTAAAAATAAATGTACTTTAAGCGTTGACTAATGAAGTTAATGTGTTAATTAGAAGCTAATAACAATAATAAAAAGGAAGATAAAATGACACAAGAAATATTCAACAAATCAAGAAGAGGATTGCAGCGCCATGTTAAAAACCCATTTTTAATGTCTGCGAGCAACAATACAAAAGGAGGAGTAAAAAGAATATCAACAGGGAAAGACAGACTTATGGTTGTTAATGAAAACACAGGAGAATGTTTAGGTGGGGCTGGTTTTTTTCAATACCAGGAAGTGGATAAAACACAATTTTTGAAACTCTATGTTAATGGTGTAAGAGCGATTACTGAATTATCCTCGGCAGGGACAAAGGTTTTCGAAATATTGTACAGAGCAATGCAGGAGCAGAAGGACACCGACACAATTTTAATGTCGTATGATATTGTAGATAAAACGATTGTTAAAATATCCAGAACAACTTATTTTAAAGGTATGAAAGAACTTGTGGAAAAGAGATTCATCGCGGAAACTATGATCCAGAACTATTACTTCATTAATCCTGATTTTATGTTCAATGGTGATCGTCTGTCATTTGTTAAATCCTATATTTTAACGGAATCGAAGCAAACTAAGATGATAAGCAGTAAAAGCTAAATAGCCGCATCTAACATCGTTAAACTTGCCATTTATGAACATCTGGCAAGCGGTAAATAAACATACGTATGGAGGCTTCGGCCATTTGCTGTGAGCCAGCATCTTTGGCGCATTCCACCATGCTGCCGGTGGCAAGGGCGGAGGGTCTGCCATTAATGAACACGTTATGAGAGCAGGTGGCAATAACGCCTTCCTTCTCCATACTGGCGGGCCCGACATCCGCAATGTTGTCCCTGGCCTTGGTTGCCAGTTCGCCAGTTCGCCAGTAGAATATCCCACCGCCATACTGGCTCCGACAAACAGCACACCAATGTCGAGACAGGATGCACCGATAGTAGTCACCATAAGTGCGCCTGTGGCGATCCTCCACAGCTTCAATCAGTCCACCGCTGACGAATGGTACGTGTTATGAGTCAAGTACCTTTTCAGAAGCTGGCTTGTTAAGTAAATGCCTGCCATCCCGGAGTGCAAAGCATTCAATTAATCACAAATTTCATTAACTTATTGATCTGTTAAATCGATCAATTAATCTATTTTGATAGTTTTTATCTATCAATAAAGCTATATCGATCGATTATTAATTGTCTAAATCGATCGATAATGTTTTTTTGATAGTCTTTAACTATCATATGTTGTGGATTTGATCGATAAAAACGATATGACACTGCCTTTGTTCAGATCAATTATATCAATTACTTAGAGTTGAACTGGCGAGGAAAAGAGCATGTCAGAATGTCCGTTTTGCGGTACAGAAGTGCAGGAGCATGTGTCGGTGTGCAGGGGATGTGGTGCAGAGAGGGTAAAAGGCTACGTCAGTCAGCAGACCATTAAGGGGCTGGTAGTTGTTGGAACGATTATTGGCATTCCTGCGGGATTTGTCATGGCCTATCTCACCAAATCCACGCCAGTCATGGTGATTACTTTGCTCGCGTTAATGCTTGGCCCATTGCTTATTCTGAAATTTAAAACCAAAGATAAAGTCAGTTGGATTCGTCCGACCGCACGTTAATGGCTTTGCCGACACCAGGGAAAAATACCACCACTCACTGTTCAGAATGACAAACTCAGGGCAGTGAGTTTTTTATAATCCTTTGCAGGTTATTTAAAATGAAAAAAACGATCACGGCTTTATTAGCATCTGCCGCTTTTACGCTCGCAGGTTGTCAACAGTTGTCCGACGCAACCGGGAAAGTAGGGGAGTCAATCAACTCTTCCTTAACTTCTCTGGGCGGAGCTTTAAGCCCATCAAACAGTAATAGCACAACTCTTGCCTCTGATAATCTTCCTGTGAAAACCGTTAACGGTTTAGGCATTATTTGCCGTGATTATGAAGCCAACGCGATGGCAGGTAAAAAGAACTGGATTGGTAAGAAGATAAGCATCAGCAATGCCACGGTACTGGAAGCACAGGAAGCCTACGACACAATGAAGTATCTTGGTGCGCAACGAGACCATAAAACCTACGCTATTATCTTCCAGACGCCTGATACCAACTACTGTGGTGGTGCTGTATTGCTGTCTTACTATGCAGGCCAAGATGATGATATCCTGAGAATCAGGAAAGGACAAAAGATCACGATTACAGGTGTTGTCTATGACATTGGCGACAGGACGTTCAACACGCATAACAATGGCAATATGGCAGCGAAGGTGGTTAAAATGAAAGGTGGAGTAATACGATAAGTTTTAATTTCAATGAAAAGCATCCTCCTATCATAAACAAGTTGAGGATGCTTCTCCTAATATTTTTCTCAATTTAGGCGGCAGAATCCTTCTCAACAGCAAGGAAGGGAGAGTTGTCAAGTGCGGCAAATGATGCTTCGTTATTAAGTAGTCGTATGAAGTATCTTTTTTGGTCTTTTGTATTAAGATTTATTAGTCCTCCTGATAAATCAATGTTCCGTTGAAATACAGGGAACCTTTGTATGACTTGCTGTATTTGAGGAATGGAAACACCCGTTGTTACCAAGCTTCCTTTTGAAACCATAGCAAGTCTACGCATAAATGCTCGGTCTTTATACATGTCCTTGAAAATATCTAGCGGTGCTTGCATGCCTTGTATGTTAACAATACCAAGATTTATTATTAAAGGCGTCGAAATGTTTGCAAGATTATCTATTACACTCTCTAAACCGTACATTCTTTCAAGCAGTTTGATATTCAATGCGTAATATTTATTCTGGAAGAGGAAAAAGTCAACAGTATCATTTATATCAATGCTGTCATGAGTTATCTTATCTAATGTTCTGCCATTTAAACTCAAGAAGGATTTTTTCGTTTTCTTATGTAAGGAGACGGGGTATTTATGTTGGTAAATTACTACGCTGTTTCCATTACCATCACAAAGGTGATAAATTACTGCCTTTACCGACGTAAGACTTTGCGTGGCAAAATTAAACTGTTTTGCATTTCCATTAACCCCGAAATTTAACACATCGTTCATCTTAGTAAATTCAACAGGGAGGTGATTGATTGCTAAATGGTCATATTCGAAAACTTGTTTGTCTCGCTCCAGTAATGTTGACACAAGTGGGATTGCGGCCTTACCTCTGTTAGGTTCAATGACATTATCCCTGAGACTTTTGGAGAATGAAGTGGTCAGATCTACTTCGGCATTAGTTTCAAGATTAACCTTAAATATATCTATTGCACCTTGAATATCAGCAACAAAAAAAGCTTCACCAGAAATACCTTGAGATTGTAAAATATTTTCAATGTCAGTAAACATATTGTGATCTCTATATTTTTTTAACCAAATAAGTTTCATCGTCAATTTTTATATACTTTATACTATCTGTTTCTTTTAGAACACCTCTGCATATAACTGTGCATTTTTTAACACCTCTGTCATGAACGCTAGCTTTGTATATTCTGAACCCGAGTATTGCAAGTGATGGGTTTGAATAAAATCTATTTGTTTTTACGTATATCGCACCGATAACAAATATCATCAATCCTAAATTTAATACGGTTCGCTTACTATCTACATCAGTAAAAACTAAGGGCATAATATATGTAGTTAAAAACTCTAAATGCTCATGATTTTCATTGCTAATATCTGATACAGTACACGCAACAGACCAGCCCGAACCGAAACTATTTGCAAGAAGGAACAAAATAATCGTGCCGATAATAATAAAAGCTAGGCTGAGTATAAAAACAATATTCCTAACTCGTAATGACGAAGCTGGGAAAGGAAAGTTTTCAGTATAAAAGTAGTCCCACACATTATGTACTAATACCTTGTCATAAGACATTATTAATAGAGATAAAAATAGAAGCCATAGAGATAATATATATAGCGCTGTTTTAAGATATGGCCTACTATCCATTAGCTTCTCCTGTGTAACTTAAAATAGTTGATATATAGTAAATTAGGGAAATCCTTTTCCTAGTTCTCCCGCCAATATCTCCGCCTGCTTTAAAACAGTTTCCGTAGCCAGCAATGACATATCAGGCGGATAACCATATTTTTTAAGCAGACGTTTTACCACCACGCGAATTTTCGCTCTTGCCGCTTCTTTCACTGTCCAGTCCAAACTGACATTGTTGCGGATAGCTTCCGTCAGAACGACTGCCAGTTCTCGTAGCTTTTCCTTTTGCATCAGCTCACGAGCGCTGTCGTTATCCGCAACAGCAGAATAGAAGGCGTATTCGTAGGTACTGAGATTTAACTGGCTGGCAAGACTGTCGGATTCTTGGATAGTCTTGGCAAGCTTGATAAGTTCATCGATCACTTCCGCAGCGGTCAGTACCTTGTTCTGGTAGCCGTTGATTGCAGAGGTCAGCATATCAATCAGTTTTTTACCTTGGGTGATACTTTGGTTCGAGCGAACCTTGATCTCATCAGCAAGCAACTTTTTAAGCGTTTCCAGAGCAATATTTCTGTGCTGATAATCCTTCATTTCCTGAAGAAACTCATCAGATAGTACAGAGATATCCGGCTTCTGTATTCCCGCTGCGTCAAAGATATCAACGACTTTATCCGTGACCAGTGCCTGATCGATAGTCTGTTTTACCCGCACTTCCAGACTGTCATTATGTTCCTCTTCTGAGCCGTCTGGGTTTTCAGTGAATTTATTCAGGCGAGCCTTCACTGCCTGAAAGAATGCGACTTCGGGAGCTGCTTCCATAGCTTTATCATGTGGCGTTGCCAGCGCAAATGCCTGAGACATGGCTGCAACAGCGGCAAGGAAACGCATTTTTCCTTTGCCATTATCCAGCCCTAAAATGTGGTTTTCTGATTCAAGGATAATCGTCAGGCGCTGTGAAGTCGTTGCAGTAAAGTAGGCTTTGTAATCGTAGCCATGCATCATGCCTTCCAGGATTTCCAGTTTTTCCTGCATGAGCGTCACGGCTTCTTCCTGAACCTCAGCTGGATCACCCCGTCCCCCGGCATCGGAGTAGAACGACAGGGCTTCTTTTAAATCAGAAGCAATACCGAGATAGTCAACCACCAGACCACCGATTTTATCCTTGTAAACCCGGTTGACGCGGGCAATTGCCTGCATCAGGTTATGGCCTTTCATCGGTTTATCGATATAAAGGGTATGCATGCTAGGAGCGTCAAAGCCTGTCAGCCACATATCACGCACTATCACCAGTTTCAGCTTGTCGTCGTCGTCTTTCATTCGGTTAGCCAGAACCTGACGTTCTTTTTTTGTGGTGTGGTGTTTAGCGATTTCTGGTCCATCAGCAGCGGAAGATGTCATCACGACTTTGATCACGCCATCGCTTAAATCCTCACTGTGCCATTCAGGTTTAAGTGCGATAATTTCTTTATACAGTTCAGCTGCAATACGGCGGGACATGGCAACAATCATACCCTTGCCATGATCCGCATTTGATTTCAAACGCTGCTCAAAGTGCTGTACCATATCCGCCGCAATCGCTTTAATACGTTTTGAACTGCCAATCAGACCTTCGATTCTGGCCCATTTAGAACGTTCTTTCTGGGTAAGTGTCAGCTCGTCCTCATTAAACTCGTCGTCAAACTCTTCGATAAGCTGTCGACCTTCATCACTGATGGCAATTTTCGCTAAACGGCTTTCATAGAAGATACGCACGGTGGCACCATCTTCTACGGCCTGTGAGATATCGTAGATATCGACATAGTTACCAAAAACAGCAGGTGTGTTAACGTCCGTTTTTTCTATGGGGGTTCCGGTAAAGCCCAGATAGGTAGCATTGGGTAAGGCATCACGCATATATTTGGCAAAGCCATAAACGGTGCGTTTGCCTGTTACGTTGCCTTCTCTGTCTTTCACGTCAACTTCTTTGGCGCTGAAACCGTATTGAGATCGGTGGGCTTCATCAGCGATAACGACAATATTGGTTCTGCCTGACAGCAACTGATAGATATTGCTGCCATCATCAGGCTGGAATTTTTGAATAGTGGTAAACACCACACCACCAGAGGCGACCCGTAAATATTCTTTGAGTTCATCCCGGTTATCAGCCTGTTTCGGTGTCTGTCGCAGTAGCTGGGTAGCGGAAGAAAATGTACCGAATAGCTGATCATCCAGGTCGTTACGATCAGTAATCACTACCACTGTTGGATTATCCAGCGCCAGTACAATCTTCCCTGTATAAAACACCATCGAAAGCGATTTACCGGACCCCTGGGTATGCCAGACTACGCCCGCTTTGCGATCTCCGGTTTTTTGTGCATTAACGAGATCTTTACTGTTACGTCCCTGTTGGCGGACTGCCACTTCGGCAGAGGGGGAGTCTGCATTTACCGCCGATGCACGAATAGTGGAAAGTACTGCTGCATTGACCGCGTAGTACTGGTGATAAGCCGCCATTTTTTTAACAGTACGGATACTGATAATCCCTTTGTTGTCTTCATGTTTGCTGGCTTCAAACACGATAAAGTGGCGGATCATATCCAGCAGCGTTACAGGATTAAGCAACCCTTGTAATAAAACTTCGAGCTGTGGCTGGGTACTGGTTGCTTGCGTTTTGCCATTCGCGGTTTTCCATGTCATATAACGACTGAAATCAGCCGAAACTGTCCCCGCTTTGGCTTCCAGTCCGTCAGAAACCACATTAAACGCATTGTAGGTAAACAGGCCGGGGATTTGGTTCTGATAAGTTTTGATCTGGTTATAAGCACCTGATACCGTAGCATTTTCGTCAGCGGCATTTTTGAGTTCAATAACGACCAATGGCAGGCCGTTGATGAACAAAATAAGATCCGGTCGTCGGGTATGGTTGCCTTCTTTGATGGTTATCTGGTTCACAACCAAAAATTCATTATTGGTCGGATCGTTAAAATCGATGAGCCAGGCTAGTTCTCCCTGAGTATTCCCGTCTTTGCTGATTTCGATATTGATCCCTTCGGTCAATAGGCGATGAAAAGCTAGATTGTTTGCCATAAGATCAGGTGTGCTGATCTGCATCACCTGTTTCAAGGCTTCCTCACACTTCTGTTCATTAAGGTGAGGATTCAGTCGTTGCAGAGCAGTACGCACTTTATCTTCAAGGATAACCTGCTGATAGCTACGTAACGGACTGATTCCACTAGGTTCTATATCCGGGCCATAAACATATTCATAGCCCAAACTTTGCAGGTGCTCAATTGCCATTACTTCAATATCGGATTCGGTCATCTTTGCCATGCGTACTGTCCTTATTGCCGCTTAATTATTTTATGCTACTGACGCGATTGCTTCTTCTGCATACTGAACCCGTACTTCACCACTCATCAGTTTGGGAAGAAGGGTATCGCGGAGATTTTCTAAATTTTTTATTTTATGGACATTAAAATTTATTCTTCTCACCTGTATAGAAACGATTTTCTCAAACTCATTGAGTTTATCGTCTGGGGGTAAAGAGATCGGATAGTTTGCTAGTGAAGTCCAGTCAATGCGCGGCATTCTTGTGCCACCTGATGCTATGTTTGCAAATTCAATTACTTCATCCTGGAAAAATGCAAATAAACAAAAACACTGTAAATTATGATTTTTAGGTCTGATTACTAATATGTCTGTCGAGCAAATACCATCAAACGGGGCTGTACACACCTTATGAAAATAAGGACGTAACTTGCCGAACAAAATATCGCCAGTTGAAAACTTGGACTTATTGCTGTCTACATCACTTCCATTACCATTTTTCAGTAGAGCAATATTGCGGCGATCAATGTGTTCTAAGCCTACATACAGAGCTTCGGAAGAAATGTTCTGCTTGGTGACATTCTCTCTTACGTTGGAAGCAATACTGCTTAATGTTCCTTCCACCCAATCGTCTTGTGCTTCCTCAATAAACCACTGCCTAAACAGGGTGTTAGCCATAGATTCCAGCGTTTTATTCTGGCGATGAAGCAGGTCTATTTTGTCATCGAGAGAGGACAGCACAGAGGCGATGGCTTTTTGTTCTGTGATTTGAGGTAATGAAAATTCGTAATCATATATTTTTTTAGGGGATGTATGCATAACAGAAGTACCACTTGCTGAATTTGCAATGAACTCTTGATACTCACGAGTTCGCATCTTCCAATACAAATACATTTTATCTAAAGCGTTGTTTGAAATTTGCACAAGCCCTACACGTTGATTGTGAAGGAAAATTTTATTATTACTGGGTACTAATGCAGCATAACCTAGTGTATCAGTTTCTTTACTGAGATCAGTCATTGTTACGATCAGATCACCACCGTTGAGTTTATATTGTTTTGGATAGTTTTCATCTGCGTAGTATTTAAATTTAGAAGACTTAAAACCACCACCTATATTAAAATTTCCGGGTGTTACCAATATGTTTTTAGTTTCCTGTGACGTAATGAATTCACCGGAAAAAGCGTATCCATGTTTTATGGTGATAAAATCACCAAGCTTAACTAAATTCTTAGTAGTCATAAAACCACCCTCGCAAGATTTTCAGCGATAGCTTTATTAAGACGAGTTTCTTCTTCCAGTTGTGCTTCAAACTCAGCTTTAAGAGCCGTAAAGCGTTCTTTAAAGTCAAAATCGTCTTCTTCGTCAGCAAGGCCAACATAACGGCCTGGAGTCAGTACATAATCGAGTTTAGCAATCTCATTGATATCGACAGACGCACAGAAACCTGCAACGTCTTCATAGTTGCCACCTTTGTTACGCCAGTTATGGTATGTATCAGCAATGGTTTTGATATCTTCGTCAGAAAGCACTTTGCTACGGCGGTTGATTAAATGACCAAGATTTCGAGCATCAATAAACAGAATTTCTTTGCTGCGATCTCGATACAAGCTGCTATTTTCACGATCACGGCGCATAAACCATAATGCCGCCGGGATCTGGGTGTTCAGGAATAGTTTTGCGGGTAAGTTAACAATACAGTCAATCACATTGACATCTTTGACCAGCGCTGCACGTATATCACCTTCACCCGAACTTTTAGAGGTTAAAGCTCCTTTTGCCAGCACAACGCCAGCCTGACCTTTTGGCGACAGGTGATACAGGAAGTGTTGCATCCAGGCAAAGTTAGCGTTGCCAGCAGGAGGGATCCCGCATTGCCAACGGGCATCACCACGAAGTTGTTCGCCGGACCAGTCGGAAACGTTAAAGGGTGGATTAGCAATGATATAATCGGATTTTAAATCTTTATGGGCATCATTCAGGAAAGAGCCTTCACTGTTCCACCGAACGTGCTCAGAGTTAATTCCTCGGATAGCCAGGTTCATTTTTGCCAGTCGCCATGTGGTTTGGTTCGATTCCTGACCGTAAATGGAAATATCTTCGATATTACCCTGATGGGCTTCAACGAATTTCTCTGATTGAACGAACATACCACCGGAACCACAGCAGGGGTCAAAAACTCGGCCTTTATAGGGTTCAAGCATGTTAACAAGCAGGCTTACAATGGATTTTGGCGTATAGAACTGACCGCCTTGTTTACCTTCTGCCAATGCAAACTCACCGAGGAAGTATTCGAATACGTGGCCTAAAACGTCAGCAGAACGTGCTTTGGCATCACCTAATGCAATATTGCCAATCAGATCTATCAGTTCACCCAGCACTGTGGCATCAAGATTCTGGCGGGCATAGACTTTCGGTAACACACCTTTTAGCTGTGGGTTACCCGCTTCGATAAGCTCCATCGCATCATCTACCAACTTACCGATTTCGGGGAGTTTAGCCTTTGATATCAGGTAACTCCAACGTGCCAGTTCAGGAACAAAGAATACGTTGTAAGCCGTGTACTCGTCTTTGTCTTCCGGGTCCGCTCCCGCGTATTCGCCTTTCCCATCTTTTAGCAATTCGTAATGCGATTCAAAAGAATCTGAAATGTATTTGAGGAAAATCAGGCCTAGTACCACATGCTTGTACTCAGCAGCGTCTATGTTTTTACGCAGCTTGTCAGCCGCTTTCCACAGGATGACCTCTAACGGGTCTGTTTTGATTTCTTTGAGTTTTCTAGCCATTGCGGTCATTTTCCAGATACGGAGGATTGATCTATTTTGCCTTAAAGTTCCTGTTGTTACGAGCTTATCAAACGATTATTAATCACTCTAAATTGATTGTTTTGATTAAAAATTATTCATCTTTGCGCTTGCTAGAACCAAAGCGAAGTTTTGGCAGCGTGAAACCTTTTGATTTTGTATAAACTTTCTTTTCCTTTGGTAACGGTGGAAAGAAAATTGCTTCGCTTGTTTTGTCTGGCTTTTGTTTTTTCTCAGGCTCGTGGTTGTAGTTGGCGTCCGGAGGTACGGAAACGTCTGCTGATTTACTGGTAGTCCTCATCGACTCCCACTGCCTGCGGGTTATCTTCAATTTAGTAACTGGGTCAATCATAATCTCATCCAGCGAAATATCCGTTAGGATTTTTGCGTCTTGCAGCGCATCAGCTACGGTAGGCATCGTAGGTTTTGGTGCTGTGCTGCCAATAGGTTTTTCTGCTTTCTGAACAGGACGTTTAACCAACACACTCATAAAAATTTTAATAAAATCATATAGCTTGTGCAGATTGATCTTACGCTTGCGCCTTAATAGCTTTTGTTTTTCTGTTTTTGACGCAACACCATAGTAAAGGGACATATCCCTTTGCTTCGCTTGGACAGGCTTGAAGCGACGTTTTCTTTCGTGAACAACCAGCTCAGGTAGATGAGCAGATTCTGGCGAACGCTGTATCGGATGTTGTGGTGCTGGTTTCGCTTTCAGACCTTCAATATGGAAGGTGTTGAGGTTAAGGATCATGAGATGACCCACATCACTATTAAACAACTGCCTGAAATCGTTAGCAGCTTGTTTGGTCTGTGCTGCCTGCACCTGTTCTGCGGCACGTAGGGTTTTGGCTCTTTTAGTGTGCCATGATTTGCGGTCTATCCTGGTAAGCGCGGGGCGATTTAGCTCAATGGCCTTAGCCAGTTGTTCATTAGCGATATTCTGTCTTCCTGTTTCCTGTGCTGCATTCGCAAGAGCAATGGCTTCTTCACGCTGTGCTGCAAGGGAACGGTGATCAATGCGATTCGCAGAACCAGTGCGTTCGAGAGCACGGTTGGACATTCTGGCCCATGATGCACGCCACTCGTCCATTAAATCATGCTCGTTCCAGCTTCTGTTCTTGTTGCCAAATCCTTGTGGTGTTATCTCGCGCAGCGTCAGCATAACGTGAGCATGAGGATTATGACCGTCAAGGTCATGGAAAGAGATATCGGCAATCATTCCTTTACTGACAAAATTGCGCTTACAGTAGTTTTTCACTAACGCGATTTTGGCATCGTTATCCAGTTCAACAGGAATAGCGATATCAAAATAACGTGAGAGTTGGGCGTCTTTTCTTTTTTCGATTTGTTCTATTTCATTCCACAAAACAGACGAGTTTTCCACAATATTCAAAGGTGTGTGTTCTGGTGCAAGAATACAATGGTGGAACAGGTCGGAACGATATGAATAATCGTACACGTCTCCTGTTCTCACGTCTTCTATTCTTTCTCTTGCGTTATATGCGGCAAGATAACAGGACGATTTTCCTGCGGATCTTTTTAGCATGCTAAACGATAAATGAAATATTGCCATACTACAAAATACTCCTTGCTGGTTTTAATTTGTTTTAAGGTGTTGACCTTTGCTGCTTTTAGTTTTTCGCAAGAAAAACTTATGTTTTGACTTTAAGGCCCCTGCAGGCCCACACGTTGCGAAGCAATGTATAAGTGGGCATTGTATTCATTTTTTATTCAGCTTACGCCGAATCAAAATAAAACAATGGTCAAGTTTTTCTCTGGATCTAAGCGCCGAAAGAAGAGGCGCGTAAGCTTGGGGTAAAGGGATATAAATCGAAGAAGGGATGTTTCCTTGTTGCTTATATTAATAATATAACCCGGTATTTAATTTTTGTAAAATTTGCCAAATAAAAAATATGTGATAATTGTTTTATTCAGATTAAGACAACAATAGAGTTAAAAATGAATAAAATAATAAATGTCATTAACAATGAGAATGGAGATGGCGATCTGGAAACAAAATGGTTTCTGATTGATTACAGCGACAACAGCGAAAGTATGCGCATCAGATTAAAAGAAAACAAGGTTAAAGAAGCCTTTACTGCTATCCGCAGCGAATATGAACCTCAACTGCTGGAAGCCAGCGAGCAAACCCGTTTCAGAACCCTGTCAGGGCGGTATGGTAATGCTGTCTCTTCACTTAAAAGAAGCATCATGCAGGAGCTGATTATCATTGTAACGGGTATTTTCCTGAATTATTTCAGCATCGACAGTACATATGCTACCGCCAGAGAAGTCATCAGGCAGCTATTTGGCCTTTCGGTTAAACGAGAGGTGATTTTATCTTCCTTTGCATCAGATAGTAGGCGAGCAGACAGGAAAGGCGGGTGGTTTAGTATACAGCAGTATGAAAAATCAATGCTGTTCGACTGTTTTAATGGCGTGATTAATGCCGGGCAACAATATGAAGCGATAAAAAGCCGTCTCGACGTTCTGGTTGCCGCCACTAAATGATAATAAAAAATAAAAAGATATATCCCTTTGTTTTACTAATAAATGGATTGCTGGATAAGAAAAGCTATATGATGATCAAACCCTTAGTGGTTTTAATGAAAGTACAATGATATTACTGGGCCTCAATACTGTTTTTGGTGCCTGGTGATCGGGTTTAATATTACAGGAGAAATTTAATGGAAAGAAAAAATTTACAGCAACTACTTGCATCAGCACAGCAGGAACTGAACAGATTAACGACAAAACAAAAGTCCCTGACACGAAAAGAAACAACACATAGAAAAATTGTATTAGGTGGTGAAGTAGCAAAGTATCTGGGGCTGGATATTAATCATGATATGTTAGTTGGTTTTCTTCTAACTTTCGCCAGTTCGACAGATGTACAACGAAAAACCTGGTTAAGTAACGGGGCCAGAGCCAGAGAGAATGAAAATCTGAGAAAAGAGCAAAAAAGCAAAAATTACATTAAAAAAACAGATTGTGAAAAAAATGATGCTAAGGTACATCATGAATCGGAAAGTGTTACTCATCCTGATGCAATGATAAAATATACTGAAAAAAATAAAACAATGCAGCTTAATAACACTTTTTCTGCAATGCTTGAAAAGAAACTGGCAGAGAAGAAAAATAAAAATGAATGAACTTACACTGGAAGGTATAGAAAGTAACGATGAGGTTATCGCGGCTGCAACAGATCACATGGCTTTTTTTCTGTTCTCCATTCTATCTGATTGTTATCCAGAAATCGCTACATCTGAATTTGAAAATATCTTTAATGAAGATTTTAAAGTTGACATTGAAAATTTTATTAAAAATTACAGAAAAAACATTAGAAACAGAATGACGATGTCGAGTAGAGATCTCGCTCAGATTTATTCAAGTCAGCGGTTTTATGAAAAGTTGTCCAGAGCATTACAACAATGTAAAAAAGTTAAGCTATCAGAAGGAATAGAAAATAATGTCAGATCTGTTCTGGTCGATCTGCCCATGAAGTAGAGAGATGTTAAGGGTTATCTTTTATTATAGTAGTGCTTCCATTGCTTTTCACTGACGCAATACCTATCAGCACAGCTTTACGTTCTAATATGAAATTTACATCAGTTAATGATTCCATTAAATCTATAACGCTGAGCTGTCCGGGAATTTTCCGGACAGAGAAGGGTTGAGCAAACCCAACGGGTGCGGTAGGAATTTATTGTTCTCAATATTAAAAGTGGAACAGAGAAGGAGCACGGACGAAAAAGGGTCAGCATATTGCCACCCTTGAAATATCTCACTTAGAAAAATCAGCCCAACTAAGCCGCCAATGCTCAAAATGCCCTCGCTAAGCACGGACATACTGAAAGATTAAGTCACGACGGAGCGCACTTTCATAACGGGTTCTGTGTTCAGCAGCCTCCTCACGGCTATTCTAAAATAACAAATAACCGGGCAGCGTTTGATGACCCTGCCGGCCAGTATAAAGTTCGATAACAATCCTAGGCACCACATGCTGCTGGCGTACCTTGATGAAAAAACAGAGTCCACTGGCCTTCCTCCGAATACAACCAGTAGGAAGAGCGTAATGCAGGACGGCTGCCGTCAGCACAAGGCGTCCGGTAGTGAAGAATAGCCCAGCCGCCCCCCATTTCAGTGAGCCGGAAATCGCTGCTTAAAATAAGAGATGCCGTTTTCTCGCTTAATAGTGACGAGATCGTTTCTGAACGGCCAACCATCACGCCTGAACGGGTGATCTCCCTAAATTCAGGGTGGAGAAGCTGCTCAATCCACTCCCGATCATTGCGCCTATCACCGTGAAGGCGGCATTCGAGCAATTTGAGCTTATCAAGAAGCATTCTGCTTATCCCCTCAGTGATCATGCCGGACGTTCAAATCTATCATAACAGCTATTACGCTACTTCTGCCGCTGACACAGAACTGCTTGTCAAATTGGCTCTATGCCATAGGTGTGTCAGGTAAATCTGAGCTAATACATCCAATTACTAAACCGGATAACGTCTTTTGAGGTCTTTTAAAATTATCCCTGAGCGAACTCAAACGGTCTGACCACACTTTGCCGGTTGGCATCCAGAAAATTAGCCCACCATTGCAGCATAAGCCTGCGCTCATCCAGATGTTCGGCCTGATGGATGTAAGCAGCGCGGACATTATTGCGTTCCTGATGGCTCATCTGGCGTTCAACGGCATCCTTAGACCATTTACCCGACTCAATAAGTGAACTGCATGCCATTGTGCGAAAACCATGCCCGCAGACGTCTTTTTGCGTGTCGAAGCCCATAGTACGTAGTGCCTTGTTGACCGTGTTTTCACTCATGGGTTTGTCGGCATAGTGGTCGCCGATAAAGATGAAGTTATGGTCGCCACTGATTTCCTGTATTTCTTTCAGAATGGCAATAGCCTGCCTGCTGAGTGGAACCAGGTGCGGGGTTTTCATTTTGGCTCCACGATGTGAGTTTTTTACTCCCGGAAGTGCTGCACGCTCACCTGGTATCGTCCAGAGCGATTTTTTAAAATCAATTTCTGACCATCGTGCAAAACGGAGTTCGCTGGAACGAATAAAGGTCAGCAGGGTGAGTTTCACTGCCAGCCGGGTAAGTAATCGTCCACGATAACCGTCAATGCGTTCTAAAAACTCGTGATATCGTTCAAAGGGCAGGGCGGGACGGTGAGCGCGTTTACCTGTGGTAATCGCACCTGACATTTCCTGAGCAGGATTATAATCAAGAATGCCCTGTTGAACGGCGTAACGCATAATGGCGGTGGTACGCTGTTGAAGACGCATAGCCACTTCATTAAAACCTTTATCCTCCACCGCTTTTATCGGCACCAACAGGTCGCGGGTTTTTAGTTCTGCGATATGGCGATTGCCGATTATCGGAAAAAGATAGGTTTCCAGCGTGCGCAGAATTTTCCCTTTGTATTCTTCTGACCATTTTTTGTTACCCGCATGCCATTGTCTGGCGACCGATTCAAACGAAAAAGTGCCGCCGTTTTCCCGTTTGTCGTCCTGCTTCTTCACAACAGGGTCGGTTCCTTTTGCCAGCAACTTTTTCGCTTCGTCACGGCGTTGCCTTGCATCAGATAAAGAGACGGCAGGATAAACGCCAAGTGCCAGAGTTTTTTGCTTACCGCCAAAACGGTACTGCATGCGCCAGTATTTTGAGCCGTTAGGGTGTATGAGCAGATACATACCGAAGCCGTCTGTAAGTTTGACGGCTTTCCCGGAAGGCTTTGTATTTCTTATTTTTATATCAGTAAGCGCCACAGGACAGCCCTCCGTCTGATGGTATTAAACAGATCGAACCGGATGTACCAGCAAATGTACCATGAAATGAGGGGGGATGGTGCCGTACTTTATCGGACGTGGTGGAACGTGGGGGAAGGGATAACTGCCTGACTGAAAAGCGGAAAGCAGACGTTATGAAACGTCTGCTGACCTGAAAGTGGCTCCTCTGACTGGACTCGAACCAGTGACATACGGATTAACAGTCCGCCGTTCTACCGACTGAACTACAGAGGAATCGTTGGAACGAGGCGAATATTAATGGCAGCCCCTGTGGGTGTCAACCGCTAAAAACACATTTGTATTCAACTGGCTAGCAAAGCGGCAAAGCGATCGTGATTTAAGCAGATTCCGGTGCCTGCTGCGCCAGCCGCGCCAGCGGATCCTGATGGTAAAACTGCTGAAGGTGGCGATACATGGCCGGAAAACGGCTGGCGAGCAGGTCGGGGGCGCTGAAAAAGTACTCCGACAGCACGGCAAAACATTCCGCCGGATCGCTGGCGGCATAAGGATCGAGGGTCGCGGCCTGTTCACCCACCAGCTCCACTTCCGCTTCAATCTCGGCCATCGCCTGCAGTAAATCTTTCTCCCAGCTGGCCACATCGCGCAGCGCGATGGCCGGGATGCCGCTGGTGTAACCGCTGCCGCGCGCGTCGAGCTTGTGCGCCACTTCGTGGATCACCAGGTTGTAACCAGAGAGATCGTATGAGTCCTGGATGTCCAGCGCGTTCAGCACCACCGGTCCCTGCGTCCAGCTCTGGCCGGCATGCACGGCCGGCGCGTGGTGCACCAGGCCGCTGTCGTCCTCCCAGCGATCGTCAACGCTGAACGGCTCCGGGTAGATCAGCACTTCGTGGAAGCCGTCGAGCCATTCCAGACCCAGCTTCAATACCGGCAGGCAAAACAGCAACGACAGGCGAGTCAGGCGCAGTTCGCTGAGTTCCAGACCCTGCAGCGGGGTGATTTTTTTCTGCAGCAGGAAGCGTTGCGCCAGCGCCACCAGTGCCTGCTGTTCGTCGCTGTTCAGCAGAGAAAAGATCGGCTGCCCCAGCGCCTGTTGCCAGGGCAGGGCAGTCACGGCAGCATCTTTTTGTGCACGCCACGGCCATTTGATCATTGCGTCACTCACTCTGCAGGGCGGAAATCATATCCTGACGCGGCAGACGATAAATTGCCAGCGTGGAATCAAAGCCGCTTATTCAACCTGTTAGCGGCGGATTTGTCTGTGACAGGGATTGCAAACTGGCAAGGTGGGAAAGGGGGCGCGCTGTGCCGCCGGCGAGGGGGCAAGGGCTGGTGATTCACTGAATCGCGCAAAAGATGACGCCCTCTTCCGTGCGGAAGAGGGCAAACGGTTAGCCTTCACGCTCCACACGCTGGAATGCGATGACCCAAACCCAGGGATTCACCTCCCAGCTGGTGGCGCCATACTGCTTCTGCCACGCCTTGCGGTAAGCTTCTTTCGGCGATTCGGAATTCATGTTCATAGTGAAGAAATTATTGAGGAAGTGCGAATCGGTCTGCACGCCTTCCGCCATGATGTCGTCTTCGCTGATGTCCTGAATTTTCTCCGCGCGTACCGCCGTGATTTCCAGATCGATGCGGCTGGCCCAGCGCGGCATATGGATGGCGGTCTGCCAGCCAAACTGCTCGGCGACCTGCTGATTTTCTTCCTGTTGTCCAAGTTCATGGCTGTCGGCGCGATACTGGCAAAATGCCGGATTGCGGAACGGCAGCGGATCGCGCTCGTATTCCGCCAGCTGCGCCTCAGGCACAATCGGACCCCGCCAGGTTTCACGCACCCACAGGCGATCGCCGACCTGGCCAAACGGGCACTGGGCGCCAATGTCCGCCATCGACATCAGCTTATAGCCATGCAGATGATTAGCGCTGACATCAAACGCGTGCACGCCTTCATGATGATCCTGTCCCGGGCCAAACGCCTGAGTTTTCATAATGCGCCGGGTCTGAGTTTGCTGGCCAACCAGCAGGGCGCGCACCCGCTGTTCGGAAAAAAGAATCGGCCGTTCTTTCATTATGTACCTCATGTTGTATCACGTACCCGGAGAACTTCGACGAAACATCCGTATCCTCGGATGAGAGCATTAGCATAATGGGTTTGAATCAATTTGCTTAATAATTTGTCGCCTTATTATCGGGCAATAACTGCCGCTTCCGGTATTAAAAATGGCTCATAAGCAAACAGTGTGCTGACGAAGGCTCCGGGTACAGGTGAGAGCCGTAAATTTCCCCTATACAGTACGTTATAACGGTCGCAATGGGAATCTTTTCAGATTATGTCGCTATGCAAAGGGGCGTTTTAATGCTGGGGTTGCGACAGGCTAAACTGGACCTTTGGCGATGCTGAAAATTCACCCAGCGGAAAATGCATCACCGAAATTAAACAGAGTGGCTTAACTAAAACAGGTTAAGGAAATACTGAAAACCGCATCGCAACTGGGCAAGCGGCTTTAACAGCGCTATAACATGATCGGGATCGCATTTTTTTGCGCTGGACATCCGGGAAGGGTGTAAAGAAAGTGTCATCACCGGGCCGCTATGATGGGCGCAAGCCCTACCCGGTGCGAAATAATAGCAATAACAGGAGAAGCACGATGTCACTGACCCATTGGCAACACCGTTACGAAAGCTGGCTGCAGCTGAACTGGCTGCACGATGATAAAGCCCATGATATCGCGCACCTGCGTCGCGTCTGGATGAGCGCGGCCCGCATCATGCAAAACACCAATGCCGATCCGCTGGTGGTGCTGACCGCCTGCTATTTCCACGATGTGGTGAACCTGCCGAAAAACCATCCGGAGCGCCATCTGGCTTCGACTTACGCGGCGGAAGAGACGCGCCGCATTCTGCAACAGGATTTTCCGGATTTCCCCTCAGCGCTGCTGGACAGCGTGGCGCATGCGGTGCAGGCCCACAGTTTCAGCGCCCGCATTACGCCAAAAACGTTAGAAGCGAAGATCGTTCAGGACGCCGATCGTCTCGAATCATTAGGCGCGATTGGCCTTGCGCGCGTTTTCTATACCGCGGGTGCGCTGGGACGGCCGTTGTTCGACAGCGACGATCCGCTGGGTAAAGATCGTGAACTGGATGACGTAAAGTGGACGCTGGATCATTTCCAGAAGAAACTGCTGAGCCTGCCGCAGACCATGCAGACGGAAACCGGCCGTCTGCTGGCGGAACACAACGCCGATTTTCTCGTCCGCTATATGGCAAAGCTGTGCGCCGAACTGCAGGGTAATCTGACCGATATTGATGAGTCCGTGTTACGCGATTTCAGTCCCATACCGGCACAATATTAAATTTTTATGACAGTCTGTTAACTTTCATCTGCTTCCGCTACGTTGTTGTAAATCAAGAGGGAGTGTGAAGATGACCGAGACCGTTAACTTAACCATTAAAATTGACCCGGCGCTGAAAGAGCACATTAAACAGTTAGCCGCTGATAACCAAATCTCCATGAGTCAGGAGATCGCTAACCGCCTGCAGGCCAGTTTAGATACCGTTGAGCCACCGGTCGTCGACAGTCTGCATACCGAAGAGGCGGGCGATCAACTGAGCGCCGCCGAGCTGAAGCAGGTGCGTGCACTGCTGAAGAAAAGTAAGAAAAAGAAATAACACCAAAACCCGTCGCTGACGGGTTTTTTCTTTCTGCACCTTAGCTAACGCGGAACTGCTGCGCGCGCTGCGTCAGTCGCGCTGAAAGTTCACTCAGCTGCGCCGCTGCCTGCACCTGCTGGTCAGTCAGGGCTTCGTTTTGCTGGAGCTGAAGACTCATTTCCACCACTTCCCGGGCAATTTTGCTCACGCGATGGCTCTGCGCCGTACTGTTATCCTGCAGTTCATTCAGCTGGCTGACTACGCCCGATACCGCCTGGCCAATCCGCGCAAACAGCACTTCCAGCGCCTGCACCTTCGCAAAGCCATCCTGAACGTGCTGCTGCGTGTGCTGGATTAAACCGTCGATCTGCCGCGTGGATGCGCCGCTCTGCTGCGACAGCAATCCCATCTCTTTGGCGACGACCGAAAAACTGCGCCCGTAAGCGCCAGCATGCGCAGATTCTATCGCCGCATTAAGCGACAGCAGACGCGTCTGCATCGACAGGCTGTCCAGCATGCCGACGATGCCAGCGATATCGCCGGCGGCCGCGACGATCTGCTGCATCTGGTGTTCCATATTGTCGACTTCATGGGCGCAGTGACGCATCAGCGCATCCGCGGACTGCGCGTCGTGCGTCGCCTGTTGCGAGAAGTGTGCACCTTTTTCCACCTCTTCTGACACGCGATGCAGCCGCTGCGACAGATGATGGAAGCTGGCATTTTGCGCCTGATGCTGCTGCATCACCTGCTGATTATGCTGCTGCATCTCGTCAGCGCCGGCCGCCACCCGGGTTGCTACCGTCGTGATGTCGCTGACGATCTGCTGCAAACCCTGACGCATGGTATCGATGGACAGGAGCAGCTGGCGCGTTTCCAGCGACTGACGACGCGTCGGTGCCGGGCTGGCGACCAGATCGCCCGTCGCGATTTGTGCCAGCTGGGCGTTGGCGTGACGCAGCGGCAGCAACACGCCGCGCATCAGCAGCGCGGCGGCCAGCAGCAGTAGCGCCATTAATAACGCGGCAATCGCCAGCGCCAGATTGCGGCTCTGCTTGAGCGTGCTGAGCGAATGCTGGTTGACGCTGCCGAGCTGCTGATTGGCCTGTTCGATTTCGCTAAACCAGGCATCGTTGAACTGCTGCTGGAAAGCCTGCATCGGCACCATAAAAAAAGCGTTGATATCATTGGCTGCCAGCCCTTTCAGCTGCTCCTGCAGCCCGCCGGCCAGTAGCACGAATCCCTGTGCCAGCGGGCTATCGCTTTTCGCCTGATAGGCAGCAAACAGCTGTTGCGCCTGCTGCAATGAGGTAGTGGCGGCCGCCGCCAGGCTTTTCCAGCTGTCGACCGAACCGCTCTGCTGGTCCTGTATCAGATAAATACCGGCACGATGGCTGTTGTCGCTGGCGGTGAGTAACTCAATGCGTGCTTTATCCAGCAGGGCCAGCCGTTCGCGCAGCTGGCTGGCCTGCTGCAATGAGTGTTGCGTCTGATTCACGTGCTGGTTGAGCAACAGCACCCCGGCAAACTGCAGCAGACAAAACAGCACAATAAACAGCATGAACTGGCTGCGCAGGCTGGAGAGCCAGACGGGCAGATGCAGGGTAAAACGAGGTCGCAGCCGCAGCGGCAGGGAGATTACAGACAGGAGAGACATCAAACAGCTCCGCAAAAAATAAAACGCAGTATTGGTTTGATGCGTGACAGTCCGGTGACAGTGCGCGCGATGTGCGGCAAAACAGCACATCGCGCGTTACTAAAGCAAATTGCGGGGCGGAAAACCGGGGCGTGAAGCGCGGCTGCGTTTTCAGCGGCGCTGATGCGCGTGCTGCTCAATCAGCGGCAGCAGCAGTTTCGCTACGGCGGCGAACACCGGCACCACCACCGAGTTACCAAACTGTTTGTAGGCTTGTGTGTCGGAGACCGGAATGCGGAAGCGCGCTTCGCCCGGCGCTTCAAAGCCCATCAGGCGGGCACATTCACGCGGCGTCAGGCGGCGCGGGCGGCGCGCCATGTTCGCGGCCTGCTGAAAATCCTGCTCGCCCAGCGCGTGATCCCAGCCGCGATCGATCAGGATTTCCGACCCGTCTTTATAGTAGCGCGCTGACAGCGTGCGTACGCAGCAGTGCGGATTGCGCGGATCGTTGAGGCCAAAGCCAAAACCGTTGCCTTTGGCTTTATGCTTCTTCGCATACTGGTAGAGATAGTGCCACAGCGTGGGCGACAGGGTATATTTTGCCGGCGGCTGCGGCTCCAGCAGGCTGTGCAGCGGCGGAACTTCAGGCGGATAGAGCGCCGCCAGCGCGCGCAGCGAAAAACCCTCGCTCAGGCCGGTATCGCGCCGGATCCCCACCAGCACGATGCGCTCGCGGTGCTGTGGCAGGAAGTGACGCGCATCGACCACTTTGGCATCCGGCGATAAGTCGTCAGCCGCGTCAGCGACGTCGTAACCCAGCTCATCCAGCGTGGCCATAATAATGGCAAAGGTGCGGCCTTTATCATGGCTCTTGAGGTTCTTCACATTCTCCAGCACGAAAAACGGCGGTTTTTTGGTGGCGAGGATGCGCGCCACATCAAAAAACAGCGTGCCCTGGGCTTCACATTCAAAACCGTGCGCGCGACCCAGCGCATTCTTCTTACTGACGCCGGCCAGCGAAAAGGGCTGACAGGGAAAGCCGGCCAGCAGCACCTGATGGTCGGGAATCGTCTTATCGATATGCTGATAAATCGCCTGCTCATCCGACAAACCGGCCGGCTGGGTAATCAGCCGGATATCACTGTTGAACTGATGCCGGGCGGGATCGCTGTAGTGATTGGCTTTGTAAGTGCGCACCGCTTCTTTATTCCACTCGCTGGTGAATACGCACTGGCCACCAATCTGCTCAAAGCCGCGGCGAATACCCCCGATGCCGGCAAACAGATCGATAAACTGAAAGCGGGGATTGTCATAATGCGCCGGTCGCGACGGCAGCAGCGCCTGCAGACGGGCGACCTCCGCCGCGGACAGCGCGGGCGCGGCACTTTTTCCCGCGCGAATACGGTTAAGCTGCGTGATACTCCAGTCGCGGCCGCCGGCCTCGCTCAGGATGACCACCAGATCGCGGGCCGCGTAGATATCCAGTACCTGCAGCAGTAACGCGGTGGCGTCATCATCAGCGGAGTGCGGGGAGGGCGAAGCCGTCGCGGCGGGATCGAGTGCAAGCATGCGTTTTTCCTTAACAGTGAAGTGGCTATGCTACCACTCCTGGCGCGGCGTGGAAATTAACGATGGCTGCGCAGCGTCTCGCAATCTGCTCTGCACAAACTTTCGCTTTCGCCTCAACGCGCTAAAGTTGAAGAAGCCCGGAAAAAAGGAGACGCCATGGCAGACGTCCACTCGCATGATATTCGCAGCAAAAATATGCGCGCCATTCGCAATCAGGATACGGCGATTGAGCAGCGTATTGCGCTGCTGCTGAAAGATCGCGGCTTTAGTTTTCGTGTACAGGACAAAGCGCTGCCGGGCCGGCCGGATTTTGTGCTGCCGCAGCACAAAGCCATTATCTTTGTGCACGGCTGCTTCTGGCATCGTCATCACTGTTATCTGTTCAAAATGCCGGCCACGCGTACCGAATTCTGGAGCGGCAAAATCAACAGTAACGTGGAGCGTGACCGGCGCTATGTGCAGCAGCTGCAGGAAAGTGGCTGGAAGGTGCTGATCGTCTGGGAATGCGCGCTGCGCGGCAAACTGCGGCTGGAAGATGAGGCGCTGGTGGAGCGGCTGGAAGAGTGGCTGCTGGCTGCCACGCACAGCAGCGAGATCGATCATCAGGGATTGCATCACTATCGGGCGGATTAAGGCAGGGTGATTGCTTTTACCTGCCATAACAGTTTAGATCAGCGTTTTCTCTGGGACGCGGAACACCACCATGAGCAGCATCAAACTGACGGTCAGACGCCTGTATCAACTGCGCGATGAGCGCATGGTCAATGCCCATGCCACGGCGCGCATTTACCTGGATGATACGCTGGTGGCCACCGAGGAGATAAGCGGCATGACAGAAAGTCCGGTGAGCAAGTATCTGCACGCCGACGATCTGCACGGGAAAACGTTACGCGTCGAATGGGACTGTGCGGGCATCGCCGATATGACGGTGACGGCGATTGAGCGGTGCCCCTGTTGTCAGGATCACGAACCGGAATAAGGAATGACATTTTGGCAGGAACCAGCTTACTGACTCTTCTGGATGATATTGCCACGCTGCTCGACGACATTTCCGTCATGGGCAAAGTGGCGGCAAAAAAGACCGCCGGCGTGCTGGGCGATGACCTGTCGCTCAATGCGCAGCAGGTGACAGGCGTGAAGGCCAATCGTGAGCTCCCGGTGGTGTGGGGCGTGGCGAAAGGCTCGTTTATCAACAAACTGATCCTGGTGCCGCTGGCGCTGCTGATCTCCGCGTTTGCGCCCTGGCTGATTACGCCGCTGCTGATGATTGGCGGCGCCTATCTGTGCTTTGAAGGGGTGGAAAAAGTGCTGCACAGCCTGCACCACGACAAAGCGGAGAAGAGTCCGGAAGCGCGGCAAAAGCGGCTGGATAATCTGGCGCAGCAGGACCCGCGCCAGTTCGAAAAAGATAAGGTGAAAGGCGCAGTGCGCACCGACTTCATTCTGTCGGCTGAAATCGTGGCGATTACCCTGGGCATTGTTTCGGATGCGCCGCTGCTCAATCAGGTGTTAATCCTCGCCGGTATTGCCATTCTGGTGACCATCGGCGTGTACGGTATTGTGGCGATGATCGTTAAGATTGACGATCTCGGCTACTGGCTGCGTGAGAAGTCCTCCACGCTGGCGCAGGCCACCGGCGGCGCGCTGCTGGCGCTGGCTCCGTGGCTGATGAAAATCCTGTCGGTGGTTGGCACCGTCGCGATGTTCCTGGTAGGCGGCGGCATTATCGTGCACGGTATCGCGCCGCTGCATCATGCTATTGAAGAGTACAGCAGCGGCTTCCCGGGCGTGGTTTCCATGTTGCTGAGCAACGGCGCGAATCTGGTGCTGGGCTTTATCGTTGGGTCGATTGTGCTGTTAGTGGTAAATCTGGTTGCGAAGCTGCGCGGTAAATCGGTATAAAGCGCAGGAAATTTCTAATCACGGGTCAGGAGAACGATGATGAACGACGATATGTTTGAATTTGATATCGATGCACAGCTGGAGCAGGCGGAAGCCAAAGCGGCAGAAAAAGCCAGTGAAGTGCCGGCAGATATCAGCGACGAAGCCGACTGCGAAGGCTGCAAAATCTGATTTCCCACCCGGGAAAATCATTCAAAGCCGATAATAACTTTTATCGGCTTTGTTTATTTACGGCATTTTTCACTGCTTATTCCGAATTTGTCACAGTAATAGCAATATCCTATAGGCAAAAAACGCGCACAGCTGCTATACCTTAATCCGTTCAATCAACGGTGAGAAGGGAGGGCGCGGTATGACCTTTGCAATCAGTGACGAAGTTCAGCACAAACAGGGCGGACCCACCATGGTGGTGACCGGCTATGCCAGCGGAATGGTAGAGTGTCGTTGGTATGATGGCTACAGTGTACGCCGCGAAGCGTTCCGCAGTGATGAGCTGACGCATCTGTCGGCCGCGCGCCAGCTGGCCAGCTGAGCCCCTCGGGACGGTCAGCGCGCCGTCCCGATGTCATTGTCACTTTTCACGTTTTTCCTGATCTCTGCCTGTACGCCGTTTTCCCACCTGACTACACTTCTTCAATTCGTTGTTATCCGGAGCCTGGCTACTGATGCCAATCTCGCCACTGTCATCACGCCGCATGACGCCTGCGCTGCGCGTGCATCTCTGTTTTCTGGCGGTCTTTCTCTTTTCACTTTTTCTCACCGTCCATGAAGCGCTGGAATTAAAAAATAACTATCAGCAGCGGCAGCGCGCCCAGCTGTCCGAGATCCAGCGCAGCCTCGATAGCCGCTTTCAGGAGAGTCTGGACGAGCTTAATTACTATCAGCGGATGCTCAGCTACGCGCTGACGCACCCGCTGAATGCCGATTATGGTCAGCACGCCCTGCAGCGTTTTCAGCAGTTGCGCCATCAGCCGGTGTGGCAGTTGCAGATCGCTAACCTGCGCAGCATGCCGATTAACGGCGTCAGCGACGAATGGCTGCAGCGTGATGCGCTGCTGCAGCGCGATGATACTTATCTGCTGCCCGAGCTGCGCGCTGCGCTGGAGTTCAGCTTTATCATGCAGTTCAGCGATGAGGCGCAGGACTTTCATTCACGCTTCTGGTACACCTCGCGCGCGGGCTATTACATCAGCTCACGTCCGCCGCGCGACGCGCAGGAGCTGGCACAAAGTTACGCCACCATGACGCAGCGACCCTATTTTCGCGACCAGCAGCCGGGCCGGGCGCCGCAGACACGATGGCACTGGACCGAAGCCTATCAGGGGGAGTTCAACGAAGGGTTGATGCTGACGGTGAGCGCACCGGTGATCGCTCATCAGCACTGGTACGGCGTGTTGTCGATGGACTTCACCCAGCAGCGAATAAATGCATTGCTGCACCAGTCGCGTCACAGCGTGCTGCAGGGCAAGCTGGTGCTCGAAGATCGCGCACTCAACGAGATCACCCGGCTGCCGGCACCGCACGATGTGGCATTGACCCCCGCGCAGCGCGGCCAGCTGATGCAGGCGATTCACCTGCAGCCGGCCGGAACACTGTGGCTGGGCAGTCAGCTGGCCAGCTGGATTAAGTTAAAAAATGTCGATGCCTGGCTAATCAACGTGCAGAGCTTGCGCCAGGGGCTGGCGCAGGAGCTGGGGCGGGTAGCGCTGTTTCTGTTGGGCATGTGGCTGTTATTCGTGCTGTTACTGGCGCTGGCGCATCAGGTGATTTTCCGCCTGGTGAGGCGACTGGAAGACCTCTCGGCGCGACTGGCCTGGCGCGCTAATTATGACGGCCTGACGCGCCTGCTTAATCGCAGCGCCTTTTTCGACCAGTTTATCGCGCTGGCGCGGCGCTGCGAACAGCAGCAACAGCCGCTGGCGGTGATCCAGCTCGATATTGATCATTTCAAAAAGGTCAATGATAGCTGGGGCCATCACGCGGGTGATCAGGCGCTGATGCGCGTGGCCGGCGTCATCAAACATACGCTGCGCCCTTACGACGTAGCCGGACGCATCGGCGGCGAAGAGTTTTGCATCGTGCTGCCGCACACCACGCTGGCTGAGGCGCAGGGCGTGGCGGAGCGTATCCGCAGCCGGCTGGCGGCCAAAACCATTCTGGTCAACGCCAGCACCACCTTTAGCGTTACGTTGTCGGCAGGTGTCAGCTGCAGTACTGAGCAGGGCAGTTACCATGCAGAAAGTCTGCAGGCGGTAGCGGACCGCCGCCTGTATCTGGCGAAAAGCGGCGGTCGCAATCGGGTGTGCGCGGCCGGTTAGACTTTGCCCTCGTTATCCTCTTCTACCGCCTGATAGATGCGCTGCAGGATATCGGGGAACGCCGACTGCACGCGGCTCCAGCTGGGGATAAACGGTTTCTCGTTTGGCCGCTCGATGAACGACTGGCCGGCGTCGAGAATCGCCTGAGTGAACATCTCGACCGCCGCTTCTTCAATGTGCTGATCAAACTTCAGTCCGTTCATGGTGGCTTCGTGGTTGTAGATCTCCATCATGTCCAGCGCGTTGCGATAATAGGTGGCCTTCAGCACGCGGAACGAGTCGCTGGTGAGCGGCACGCCCATTGTCGCCAGCTTACGCAGCAGCGACTGCACGATATCGTTACTCATGCGTTTCAGGCCACCGGTGCCGTCCTCTTCTGCCAGCGGCTGATGCTTATGGTCGTAGTTGTCCGCGATTTCCACCTGGCAGGTCTGCCGCGTGGTGTAATTGCGATAAATCTCTGACAGCACGCCAATCTCCAGCCCCCAGTCGCCAGGGATTTTGATGCCGTTCAGCACGTGGGTGCGCATGGCAAACTCGCCGGACAGCGGATAGCGGAAACTGGTGAGATAGTCGAGATACTCCGAATGGCCGTAGACTTTCTGCAGCGAGCGCAGCAGCGGGCCCACCAGCAGACGCCCGACGCGGCCATTAAGCTTGCCGTCCGCAACGCGCGCATAGAAACCTTTGCAGAATTCATACTGAAACGCCGGGTTGGCCAGCGGGTAGAGCAGACGTGCCAGCATGCCGCGCTCATAGGTCACGATGTCGCAGTCATGCAGCGCCACGCACTGCGAGCGGTCGGAGGCCAGCGTGTAGCCGGTGCAGAACCACACGTTGCGCCCCTTGCCTGGCTGGCTGGGCGACAGGCCCTCTTTATCCAGCTCGGCGTCCAGCGCTTTCAGCCGCGGGCCATCGTTCCACAAAATGCGGTGGCGCTGCGGCAGGCGCGAAAAAAACTCGCGCGCGAAAAGAAACTGATCGCGATCGGCACGATCGAGGCCAATCACAATCTCCTCCAGATAGGGCACTTTCGCCAGTTCGTTGACGATATTATCCAGCGCCGGGCCTTCCAGCTCGGAAAACAGCGAGGGCAGAATCAGCCCCATTTTGCGCTTGCGCGCAAAGCGCACCATCTCTTTTTCCAGCGACTCCACGTTGCGGTGGGTGAGATTATGAAAGTTGGTAATTACGCCGTTCTGGTAAAAATCACTCATCGTCTCATCCTTCTGGTCAGCTGCCGTTATTCAGGTTGGGCAAGAAAGTAATCCAGACCTTCGCGCCAGCCCTCAGGGCCAACGTGAGCGGTGTGGTAAACGTTGTGATGATCGCTGCGTTGCAGCACCACCGGGGTTTTACTGAAACCTTTAATCACCACGGCATAATCGACGCGCTCCAGCATCGGCGCATCATTAGGGCCATCGCCCAGACCAATCGTGGTGCGCTTCGTGCCTTCCTGCTGCTGCAACTGCTGCAATAACTGTTCCAGCGCCACGCCTTTACCGCTGCCCGCCGGCATCACATGCCAGAAGCGTCCGCCCTGCGTCAGGGCCAGTTGATGCTGCGCCAGCGCCGCGCGGAAGGCGTCGAGCCGCGTTTCATCATCGCGCCATACGATGACTTCAGACGCATCGCGCAGTCGGCTCTGGCTGGCTTCCGTCAGCGTCAGGCCGGTGAAACGGGCCACTTCTGCGTCGCTAAAGTCATGAAAGCCGGTGAAGCGAAAATCCGCCTGCAGGGTGCTGAGTGCGGCGCAGAGCGCAAGATAATCGGCGCCGGGCTCTTCGGCAATCTGCGCTTCCCCGCTAAAGGCAACGCGGGCGCCGTTTTCCGCGATAAAGGGCGCACCGGCAATGCCCAGCCGCTTCTGCAGCGGAATAATTTCGGCTGCGGTTTTACTCGAACAAATCACCAGCGGAATCTGTTGCTGCTTAAGACGCGCCAGCCACTCGCTGGCGGCCTGCCAGTTGTAATCATGATGATCGAGCAGCGAACCATCGAGATCGGTCACGATCAGCAGGGAGGAATCTAACGGGATCATCAATACACTCCTTACGCCCAAAGGCATCCGTAAAGCGACGTGTAATCAGTATAATAGCGTAATCACGATCACACTTTTCCTTGCCGCCGGCGCGGCCACTATCCAGGATAATTCTTAAAACACCGCCCGGATACCGAAGCGGCTGCACGTTTTGTGCATGCAGAATGTCAGCCGTAGCGCGATGTTTTCGGTAACAGCAGTGCATGATTATGCAGATTTGTTCGAATTGCGTGCAGAATTGAGACTTGTCTTACTTCAGCTAAGGCGTACTCTGAAGCGGTGTTAAGATTTTCCTGGTGTAACGAATTTATTCTTTTTTCAACCCGGCCAGCGTGCCGGGTCTTTTTTTGAAATCGATTTCAGCGGTTCACTTCAGTGATGGTGAAATCACGAATATCGAGTTCAAACGCCTCGGCCAGTTCAGTGTAGGAGTCAAACGCTTCGCCATTCACCTTCACACGATGCGCATCTTCAGCCTGCATAAACTCCTGCACTTCACCTGACGTTTTTTTCTGAATCGCTTCCAGCAGCGCGTCCACGTCGATGTTCACTTCGCGCTGCACGTTATCGCTGTACTCTTTTGCTGTAGCCATGACAGCCTCCCGGAGGCAAACGGATTCCTGACAAGTATAGACGGTGACAGCGGGCGAGGGACGTGGACGGGAAACGGGCAAAAAAAAGCCCGCGCTGCGCGGGCAAAAATCCTTGTTACTTTTAGGTTGACTGCCCCTTTGGGGTTGGTGCAGTGCTGACAAGTGTACGAGGGTGCCGCGTCAAAAGTCTTTCCGGGAAACGTTAAGAAAGTGAAAAGCCCGGCTTTGACACTTCTTTACCCGTTGCATTCCCCATTCTGGCGTAAAGCAGCTATGCTTACAGCTGGTTGATTATTATGGTTATCAGGGAGTTAGTATGGATTTAATTCGGATCATTATTGCCATTCTGTTGCCACCGCTGGGCGTATTTTTACAGGTCGGCTTCGGCGGCGCCTTCTGGCTCAACATTCTGCTGACGCTGTGTGGTTACATCCCCGGCATCGTGCATGCGGTGTGGGTAATCGCCCGACGCTGATCGCGATCAGGCAGCGCTGACTATCTTCCGTTACACTATGCGCAGGACTGTTTCTGGAGAGAAATCAATGAAGGTCAATGACCGGGTAACGGTAAAAACCGACGGCGGCCCACGTCGCGTCGGTACTGTGCTGGCTGTGGAAGGCTTTAATGAGGGCACCATGTATCTGGTGGCGCTGGAGGATTACCCGCTGGGGATCTGGTTCTTTAATGAGAGCGATCACGCCGAAGGCGTGTTTGTCGAGCCGTATGCGGGGGAAGGGTAGTCTGGTTTTGCGATTAGATTGCTCTCAGGTTGCCCTCACCCTAACCCTCTCCCGCACGCGGGAGAGGGAACCGTTCAGTGCGGATGATTAAAATACATTGTTTGCATGGCGTTAAGTGAAGACGATATTCAATCGCCGCACGGACAGCCCCCTCTCCCGCAAGCGGGGGAGGGATGGGGTGAGGGAAAAATACCGCACCCCACCTCACTCCTCTTAAAACGTCTCCCAGTTATCATTGCCCGCTGCAGCCAGCGTCGGACGTGGAGCGAGCGCAGGCGCTTTCAGCGCTGGCTGTGGCGCAGCAGACACCAGCGAAGCCGGCGTATCATTCAGGCGGAACACCGCCACCGCCTGCGTCAGTTTACCGGCCTGATCTTCCAGCGAAGCTGCAGCTGAAGAGGCTTCCTCTACCAGCGAAGCGTTCTGCTGCGTCACGTTATCCATCTCGGTCACCGCCAGGCTGACCTGCTGAATGCCACGGCTCTGCTCATCAGACGCTGCCGCAATCTCGGCCATAATGTCGGTAACGCGGCGCACCGCCTCGACAATCTCGCTCATGGTGCTGCCGGCTTCGCCGACCTGATGCGAGCCGTTACTGATCAAATCCACCGACTCGGCAATCAGCGACTCAATCTCTTTCGCTGCCTGCGCGCTGCGCTGCGCCAGATTGCGCACTTCACTGGCGACCACGGCGAAGCCACGGCCCTGTTCCCCGGCGCGTGCGGCTTCTACCGCGGCGTTCAGCGCCAGGATATTGGTCTGGAAGGCGATACTGTTAATGACGTTGGTGATCTCGGCGATTTTCTTCGAGCTGCCGGAGATGTTATTCATGGTTTTCACCACACCGCTCACCAGTTCACCACCGCTGCGCGCTTTGCCAGACGCATCGGCGGCCAGCTGGCTGGCGTGATGGGCGTTTTCGGCGTTCTGCTTCACCGTGGCGGTAAGCTGCTCCATGCTGGCGGCAGTCTGCTCCAGCGCAGAAGCCTGCTGCTCGGTGCGTGATGACAGATCGGTGTTACCTGCGGAGATCTCGCTGGAGCCCTGATAAATCGCCACCGCACCTTCACGGACGGTGCCGACAGTGCGCACCAGCGACGCCTGCATCAGTTGCAGGTTGTGCAGCAGGCTGCCAATTTCGTTGCGACCATAGGCCTGTTCGGGGGCGGTGAGATCGCCCTGCGCGATGCGCTCAATGCGACCCACCGACAGGCGCAGCGGATTGATCACCACGCGGCGCAGGAACACGAAGGTGAGCAGCACCAGCAGCAGCGCGGCGGCAAAAGCCGCAGCCATCGCGATAAAACCGACGCGCGACTGATGCGCCGCTTCGGCGTTAATCGCTTCGGCGCGCTCGGTGCGGATCTTAATCGCCTTCAGCAGCACGGCATTATAGGCATCATCCAGCTTGCGCGTGACATCGGTCTCCTGCGCGACAATCCCCTCAAAGCTGCCCTGTTTCGCCGACTCGATCATCGGCTTCAGGCCTTTATCAATATAGGCATTGAAGCTGGTGGTGAGCGGACCGTCGAGCGCCAGGTCAGCCGGCGTCTTCATTTTGCGATCCATATAAATTTTGAAGCCCTCGCGCGCCTGCTTAATGCGCGTTTCGGTGCGCGCCAGATCGGCACGATAGCCATCCATTTCACCGATGCGCGCCGCCGCGCCCGACTGCAGCACGTTCAGGCGTGCGGTTCGCAGATGGTTTGAGCTGTTAGAAATGCCCATGCGCACCTGAATCTCATCGGTGGCGTCATTGAGGGAATTATTACTCTGAATCAGAAAGTAGCTGGCGAGTCCAATGCACAGGGCAAAAAGCAGCAGAATGCCACCAAAGATCATACTGAACAGAGGCATCAGGCGTAGGTTTTGCCAGATGCTGAGCTTATGTTGCTCATCTATCGATGCTGTTTTCATTTCCTTGCTCTCATAGTGGTAAGGGGTTCTGAAAACAAGCATCGGCAGCAGGGGATAAAGGCTTAGCGGGGAAGTGGGATCGCGCTCGCAAAACGCTCAAAAATAATCAAGGCCAGTCGCGGGGACTGGCCTTGACCACAAAGCGTATTATCGTTGGGTGAAATTATCGCACGTTGACATAAATGCCCGAGGTAACATTATCTGTCAGGCGCACCACATGATAAATAACCTGTTTATTGTGGGTTTTAATTTTGCGTTTAATATTGCCTTTATGTGACGAAACAGTTTTCGCTTTGATTTGCATCTTATCCGAAATCTGAATGGTGTCATGACCTGACATCCACATCTTCAGCATATTCGATTCAGTCTGGCTCAATGTCAGTGGATGAATATCCAGCCCGGCAGAAATGCGCGGTGACGCATTGAGTTTCTTTTGCAGGTAGGTGCCCAGCAGGGAGTCCAGCGTCGATGTTTTTATCGATTTTGACGTAATAATCAGGTTCTTACGAACGTAGAGGTATTCCTCAAAATGGATATTCGAGATCGCCATAAAAATAAAGAATAGCGTATCCGGATGCTGCATGATAATAGAACGAATGCGATCGCTGGAATCGGATTCATGAATAAAGCATTCTTCGTTAATAAATACTACGCCCGGTTTTAATTGCTCACACCGTTGTTGCAATTGTTCGATGTCAGACACGGAAGTAATATTTTTCTTTTTGACTCCTTTTGCCGACATATAGTCTGACAAACCCAGGCGTGTGTAGTTACATGAATCCATAATAATCGTTGGCATTATAGCGACCCTCACCAATTTGTTATCCGTTTAAATCAACGATGAATACGCGTTTGCGGTACGAGAGAGATTTCCAAAGACACTTTTTTATTCTGCTCGGCAGACTGGCGTAATGCATTCCTGCGCCATCTTGACTCGTCCCTGACCCGTTCTGCGAAGTTTATTGTGTTACTTCCACGTCACTCTTGTCCCCGCGATAGTGGGAATCGCCGGGAATTTGGTTTATGTGTTTCTTTCGCTCTGTTTTGAGAGCCCTGTCACTATCGCGCAAGTCACAGACAAATCTGATAGGACAATTCTTAAAAACATTTGAATCGCGAAAGTGTGACGTTTCAGCGAGTGTTGACAATGCCGGAAAAAAGGGATTTAGACAAGAAAAATCGCTGTAATATTTTTTTTGTTTAAAAACAGCCCTTTGAGCATTTTATCAACCGATTCACCGGCTTAACCAGCTTAGGAATCGTCTGACTAAAATACGCGAAGCGCCGTTTAATAAGAATAATTTTCACCATAAATGCGCATTTATCAGAATATCCTCAGTTGATTTCTGAAAAATATGGTTCGAAAAATGCACAGAATGTTTTTGATTACTTAACTATCGTATAAGAAGGTTAACAGTATCGTTAATCAACGGGCAGGGGAAAGTTCTGATACAAACTGCGCGAGTAAATCAAAGACTTCACCGAACAGATGTTCACAGAAAGGTGCAAGCAACGGCATCATCATACCCAGACTCAGGATCCCTACCGTTAAGGTGATTGGGAAGCCGATGGCGAAAACCGACAGCTGAGGTGAAACGCGGTTTAACAAACCTAGTGCCAGGTTTAGCGTGAGGAGCAGAATTATTAAGGGTAGCGCTAACATCATGCCATTAAGGAAAATTAAGCTGGCGGCTTTGGTCAGCGCCATGAAGGCGTTGGCGTTGAGTGGCTGATCGTTAATCGGCAATGTGTGAAAACTGTCCACCAGTAACGAGATCAACCACAGGTGACCGTTGAAGGTCAGGAACAGCAGCATCGCCAGCATGTCGAGAAAACGTGCCAGCAGCGGCATGTTGATCCGGCTGTTCGGGTCGAGCAGGGTGGCAAAAGAGAGCCCCATCTGCAGACCAATCATCTCACCGGCCAGTCGCACGGCAGAAAAAGCCAGCTGCATGGTCAGACCAATCCCCACGCCAATCAGCAGCTGCTGCACCAGCATCCAGAAACCGGCCGGGGTAAACAGCGTTACTTCGACCGGCGGCAGCAGCGGCATCAGAATCCAGGTGGTGACTACCGCCAGTCCAATTTTGACCCGTTTTGGAATCGAACGTTCATTCAGCAGCGGCGCGCTGGCAAACAGCGCCAGCAAACGCACCATCGGCCAGAAGAATTGCGCCACCCAGTGCACCAGCTGGCTGCTGTCGAGGGTGACCATTAGCCGATGATGTAAGGCAGGTTGCTGAACAGGGTACGGATGTAGTCCAGCATCAGGTTGAGCATCCACGGTCCGGCCACCACGGCAGTGGCCGCAACGGCAAGAATTTTCGGGATAAACGACAGTGTCTGTTCGTTAATCTGCGTTGCCGCCTGCAGAATACTGATCAGCAAACCGCTCACCATCGCCACCAGCAGCAGCGGAGCGGCCATCATCAGGGCGATACGCATCGCTTCCTGGCCCATTACCATTACCGATTCCGGTGTCATGTTGCGCTCCTGTCGAGAGAAAGGTGAGGGCGGAAAGCCACTCAGGAGTAAAAACTTTGCGCCAGCGATCCCACCAGCAGCTGCCAGCCATCCACCAGCACGAACAGCATCAGCTTAAACGGCAGCGAAATCGTGGCCGGCGGCACCATCATCATCCCCAGCGCCATCAGTACGCTGGCGACCACCAGGTCGATGATCAGAAACGGGATAAAGACGGTGAAACCAATCTGGAAAGCGGTTTTCAGCTCGCTGGTGACATAGGCGGGCAGCAGAATGCGCATCGGCACCGCTTCCGGACCCTGAATCGGCGCGCTGTTGGCGAGACGGGCGAACAGGGCCAGGTCGGCTTCGCGCGTCTGGCGCAGCATGAACTCACGCAGCGGCTGGGCACCTTTGTCGATCGCCACGTCCATGCTGATTTTGTCCTGGCTGAACGGCAGATAGGCATCGGTGTAAATCTTGTCGAAGGTCGGCGCCATGATAAAGAAGGTCAGAAACAGCGCGAGACCCAGCATCACCTGATTCGGCGGCGCGGACGGCGTACCCAGTGCGTTACGCAGCAGACCAAACACAATAATGATGCGGGTGAAACTGGTCATCATCAGCAACACCGCCGGAATAAAGGTCAGCGAGGTAATGAAGACCAGCGTTTGCACCGGCAGCGACCAGCTCTGGCCGCCATTGGCCAGCGGCTGGCTGATCAAACCCGGCAGCTGCGCATGGGCAGCCGGTGCCAGCAGCATCAGCAGCGGCAGAAGAGGGAGCAATCGACGCATCATTGGGGTTTTCCGGGACGTTTAACCAGGTTCTGAAACAGCTGACGAAAATCCTGCGGCGCCGCGCTGACAGGTAGCGACGCTTCCGGTGGCAGCGGCGGCAGCGAGTGCAGATGGGTGATCTGCTGAGCGGTGACGCCCAGCACTAAACGCGCATCGGCGGTATCAACAATCACCACCCGCTCCTGACGGCCAACCTGCACGCTGGCGCTGACTTTCAGCGCCTGACCGCTCACCGCTTTCGGCGCAAAGCCGAGGCGTTTCGCCAGCCAGCCGCAGGCCAGAATCAGCAGCACGATCACCGCCAGCACGCTACTGACTTGCCCAACAACCGAACTGGTGGATACCACCGGCTGGGCGTGAGCGGGCTGAACGGTTTGCGCGTTTTTTAACATGATTAGCGGCTCAGACGACGCATACGTTCGGACGGAGTAATAATGTCGGTGATGCGCACGCCATATTTGTCGTTCACCACCACCACTTCACCCTGCGCGATCAGATAACCATTGATCAGGATGTCCAGCGGCTCGCCGGCCAGGCCGTCAAGCGCCACCACCGAACCCTGCGTCAGGCGCAGCAGCTCTTTGATGGTCATCTTGGTACGGCCCAGTTCCACGGTCAGTTTGACCGGGATATCCATGATCAGATCGATGTCCTGCAGCGAGCCGCTGGCGGCGCTGGCCTCAAGCGACTTAAATACGTTATCGCCTGGCTCCGCCGCACTGCTGGTCGCCGCCTGCTCGTTCATCGCTTCAGCCCACAGATCGTCCGCAGAGATATCATCGGACGGTTTTTTGCTGTCACTCATTGGGCTGTTCCTCATTCAGCGAATTCAAAATCGGGTTAATCAGATGTTCTACACGCAGCGCATACTGGCCGTTGAGCGTGCCATACTGGCTCGTCAGTACCGGTACGCCGTCGACGTGGGCAATGATGCGGTCCGGCTTCTCAATGGGCAGGACGTCACCAGGTTTCAGTTGCAAAATACGTGACAGACGCAGCGACGTTTCGGCGAAGTGGGCAATCAGCTCCAGCTCCGAGTGCTGCACCTGTTTCACCAGATTGTCGCGCCAGTGGTTATCTTCCTGACGCGAGTTCTCCAGCGGTGGATTGACCAGCAGCTCGCGCAGCGGCTCAATCATCGAAAACGGAATACAGATATTGAACTCACCCACCAGGTTGCCAATCTCCACCTGGAACGGCGTGTTGACCACGATATCGTTCGGTGAGGTGGTGATGTTGGTGAACTTCACCTGCATTTCAGAACGCACGTATTCCACTTCCAGCGGATAAATGGCTTTCCATGCGTCGCTGTAGCCTTCCAGCGCCAGCTTGAGCATGCGGCGAATCACGCGCTGCTCGGTGTGGGTGAACTCACGGCCTTCCACTTTGGTCGGAAAACGACCGTCGCCGCCAAACAGGTTATCCACGGCGATAAACACCAGGCTCGGCGAGAACACCACCAGCGCAGTCCCCCGCAGCGGCTGCAGGTGAATCAGGTTCAGGTTGGTTGGCACCGGCAGGTTGCGGGCAAACTCATGGTACGGCTGAATCTTGATTGCCCCAACACTGATATCCGGGCTGCGGCGCAGCAGGTTGAACAGCGCCATACGGAAATGACGGGCAAAACGCTCATTGATGATCTCCAGCGCCTGCAGACGCTCGCGCACCACGCGACGCTGGGTATTGGGATCATAGGGGCGGATATCGCCATCGGCCCCTTTGGAACTGTTCTCTACTTCCGCACTGTCACTGTCGCCATTGAGCAGCGCGTCAATCTCAGCCTGGGAGAGAATGCTATCGCCCATTAAGTCACCTCAAAATGAAGGCGGTAAACAGCACGTCACTGACTACCTGCGCAGGTTGACCTTTTACCAGCGGTGGCGCCAGCACCTGTTTGATCTGTTCAACCAGGGCCTGTTTGCCTTGCTCGGTTGCCAGCGCGCTGGCGCTCTGACGTGAAAGCAGCAGCAGCAAACGGCTGCGCACCTCAGGCAGGTAGTCATTCAGCCGACGACGGGTATCCTCATCCGGCAGACGCAGGGTAAAGCCTACGTACAGCACGCGATCGGGATCGTTGTCGGGATTGACCAGGTTAACCGTAAACGTATCCATTGCAAAAAATACCGGGGCGGGCGGCGGCTCCACTTTGGCAGCCTCCGGCTTGTCACCCTCGTGTTTATTCATCATTCGCCAGACTGCATAGCCTGCCACGCTGCAAGCGGCCAGCGTTACAATCAGTAACACCGGAATTAGTAATGAACGTTTGCGGCCTTTAGCTTTCGCGTTATCAGACATGTTTGCAGTTACTTCCTGTGAATTATGGGCAAGCCTCTCGGCTTACCTGGACAGATTATCCCGCGTCTTAAGTCAAACAATGGGAAGAAAAGACGCGGGTTTTACGCTTACCTTCAGCGTTTAGTCGCTGTCAGGCAAAGATATCGACAGCGCCGTTGCCGGTCGCGCGCGCCTGGAGGGCTGCCGGGACGGCAATAGGCGTTATCTCGTTGTCACTGTCCTGGGAGAGGGTAAAGCTGCCGTACTGGCCGTCGCGACGTCCTTCCTGCTGGCCCTGATAACTCTGGCCCTGTGCGAAGGCGTCGCTGTTGACGTTACTCTGTCCCAGGTTAATGCCGCTCTCCGCCAGCGCCGTACGCAGCTGTGGGAGCGCCGCTTCCAGCGCGGCCCTCACATGGCTGTGGCTGGAAACCATTGTTAACTGTGCCTGATCTTTATCCAGCGTCAGGCTGATCTGTATCGCGCCGAGGTCTTCCGGATGCAGACGTAATTCGGCGTTCTGCTGGCCGTTACGGCTGAACATCACAATCTGCTGACTCAGCGCCTGCTGCCACTCGTTGCTGCCCAGCTGCGCATTCAGCATCGGCGTGGAAGGCGCGCTGCTGGTGCTGGCCGTGGTGCTGACCAGCGGACTGGTACTGCTCAGCGGGCTGCTGATGGCCGGCGCGCTGCTGTCATGGCTGCTGAGCATCTCGCGCCGCTCTTCCGGTTTGCTCAGCGTGCTCAGCACCTGCTGAAAACTCTCATCCAGCGTCATACCGCTGTTGCTGGCCGACGTGCCGCTGGCGGCCGCGCTCTGCACCGGGCTATGGCTGACACCGGTCTGGCTGGTCAGCACATCGCTGCCTTTAGATGGCTGGCTATCCGGCTTCGCCTGTTCCTCTTTCAGCGCACTTTGCAGCGAACTGTTAAGTAACGCAGCGTTTAAGCTGGTGCGCGCCTCACCCCGGGTTTCCAGCGCGGTGCTGTTATCCGCTGGCGGGTTGCTGCGGTTTTCGACCACCGCTGGCAACATGGCAAACAGTGCCTGCACATTCTGTAAGTCGCTGGCAGTTAACGAACTTGCTGCGCGCTTGTCATTATCATCGGCTGATTTCAGTCCGGCTTTAGTGTTTTCCGGCTGTAAAAGTGCGTTTAACGCCTCTGGTTTGTCCAGTGCCTGCAGCAGGGCGCTTAATGACGCTTTTGTGACGTTTTTCGCGTCAATTTCTGCCGCCAGATCAGCGGATTGCGCGCCATTTCCCTGCTGCCTAACCAGCGTCAGCAGGCGGTTGCCCAGCTCAGTAATAAATCCCTGCGGCAGGGTGTCAGCAGCGGACAGATTGTCCACTGCCGATGAAGGTTGTGCTTTGCCGGTTTTAGCAAGCTGTGTCAGCAGTGTTGGCAGCGTGTTCATTCGCCTTTCCTCAATGCGGCCCGTTGGGCAAATTCATCCATCCGTTTCTGATCGAGACGGCTTTCCTGTCGTAATGCGTTCTCTTCCGCGCGGGTAATCAGCGTCTGATAGGCATTCAGCTTCTTATGCTTTTCACGCCAGTTGCTCAGCGCCTGTTCCAGCCGCTGGTTCCACTGATTAAGCTGCTGGCGATGCTGTTCGATGGCTTTTTCCAGCGTCTGAATAAACTGGTGATAATTGCTCCAGCGCGTGCTGGCGATGCCGCCGGACATATCCTGATTGAGCTTATTACGGTACTCTTCCTGGTAATCGAGCAGCATGCTGAGCTGCTGATCGGCCTGCTGCTGACCGCGACGCATGTCGCCGAGGTGGATCACCGCCTGTTCCAGATCCTGCTCCGCCAGGTCGCGCAGCGTATCAATCGCATTGGCTGTCTTCATCGCGTTACCTCAAGTCGGGCGGCGTTAGCCGAACATCGCCTGCAGGTGCAGACAGGCATCGTCATAATCGCTGCGTTCAAAAATGCCCTGCTGCAGGAAAGCTTCCATCTGCGGATAGAGCTTAATGGCCCGGTCCAGCATCGGATCGCTGCCTGCGGCATAAGCGCCGACGCTCACCAGATCGCGGTTACGCTGAAAGCTGGAGAGCAACTGCTTGAACTGGCGCACGCGCGCATAGTGGGTTTCATCAATCAGCGAGGTCATGGCACGGCTGATCGACGCTTCAATATCAATGGCCGGATAGTGACCGGCCTCGGCCAGGCGACGCGACAGCACGATGTGGCCATCGAGAATAGCGCGCGCCGAGTCGGCAATTGGGTCCTGCTGGTCGTCGCCTTCGGTCAGTACGGTATAGAACGCGGTGATTGAACCGCCGCCGTGAATGCCGTTGCCGGCGCGTTCTACCAGCGCTGGGAGCTTAGCGAACACCGATGGCGGATAGCCTTTGGTGGCCGGCGGCTCGCCGATCGCCAGCGCGATCTCACGCTGCGCCATGGCGTAGCGGGTGAGGGAGTCCATAATCAGCAGCACGTGCTGACCGCGATCGCGGAAATCTTCGGCGATGCGCGTGGCATAAGCGGCTCCCTGCATACGCAACAGCGGCGAAACGTCGGCCGGCGCGGCGATCACCACCGAGCGCGCGCGCCCTTCGGCGCCAAGAATGTTCTCGATAAACTCTTTAACTTCGCGGCCACGTTCACCAATCAGGCCCACCACGATGACGTCGGCTTTGGTGTAACGCGCCATCATGCCGAGCAGCACCGATTTCCCCACGCCGGAGCCGGCAAACAGCCCCATACGCTGGCCGCGGCCCACGGTGAGCAGGGCGTTGATCGCCCGCACGCCGGTATCCAGCACATCGTGGATCGGCGTACGCTGCAGCGGGTTGAACGGCGCGGTGATCAGCGGCGCGCGGTAGCCGGTTTCCGGCGCGGGCAGGCCATCCAGCGGTTTGCCGCTGCCGTCCAGCACGCGGCCGAGTAGCTCCGGCCCCAGCAGCAGCTGTTTACCGCTGTGATCGCCGTGCACGCGGGCATACACGCGCGCGCCGGGCAGAATGCCATCGACCTCTTCCAGCGGCATCAGAAACAGTTTCTGGCCGTTGAAGCCGACCACTTCGCTTTCCACTTCGGTAATCGTGCCGTTGTCATGGCGCTCAATAATGCAGGTGGCGCCCAGCGGCAGCTGCAGGCCGGTGGCTTCCAGCACCAGACCGGTGGCGCGCGTCAGGCGGCCGTAGCGGCGCACCGTCTGCACCTGACTGATGCGGTCTTCAAAACTGTCGAGCGCGCCCAGCCAGCGCGAAAGGCGTGACGTCATCAAAATGCTCCCGGTGCCGCCAGACGGCACAGCTCCTGCCAGCGCGTGGCGACGCTGGCATCCAGATCGCCGTCTTCGGCGCTGAGTTTACAGCCGCCGGGATGCAGCGAACTGTCGGCCAGCAAACGCCAGCCGTGTAAATCGAGCGTTGGGCCCAGCGTCTGTTCAACGCGCTGCAGATCGTCCGGGTGCACGCGCAGCTGCGGTCTGCCGCTGAACATTGGCTCCTGCTGAATCAGCTGCTGGATCTGGCGCAGCAGGGCGCTGCCATCCACCTGCGTCGCCTGGCCAATCACCGTGCGCGCCGCTTCCAGCGCCAGCTGCATCAGGCGCGATGCAATCACGCTATCCAGCGCTTCCAGCGTGTGATGAAACTCGGTGACCAGCTGCTGCATACGCGCCTGCAGCGGAGCCTGCTGCTGCTGGGCATCGGCCAGTCCCTGCTGGAACCCGGCGTCATAGCCGTTTTGCTGCGCTTCGGCGAAGCCTTTCTGATAACCTTCGCTGTAGCCCTGCGTCTGCGCATCTTTACGCATCTGCTGCTGCAGACGTTCCAGCTGCTGCTGCTGTTCATCTTCCTCGCTCAGCACGAGGTCGCTGTCCGGCTCCTCTGCCAGCAGCAGTTCAGGCTCAGGCGGCTGCGGCGCGCCTAAATCTTCAGGCTGCCAGCGCTGCCATGCACGGGCGGAAAAGGCATCAGACATAGGTTTCCTCGCCACCACCAATTACCATCTCGCCTGCTTCCGCCAGACGGCGCACGATAAGCAGGATTGCTTTCTGTTCGTTCTCCACCGCGGACATACGCACCGGGCCACGGTTGGCGAGGTCGTCGCGCAGGATATCGGCGGCGCGCGCCGACATGTTTTTGAGGAATTTCTCGCGCAGCGGCTGCTCGGCGCCTTTCAGGGCAATCAGCAGCTGCTCGGACTCCACTTCCTGCAGCAGGCGCTGGATGCTGCGGTCGTCCACTTCCACCAGGTTTTCGAACAGGAACATCTCGTCGATGATCTTCTGCGCCAGCTCGCCATCGAAGTCGCGTACTGCTTCGATAACCGCTTCTTCCTGCTGGGTTTTCATCAGGTTGATGATTTCCGCTGCGGTTCTCACGCCGCCCATCTTCGCGCGCTTGAGGTTGGTGCCATCCAGCAGGCCATTGAGCACTTCGGTCAGCTCCGCCAGCGCCGCCGGCTGTACGCCGCCGAAGGTGGCGATACGCAGCATCACATCGTGGCGCAGACGCTCGTCGAACAGCGCCAGAATATCTGCCGCCTGGCCGCGCTTCAGGTGCACCAGAATGGTGGCGATAATCTGCGGGTGCTCGTCGCGGATCAGATCCGCCGCCGCCTGCGGTTCCATAAAGTTGAGGGTTTCCATGCCGCTGGTGGTTTCGCGCGTTTCGAGAATGTCCTCCAGCAGGCTGGAGGCGCGCTCTTCGCCCAGCGCCTTGATCAACACCGAACGCAGGTAGTCGTTGGAGTTAAGGCTCAGCGCAGCAAACTGTTCGGCATCGGTTTCGAACTCGCGCAGCACTTCGGTCAGCTGCTTGTGCGAAATCTGTTTCATGCTGGCCATCGCGGCGCTGAGGTGCTGCACCTCACGCTGGTTGAGGTGTTTAAACACCTCCGCTGCACGCTCTTCGCCAATGGTCATCATCAGAATGGCGCTTTTTTCAGTACCGGTCAGACTCATAGTTCGTTACTCATCCATTCGCGGATAACCAGCGCCACAACGCGCGGATCGTTTTCAGACATATCGCGGATGCGCTGGCTCATCACCTCGGCGCTCATGCGGTTGTTAGATTTGCGCTCCTGGTCCAGCTCGTCTTTGTTGATCTGGACGCTGTAAGCGGCTTCTTCTTCACGCGCGGCAGCACGGGCAGCGGCGGCTTCGGCGGCGGCTTTCTCGGCTTCACGCTTACGCAGCAGCTGCGGACGCACCATTTTGCGGTAGAGGATGAAGGCAACCAGTGCCACCAGCAGCCAGCGACCGGCCGTCATCAGCTGATCAAAGAACGACTGCTGCTGCCAGAAGGGCAGGTCGCCGCCGGTTGGCTCGGTAGTGTTGAACTGCGAGTTCACCACGTTGACGCTGTCGCCACGCGTTTGCGAATAGCCCATCGCTTCGCGGGTCAGATCTTCAATCTGCTTGATCTGCTGATCGTTAAGCGCCACCGCTTTGCCTTTGCCGTCATCGCGGTAGTTGACCACCACGGCGACCGACAGGCGCTGCACGTCACCGACGTTGAGTTTGGTGTGACGAATGGTGCGATCCAGCTCGTAGTTCACCGTGTCGTTGCGGCTGGAGCTGCTCGGGCCGCTGCTCTGCGCGGTGCTGGTCGAGGTGCCGGCATTCTGCGCGTTGTTGTTGTTCTGCTGACCGTTAGCGTTGTTATTGTTCTGCTGCTGCGGGTTGGTGACCGGCGCGGTATTGGCCGGCGCAGGCTGATTCGACAGCGCACCCGGCACGCCGCCCGGATACGGGCTGCCGTTCTGATCGCTGGTGCTGGTCTGGCGTGAGCGAATCGCTGTGTTATTCGGGTTCGCATTCGGCTGATACTTCTCGTCCGTCTGCTCGCTGCGGTCAAAGTTAATCTGCGCGGTCACCTGCGCATGCACATTACCCTGACCGAGAATCGGATTCAGAATGGCTTCAATGCGCTGCTGATAGCGTGCTTCCACTTCAGAGGCATATTTCAGCTGGGCATCGTTAAGATCGCGGCCTTCGCTGTCGGAGCGCGTCAGCAGGCGACCTGCCTGATCGACCACGGTTACATTGCCTGGTGGCAGACCGGCTACGCTGCTGGAGACCATGTGCTGAATCGCCTGAATCTGGCCTTCATCCAGCGCACGGCCCGGTTGCAGGTTCAGCGTTACTGAGGCCGACGGGGATTTTTGCTCGCGCACGAACAGCGTCGGTTTTGGCATCGCCAGATGCACGCGCGCGCTCTTCACCGGTCCAAGCGTTTCGATGGTGCGCGCCAGCTCACCTTCCAGCGCACGCTGGTAGTTAATCTGCTCACTGAACTGGCTGATACCAAACTTCTCTTTATCCATCAGCTCAAAGCCTACTGAACCCCCTTTCGGCAGTCCCTGCTGGGCAAGACGCAGACGCAGCTCATGCACTTTATCGGCGGGCACCATCAGGGCGCCGCCGTTTTCAGCGAACTGGTAAGGGATGTTCATCTGGGTGAGCTGGGTAACAATCGCGCCGCCATCCTCATCAGAGAGGTTGTTATAGAGAACGCGATAGTCGGGCGCTTTGGCCCACAGCACCAGCGCCAGAACCACGGCGATAGCGGCCGCGGCAGCAACGATTAATGGAATACGCGGATTTGCGCGCAGGCGGGCGAGAAGGTCATTAAAGCCTTTCTTTGCTGTATCCTGTGTGGCGGCTGCACTCGCATTCATGACCAATTCCTGCCTGACATAATTGACCGGGTGTATGTAGGTGACAAAACTGACTCCCTGATACGCATCCCCGCCCGTTGATGCCGTGTTGCTGGCCGACGGGGTAGGGGAAAAAATGAAATTCCAATCTAATGCCTGGCATTATTTGATGAATCGTGTCACTTCGATGGCTGGATAAGCCGGGTTTTTTGCAGTCATTTAGCGCCTTTGTCCTATTGACAGTGTGTTAACTTTTCCTCCGTGAAAAAAAGAACCCTTCATCTATGAGGTACAGGCAATGTCAATTCAGGCAATTGATGGCGTACTGCAGCAGCTGCAGCTGACGTCACTGCAGGCCAGTGGCAAACCGACCGAGTCCGCCAGTCAGCTCGATTTTGGTGCCACCATGAAAGCCGCGCTGGATAAAATCAGCGCCACCCAGACCGCTGCGCGCAGTCAGGCGCAGGATTTTGAGCTGGGTAAACCGGGCATCCAGTTGAATGATGTGATGGTCGATCTGCAGAAATCGTCGATTTCGATGCAGATGGGAATTCAGGTGCGTAACAAGCTGGTCAATGCCTATAGCGAGATTATGAGCATGCAGGTCTAGCGGCGCGCAATAAAAAACCGCCTGAAAGAGGCGGTTTCGTCAGGGTCAGGACAGTGACAATTTCTCGCTGATCGCCCTGTAGCCTTGTTCAGCAAAACGTTGCTGACTGATGGCATCGTTTTTGGTGGGTTCAAACCAGGCACCGTCTTCACGGATAGAGAAAAACCAGATTTCGGGTTCTTCATCGCCGCGCTGTACCCAATAAAATCCTTCCTGCATTATCATGTCCTCCTCACAGGAATATAGTTCAGCTACGCTGCGCTTAACAGCGTAACTGACAATATTCTCACCTGCAGACGAAAACTTAAGCAGAGTGTGACTCTTCCGGTGGCGTCAGTTTGCCACTCAGGAGTTTAAAACCGGCAGATTTAAAACGAGGCAGAGAAAGCGGTATCGGCTCCATCGGGCGATAAAAGCCGCGTCCAGCATCCCAGTACCATACCTCAGGCTCAGTTGTGCTGCTGCCTACCCAGTAAAAACCCGTTTCCATTAGTGCTCTCCAGAAATGAATGAAGGCACGCCTTCTCTAATTTCCGCAAAATAATGTCTTAATTAAACTCAATGATCAATCTCGGTTGCCGCTTCGCTTATTAACGCCAGCAGTCAGCGGCCGCGAAAATAACATCCGGTGGGTCGGTCCAGATATCATCGAAGGCAATTTACTGATCCTGATAAGGATCTTTTTTGTCATCCTGACTGTCATCGCGCGTACGCGGGATTTCACCGTGCTCACGAGCGTCATCCTGGGCTGGATGGTCATCCTCTTCATAAGCATTACCTGCATGCGGTGCGGCTTCCGGTAAACCTTTGTGCACCTCGCCCTCGTTTTTACGCTCCTTATTGGTTTCGTGTTGTTTCATCTCTCTCTCCAGCAGGGGTTTTATTGTGATGAATTTTAGCTGATCGCTGGCCGTTTCTGGCGGCCGTAATCGTTTTCACACTCTACACGCAGAACGGCTAAATTGTACAGTTTTGCAAAGTTGTACAAGTTTGTGGGGGCTGTATAGAAGTGAGCGAGTCAGCGAGGGGAGAAAAAAATTTTGTTGAGCAGAAAGAGTGGGTTAGCACAGGGTCTGATATTTTATTCAGGTTAACTGCATGATTTTTCCTGTGAAAATGACGATTTATTGTGGGAAAGAATGGCGAAATTGTTGTGCAAATCTCCTCTGACCACACGAAATGCTAACGGAATTGTTGTACAAGTTTTCCATCTTTGTATAACTTCTCGGTTGTGGCAGTCAGTCACACGTAACGAATGATGCTTTGCATCGCCTCTGAAGGTGTTGTGGATTTCCACTTTCAGAGGCTGCTTTTTTACCTGTGCTGATTCAAAAATTTAACCTGAGTAACCGATTAATCACTGCAGTTTGCACTGCAGCTCACCCGATGAGGCTTGTTATGGAACAGAATGCATTGGCGTCAACAGAGTCTCAATTGTCAGAATATTTCCAGCACGCGGATTCAGAATATGCCAGTGAAAAAGAGATCATTGCGCTGATTTATAAGCAGCTGGCAGCAGTGAAACTGCGTGTGAGCAATAAAGATATTATTCTGGCACTGCTGGAGCGATTAGAGTCTGAACATGACGTGGTTCAGCTGGATATTTATCGCCAGGCACTGGAACTTATTGTTCAGCGTACCCCTGACGATATTGCCTCCTGAATTCTTGTGTCTGCTGTTCTCCACTCCATTGCAGTAACACGGATGTTAGCTTGCCTGTCTGCTTCGCCCCTTAGCTTAGGGGCATTTATTCTTTTACCGCCTCGTTCATTATCTGAATAAGCCCAGCGTTAAGTGCCCGGTCGCTTCTCTTATCTGCTACAGTAATTAGCTGGAGTAAGCTTTCATGCAAGCAGGGTTACTCATTACGCCAGAGGGCGTATCACTTTATCGGGCACGCATGAATGTCTGATTCGCGGCGCAGGCCGCTGGGCAAACCTATGAATGATGGTTATTACTGGATTAAAGATGGCGAGCGTCATCCGGAAGTGTGGCTGTACCAGAAGCAGTTTGGCTGGTTTCGCCCGTGCAGCGCGGTGCCAATGACGCAGCGCACGTTTGAGCTGATGAAATACGTGGTGCTCAGTGAACGGCTGGAGGAACCGGCACGCGAGACTGAGTGTTAAGCGCGTGACCGCCGTAATTACGGCGGTCAGCGTGTGAGTTACTTGATCTCCGGCCAGGCCACTGCCGGGAAACCATTAAACTGCGGACGGGCAAACAGATAGCCCTGGAACTGACTGACACCCACCGCTTCCAGCCACATCCACTCCTCGGCTTTCTCCACGCCTTCAGCAATCACCGCGATCTCCAGCGAAGCGCAGCACTTAATGATGGCGTGAACAATCGCCTGTTTTGGGCCGCTTTTGTGCACGTCACTGATGATTTCCCGATCGATTTTGATCTTGTCCGGCTGGAATTTAGACAGCAGCGACAAACCCGCAAACCCGGCACCAAAGTCATCCAGCGCCAGGCTGATACCCGCCGCCTTAAGTTTTCTTACTTCTGCCGTAAACTCTTCGGCACGCGAGATGATTTCATTCTCCGTCACTTCCACCACGATCTGCTCCGGTACCAGACCGTTGGCCGCGATTTCCTGTAACAGGAAATCCACCGCATTCGGGACGGTGACCAGCGACATCGGCAGCAGATTGATGGTCAGCGTCTGCTCGCCGAGGCCGAGATTTTTCGCCAGGTTGAAGGCCAGACTCTTGGACTGAATATCGGCGTGGTAAATCGCATCACCGCCAAACGCAGAGAAGTATTCCTGAGGTGAACCGCCGTCCGGCGTGCGAATCAGCGCTTCATAGGCCGTAATACGCCGCGAGAAGGGATCAACAATCGGCTGAAACGCAAACCGGCAATCCTGTACATAGTGCTGCAGACTCTCCAGCTGACGCTGGCTTTCCGCATCAGTAATAAATTCCCAGGTATTCGCCGGCGGGATCTCGAAATAGTTCTCTTTTTCCCGCGCCTCAACGAAGGTACGCAGGAACTGCAGTGCACGGTCGTCATAGGTGAGCTGGTAACGCGAAGTGCCTTTATCCAGCACCGCCTGCAGCACGCTGGATTTGTCGTGCTCGCGCAGGTCAAACAGCTCCATTCCGACGTTACCAAAGCGCCGGGCTGGCGCGAAGTCATGCATCAGCTCCACCAGATTGTGATGGCGGGCGTCGCGGCAGATACGGTCGTAAATGCCCTGAACGGCCTGATCGGGCCCTTCAAGCAGCTGGAAGAAATGTCGCCCATCAAACAACAGAATGCCGGTGACATCTGAAACTTCGTTTTTCTTATTGGCTTTGCCAACCATATCCTCCAGCGTTTTGATGGGAACGTGATCATAGAGGTGGCTGCGGTAAAGGATGGTAGTCAGCATGAGATTGTCCGGCGCTATCGTTATTTTGCCTTACATTAACAGCCAGACGGCAGGATCTGTCCAGCGCTGAGACGCGTAATCGTTAACTATTTTATGGAATTCGACTTAACCGAAGCGGCAAGAGAGTCGCGTTAGGTAGAATTTTTACTCAACCGCTGGCCAGCGGCGTGAACGATAAATAAATTCGATTGAAAGGATAAATGAAAAGCGTATTGTTAGCCGGGTTAACCGGAGGTGATAAAGATGTTGCGTGATTATTTGAAGATTGATGAAAGCGATCGTTTAGTTGAGCAGAGCTTGTCACGCCTGCATAACCGGGGACAGGAAGATGTCACCGAATGGCACATTGTCGGTGCCAACGGTGAGCACAAAGGCAGCGTGGCGCTGTTCGATAAACTGAGTAACCGCCGCTCTTACCGCGTCAGTTACCGTATAACGCAAACCGATCCCGAGGGAAGGGTGGTCGTTGATCATCTCACCGACACGTTGTGATTTTTGCCGTAGTCTTTTGTTGGATTTGACCCGCCGCGTGGCGGGTTTTTTGCTGCTTCAGCGGCTGCCGCGCCGCCGCATTTCCACCAGCGTGCCAATCAGTTCCAGCGTACTTTTCTGACTCTGCTGCACGGGAAAATCTTCGTTCAGCGGCCGTAACGAGAAAATTTGCTCGTCGTGCATCCGAATAATTCGCACCATCGCGACGTTGTCTACCCGCGCCAGCACCACATCGCCCGGCTGGGGCACGCGTTGCGGATCAAAGATCAACCGGTCGCCGGCGCGATACGCCGGGTTCATGGCGTCATCTTCCAGCGTAACCGCCAGCGCACTGTCGCTCAGCGCTTCGTCACTGTAAAGAAAGCGGACGGCCTGCTGCTGCCACTGCAGTCGCTGCTCATCCAGCCAGTCCGCGGCCTGCACCAGCGTGACCAGCGGCACGGCAGTGAGAGCGGGGGAAGCGTGCGTACTGGCAAACGGCTGGCCGTCGCCATCAATAATCCACGCCGCGCTACACTGCAGCAACTCCGCCAGCCGCAGCAGATGCTCACCACGCGGCACCGTCTCTTCTTTCTCCCACTGCGAAACCGCAACGTGCGACACGCCAATGCCATTGGCCAGCGCCTGCTGCGTTAATTTCAGTGCCTTACGGCGCTGGCGAATGCGCTCACCACCAGATTCTTTTTTCATCATCTTGACAACTCCTCCAGGCTTGACTTAAGTATACTTAAAATCATTATTTAAAGTAAACTTAAATATGCCGCTGGCCGTGATACTGGCGAGGGAGGTCAGCGGGGTGTCCGGCTAACCCTCGCCAGGTGAGAGAGGTAGGGCATGGAGAGTAGTTTGGTCACCAGCGTAGGCGCACTGCTGCTTGGCGGTGGCGCGGCAGCGGTGTTCTGGAAACCCCTGATGGCGGGGATCGCGTCAATCGTCACCAGCAATCGCGCGGGCGGCGAGATCATCACCAGCTACAAAGAGCAGGTGCTGCTTCTCAAGGAGAGCCATGCGCTGATGCGCCAGGAAAACGATGAACTGCGTATCCGTCACGACAAAAACCTGCGGCGTATCTCATCGCTGGAGACCGATCTGCGTTTGATCAAGAACGCACTCGGTATCCTGCTGGCGACCACCGAAGCCGAGCACAGCGATAAGTTTCGCAGCCAGATTAATCAATTGATCACCACTCTGGAGGAGAACCGCGATGGTGCAGATAAACAGTGAACTACTGGTGCGAAGCCACCGCCGTCATTTGATGCTGGGTGGCCTGCTGATGCTGTTATCGCTGCTGTGTGTGGCGATGACCATTCTGTTTCTTTACGTCAATAACGACGCCAACCGGCGCGTGGAGGAGATTCGCCAGCAGTACCGGGCAATCTCCGATCGACGCGAAGCAAAGGTCGCCGAACTGACCAGCCAACTGGTTGAGCTGCAGAAAAAGCTGGATGCCCAGCCGCCGCGCAGCGCCAGCCACACTTCAACGCCCTCCACGCCGCCGGCCGGGCAGCAAACCGCGCCACAGCCGCGGCGCTAAGGAGGACCTGATGCGTATTACCGAGCGGATCGCAGTCCGTTTGCAGCAACTGCGGTCTTTATTTAGCAATAAGGAGAAAATTATGAGCGATCAAACTGTCATCAATCCAACCAGCGCTGCGGCGCAACAGGCATTGTCACCGCTGGAGAGTTTTGCCAACGAAACGGCCAGCGCGCCGGCTGCCGCTAACAGCACAGCGGAAAGCGTTGCCCCGCCAGCGACGCCGCCGGCAGCCGCAACGCCAGCTGCGCAACCGGCAGCGCCCGCCAGCGCTGAGCAACCGTTTCATGCGGATGCCCCGGTCGATCTCGATCAGCAGCTGGCAACGCAGGATATGCTGGCGAACGGCTCGGCTAGCGCAGGCGCCTCAGCGGCCGCCACGCCTGGTGTGCGCAACGCGCAGGCCGCCGCACCGGTTGTTGCCCCCGACGCGCCAGTTACTGCGACCGCCGCCAGCGATGCGGTGGCGCAGGATATCAGCGCCGGGGTGAAGGACTTTGTCCAGGCCTTCAGCTTTGTTGAACAGGGCGTGCTGAAGCTGGGCAGCGCCGCAAAGGATGAACTGATTGCGCTGGCGAAGAAGTATCTGTAATTCAGACGGGCAGGGATGCCCAGGTCACCCGTTCGGTCGCGTGATCTGCTTTTCCAGTTCCAGCGGATTTCGCTGCCGGCTATTAATCTTTTTAGCGGGCGAGCCGAAGTAGATCGACCACGCTTCGGTATCGCGCGTTATCAGTGAATTGGCGCCTACCGCCGTTCCCTCTGCCAGCGTAAGGCCTGGCATAATAATGGATTGCGAACCGACGATAACATGTCGGCCCAGCACCACTTTCCCCGAGGTGACGCCGGTCAGGTGGGCAGGCACGGTGGGATTGGTCATGAATTCCCCACTGTAGTCATCACTTTTCGAATAGATTTTTACGCCCTGCGAAAGCCCCGAGAAATCCTCCATTTCCACACCGGCACCCGCCAGTACGGCGCAGTAACCGCCAATGTGAATGTAGGAGCCAAGCGTCAGATACCCATCGCCGGCAGCCACGAGGGTCGAGAATCCGTCGATGCGCACGTGATCGCCAAGAGTGATATTGTGCAGGCCAATAATGGTGCAGTTTTTGGCCACCATGACCTGCCTGCCGACGTGTTTGAAGCCGAAACTGTTCAGCTCATGTTCGGTGTAATAACCAGGGTTAAAAGGTTCTGTCGACACAATGCATTCTCCGGATGATCGGGGCTGGGGTGCCATTATAGGTGCGAAGGCAACAGTCTGTAGCGGAAGAAAAGCGCTAAATCTGACGTCAATTCATCGCAATCAGCCACGAATGGAGACTAAGTTAAGATAATTCTGCAGGCGGCTTCGCTATTATCTGCTAACTTTAATTGCTCAGGCGTTATTTTAACTGGCTTTATCAGCAAAAAGGAAAATAGCATGAGTGATACAGAGGCAATCAAAACCAAAACTGACTACCTGCGTGATGTCACCTCACAGCTAAAAGAGATGCGTCACTATGCGCAGACCAACACTGAGACGCTTTCCAGCCACTGGCTGGCCTTTGATGCCGGGGAGTATAAGGATAAAGAGTACGCCACGCGTTTTGATGCGCTGATCAACAAGCAGGGACAGCTGCTGGATGATATCGATCAGGCGATTCAGGATCTGGAAATCGCCATCAATCACAGCGAGCAGGAAAGCTAAACGCGGCTGCTGGTGGCCTAATCGGCCACCAGCCACATCTCGGCTTCATCGAACATCTCTTCAACAATACGCGCAATCGTCGCCTTGTCATTTTTACTCATATCGGTTTCGATGGCGTTACGCTCCATCGGCTTAACCCGCACCTCCAGATCCGGAAAGACGCGCTGCACGCGTTTCTCCAGCTCCTGCAAAATCATTTCGCGCGCGCCCGGTAAACCGGCTACGTTGCGCTTGTCGTAAATCAGCTCCACAAACATCAGGGCATTCCAGTAATCAAAGTGGGAGCGTCATATTACTGTAAATAAAACCAGTGACAAGCGGCAGGGCGGCAATTATTTTCATACGGGTGAAACAGAGCGGAGTAAAGTTGCAACGACAGGGGAGCAAAGCGGGCAAAAGCAGAGGGCGTACGCAAAAAATCGAACCTCTGGAGGTGGAAATCCAGCAACACCTCCAGAGGCGGTGCAATAGCACCTTTCGTTCAAGGACAATCGACGACAGTCGTCGTGATTATTAAGTTATACAACTTTTTCCATCTTGTACAACTTTTTCCCCGGAAATTTCTCTCCGATCGCCTTTTTATCAGTGCATCGTTTATAACTCGTTCTTAATACAGAACTCTTCCCACGTCATACCCAGCGCTTCCGCGTGAGATTTCAGATAGGTTTCAATCGCTTGTGCAGCAACCGCTTTATCCGGTTCCGCCAGCTGGATGGAGAACAGCATGCCGTCGAGCTTCTTCTGCCGCAGAAACGCGGCATAGATGCGCTCGGCGTGCCACGCGCGCAGTTCACGCAGGGACATATTGGCGGTGCGCGCATCACTCTCACTCAGTTCATCCAGCGCGGACTGAAAATCAGGGTGGGCGGTGAAAAACAGGCTGCGGGCCAGGGCGTAATACTCTTCAGGGGTTTTCATTCGGGGGTTCCTGCCGGTCAAATTGCGCGTTAGTGTAACCCGCACACGGCGACTTGTCAGGAACCCCGAATGTTTACTGCTGTGCGGCCTGCAGGCGCGTCACGTCCTGCTGATTTTTTTCCAGCGTTTGGTCCACCGTCAGCTTGCCCTGCAGCAGTGCCGCCAGATTCTGCCCGACGGCGTTACCCATCTGATCAAAGCCAGCAATACTGACGTACTGCACACCGGTGTAAGGTACGGTGTTCAATGTCGGTTGATCGACGGTGGCGGATTCAATCGCGCTGCGCACCTGAGCGGCGTAAGGCGCCAGGCGCTGGTAGTGTGGCTGCTGGTAGGTGGAGTTGCGGCTGCCGGGTGGCACTGCTCCCCAGCCGACGGTATCCGCAACCTGCTGAATATACTGCCGCGAGGTCGCCCAGCTGATGAAGTCCACGGCGGCGGCGCGCTGCGGTGAGTTAGCCGGTACCGCCAGCGCCCACGACCACAGCCAGTGCGAGCCGTTGCGCGTAATGCCGCCCGGCGCCGGTGCAAACGCCAGCTTGTCCGCCACCAGCGAAATCTGCGGGTTAATCAGCAGCCCGGCGGCGACGGTACTGTCGATCCACATCGCGCATTTTCCCTGTGCGGTAAGACGCAGGATCTGGCCAAAGCTATTGCTGGCCGTATCTGGCGGACCGTCCTGTTTCACCATCGCCAGATAATCGGTCAATACCTCGCGCCACTCTGGCGAATTCAGCGTCGGCTGCCAGCGATCGTCAAACCACTGCGCACCATAGGCGTTGGCCATGGTGGTGAGCAGGGCCACGTTATCGCCCCAGCCGGGCTGGCCGCGCAGGCACAGGCCATAGATACCGTGCTGAGGATCGGTGAGTTTCGCCGCGAAATTTTTGATGTCGGTCCAGTCGGGATCGTCCGGCATGGTCAGCCCTTTCGCCGCAAACAGATCTTTGCGGTAATAGGTCATGCTGCTTTCCCCGTAAAACGGTAGCGCGTACAGCGTTTGCTGCCAGGACAGTGCTTTGCGCACCGGCGTCAGCAGATCGTCGCTGTCGTACTCTGGTGGCAGGTTATTGAGCGGCGCCAGCCAGCCTTTTTTACCCCACAGCGGCGCTTCATAGGTACCCACGGTAATCACATCAAATTTTGCATCACCGCTGTTCATGGCTGCCAGCACCGCCTGACGCAGGGCGCCATCATCCATCACGTGCCACTGTAGTTTCACGTCCGGATGCTGCTGTTCGTAACGGCTCGACAGCTGCTGCATGATGGTCATGTCACCATTGGCAATGGTGGCGATATTGAGCGTAGTGGCGGCCTGGCTAAGCAGCGGCAGCGCGGCCAGCAGCGCGATTATGGTACGCTTCATAGCGGCTCCTTATAGCTGCTGCAGGCGGAAGAACGCCATTTTTTCCACCAGCAAACCGGCATGCTGGCTCACCGTCTGGCTGGCCGCGCTGGCCTGCTGCACCAGCGATGCATTCTGCTGGGTGGCACCGTCCATCTGGATTACCGCGGTGTTCACCTGCTCAATGCCGCTGGATTGCTGGCGGCTGGCCACGGCGATCTCGCCAACGATATCCACCATGCGCGCCACGCCGTAATTGATGTCGTTGAGCATCTCGCCAGAGCGCTGCACCAGCGCGCTGCCGGCTTCGACTTTACCTACGCTGGCATCGATCAGCGCCTTGATCTCCTGTGCGGCACCGGCCGAACGCTGCGCCAGCTGTCGCACCTCTGACGCCACCACCGCGAAGCCGCGTCCCTGTTCCCCGGCGCGCGCCGCTTCCACCGCCGCATTCAGTGCCAGCAGGTTGGTCTGGAAGGCGATTTCATCAATGACGCGGTTGATATCCGCGATGCGCTTGCTGGAGGATTCAATCTCCTCCATCGCACTCACCGCGTCGCGCAGTACACCGCTACCGCGCTCGGCCTGATGGCGCACATCGCTTGCCAGCTCGTTGGCCTGTGCGGCGTTGTCCGCGTTGTGTTTCACCGTGGCGGTCATCTGCTCCATACTGGCCGCAGTCTGCTCAAGCGAACTGGCCTGCGCATGGGTGCGCTCCGACAGATCGTCGTTGCCATCCGCCATCTGGCGTGCCGCATCGCTCAGTGCATGGGCACTTTCGCCCACCTCGCGCACGATCTCCGCCAGCCGCACATCCATGCGCAGCAGCGCCTGCATCAGTTCACCCATCTCATCGCGCGTTACCGTACCGATACGGTGATTGAGCTCGCCGCCGGCAATGGCATCCGCCAGTTCGCGCGCCTGGGCGATGGAACGGTTAATCGAGCGGATCAGCAGCCAGCCGGAGACCAGCGCCAGACTCAGACCCAACAGCAGGATGGCGATCAGGCTATTGCGTGCCAGCAGGTAGTCGCGGTTGCCCTGTTGCCAGGCCGTCTGCGCATGCTGCCGCATCAGCGTATCCAGCTGGTCAATGTCCTGTTGCAGCAACTGGCTACCGCTGCGCAGGCGGGTTTCAATGACCACCAGTGCGGCGGACGGGTTACCGCCTTTAAGCAGCTCACCGGCTTCATGCAGCGCACCCTGCCAGCCGTCGAGATGGGTCAGGAAGCGCTGGCTCAGCGGTTTGGTCTGCGCATCAAACGCCAGCTGCTGCCAGGTATGGCGATCGGCGTTGATTTGCTGACCGTACTGCGCAATGCGCGCCAGGCGTTTTTCCACTTCACTGCTGTCGGTCCAGTAGCGCAGCGCATCGAACAGGGTAGCGGATTGCTCCTGCACCATGCGGTACAGGCGTGAAGAGTATTGCAGCGGGAGCAGCTCGTTCTGATAGGCATTTTGCGCGCGCTGATCGGCAGCGCGCAGGCCGATAATTCCCCAGACGGCAGCAATAATCAGTAACAGGCACAGCAGGCTGACAATCGCAGCCAGACGTGCGCGAAGGGTCAATCGCATAACAGCGTTCTCCGAAACCAGGGTGAGTAAGTCGTCAATATTGTTATGGGTGCAGGTGCTTTAGACTTCACATCAGGTTATCGGCGAAGAGTTGAACAGCTTGAGGGCGCCGGAGAAAGAGAAGGGGGATTCCACCGCAGATACCTTGCGTCACGCCGGGAAAACATTATAACGTAGCCGCCATTGATGCGAGTGTAGGGACCGAAGATGAAAAAGTGGATGGTACTGGCCGCGCTGGCGCTGAGCGGCTGTGCGCAAATCAACAGTTATGACGAAGCGGTAAAAACCCCGGCACCGCTGGAACTGCAGGGTAACTGGCAGACGATGGGGCCGCAGAGCAAGCTGATCAGCAGCGAGGCTATGGCCAGCCTGATCGTCAGCGCTGATGGCACTACCCTTGACTGCCGCCAGTGGCAGCGGGTGATTGCCAAACCAGGCAAGCTGACGCGCCTGGATGATGACTGGGTTAACGTTAACCGTCAGGCGCGCGTGATGCCGCTCTCGCTGGAGAACGGTGAGCTGCACTACGATGGCCTGACGCTGCGTAAAGTGGATCGCCCAACCGTCGAGTGTCAGCAGGCGCTGGACGAAGTGGCAAAGCGTCCTGGCGACGCGGTGATTCAGGATATTGAGCCGCAGATTCTCAGGCCGGTCACGGCAGAGAAATAAAGGACAGAGCTGAAATGCTTTTCTTCCTCTCCCGGCTGCGGGAGAGGACATTTCATCAGGCTGGAACGGTTATCGCTTCTGCAATAAATAGCTGTTTTCAAAGCCGGGCAAACTGCCAATCACATCGAACCCATTAAAATAGCCACCCGCGCGTAATAAATCCACAGCAGGACCGACCTGCGGTGAATACTGGTGATCGCGATAATCGTCAAAGACGATAAAGCCGCCTTGCACCAGGGTGGGCGAATATAACAGGAAATCGAGCAATACATGGCGGCCTTCGTGTCCGCCGTCAATATGCAGTAATACGGTACGCGGATTAAGGGCCTGCACCCGCTCAATACTTAATTCAGAGTAGCCACGGATGAGATTAACCTGGGGAAACAGCTTTTCGTGATAAAAGCGCAGCTCACTTTCCTGATTTGCCAGCTCCATGGGATCGATGCTGATAATGCGACGTTTATGCTGGCAAATCTCATTCATGAAAGCCGTCGATTTCCCTTTCCACACGCCGATTTCAATGATGTCACCCGCTACATTATTATGCTCGAGTAACCAGCAAAGATAACCCAGGCATTTTACATGGCTATGGAAAGAGAGCTCACGGCGCGCCATGGCCAGTTCTGCCGGTAATTCTGCCTGCGCCTGTGCCAGAGCATCACCGACCTTATCCCAGGTGTCATCGATGAGCTGCTGTATTTCAGGCTCCTGAAAAAAAACTTTTAAATCCGCGATATCGAGCATGTCGTTGCCTTATAAAGAGAGAATACAGCCGGCAAGGCTGAAAAGGTCTGCGTTAAATGTGCCACAGTTGCCATCATTCAAGGCGGTAATAAGGCTCAGTTTAAGGGGGTAATTAAACGCTTAGCATGGCGGGGGCGGTAAAAATCCAGGGAGAACAGCGTCTCCCTGACAGAGAGGATTATAAATCGCTGGGATAAAGCACCTGACTGGAAAAACGACCATAAGCGTTGGTGACTTTCTGTTGCTGCGTGGTTTGCTGGACCAGCGAACGCAGCTCTTCCATGCGGGTCGCCATCAACTGCTTAATCTCAAGCTCATTGTCCATCACCTGCTTCAGCATGGGCCGTAACTGGACACGCAGCGCAGCAGGCAGGGCGGAGGTATCACGGTCGCGCGCTACGTGCGTAACGCTGCTCACGTAAGCTGCCTCACTGGCCACTAAATCATCCCAGTGCCCCTGGCGTGCCTGTTTCAACATCTGATTACTCAGGCTGAGCAAACGCTGATACCCCTGCAGCAGGTCGCTATCTGAAGTCATGGTTACGCTTCCTGAACGGCGTGTGGACCAATTTGTTTCCACGCGTCGGCAATGTTGCTCAGCAAGCGCTCGACTTCCGCAATCGCTGCCGGATCGTTGTGCAGGTTGGCTTCCAGCAGACGGCGGGTCATGTACTCGTAAAGATTATCCAGATTGGCAGAAATCTCTCCACCGGCTTCATGATTCAGCCCGGCGCGTAAGCCATTAGTAATGATATTAATGGCTTTCGACAGCGCCTGGCCTTTACCGGGAATGTCGCCCTGATCCATCAGAATGGTGGCTTTCTTCATGGCGCTGAGTGCGCCATCAAACAGTAAAACCACCAGCTGATGTGGGCTGGCGCTTAACACGGCACTTTCCAGACCGACCTGTGCGTAGGCCTGCGTTCCCGATTTAGCGTACATATTTAACTCCTGTTAACTGCTCATGTTCGCGAACTGCTGCGTCAGATAGTTCTGGGTCTGGGTCATGGATGAGACCAGCGTATTCAGGTTCGTGAACTGGGTCTTGTAGCGCGCCATAGTGGCGGTAATCTGTGCGTTTACCCGATCGTAATCGTCAGACAGTTTCTTCAGCGTTTTATTGATGCCGTCAGTGGCGTTCTGTACAGAGCCATTGCTGCCTAAAATCTGATCCAGATAGTTACTGGTTTGCGTCGCAAAGCCGGTGGTTTTGCCGTCACCGGACAGGAAACTGACCACATCCGCCGATTTTTCATCCAGCGCTTTGTTAAGTTTGGTGCTGTCGACGGTCAGCTTGCCATTCACATCCTGGGTAATGCCGATCTGTGACAGCAGGGAAATACTGCCGCCGCTTTGGGCACTGGTGGACAGCTTGGAGCGCAGGCTGGTCTGAATGTTACGCAGCGTGCCATCACCTAACAGATCGCCATTGCTGGAGTCCTGCGAGGTACTGCCCTGATCCACGGCGGTGTATTTGGTCTGGTTACTGATGGTGGTCTGCAGCGAGTTGTACGCGTCAACGTAAGCCTGCACCGCGGCGATCATCGGCGCATTATCCTTGGTGACGGATAAGGTCTCCGGGCTGCCGGTGTTGGTTTTGGTCAGGTTCAGCGTGACGCCTTCCGGCGCATCAGTAATGGTGTTGCTGCTGCGGGTGATGGCGACGCCATTAATGCTCAGTTTGGCATCGGCCGCTTCCACCTGCTCCGTCATACCATTGCTGCTGCCACCTTTGGTAAAACCAATATACTGCGCCAGGGCGCTGTCATCGGTAGAAACCGTCATCTCATTGGTGGTGCCGGTATCACGCGAGGTCAGGGCCAGATAATAGGTATTGTCATCGGATTTGATGATACTGGCGGTAACGCTGCCCTGCTGTTTGTTAATCGCATCTTTAATGTCCGTCAGGCTGGTTTGATCTTTGCTCAGCGTGATGGTCATTGGGTCTTTCTGACCCGGTTGCGTAATGGTGATGGTGCGCGAGGCGAGGCTGGAATCGCCTAAATCGCCATCTTTACTGGTCGCGCTTTTCGACAGCAGCGACTGCGCTTTAGCCAGTTGGGTGACTTCAACCGAAAAGTTACCGGCCGCCGCATCATTGGCCAGCGTGGCGGTGAACGCGGTATTGGTGCTACTGACTTTTGTTGAGGCAATTGCAGACGTGTCTTTGAGCGCAGCGGCAGCTGTCTGGACTTTCGCCAGTGCCGTTTGCACGACGCCCCATGCTGTCAGCTTGGCTTTATAAGAGGTTTGCTGATTTGTAATTGGCGTCAGGTTGGCTTTTTCTGCCGTTTCAAGCTGGTCATACAGATCGCTCAAACCCAGGCTATTACCAGCATTGAGGTTACTTACACTTGCCATGTTGTAATCCTTTATAGGTGGATAATCACTGAGGAGGGTATCGGCAGTGAGCGGAAAAATATTAGACAAAATATAAAAAAACAATGAGGCAAATAAAGAAGGGATAAGGGCCTGTTTTCGGGGTTTAAAAAAATAGCTAAGGTTTTCTCAGGTACCGACGATAACCAAAGCAAGCTGAATGGCCCCGGGCCAAAAGCCCGATAGAATCTCAACTCATTGCCTCAAGGAATTTATCATGGCCGTTATCAATACCAACACATTGTCGCTGACCACGCAAAACAACCTGTCCAAGTCTCAGGCTTCTCTGGGTACCGCTATTGAGCGTCTCTCTTCTGGTCTGCGTATTAACAGCGCCAAAGATGATGCTGCAGGTCAGGCGATTGCTAACCGCTTCACCTCCAACATCAACGGCCTGACCGTTGCTGCCCGTAACGCCAACGACGGTATCTCTCTGGCACAGACCGCTGAAGGCGCGCTGTCCGAGATCAACAACAACCTGCAGCGTGTGCGTGACCTGACCGTGCAGGCGCAGAACAGCTCGAACTCGGCCTCAGACATCGACTCCATCCAGGCTGAAGTTAACCAGCGTATGGAAGAGATCAACCGCGTAACGTCGCAGACCGACTTCAACGGCATCAAAGTGCTGAACA
>NZ_VWVL01000019.1:0-8122 GCF_008632015.1 Pantoea sp. B_9 | reverse complement strand
CGTGACTTACCTGCAAACAGATCTGAAATTACCCGCAAAACATTCCTGACTTACGTCAGAAAGAATTAATCAGAAAAGATAAATAAGGTGTTCATGCCGGCATTCTGCGGGGATAAATAAGGCCTTCACTTGCAGCGACCGTAAACGTCCGCGCCGCTCAGAATCTGAAGCACCTCCCGCTCACGCGGGCCCCCTCCCGAGTAGTTAGTTACAACAGACAAAAAATTCACTGTAATCATCCAGTCCTGAACCATCCAGCCCCTCTCAGGCCGGACCCGCGCCGTACCTGAAGCCCGGTTGCCCCCACTGACCAGCCCCGGCCGCCCGGCCCGGAGGGCCGGAACTGCAGTGGCTGATAAATGGATGCTGTAACTACAGAGTCTGAACCGCTTTGTAACCAGAGGCCCGCGGTTTCTTTCTTTCGTCTCCGACCGTCCGACTGATAAGCTGCTGACAGGCCGCTGCTTAAACGGCGTCAGTCAGGGCGGGGTTGGGCTTTCGCCACCATCGGCCCTGTAACCGGCTGTGCCGGGCTAACGGCGCCAGCTGGCATCTGAGCCGTCCTGAACGGTTTCTGGCGCCTCCATGCCGCTCACGCGGCATTCACAGGACTGGCTGCGCACTGCTCGCCCGTCCGGCTACGTCTGAGAGGTTAATGCGATGCAGATGGCTCAACAGCAGCACGGGGAGCTGGAGAGGGTTTACACCATGATCGGCGCCGTGGCCATGGCCGGCGATGGTCTTGAAACCACGCGGCTACGGATTGCCGGCTTTATCCGCGGAGAACTGGCCAGAACGCAGGCATGGTCGCCGGAGATGGAAACGGTCATGCTGGGTGCGATCGAGACGCTGGAAATCTATCCTGACCAGGAGGTTGTGGAGAGGCACCGGGATTGCGGCGACTGGGTTCTCTCAGGGCTGATGACGTCCTGAAATGCCGGATCTCAGTGCCAGTTTATTCTGTGGTATGGGCGCTGTTACCGGCTCCGCCGGGCTCACTGCGCCCGATGGCATCAGTGCCGTCCTGAATGGTTTCTGACGCTTCCATGCCGCTCATGCGGCATTCAGGGGCCGGCTGCGCACTGCTTGCCTGCTTCTATCAAAATCCTCGTTATAAATGGTATCAAGCCACGCATAATTCAGCCGATATAGTGAACAGGTCCCGCATAGAAACAGGAATAAAATGAAACTATTAACCAGCTTAACTCTGGCTGCAGCTGTTCTTTTGACAGGCTGTGCAATACAACCGCAATCTTCTGCTCCCCTCTATCTGAAAACGGAAATGCAGTCGTAAGCGTCTCAATTAGACCGTCTGTGCAGCAGACTCCGGTTCCGGGGAAATAGTGTCCATCATTTTTAATGGACACTATCGTGTGAAACACCGGACATGGCTTCTTGAGGTACTTCGCCTCCACTTTGAAGAAAAACTGCCGTGTATTGAGGCTGGACGCCGGTTAGGCATCCCCAAAACCACGGCCTGCGAACTCTTTGTTCGCTTCAGGAAGGCAGGTCTGTCCTGGCCTTTGCCACCACGAATCAACGCAAAAAATCTGGATAAACGCCTTTACCGACAGGCATCCCGAAAATCCCCCGTTCCACCCCGTGCCCCGGTCCCCTGCAAAATCCCTGTCGCCCGCAAGCGACCACGACGCCCCAACTTCTCCCGCGACTTCAAAATCGCTCTGGTGGAGCAGTCGATGCAGCCCGGCGTCAGCGTGGCTCAGCTTGCCCGCGAAAATAACATTAATGATAATCTGCTGTTCAACTGGCGGCGCCTTTATCAGCAGGGGCTGCTGGCTGCACGGACAGACGCTCCACTCATGCTGCCCGTGATGCTCGCTGCTGAATCCGGCCCCGAGCCGACTCATCTTCCCTCCGCTCTGAGCGACGGAGCTACCTGCTGTGAGCTGGTTCTGCCCGTCGGGACGCTTCGTATCAGTGGAAAGCTGACGCCAGAGCTGCTCAGGATGCTTATCCGTGAAATGCAGGGAGGATGCCGGTGATATCACTCCCTGCGGGCTCCCGCATCTGGCTGGTCGCCGGCGTGAGGGACATGCGCAACGGCTTCAATGGCCTTGCTTCCAGGGTGCAGAACACGTTATGGGATGACCCCTTCAGCGGGCATCTGTTCATCTTCCGGGGGCGTCGCGGCGACATGATAAAGATACTGTGGGCGCAACGGGATGGCCTGTGCCTGTTCACCAAACGGCTGGAGCGGGGACGCTTCGTGTGGCCGGTGACCCGCGACGGTAAAGTCGACCTGACGCCGGCGCAGCTGTCGATGCTGCTGGAAGGCATTAACTGGAAACATCCGCAGCGGACGGAACGCCCTGGAATACGCATATAACCTGCTGTAAAGTGGGGTTATGGACTTCTCATACCCTGATGAAAACGCCCGGCTCAGGGCACTGCTGCAGGAGCAGCAGACCACCCTCCGCAAAATGGTGGAGTATAACCGCCTGCTCTCACAGCGGGTGGCGGCGTACGCCAGCGAAATATACCGGCTGAAGGCGCTGGTTGCTAAGCTGCAGCGTATGCAGTTCGGCAAAAGCTCCGAAAAGCTGCGTGAGAAAACGGCCCGTCAGGTGCGCGAGGCAGAGGAGCGCATCGGTGCCCTGCAGGAGGAGATGGCGGAAGTACTGGGTGAGCAACATGACCCGGTGCTCCCGCAGCCGCTTCGCCAGTCTTCTGCCCGTAAACCGCTTCCTGCCGCGCTTCCCCGCGAAACCCGCACGCTGCCGCCGACAGAAACCGCCTGCCCGGCGTGTGGTGGAGAGCTCAGCGCGCTGGGCTGCGACGTATCGGAGCAGCTGGAGCTTATCAGCAGCGCCTTTAAGGTTATCGAAACGCAGCGTCCAAAACTGGCCTGCTGCAGCTGTGACCACATCGTTCAGACAGCCATGCCGTCAAAACCCATTGAGCGCAGTTATGCAGGCCCCGGCCTGCTGGCGCGCATCGTCACGGCGAAGTTCGGCGAGCACACGCCGCACTACCGTCAGTCGGAGATATACCGCCGTCAGGGTGTGGAGCTGAGCCGGGCCACGCTGGGGCGCTGGTCCGGCGCGGTCAGCGAACTGCTGGAGCCACTGTACGACCTGCTGCGCCAGTACGTGCTGATGCCGGGCAAAGTGCATACCGACGATATCCCGGTGCCGGTGCAGGAGCCGGGCAGCGGTAAAACCCGCACGGCCCGGCTGTGGGTCTACGTGCGGGATGACCGCAACGCGGGGTCACAGCTTCCACCGGCGGTGTGGTTCGCGTACTCGCCGGACCGGAATGGCGTTCATCCACAACAGCACCTTGCCGGGTACAGCGGTGTCCTGCAGGCGGACGCGTACGGTGGCTACAACGCGCTGTACGAAGAAGGACGCATAAGGGAAGCGGCCTGCATGGCACACGCGCGGCGAAAAATCCACGACGTTCACGTCCGGACACCAACAGACATTACCACTGAAGCGCTGAAGCGCATCGGTGAGTTGTATGCCATCGAGGCAGAGATACGCGGCAGCCCGGCAGACGAACGGCTGGCGGTACGAAAAGAACAGACCGTCCCACTGATGCAGTCGCTGTATGACTGGGTGCAGGGGCAGATGAAGGTGCTGTCGCGCCACTCAGATACGGCGAAGGCGTTCGCGTACCTGCTTAAGCAGTGGGACGCGCTGAACCTGTACTGCAGCAATGGCTGGGCGGAAATCGACAACAATATCGCTGAGAACGCGCTGCGTGGCGTTGCCCTGGGCAGGAAAAACTGGCTGTTCGCCGGTTCAGACGCGGGTGGGGAGCATGCAGCCGTCCTGTACTCACTTATCGGGGCCTGCAGGCTGAACGGAGTGGAGCCGGAGGCGTGGTTGCGCTATGTGCCGGGTCATATCCAGGACTGGCCGGTAAACAGGCTGCGCGACCTGCTGCCGTGGAAAGCTGACCTGCCGCCCGCGACGGGATGATATCTCAGAACCGGTAGCTTACCTGCAGCGAGCCCTGACTGTCGCGGTAGCCACCGCCTCCGGCCTGCTGCGTGAACACCAGGGCGCCCGACAGGCTCCTCGACAGACGCCCCTCTACACCCGTTTTCAGCTCGGCCACGTTCCGGCTCCCCCGCACATCATCCGTTTCTTCATTCATGCGCACGCCGTACACCTGTGTGTTGTGCAGCCAGTTCACCTCCACGAACGGCTGGAACTCGCGCACGGTCTGCTGGTCCAGCCGGCTTTTCCCGTTCAGGTAGGTTCTGAGTCCCAGGCGGGTGGTGACCCCGTCGTTTCCCGTCCCCTGCACGCGGGTGCCGCCCGCCTCGGTGTGGTCATCCGCCCGGATGCCGGACCAGACGGCCTGCGCGTGCGGTTCAAGGAACAGGCGGTTCTCCGTTCCGCTGCGGCTCTGCCAGCGTCCCGCCAGCCAGGCATAGCCGCCCTCCAGCGACGCCTTTATTCCCTGACTGTTGTAGCGCTCCACAGGCAGCATATCCCCTGAGACCTCGTTGCGGAACCAGTTGTACTGCGCCCACGTCTCGGCCCATGCGCCGGTTTTGGCCTCTGCGTTCTGGTACCACGTGCCGTACACCCCTGCACTGTATCCGCTCACGCTGCCCTTTGCGTCCCGGCCGGTCAGGCCGTTGTGTGAGCCGCTGTCCGCCCGGCCGTAGCCGCCCATAAGGCCGGCGTGAAGCGCGTCCGTGCCGTTTGTGGAGCCCTGAATAATATCCCCGCCCAGTTGCAGTACGTAGCGGTTAGTCTGAGTGCGGTTCTGGCCGTCCGCCATGGACGCGCGCCCGTGGCTGCCCAGATTACGCATCCACAGGCTGGTCGTACGGGCCTCCCCCGTTACCGGGTCGCTGTAGCGCGTTTCCCCGCTGCGGTCCCGCATTGACAGGTCAAACAGGGTATTCGCCGCCTGAAGGTTAGCCGTGTAGGCCGACGCCTCGGGGCGATACATGCGGACTGGCTCAGGTGAAGGCCCGGGAGAAGGTGTGGGGTCAGGGACTGATGCGAAGGCAGTGCTGGTCAGGTACCAGCCCGCCGTGTCGGTACCCGAAACGTTTCCTTTGCGCAGCCTGTAGTCGTAGGCACCGGCCACCACGCGGTTACCCAGCGAGAACACGGCGTCAGAGCGCCCGCCCACGCTGATGAGCTGGATGCCGTCCAGCGTCTGCGCGCCGCCGCCGTTCTCATTGGTCACGAAGAGGGTGCTGGCGCCGCTTGTGTTGCCGGTCACCACGAGGCGGTCAGTCAGGGAGTCATCGCCGCCCAGCACGCTGCCGAGCGATACCGAGCTGCCGGGCAGTCCGGTGTAGTCACCGTTAACCGTCAGGGTGTTGCCCGCGCTGGCCGGGGTGGGATTCAGCACGAGGCTTCCGCGGTTGGTCAGGCTGGCATTAATGACTGAGGAGGCGTTTTTTTCCGTACTGAAGAGCAGTGTGCCGTTCTGTGACAGGGCACCGTCAAGGATACTGCCGCTTTCCAGGGTCAGGGTGCCGTTATTTACCGTGCCGTTAGCGGCGGACCAGCGGGCAGATGGTGAGAGCGTCAGTGAACTGCCGGACGTGACGGTAATCTTGTCCACGCTTGCGTTATTCGTGGCGGTGAACGCTGCGGACGAGTTTCCATCCCCCACGAACACTGCAGAGCCCGCCTGACCGGTTAATGCGCCGTTAATAACCGCTCTGGTCCCACTGATATAAATAGCTGAGTTGCCAAGGTAAACAGAGCCATCAAGCAATCCTGAGTTGTGAATACCGCCGCTAATGTTGCCTGAATTGTATACAGACCAGTTTCCCCCTCTGATTGTGCCGCTGTTTACAATCTGAGAGATGTTACCGGCATTGCTTATACCCGTGTCTGCCCCCTGAATGATTCCACCAGACTCATTGAGGATACTGCCAATCGTTCCTTCGTTGAGAATACCATTGCCGACGGAGCCCGTAATGGTGCCCGTATTGTCAATTTTACCTATCCGGTTGGTTATTCCACTCGTTGTAAGGTTAGTAATACCTGTCGCAGCTTTGATTTTCCCGTTATTAAAAACCGCGTCAATTGATGAAAGGTTATAAAGGGCGGTGGTGTAATTGTCGTTTCCGGTCAGATCGCTGTTGAGGGCCATATTGGTGATCAGGGAATCATTCTGCAGTGTGCCGCTGTTTGTAAAATCCCCAATAAACCCTGAAACGTTATAAACGGCGGCAATACCTGTCCCTCCGGTCACGGATATAAGTCCGTCATTAATAAAGTCATCAATGTGAGTTTCGTTTGACACCCCAGGCCCGTTACTGGCTATGCGTATACCCGTGTAAGCAGAAGTGATGGTGCCACCATTACCAAACACTTCCAGATTGTTGTCCGGAATATAGACCGCGACGCCACCCACGCCCTCACGGGTAACATCAACAGAAGCTCCCTGAGCCACCGAGAAAAAACCCAGTGACGGCGAAACCGTACATTCTTCGGTTTCCTGACTGGTGACGGTCTGTGAATCGTCATCGGCAACCGAGTCACAGACACTGGCTGCCACTGATGAAAATGAAAGTAAATTTAAACTCATCAGGCTGACGGTCCACAATACGTGCTTTTTTTCATGAATCATTTTGAACCCCGTTCAGGAAAAAACTTCATAAATACTGGCGTGAAATAAGCGAAGTCTGGTTTCATCAATACATATATCTGATGCTTTAAAGATTCCGGCTCAAATGACTTTTCCCTTTAAGACTGGCTGCTTTCGGAGGCTCTTTTTAGCAAGAGGCTCCTGGTGATTTTTTTCCCTAACTGTACCGAGGGTATTTCAACCAGCCTGAACACCACTGACGCTATTCCCGTGCTTATGACGACTGACAGTATAAATACTGCCGGGTTACCGTTTTGCATCGCCGATGAAGGTAAAGCGTTTTTGATAAAAAGCATCACCGGGTAATGAACCAGGTACAGTGAGTAAGAAATATCACCCAGAAATGACAGCGCGCGAATGTTTACGGTTTTTATATGGCAGCTCAGCGCAATGACCGAAGCCATAATTACCAGCGCCGGCCAGAAGCCGCCGCTCATGCCGAAAACCTGCGGCCCGGTGATGGTGACAAAAGTAATGGCTAAAGCGAGAGCACCCCACGCCACTGTCCGGATAACGCGGGAGTCACTGATTTTGTTATTCACCATCAGTTCTGCCAGAAACATACCCGCAATGAATTCAAAAACAACCGTGTTGCTGGCAATTTTAATCCAGCCCTGCCACCAGTGCGAGACGACCATTTCAGGCGACACCTGTGAGGAGAAGCTGAAGCTGCCGTTATAAAAGAGCTGAAATCCCACCATGGTAGCCATAAAAATCAGTGCGCAGAGACAGCTGCGGTAGCGATAACTGAGACGCATGGAAAGGGCAAAAACGGCGTAGAACATGACTTCATAGGACAGCGTCCAGGGTGGCCCCAGCGGGCTGTAACCAAACGTCGGCCCCTGACTGCTGTAATCCTGAAGGCAGAAATAAAGGACACATGACATCTGGCCGATGGTCCGTTCAGGGTAAACAAAGACAAGCGAGGCGAGCCAGATCAGAAAGAGGGGAGGCCATATGCGGAAAAAACGCTTAATTAAAAATGTATCGGCCCGCTCCGGTACCTGGCGGGTGATGAACGTCATAATGAAACCACTGACGATGAAAAAAACATCGACACCCAGGGCGCCGGGAATGTGGTTTACCCAGTATTCCCCCAGAAAGGCAGAATTATGGGCAATGACCACAAGCAAGGCCGCCAGTCCGCGTACGTACTGAATAGTCAGAATTCTCACGGTTTAAAGCCCACTCTCTGAACGGAAATTATTAAGAAATACTTAATTTATCAGCATTCCCCTTACCAGACCAGATACCGACCGGAACTAAAATGAGCGCAGGGCATAGCGGGTCATACGGCAGACTCTCCCCTGACAAACTCACACTGACGTTCAGTACTGGCACCTCACCGGCACTTAGCCCGGACTTTCACGGTTACCACCGTTATGAAAAGACTGTTTTGGACACCGCTTTTCAGTACCGGTGTTAATCAGAGTAATGCCTGAATTTTGTGGGAGTTGTGTTATTTTATCCGGGCGGTGAATCCCCCTAAGCGGCGGGGCTGAGCCACAAAAAGGCTGAAAGCCCTGGC
>NZ_VWVL01000018.1:0-8620 GCF_008632015.1 Pantoea sp. B_9 | reverse complement strand
GCGCCTGAATGAGACTGCCGCGCGCATCCGCATCGGCCGGAGTCCGCTGCAGCAGTCGCTGATGCTGATGGCCATGAAGGATTCGCTGCAGGCTGCGCAGAACCGGCAGACTGCGAAGGACGCCGCCAGCGCCTCACGCCGCCTGATTTTTGTTTCTCAGCTGGCCGCCTGGAGCGACGCGGCCGATGAACGGCTGCAGTACACGCTTCCGCTGGGGCTGTTTGCCGGCTTTCCGGCGCTGGACCTGCCTGACGATATCAGGGACCGTCTCGCCCGGAGCTTTAGTCGTGAGCTGAGCGACTGGCGCAGCGGCGCCCGGGTGGTGATTATCTGCGAAACCGAGCCGCCGGAGACCGCCTTTATACGTAAAGATGGCCGTAACGTGCCGCGAAGCAGCTGCAGGGTTATCGACGTGGCGCTGATGACCGTCAGTCCGCGCTATATTCCGCTGGACTCCCGCTATGAGGGCATGGTTGAGTCGCTTTGATTGGTTATCTTATAAAATACTACTCTTTAGAAAAAAAATATTCACGCTGCAAAATTGATTAGGGGAAGAGGTGTGCCGATAAATTTCAGTCCAAAAGTTGGTGAAATCCTGGAATGTAATTTCGGGAGCTATCCTCTGGGAGCAGATGGAAAACCGGTGACTACCTTTTGGGATGGCCACCTGCCACCGGAAATGGTCAAGAACCGCTTGGTTGTTGTTCTGAACGGTAAGATAAACGGAAATGCCTGCATCATCGTTCCACTCTCTTCAACATGCGATCGGGATAAGCTGCATCGGGGTATGCACGTAGAGATTGGGGAAGCCGTGATTGAGGAATGCCGCTTCTTCTCTCAGCGTACCCGGTGGGCTAAAGCAGATCTGGTCCAGCAGGTCAGCCGCTACCGGCTTAACCGCGCCAGAACTGACAGAGGCTATCTGAACCAGTGCCTGTCTCGTGAACTTGTCGCGGAGGTTCAGAAAGCTGTCATCAAATCGATTAACGCATCCTGGATGCTTAAAGAACTGCCATGAAGTTGACGTCAGCGTCAGTTTCAGGGATAATTAACCCGTAGCCCATCGAGGCCCTTAAGTTTTCTCCCCTGTGAGGGACCTGCAAAACCCAGCCAATAAGCTGGGTTTTTGCCTTTCTGGCATCCTGCTAGCTCTTTGTATCTTTCCTGCGGACGATCAGTGTTCTGATAAATGCCGCGGCAAAATGAAGGGCCAGCTCTGCGTCATACTCCAGAACAGCGGAGTCTTTATTACTTCCGTGCCTTACCGCTGGCTCTGCGTTAGCGTAGGCGTAAAACTTTTCTACGATGGTTATGAGCATGGGCGAAACGCTGCCGTCCTTCCTCATCATCTTCAGAGCATCTCCCAGCGTTGACGCATCCGGGTAAAACGTCTTACATATGCTCTCAATCGCGCTTATGGACTCTTTAATGGAATTTTCAGCATCCCGGTGCGAGCCCAGCGCGAAGGCGCGGGCTTTGGCAAAGTGTGCTCTCGCCGGCCTGAACTCGTCTGCAAGCCTTTCCTCTGTACTTTTTACTTTCTCTTCAAGAAATGGCGGCAGAGGGAGTTCCAGCTGACCTGACTCATTCATTTTCCAGTCGATATTATATTCTGAGAAAAGTTCATTCACTCTCTGGCGGTAAGCTGAAAAAGAAACGGACTCGTTTTTCCTGCTTTGCGAAAAGTTGTCCTCTTCATCTATATAAATTATCCTCTCGGCCACCGTTTCTACAGTATCGTAAAAACGGAACCAGGGTATATTCATCACCAGGTTACGGAGAACTTCAATCGCCGGAGTATGACTAAGGTAATAGTCATCAGGCTCCTCATCCACCATGACGAGTATCTCATTAATAAGGTCATAAACAGGAATAGGCTTATTTTGCGATGCTTGGGACATGGCATCACATACGAGCCTTTCCAGAATATTTTTAAAATACTGTTTTCTTACCCATCTGGGTGCGTCATCCCGGAATGTCTTATTTATGAACTCCGGATCATATCCATGACGGTGTGAGAATTTCATTCTGGATTCCTGTAGAGGTACCGGCTTCATAAGCAGGCGGCAAAGAAATTAACAGGGATTATGCCACTCAGTTCTCTGCAAATCCTGCGGGTTATTTCCGTTCTGACAGCCCGTCCGAACTTTATAAAATAAAGAGTGCCCCGATTTCACCCTCTCTCTGTCTGCGCTAAAGCCCGCACCACCTGTTATCAGCTGACGGCATGGCTGTTTGGTGTCGGTCCGATCCGTTCTCAGAGCTGCAGCACCGGCTTACTTTTACCAGTGAGGCTATCACAATCCAGTTCGGTTTTTCAGGTAGAAAGCCGAATGTCCTCGTGTCACGGCCCAACCCCATCATCCAGGCGAGCACACGTTAAAAACCACAGCATATTGCGGCGGGCGACCCGGCGCCGGAAGAAGCAGTGTTTGCGACAATCGCCACATCTTCGGCTATCTGGCTAATATTGTATAAATAACCGAATTTACGCAGGGCGCCGGGAGAATTACCGCGCGGGACTTCATCACTCCCCTGCCTTATCATAGCGATCATCATTCACCGCCGGGGGCCCACATGCACTCGCCATACCCAGAAAACGCGCAGACGCTTCTACGTGAAAATCCGGGCACATTACCCCGTCCGGTTTCCCAGAATTCACACAGCGCCATCTCCCCGGTCATCGACTACCGGCTGGCGCTCGCCGTGCGGCGCGAGCTGGCCGGTGACGACAGCCTGCCCCGCTACCTGCTGGCGCCGGAGGTGGCGGTCCTGCTCGCGGCCGTTCCGGACCTGCACCGGCGGATGCTGTTTGAGTTTATCTGGAACACCGGGGCACGCATCAACGAGGCGCTGGCCATCCGGCCGGATGATATCGTGCTGGACAGCGTCCGCCCTCACGTCCGGCTCGTGACGCTCAAGCGGCAGCGCAATCCCAGACCCGGTAAGCCGCCGCCCGGCGCGCAGCGGCGTGTGCCCCTGCTCGACGCGGGCTTTGTATCGCGGCTGCGCGACCACCTCACCACCTTCTGCCCCAACCGACGCCGGCCGGTCTGGGAAGGACGCGGCGGCCGGCCGGTCACGGACGATACGGCGCGGAACTGGCTGAGCGATGCGGTGTCCCGGATCGCCGGGCAGGGGCTGTCGCTTTCACTGCCAAACCCTACCCCGCACACGCTCCGGCACAGCTATGCCATGCATCTCCTGTACTGCGGCATTATGCCGACCGTGCTTCAGGGCTGGCTCGGGCACGCGGACTTCCGGAACACGCAGATTTACATCCGCGTACTGCACATGGAAGCGGCGGCGGCGGGCAGCCGGCAGGTCAGCTTCGGAATGGATCCCAGCGAGGCAGCCGGACTGCTGCGCCCCTGATGTTCTTAATGGTACAATTACACTGTAAATACATTTTTGTATTTACAGTGTAATTGCTTTGACTTTACCAGACCTCTCGTTTATAACGCCTCTTATCTTTACTTCGTAAATACATAAAAGTAATTGCACTGTATATACGTTGTGGTGTGTCACTCGGGAGGAAAAAATGATTATCATGATGGGATCGCCAAAAGGCGGCGTGGGTAAGACAACACTGATTGCAAATCTCGCATCGCTGCTGCTGTCGCGGGGGAAAAGCGTGACCGTGCTGCGTGCGGACAAAAACGACGAGCTGGCCGATTTCTTTTCCCGCCGCGAAGAGGCCGGCCTGCCGATGTGTCCGCTCCATTCAGCCTGGGGCGACATTTCGCGTGAGATGAAGCGCCTGCAGAAAATGTCCGACATAGTCCTTGTCGACACGGCCGGTCACGACAGCATGGAGTTCCGCAGCGCGCTGACGGCCGCTGACGTGCTGCTTTCCCCGGTCAGGCCGTCCTCGCAGGGGGAGGTTGACAACATGAACAAGGTCAACGAGATGGTCCGCTACGTTCAGGCGAACGAGAATCCCTCGCTGAAGGGATATTTTCTTTTCAACCGGTGCAAGCCAAAAGCCACGGACGCCATCGAACTCACGCGCTCTCTCAGCGAAGACCCGAACTGGATCCCGGCGCTGCGCACCTGGATTAACCAGCTCGACGTTTTTGAATCCGCGTTTAACCTGGGCGCCGGCGTCCACGACGTGAGCAGCGCCAGCAGCCTGACTAAAGCAAGGGCGCTGATCGAGCTGCTTGCTGACGAAATCGGCCTGTAATGCTGATGTAATTACGAATTATCTACAATGTATTTACATCATCCGGAGTGAGGAACCGTTCTGAGCGATGGACTTCTTCATCATCCGCTGACGCTCATTCCGGCGCTGCTTCTGGCTGGCGTTATGCGCGTAGCATCGCTTTTCAGAGCAGGAAGACTTCATCACCACGGGAGTTGTGCTCATCGCCAGAGGTATGCAGAACATGCGCGGCGAAAGGCGCAATACACCACGGACATGGGCGGAAGTGAACTCATGCGGACTGCGCAGCGTGAGTTTCGGTTGCGTTGGCCAGCTTCCTCCTCCCGGTTCCTGCCGGGCGGCTCATCCTGTGGGCTGCGGTGGCGCTTATGCATGACAGACATAATTGAAACGCTTTTGTTGTCGATACAATGCATGTACGGTGTATGTACAATGTAATTTTCTGGAGATTTACATGGTTAAGTTAAAAACCCCCCTGAAATCCACATCGCCGGCCCCGGCCCCGGCTCTGGCAGCTGACCGGCTGGCTCCGGAGCCGCAGGTTTCAGCAAAGGGCAGCACAGCCCGCTTTATCAGACAGGGCGACAGCCGTCCATCAACAGGGACGCAGCCGACCAATTTCCGGCTGCCGACGGGTATCATTGACATGCTGGATGAGGAGGCGCAGGCCACCGGTCAGAACAAGACAACCATTCTGAAGGCCGCTTTACTGGCTTACTGTACCAGCATGGACCAGAACGAGAAAAACCGCTGGTTGCTTGAAGCACCGAAATACTGACATGCGGAACCCTGATTATCACTACCCGGTATGGGCGTAATGAGTACACTCCGGGTTGATTAACAGATTTTGTGTTTACATTGTAAAGACGTATGTGTATGTACAGTGTAAATCAGTTTTTGTATTTACGCTGTGTCGTTTTTTCGTTGAATGGAGTGTCCGGGTGAGAATATCGCATTTTACCGGGGGCTTTCTGGGCCTCAAAAAGCTCAGCGATGCTGAACAAAAAAATATCGCCGAGTGGGGGTTTCTGCTGAGTGCGGTTTTTATCGTGCCGCTCTTCTTCCTGCCGCATGCCAGCGAACTGGTCAAAATCGGCCTGCAGCTGCTGTGGGGCGCCTGCGTGTCGCGCGCGGCGTTCATGGCCAATGCTACCTGGAAGAAAAACAGCTCACGCTGAAGAACACAGAAAAAACGGAGGTGCAGAGGTGGAAATGCAAAAATTACTGCAGCAGGCGCGTGAACATGGGATAAAGCTGTCAACGTTTACGCAGTCAGCCGACATGTTTAAGGGCAGGATGCGCAGGCGGCGTCCTGCGTTTGAAGACTGGATCCGTCAGCTTTCACGCAATGACAGGCTGCCTCGTGGTCGATACTTCCGCGGTAAGCAACCCGGCAGACCCCTGTATATTGTGGATGAGTTCTGGCACCGGTTTCCCTGAGTGACCGGGCGACAGGAACAAAACAATCCCTCTGCCTGAGCGCCCGATCAATGAAGTTATCAGTATACCCCGGTTATTGACCTGAAAGGCCCGGTCGTCCATAAAACCGGCGCAGCGTTCAGTGCCGGTGAATACCGCTGCGATCACCATCAGGGGGCGAACTGCGTCCCGGCGCATTGAACGTGATGGTGATGATCTTCCTTGCCAGTCCTTCTTCTGAAACGGCATCGTCCACACCGACATCCCTTATCAGCGGGCTGTCTTCTTCGATATGACGGGCTATATCTCTGAGCCACTCTGCCAGCATTTTTGTATTCATAGCTTTCTGCTCCGCGGTTGTTCAGTCGTCACAACCTTATCACAGCTGATAAAGGTAAGCAGACGGGCCGCCTGAATCTCCGGTGGGTCGTTCAGGGCACGGTACCCCGTACGGAGCAGGATAACTGAAAACGCCTGACGCCGGGGTAAAATGGCTGACCGGGCAGCGTAACGGACCGGCTGTTCAGTCATTCTCTGGGTTAAAGTCATCTTCTGCATCCGTTCCGCTCACCGACGGGGAAGGCGTATGCGCAGGCAGGGCAGGGCGATCCGGGCTGAGGTAGTGCGCGCGCACCCGGTCCGTGATGTCAGCCAGCAGCGCCGGCGTGGCGCCGAGGTACTCCACTGCCGCTTTACGGCCGTTACCGAGCTTATCATTGCCGTACGCATACCACGCGCCGGTCTTCGTCACGATTTTCGCGTCCACCGCCAGGTCCAGCACGTTGCCGGAGAAGTCCACGCCCTGACCGAACAGCAGCCGGAATTCTGCCTGGCGGAACGGCGGGGCAACCTTGTTCTTGACCACCTTCACCCGGATATCCTTACCGATGACGGCGTCACCTTCCTTTATGTTGCCGAAGGCGCGGACATCAAGGCGCACCGAGGCGTAAAACTTCAGCGCATTACCACCGGTGGTGGTCTCCGGGTTACCGAACATCACGCCAATCTTCATGCGCAGCTGGTTGATGAAGATGACCAGCGCCTGTGAGGTGCCGATGTTGCCCTTCAGTTTGCGCATGGCCTGGCTCATCATGCGCGCCTGCAGGCCAACGTGGGCGTCGCCGATTTCCCCCTCAATCTCGGCCTTCGGCACCAGCGCCGCCACCGAGTCCACCACGATGACGCTGACGGCGCCGGAGCGGACCAGGGCGTCGGTGATTTCCAGCGCCTGCTCGCCGGTGTCCGGCTGGGAAATCAGCAGGCTGTCGGTGTCCACGCCCAGCGCCGCCGCCCGCTTCGGGTCGAGGGCGTGCTCGGCGTCAATGAAGGCGCACTGTCTGCCGGCGCGCTGCGCGGCCGCGATGGCGTAGAGCGCCAGCGTGGTCTTGCCCGACGCTTCCGGACCGTAGATTTCACAGATGCGCCCGTAAGGGAGCCCGCCCCCCGTGGCGATATCCAGCCCCATAATGCCGGTGGGCTGCAGCGCCACGTCGAGGCTGCGGTCGTCGCCCAGTCGCATGATGGCGCCTTTACCGAACTGCTTTTCAATCTGCGCCATCGCGGCGGCCAGCGCCCTGGCGCGCTCGTCCTGCGTGGCGGGCTTTACCGCCTTCGGGGCGGCGGGTTTTATCAGTTTCTTCTCCGTCATGAATACCTCCTCAGAACGCAATGCATGTCGTGCCGGCAGGGCGGTCAGCCCGGCGCGGTGCCTCGTGTGGATAAGCCGTTGACAGCATGAACACGCTGCCAACCGCTTACCCACAGTCGCCATTTTTCCGGTGGCGTCGCAGGGACGTCTGCTCACGCACAATAAGGTGTCATTTTTTCTTTTTTAAAACGTTAAACAGACCGGGTGCGGACCCGGCCTGCCTCAGCGCACGCGGGCCACCGGGATGTCTGACCAGCGTGTGGTCCACGCCGGCGACAGCATGTCGCGCTTCATCTGCCAGCCGGCTCCGCTGTCCGTTCCCCTTCCGGCAAACCACACGCGGCCCTTACCCGTGTGGTTAATGTGGTCCACTGCCGCCATCAGCGCGGCGCTGTGCGGGCGGGGGCCGTCTTCTTCAAACAGGTTCAGCTGGCTCACCCCGTGCGGGGTAAAGTCGTCCAGCATGACGCCGGCCTTCATGTAGCGCCGGCCGTCCAGCCAGATGCGGTCCAGCGCGCGCAGCGCCGCCTTCACGATGTCCCGCGTGTCCTGCGTGGGCCGCGGCAGGGTTTCGCCCGCCTGGTTGCCGTAAAAAATCTCTCCCTGCGCGTGAGGCGAGGTGCGCACGAACACGCCCACGCGGCGGCAGTACTGGCGCTCCCCCCGGAGTTTCTCCGCCGCGCGCTCCGCGTGCTGACACACGGATGCCCGCATGGCGCCGTACTCCGTGACCCGCTCCCCGAACGAGCGGCTGCAGACTATCTGCTGCTTTGCGGGCGGCATCTCCTCCAGGGGAATGCAGGCCTCGCCGTTGAGCTCGCGCACGGTGCGCTCCAGCACCACGGAAAAGTTTTTGCGCATCATCGCGGGGCTGGCCTGCGCCAGCTGCAGGGCGGTGTCGATGCCCATGCCGTTCAGGCGCTTCGCGATGCGCCGGCCCACGCCCCAGACCTCCTCCACGGGCTGGCGGGCAAGCATCTTCTCCGCCCGCGCCCGGGTGGTGATGGCCAGCACGCCGCCAAACTGCGGCCACTCCTTGCCTGCCCACTGGGCGCTCTTGGCCAGCGTTTTGCTGGGGCCGATACTCGACCCGCAGATCCATACTCACGCAGTGGTGGCCAACGTGACGGAGCTGGACGGGAAGTGGAAAGCGCTGGCTACCGATGCGATCCACGGCGCCGGCTTCATCGAAACGGTGTACCGCAACCAGATAACGTACGGCAAAATTTACCGCAACCTGCTGAAAGGTAAGGCGGAGGAGATTGGGTATGAAACGTTGCCCACCGGCGGCCGGCACGACCTGTGGGAAATAAAGGGCTTTACCGGGGAGGTGCTGGACGAATTCTCATCGCGCCATCGTGAAATTCATGCGCGCGCAGGCGAAGACG
>NZ_VWVL01000017.1:0-10801 GCF_008632015.1 Pantoea sp. B_9 | reverse complement strand
GACCACATGAAAAAGTGGCCCTGAAATACGGCATTTTATGGCATCATCGGGCCTGAGAAAACCCGGCGGAGCCGGCAGGAGGTTCAGCTGCACGGTCTGACTTTATCCGGCTGGCTTCGCAGGTGTTAGCAACGGTGCTAAAGTGCTCCCCCAACGGTAGGTGTCTAAACCTGGGCTTACTCTGTCCTCCAGAATAAGGGATATCTTCATGGTAACTTTTGAAATTTTTATAGCAATTAAATTTTGTGCAAGCAGGACATAAGCAGTCGCTGCTATAGCAAAAAACCAGCATTTTCCGCAACACAGTAAAATGGTACTTAAAGGTTAAACCTGAGCTACCAGAATATTCACCAAGGCCTCGTGCCACCTCAGTTTAGATAAGTTTTATGCTTACATCCGCATGCGTATTCAGCATGCCCGCCCGTATAAAATTCCGGCGACTGTTATTGACATAAGGCTGTCACAGTAATGTATTTACTTTTTTGGCGGTATCTTGCGGTCCGTAAAGAGGAAATCGCCCCACTAATGCAGTCACTGTACGCTGGCATGGCGCAGATATACAGCAGCCCGCTCGGGTCCGAATATTCCATGCAGACGCTCAGCAGCAAATGCATCAGAGTGCTGCATTCGCTGAAGACGTAGCGGGATAACTTTGCAGCCATGTCAGCATTACGGGACGTGCCCGTGGAGAAAAAGCTCATCCATGAGAGTTACATCTTACTCTTATCCGTCCGCTGAAGAGGGCCGCCGTGCAGACGGCCCTTCATGTGCGGAAGGGGGGGCCTTACGGGTTGTAAATCGCCCCGGTCATGCTGATGGTGTAGATCCCTGGCTTGACAGCTTTGGTGCCATCACCAACCGCCCAAACGTTATAATCAAGCTTGCTAGAAGCTGTGGGGGTTACCGCATACACATCACCGTTGATCCGAATAACATCATATTTACTCTCCATGCTATCCAGATCTGCGTCTTTTGGCATAGGAATATAATTAAAGCTGTAATCTTCTTCCCCCTCATGCCCAGCAGCATAGCTAGTTGCAGGTCCTAAAGAATCATTACCAAATTTTAAAGCCAATAACGCAGTGACACCGGAATCTTTAATCGCCAGGCTTCCGTTGGCAATTGTTAGAGGATTAGCGGACGACACTTTTTGACCCGCTTTCAGACCAGAAATCGGCGTCAGTGTGTTCTGAAGCGTAATCGGCTGGCTAAACTCTACGTCTGCAGTCGCCGTGGTCAGGTTGCTGATGGTGCCTCCGCTCAGCTCAGCAGCGGATGCTGCCTGGCTGAAGCAGACGGCGGCGATGAGTCCGGTCAGTAAACGCATTTTCATAAGTTTCTTTCCTGTTCAATATTTCAGATATTTATACCTCGCCATATGGCGAGGTGGTGTTTCTGGCACAGGGCCAGGTTAGTTCAGGACGGACGCGCTGAGCGCCACCGTCCAGGTATCCGCATCCACGTACTGATCGCCGTCTGCTTCCAGTCGGAAGTCGGCGGCACCTGTGGCGTACGTAATCACAGCACCATCGCTTTGTGCTCCGGGCCGCCAGACTGGACCGCTCAGGCGCACCCGCAGCCGGTGACCGGGGTCACGCTGTCCGGACAGCGTGCAGCGGCTGGGATGGCCGGACTCGGGTTCAGATCTGCAAAGCAGCCGGAACCCGACATGGGATGAATTGCTGCTGACGCGCCCGGACATAAGCAGCGTGCCGTCACGCACCTTCCCGGCCTTCAGGCCCGAAGCGGCTCTGAGCTGCAGGCTGGGATTTTCATCGGCGCTGGCGCAGACGCTTTTCAGCATCAGCCCCGCCAGTAACGCGGACCATACGAACATTTTCCTGCCGTAAACCATGCTACCCTCCATTTTCAGGTATGTTTCTGTCATTCATCGGCATACGGCGTTTAGTGTGTATAACCCTGCCACGCTCTTCTCCTCCGGCAGGCGGTAGCCAGCCCTGCAGGCGCCTGCACCCTCTCGCACGCGCAGCGTACCTCTTACGGGCAGGCCGGTCAGGTAGGCCTGACCGCCATCCCCTACCATGCCCACACTGCCCTCCACGCCCTCCGCGCTGACAGAGGCTGAAAACGCCACGGGCGAGCCGTCAGGGTGGTGTAATGTCACAAGAGCCCGGGCGCCGGTGCGGGTGGAAAAATTCGCCGCCACCACCGCGCCGGCTGTAGGTACCACCTTCACATCAGTCTGTGTGACTTCCACGTCGTCGGGCAGTGCGGTCGGGTCCAGGCTGACGGTATTTTCCTGGAAGCTGTTCATACCGGATGCTGCCGTGTAGCCTAGCCGGTCTGTCCTGACTCCAGGCCATCCGGTGACGTTCACGCCAGCAGCGCCAGGAGCGCTCACCAGTGCGACCGTCTCACTCAGGGGCTGGCTCAGGGTGACGCCGTGACGGTGCACAATCACACCACCTGACACACCTGCCCCTATATTCCTTCCTGAAGGGCTGTAGCCATAATCCACTTCGGACTGCCCGTAGGTACCGCTCCAGCCCAGGTGCAGGGTACTGTTGCTGCGCTGATCGGCAGGTACGTCGCTGAGATAGCGCGCCCTGACGTCCCAGCTCAGCCTGTCGTCCATGCCAAGCCCGCTCAGTCCGGCTTCCTGTGTCAGGCTGCCGCGGGACGGCTCGTACAGGCTCCAGCTGGCATTCGTGCCGCCGGTAAGCGGTACGCTCAGCCACATATTCAGGGTGCTGTCCCGGCAGCCGGAACGAAGCCGGTTCTGCTGCCAGCTCACCGAGACGGATGTACCGCGCAGCGACGCGCTCCAGCTGATGCCATATCCCGAGTTGCTCCCTTTATCGCCCCACCATCTGGTTCGGTTCACGTTAAGTCCGATGCCGCCCAGCGCTCCCAGCGGCTGATTCAGCGTCAGGGTGCTACTGCCGCGCATCTGCCCCCCCCGTACGGTCTGATAGCGCCCCCTCTCCCTCTGCCAGCCGTCCATCACCTCCGCGAGCTGACGGTAGCCGGGCGAGGTGTGCTGCGTACTTGTCAGAGAAAAACCGGTTCCTGTTGCATGCAGACGGCTGCTGTATCGCACCCGCCAGGATGTCCCGGCCTCCCTGCTGCCGTCAGAGAGTTCGCTTCGCGCGGCTGTTGTATCGGCGGAGATGGCCCCCAGTCGGCCCAGCGAGCCGCCCAGCCCGAGCGAAAGGCTGTTGTAGTGTGCCGCTGCCTGAAGACCACCATAAACGGTGAGTCCGTGCGGCAGGCCGTACATCGCCGTACCCTGAACCAGCGGGGCGGCTACCGTTCCTGTACCGGCGACCCGGTAGGATCCGCCGGCCAGGCTGTACTTCAGGTAGCCAGTGTGAAGCGCCACGGCCGGGGTCTGCCAGGGCACAGTAAAGAACTGATTGTGGCCGTCGGTCTCATGCACCGTCACCTGCAAATCGCCCCCGCCGCTGGCAGGTAAGTCCTGAATATCAAAAGGCCCCGGTGCCACCTGCAGAGTTTTCAGCAGGTAGCCGTTCTGGCGCACCTCAATCCGGGCGCGCGTGCGCGCCACGCCGCTGACCGCTGGCGAAAAACTTCGTTCTCCGGCCGGTGTCATGGACTCGTCGGTCGCCAGCATCACTCCGGTAAAGGGTACCCCGTCAAACACTTCGCCCGGCGTGGTCCGCTCACCCAGAGTCAGGCGGCTTTTTAAGCCTCTCAGCCCACGCGCGGCGTAGCTGTACGCCCGCTGCCACTGTCCGCCGCTCTGCCAGCTCCAGCTGCTCCGGACCCGCCAGGGGCCGGCGTTAAAGCCCGGCAGCAACTGCGCCCAAGATGAGGACTGGCCTGCGCCGTCTCCGTCCGTACGGGAAGTTCCTGCGCTATAGTTCATCAGAAAGGCCGTGATGCCGTCATCCCAGAGCGCCTCGGGGGCCAGCCCGCTGTAGCGCGGCTGCAGAGCAGCCTGGGGAATATCCAGATGCAGCTGCAGAGCGGCCACGTCAGCCCGGCTCGCCGCCTGTGGAATGGCCGCCAGCCGGACGCAGTTAGCGCTGCCTCCTGCCTGTGTCAGGCCCGGCCAGGTGTCCACCTTCACTCCCCAGCGCAACAGTTGCGTCGTGCTCAGGCAGGGCTTCAGGTCGCGGCGGCCGTCTGACTTACTGACCAGCCGCAGCGTGATGTCCTGGCTGTCAACCCGTTCGCCGTTGAGCAGCACATCCATCCGGTAGGTACCTGGCTGCTGCAGACCCTGCTCAAACAGTTCAAGGTCTGACTTCTTCACCGCACCGCCAAGCAGCGCGGCGTCAAAGTGATAATCCTGCGCTAGCGCGCCGGCGGCGAAGCAGGCCGCCGGTAGGGCCAGCGCTGTGGTAAAATGTCGCATGACCCCTCCCGGAAGGCTGCAGCTGACGAAAAAGTTAACTGAGGTTCATCTGAAAGCGCCGGCTCTCCCCCCCCAGGTCGTTAATCACGGTCCAGGACACTGCCCCGGCCGCGCCAGCGGGCAGCGTCAGGGAGGCAGAGCCCTGCGGCGGAACATACGTCAGATTACCTGCGGGCTTTCCGCCCACGCTGACTGTCTTCAGGTTTATGTAAAACGGCGTGGGGTTACTGACCCGCAGCGTGGCTCCCTGGCGGGTCCAGCGCAGCGAGCCAGCAGCCTCCTCCGGACTGGCTTTCAGGCCGGCAGGGCGGTACAGCAGCTTGTCGCACGTGCTGATGGCCACGTTGACGGCAAGAGAAACCTTGCCATTACCTCCGCCGCTGGTATCTCCTGACGGCGGCACTGCCTTCACGCACAGCCAGAACAGGCTCTCGCGGTCAGCGGGAAGATTGCCGCCTGTTCGGATGACGCGCAGGCGGCTCTGCTGGCCAGCCTCAAGCCTGAACAGAGGTGGCGTCACCACGAAAGGAGCCTGAGATTTCATATCCTCCATAGTCACGGACGACTGCACCAGAACGGGATAGGCCTGTGGGTTTGACACTGACACCTGCGCACCAGATGCCTTTTCCGGATAAACGATCCGGGTTGCCCCGAGCGTCACGCGAAAGGTATTTGTCGTGGTTTCCACCTGCGGTGCGGCATGACTGCCCGTGCTCAGGGTGAGTAGTGCGCCGGCCAGCAGGGCGGCGGGCGCACCGGCATGAAACTTCATCATATTTCTGTCCTTTCACGAGCCCGCGCAACAGCCCGACAGGGCCCGCAAAGCGCAGGGGAGGTTAACTGAGGGCGGCAATAATAGAGATGCGAAGGCCTCCATGAAACCGCCGGGAGGTTATGTCGGCATTAACTTTTAGGACATGCCTGCAAATGCGGACCTCAGGTGAAGGAGGCAGACGCTGAGCCGGCGCCTGTCCGGTTGCGTTCGCAGCGGCAGGTGAAAAGGACTTCAGCCTTCGTCCGTGATTTACCTGGCGCTGGGGGCGTATTTCCCAGCACTGCTCAATGTAGTCCCTGAAGTGCATGAAGAGCTTCGCCTGCCGTGTCGCTGCCGCCATATCAGCCACACCGGAAGGTCGGAGATTTTCCATTCGGCAGCAAGGGAACCAGCCTCCCGCAGACGATATAGCTGGCGGCCAGGCAGCCCGGCGAAGCTGAGGACGCTCCGCTCCCGCACGTCCCGTAAAAATTGCACATCAGGGGGCAGGCAAAGTGTAATCATTCGCCCAGTGGCAGGCCTGGTGCTCGCACACCACAGCTGGCGCGGTTAGTCTGATGGTGCCACTCACCATAACGTCATCAACGCGGATTTACTCAAGCAGTGCGTGGAAAGATGGCGCGATTTCCCTGGCGCGATGCAGCGTCATCCGCATGCACAGGTTATTGCCTCTGTCTATGAAGATCCCTGTATCGGGATGCGACACCAAATTATTGATTTATAATATGATGGTGTTTTTTAGGTGCTACTGTGGCTTCTGTATCCGGCTGCTGTCCCTCCTGCTACACTTCTTTTGCAGGCTAATTGACCGGAGCGGTATTAAGAGAGCAACTATGCGAAAATGCTCACGGATCTCACTTTTCCTTTTCAGTCGCAATTATATCTTCGTAATTTTAATGGAGTATTTCTGATGATAAAATATCTGGGTTTGACCTGCTGCCTGATGGCTGGCGCATCCCATGCAGCCATCACGACATTGCCAGATGTTCAGACGATATTACCTGATGCTTTAACTGGAGGGCCCTACGCCTTTACTCAGGGTGCTTTAGATTCACTTTTAAGTTTAAATACAGTAAAGGCGAATACCTATTTGGTCAGCAACCCCAGCGGTTTAAATTCTATTGGTATCCTGTTAGCGTCAGAAACATCTGCACAAGATATTAACCTGAGAAGATTGAACGGATTTATTCTGAGTGGCTCTACGTCTGCCAGTACGACCGGCCGATACTCAATATTTGATAACACGAACCCCGCAAAAAATATCACTGACTATAATCAATTCCTTTTCCTTGTGGAACCTGGCGCCTTTATCGCCCGCTGGGAAACCACGGGGGGTAGCATGGTCTCCGGCACCGGACGCGCACTCTGGATTGCCACCGGCGCGACTGTAGGTGCCGTATCCAACACCACCACCACGCTGTCGGACACCGTTGCCTTCACCACTGACGGCACCATTTCAGGCGCGTTCACCAACACGGGCACCGTCAGGGCCGGAGAGGTGGCGCTGGACATTGAGGATAACGGCAGCGTGGGGGTGATTGATAACCGGGGAACCCTCTCCGGCGGCCAGTACGCGGTGCGCAACACCGGGACGCTGGGGAGCTTCACGAACACCGGTACGGTTACAGGTGGCATTCTTAATGCCGGTAACATCAGGGGTGACGTCAGCCTCGGTGGCGCCTCACTCATTCTCGCCGGCAGCCGTGCCGTGCTTGGCGGCACCGTCAGCGGTACACCCGGTGACGGCTCCACCGTGTCCGTGGGCGATGTGAATAACAGTGCAGCGTTCACCGCCACGAATAACGTCAGCGTGGACAACATTACCGTCAGCTCCGGCAGTTCACTGACGCTCTCGCCATCGGCCAACTGGGCCGCCGCTAACGGCACGGTCAACAACGGCACCCTGACGCTGGAAAGCGGCAGCGTTCTTAATGGCGCCCTGTCTCAGAACGGTACGCTGCTTTTCAGCACCGAAAAAATGGCCTCCTCCGTTATAAACGCCAGCCTCACCAACAGAGGGAGCCTCGTGCTGAATCCCACCCCGGCCAGCGCGGGCAACACCCTGACGGTTAACGGTGATTATACCGGACTGCCCGACAGCTCGGTATCGCTCGGCAGCGTGCTGGGCGGCGATGACTCCCTGACTGACCGCCTCGTGGTGACCGGCAACGCAAGCGGTGCCAGCACGCTTTTCGTGACCAACGAGAACGGCGGCGGCGCGCAGACGCTGGACGGCATTCAGCTTATCAGCGTGGGCGGGCGCTCTGACGCCGTGTTCTCGCTGGGTAACCGCGTGGTGGCCGGTGCCTATGACTACAGACTGCGCAAAGGAAATGTCTCAGGCACAGACACGGCGGGCTGGTACCTGACCAGCACTGCCTTCGCATCAGTCCCTGACCCCACACCTTCTCCCGGGCCTTCACCTGAGCCAGTCCGCATGTATCGCCCCGAGGCGGCGGCCTATGCGGCTAACCTTAAGGCGGTGAATAGCATGTTTGACCTGTCAATGCGTGACCGCAGCGGGGAAACGCGCTATTCCGATCCGGCAACGGGTGAGGTCAGAACTACCAGCATGTGGATGCGTAACCTGGGTAGTCACGGGCACGCGTCGATGACGGACAGGCAGAACCGCACACAGACGAATCGCTACGTACTGCAACTGGGCGGGGACGTCATTCAGGTCTCCACAGACGGGACGGACGCATTTCATGCCGGCATTATGGGCGGCTACGGCCGGGCGAACAGCAACTCACACAACAGCCTGACAGGACGGGATGCGAAAGGCAGCGTGAGCGGATATAGCGCAGGGATGTACGGCGCATGGTACCAGAACGCGGAGGCGAAGACCGGTGCCTGGGCCGAGACGTGGGCGCAGTATAACTGGTTCCACAACGAAGTGTCAGGGGATATGCTGCCTGTGGAGCGCTACAACAGTCAGGGGATCAAAGCGTCGCTTGAGGGTGGTTATGCATGGCTGGCTGGAAGCTGGCAGAGCAGCAGCGCGACGGAGAACCGTCTGTTCCTTGAACCGCATGCGCAGGCCGTCTGGTCCGGCATCAGGGCGGATGACCACACCGAGGCGGGCGGCACCCAGGTTCAGAATACGGGAAACGCCGGCATCACCACCCGCCTCGGAGTCAGGACTTACCTGAACGGGAAAAGCGTGGCGGACCTGCAGACCGTACGCGAGTTTCAGCCGTTCGTTGAGGTGAACTGGCTGCATAATACGGCAGCGTACAGCGTGCGCATGAACGGTGAAACGGATGATGTGCGGGGGAGTCGGAATATTGCGGAAATGAAAACGGGCGTGGAGGGGCGTCTGTCGCAGAGCCTAACTGGAGCCGTGATGTTCACGCAGCAAGCCGGAGGTGCTGGCTACCGTCAGAGCCAAGGTTCGCTGCAGGTGAGTTACAGGTTCTGAGCCATCACGCCGTGATGAACGTTAAATCAGCTTTCAACGGCAGCAGGTAGCATAGCCACGCCTCCGGCTCGACCCGTTCAGCTGGCAGATAAGCAATATCGACGGCAGTACTTTCGCCGTCGATATCGTAACCAGCAGATTGTCTGACATCATTTCAGGCAATTCAACCTTCCTCTTTTTTTATCAGAAAATCTGGCTGAAGTGGTTTTAACTCTGTTTCTGTCGACGATATCTGAGGACGACTGTTCCAGCGAATTTCAATATAGTCGCGGAAGCTGGTGAAGAGCCGAGTCTGATGAGCGCGAGGTCTCCATATCAGCCATACAGGCAGGTCAGGTATTTTCCAGTCCTTCAGAATCATTTGCAGTTGCCCCTGCCGGAGGTAGCCGGAGGCCAGCCACCCAGGGGTGGCAAGGCTTATGCCCTTCCCTTGAATTACAAGATTCAGTAAAGCAAAAAGATTGTTGGAAGAAATACCAGTATCTGAAATATTCTCGAGAACAAATGACTCTTCCCCCCGGGACAACATAAGCGGCCCGGAAAGACCGTGGTGGTGCATACCAAATAAGTTATGTTTTTCAAGATCACGGGGATGCTTGATTGGAGGATGACGGTTCAGATAATCTGGGTTTGCGCACAGTACTAACTTCAAAGGACTGAGTTTGCGGTGAACCAGCTCCTCACTCTCAATTCGCCCGCTGCGTAACACAAGGTCATCCAGTTCCGGAGAGTCGCGGTGTAGATCTGAACGTTCACGAGCATCAAGAAAAACTTTTACACCGGGATGTGTCAGGGAATAATCATATACCCACTCATTAGCAAGGAATTCGCAGACAATAGCCGGCGCAGTCAGTCTTACTGTTCCCCTGATTTCATTTTCGGGATTTCGGATCTCTTCAAGGAGTATTTCAAACAAATTAGTGATATTACGTGCATGCCTAAGAGCAGTTTTTCCCGCATCCGTAAGATTCATGCCCGTAGGTGTGCGCGTAAAAAGTACGCTCCCTAGATACTGTTCAACACGATTGATGGCTTTACTTACTGCAGGCGCAGTAAGATCGAGTTGCCGTGCCGTTTCCGCCACACTGCCGGACTCAGCGGTACGTATAAATATAAGCCAGTCACGCATGCCACGATTATTATCCTTATCCATTTATTCTCCTTTTCAACATAGATCCGTTTCGGATTCGAACTCATAAATGTTAAAACCAAAATTGATAATTCAGCCATCAATCTGGATAATTAATAAACCGATGCAATCAACCCTCCAAAATGCCGACAAAAACCCCGAAAAGTTTTATGTAGGGCTGGGAATCATTAGCGTTATTTATAATATTATACCTCTGGAGGGAAGCAGTTGTTAGTATTTAATCCATATGACTTTCAGAGCCAGGCCCAGTCCACAGTGACAGGAGACAGCAAAAATACAGCAGCACTATTATGGTAATTATAAAAATCAGTGCACAGAGACAGCTGCGGTAGCGATAACTGAGACGCATGGTAGGGCAAAAACGGCGTAGAACATGACTTCATAGGACAGGGTCCGGGTTGGCCGAGCGGGCTGTAACCAAACGTCGGCCACTGACTGCTGTAATCCTGAAGGCAGAAATAAAGGACACACGACATCTGGCCGCTGGTCCGTTCAGGATAAACAAAGACAAGTGAGGCGAGCCAGACCAGAAAGAGGGGGAGGCCATATGCAGAAAACGCTTAATTAAAAATGCACCTGCTCCATCCGGTGCCTCCCGAGTGATGAACGTCATAATGAAACCTCTGACTTTGAAAAAAACATCGACGCTCAGGACGCCGGGAATGTGGTTTTCCCAGTAATCCCCCAGAAAGGCAGCATTATGGGCAGTCATCACAAGCAAGGCCGCCAGTCCGCATACGTACTGAATGGTAAGAATCTTCATGGGTATATCTCACCCAGTTCAGTCAGAAATAATTCACGATTACTTAACTTAGCAGCATTCACCTTACCGAACCAGATATTAAACGGAACTAAAATGAACATAAGGGGTCGTTCAGCAGGCTGTCCCACCACTGACAAATCCTCACTGAAGCTCTGAAATGGCGGATGACCGGCACTTGGCCTAGGTTGTAACGTTTACCACCGTTATAAAATACTGTTTCGGGCACCGCTTTTCAGTACCGGTGTTAATCAGAGTAATGCCTGAATTTTGTGGGAGTTGTGTTATTTTATCCGGGCGGTGAATCCCCCTAAGCGGCGGGGCTGAGCCACAAAAAGGCTGAAAGCCCTGGC
>NZ_VWVL01000016.1:0-13913 GCF_008632015.1 Pantoea sp. B_9 | reverse complement strand
CTTTTTTTTGCGGCCATCGGGAAGCCGCCTTTTGACCGGGAGCACGGGCAGGAGGGTTTCGTCATCGTCACCGCAGCCAGCAATCAGGGGATGGTCGATATACACGATCGCCGTCCTCTCGTGCTGACGGCCGACGCGGTCCGGGAGTGGCTGAGTCATGACACTTCGCCGGCGCGCGCGGCAGAAATTGTGCGTGACGGCGCGCTACCTGAGTCCGTCTTCACATGGCATCCGGTAGCGGCAAAAATCGGCAACGTTCACAACCAGGGGCCTGACATTATCCGGAACACCGGCGATGGCTGACAGAGTGTCCGGACATCTGCTTATGAAGGGCGCGGGTACGGGCTGCAGTTTATTTACCCCCTGGTGAATACGGAGAAGATAATCCCGTACCGGCGCCGGTTAATTTAGCACGGTCGTGTCCCGTCGCCACCGGCGGATGCGTCAGCACCTGATTCAGCCCGCTCCAGAGGGCCTGACGGGTGAGCCAGAAGCCGGGGGAGTGGAACACGATGCCCAGCTGCTCCGCCAGCGTCTGCGTCACCGGCAGGCGCCCCGCCAGAAAAGCTCGGGCAATATCGCTGTCCAGCCCGCAGCGGTCACACAGCTGCGTCACGGAGATATCGTGCTCAGTCAGAAGATAAGCGAGAAAACGTGCGGGAGATGTGTGGCCATCCATAGATTGCCCCGGAAGCTGATGAGGAGTTTCGTCCAGATTAGAACGGTGCGTCAGGTCTGCACAACGGGTCCGGAAAAAAATACCTGCCGTTAACTGCCAGCCCGCCACGCTCGCCGCAGTCACGGCTGAGGCGTACCGCAGCAGCGCGAGGAACGAACAGTCGTGCCGAGGAAGCGTCATTTCACCGATGCCGGCATGGACTGCTTACGCACGTTACGCTTATTCTGCATTTCACAAAACCAGCCCGGCCCCAGAGCGCCGGGCTGTAAGGGTACAACCGGAAACGCCTCTCCACGTCTGCCGGCCCTGACCTGAGCATAGTGGCGTCACTCAGTATCAGCCAGGCAGACCTTCATAAAAATTTCCCGGTGGGTCAGTCAGATGGCTTCGCTTCGGTGCCAACCCGTTTCGCTCCCTCTTGCCAGATAATTCCGCCTCAACAATACTGTGTATACAAACAGTAAAATAACGGGAGGAATTTTATGCGCGATTTACTCAGCTCTTTCGCAGTCACACTGCAGCATGGCCGGGGCATCAGATCATGAACCCGGGCAGCTATACCGCCGGCCTGACGCTGCTCTGGCCACCTATTTTTACGCCGAGGGTCAGGGTACAGCTTTATGCCGATCCGTGTGCCGCCGGCTTCCCCTCCCCTGCACAGGATTACGTCGAGAAAGTGCGACATGAAGTCGCCTGAATAATTGTTCCGCTGAGAAATCAGAGAGGAACCTGATGTTCCGTCATCAGTAGCCTACCGGCACATGCGGGAGCAGTAATGCTCCGGTGTGAAGCTGCCGGGACAACGAAGCCGGGTCTTATGACCATGCTGAGGCCGTGAGGTCAGGCAACATCTGCAAGCATCGTGCGGATGCGGCGCCAGGCTGGGTGGTATGACCAACATATGTGAACTGCTGATAAACATCGTTACGTAGAACAGGCCAAAGATGCTGTCAGGCCTGAACCAAAAGGTAAGCGGTCGGTTACTTCCTGTTTTTCTGGAAGTACACGGACTCAATGACCGCCGGTGAACAGGCAGGGGCTAACCCATCCCGTTATTCAGGTGGAACATGGTAAGCCCGTATCGCTGCCTTCAGAGGCAGGTAAATCGCAAGAGGCACCGTTGGCGATGCGGGTATGAGATGGTGGAGAAAGCGAATGCTGCCCTGTAACCGGGCAGACAGGGGTTGAGCTCACGGGCGACATCACCCCACGCGAAAGCGGGCAGACTTCCACCGGGTCTTTCTTTACGGGATAACCTGAGAAACTTTCTTTGAGGGAACAGCAGATGACTACGTCAGCAACAGACGCGGGTGCACCCTCACACGAACCGGAGGCGTGGCACGGCATTAACTGGGCTCAGTGCCACCGGGAGGTGCGAAAGCTGCAGGCGCGTATCGTAAAGGCAACGCGGGAAGGCAGGTATGGCAGGGTTAAAGCCCTGCAGTGGCTGCTGACCCACTCGTTCAGCGGCAAGGCCCTTGCCGTCAGACGGGTTACCGAAAATAAGGGCAGGCATACGCCGGGCGTGGACGGTAAACTATGGACCACCCCGGCGGTCAGATATCAGGCCATTACGTTGCTCAGGCGGCGAGGATATCATCCCCTGCCCCTGAAGCGTCTCCTTATTCCCAAAGCAGATGGTAAAAGTCGTCCGCTCGGCATTCCGGTAATGCGTGACCGCGCCATGCAGGCACTTTACATGCTGGCGCTATCGCCTGTTGCGGAAACCACGGCAGATCAGCGTTCATTCGGCTTCCGTCCGCAGCGCTCTGTCGCCGATGCGATGGAACAGTGCTTCAACGTATTATCGCGGAAGTATGCCCCGGAATGGGTGCTGGAGGGCGATATAAAGGGGGGCTTTGACAACATCAGCCATGACTGGCTGATTAAAAATATACCGATCGACAGGGTGATACTGAGCAGATGGCTCAGGGCGGGATACATGGAAGGCCGCCAGCTTTACCCCACCGAAGCAGGCACGCCACAGGGCGGGATTATCTCCCCGGTGCTGGCGAACCTCGCACTCGACGGGCTTGAAGCCAGGCTGAAATCCCACTTTGGACATCCGCGGTATGCGCGGAATCTTGAGATAAAACTTAAGGTCAATTATGTGCGTTACGCGGATGACTTCATCATAACCGGCCGCTCGCAGGAGTTACTGGAAGAAGAGGTCATGCCCGTAGTGGAGACGTTCATGCGCGAGCGTGGGCTGACACTCTCCCCTACAAAAACGCGGATTACACATTTTGATCAGGGTTTCGATTTTCTCGGACAGAATCTGCGAAAGTTCAGCGGCAAGCTGCTGATACGCCCGTCCGGTACAAATGTCAGCCGCTTACTGGCAAAAGTTCGCGCAACCGTGAAAGAGAACCCCGCACTGACGCAGGCGACGCTCATTAAAAAGCTGAACCCGATCATTCAGGGCTGGGCTGACTTTCACCGTCACAATGTGGCCAAAGCTGCATTTGCCCGCGTGGATCATGAAATTTGGCAGGCGCTGTGGCGATGGTGTCAACGGCGGCATCCTCAGAAAGGAAAACGCTGGATCAAGAACCGTTACTTCCATCAGGTGGGTAACCGTAACTGGGTATTTGCAGCGCCCACGGGCGGGCGCTATCCGGATGGAAAGCCGGTGCTCCAGTGCCTGCGGAAAGCCACCGACACCCGCATCACACGCCATACAATGCTGAAGCTGGGGGCAAACCCGTTCGATCCAGAATGGGAGGCATACTTTGAGGAGAGGATGTCCCGGAAGATGCTGCTGTCACTCAGCGGGAGAAAAAGGATCGTCACACTCTGGCAGAGCCAGCGGCGGCGATGCATGTTATGTCAGGAACTGATCACGCCCGAAACCGGATGGCATGTTCACCATATTATCCATCGTGTCGATGGCGGTATTGATGACAACAGCAACCTGTGCCTTGTGCATCCTGTATGTCACAGGCAGATCCATGCCCTTAATCTGAAGGTAGCAAAACCGGCTCGCGCAGGCGGGCTTTGAAAGGCCTGAGCCGTATGAGGGGAAACTCTCACGTACGGTTCTTAGGGGGGGATGGGCCAGTAATGGCCTGTTCCTACCCGATGAGCTCGATCTGAATGAACTGTGTATCCGCCGGCGCGCCTCAACCTTCTTCGTGCGCGCCAGCGGCAACAGCATGCGTGACCTGGGCCTCTGCGACGGCGACGTCATGGTGGTTGACCGGGCCGAGGAAGCCGCTCACGGCGATATCGTTATTGCCGAGGTCAACGGCGAGTTTACGGTCAAGCGTCTGCAGCTGCAGCCCAGGCTCGCGCTGCTGCCCATGAACCCGGCCTACCCGGTGATCTACCCGGAGGAGCTGCAGCTGCCCGGCGTCGTGACCTGGTTCTTTAACAGTACCCGTGCCCGCCGGAGGTGATCATGCCCATGTTTGGTCTGGCTGACGTTAACTCCTTTTATGCCAGCTGCGAGGCGCTCTTCCGCCCTGACCTGCGCGGCAGGCCGGTGGTGGTGCTGAGCAACAACGACGGCTGCGTCATCGCGCGCAGCGCCGCTGCCAAAAAACTCGGCATAAAGATGGCCGCTCCGTGGTTTCAGATCAAAATGAGGGATATCCTGAGAGGATTCATGTGTTTAGCTCAAATTACGCCCTGTACCACTCGTTATCGAACAGGGTCATGATGGCACTGGAGGAAATGACGCCGAAGGTTGAGCAGTACTCAATTGACGAGATGTTCCTCGATTTAACCGGCATCGATGGCTGCAAGGACTTTGAGCACTTTGGCCGGCGCCTGCGCGCGCACGTGCTGGCCACGACCGGCCTGACCGTCGGCGTGGGCATGGGGCCGACCAAAACCCTGGCAAAATCGGCGCAGTGGGCCAGCAGGGAGTGGCCGCAATTCCGGGGAGTGCTGGCGCTGACGCCGGGCAATCCGAAGCGCACCGCAACGCTGCTGGAAAATCAGCCCGTTGAGGAGATATGGGGCGTTGGCCGGCGCATCGGCAAAAGACTCAACCTGATGGGTATCGAAAATGCGCTGCAGCTGGCGCGCGCGCGCCCTGCCCTCATCCGAAAGAATTTCAGTGTGGTGCTTGAGCGCACCGTTCGCGAGCTCAACGGGGAATCGTGCATTTCCCTTGAGGAGTTTGCGCCGGCGAAACAGCAGATCGTCTGCAGCCGCTCTTTTGGTGAGCGCATTACGACAAAAGTGGCCATGCAGGAAGCGCTGTGTCAGTACGCCTCCTGGGCGGCGGAGAAGCTGAGAAATGAGCGCCAGTTCTGCCGGCGCATCAGCGTCTTTATCCGGACCTCGCCGCACGCGCAGGGAGAAGTCTTCTATGGCAACAGCGCCGGCGAGAATCTCACCCTGCCCACGCAGGATACGCGCGACGTGATTGAGGTGGCCATGCGATCGCTCGACCGCATATGGCTTGAAGGGCGACGCTACATGAAGGCCGGCATCATGCTCGATGACTTCACGCCAGACGGCGTCAGTCAGCTGAACCTGTTCGATGAGGATAAGCCGCGGGCCAACAGCGCGCAGCTGATGAAAGTACTGGACGGCATCAACCAGTCCGGGCTCGGCAGCCTGTGGTTTGCGGGTCAGGGCGTGAATACAGAATGGAAAATGAAGCGGGAGATGTTATCTCCCGCCTGGACAACGCGCTGGAGCGATATTCCCGTTGCTCGGGTGCTCTGAGATACCTCGGATGTTCCGGACGTCTCAGGGTATCGGTCAGTGAGCTGCTCTCCTTACTGGTTATAAAGCCAGAATTCATCCATGAGTAAGAAAGGAAGCCCCGGTTTTTTGTCCCTGAAGTAACGCCCCCGGGGCAGTCTGTCGCCAGGATGCAGCTTCCGGACCCACTCGTCAAACGCGGGACGCCGCCGGCGAACGTTGCCTTTAAACATATCTGCAGACTGGGTGATTGTAGTCCTTACCCTTCCCTGCCCGCGGACCTGCTTAAACAGTTCATGCATTAACATTACTGACTCTCCATCACGCTGCAATCGCTCAGCGAGATTTGTTTTGCTTCCAGCTGTCGTTAGCCATGAATGCCGCGCGCGAAACGCAGCCCCCCCACAGTAGCTGAAGGCCAATTTTGATCAGCTCGCTGGCATTCGGCAGGAAAAAGAGCGGCACGATGAACAGGGGACTCAGGAGAAAGCCCCATTCAGCGGCGCTTTTACGCTCGGGGCCACTGAGTTTTGTAAGCCCGATAAAACCAGCAGATAGACGTTTAATTTTTTTCATCCCGCCCTCTGAATAAACAGTAAAAGGATTTCAATAAGTGATTAAAATCAGTCCATTTTAATATTAAAACGATATCAATACAGAGCTATTTATTAGCCACCCACTTTCGTCCCTTTATCCAGCAGTTGTCGTACAGCCATTCTGATGAGTGCTGCGCGGGAAACGCCTTCATGTACAGCCAGATCGTCAAGCTGTGCAATGATGGCAGTATCAAACGTGACCGTGATCTGCTCACGCTGACCTTTTTTGACGCCACGCTTTTCCGCTTTATTTCCGTCGGGAGCGTCATTGATGAATTTTTCAATCTGCGCCTGCTCCTGCGTGGGCGCAGTTGATGATTTAGGTTTGGAAGTAATAGCCATTAAACACCACCTCAATATTTAAGTAATATTATAATAATATCAAGTCAATCTTTAAATACGATAGAAATGAGTTTTTCGAGTTCGTCCCTGGCCGGGCGCTCATGCGGTTTCAGCTTCAGCTCAACAACAGAACGGCCACTGCCGGCGGCGTTGGCAAAGGCCTTACGCATGTGCAGAAGGTGGTCCAGAACGGGGATCTCATCCGCATATTCAGACATGGCCGCAACCATATCCTGATTGTCTTTACTGCGCGGGTTAACGTCAGCCCTGTTGAGAATCGAAAATGCCGGGAAGGGTTCACGGATGCTGCGCGCTTCCTGCATCATTTTCACGACGTCTTCCATCGCCCAGGCTTCAAAGCTGCCCGGAACAAACGGAACCAGCGCGTAATCCGTAAGTGTCAGTGCAGCCCTCATGGCAGTCGAGTCACGTCCGCCACACTCAATAATGACGTCATCGAAATTATCTTTCTGCTGCAGAACCTGCGTTCTGAGAACAGGGCCGTCCGGGAAGTGTGAGCAGGCGATGCCGGGCTGTACTTCTGCTTCAGATCGGATCAGGATTGCCGTCTGTGACGACCCCTGCTTGTCGCCGTCAACCAGCCAGACCTTCTTGCCCTGAAGCGCGCGGGCGACAGCAATGTTAACTGCCAGCGTCGATTTGCCCACGCCTCCTTTGGTATTCACGATAGTCAGAATCATATCAGACACACCTCATTTTAATATTAATTTACTAGTAATCTGGGTTTCTTAACCTGGGGACAATTGTAGTGGAGATAAATCCACAAAACAATCACAATAGTATCATATGGATATCTATTTAATATTAAAATGAAATCCAAATGATATTTTAAGTCAGTTTCTGATTGTCAGGGAAGGGGAGGGTGCTACAGAAAAGGCAGGCGCGGTCGATACTTTAAAAGGTTTACTCACCGCTGCGCTGATGCTTGTCGTATCGCAGTAACAGCAAGGGGTTGTGGTGCCGTTTAGCAAACAACATTTTCACGACGATAAGGAAATACTCATGAAAAATCCCACGTTCGACTACGACAGCGTGTATGGCTTCATTCGCTATTTTTATATTTCTGCTTTGCCCGGCTTTGCTCCCTGCGAACCGCATGAAATCATGAACGCTCATCTCCAGTCCTCAGGTTCCGCGCTGAGGATGGCGAAGCCGGGTATGACACAGGTATCCAGTGACGAGTACAGATCAGAAACCGAGGTTTTTCTGCGCGACAGTACCAAACGTACCCAGCTTTACGATGACATCGTAGATATGACAGAGTGGCTGCACCAACAGGGTTATCTGAATTTTAACCCGTACGGCTCTGGGAGTTATTGCGCCAGAGATTTGCTTCTCAGAACGCCCAGCCTTAACTTCGAACTGAGACGTTAACCGCTTACCTTTGATTGATCTGCGGCCCTGAGGCAGTCCCGTCCAGAATCAACAGTGAAAGGGACTGCGAATCAGCAGGCGAACCGGCATCACGTGCCGCTACCGGGTATAACCAATGAGCGCGCATCCTCCGGCGTCATCGAGAACCGCACGCCCAGCTGGCGCGTGACGTCCAGCGCCATCACCTGCGTGTACCACTCTGTCGACTTCTCATCCTTATGGCCCATCATCGCCTGAATGACCTTTTTCGGCACGCCGTGCTGCACCAGGTGCATCGCAAACGAATCCCGGAACGTCTTCGTGGTGATGGGCCGTACGGTGAAGGTGACGCCGTCACGCTCGGCAGCCTGCACGGCTGTACGGATCCAGGTGCGAACGGTATCGGGACTGTCAATCTTCCAGATGCGCTCTCCCTTCCTGAGCCGCACGGTGGCGAGATATTCGCGAAGCCGGCGCACGTAGCCCGGATCGGTCAGCGGCACGGCGCGGGGCGGGTTGGCTTCTGCCTCGCGCTGCGCCGCCTGTTCTTCCCGCGTCGGCCGGCCGCGCCCGCGCTGCTTCTGCTTTTCTTCGTCCCGTCGCTGCTTCAGGGTGTGCAGCACCGCAAAGGGCGCATCAAGAGCGCGACCGTCCGGGCCGTCCAGAACGAAATCCTCCGGCGTCAGCGGCAGCACCTCATTCAGCCGGCCGCCGGTGTTCCAGAACGTTTCGATCAGCAGTCGCTTCCGCTGGTCCCGCTCGGCGTCAAGCAGCAGCGCCACCTCGGGCGCCAGCAGGTAGCGGGGCATGGCGGTGCCGTAGTGCGCAGCCAGGTTGCGCAGCGCCAGCGCCGAGGCGTAGTCAAAGTAGCGCGTCGCGCTTGCGCCGGTCACGTTATGCGCGCCGGCGTCGCTGCGTGAATTCTGCGTCAGTTCGCGGGGCAACCCTCTCAATTTTTCATTCTCCGCTTTCCGGGGGCGTGGAACGTATTTTCGCGTATCTGTCCAGAAAAACCGACCGCAATAAATCGGTGATCGGGTAAGGAAAAATCGGTCTTTTTTCCGCGATAGGGAATATAACCTGGTACGCACTCACGCGCACGCGGTGCCGCCCGGAAGACATGCACGGTTTTGTTAACGCTATCCCCCTGACGCTATTATTTTTTTATCTTAACGGTAGCCGAAAAGTTGGAGGCAGGGCGTACCAGGCACTCTTGGGTGAATGCCTGGTGTCCGCGGGAAATGAAAAAAGAGGCTTGCAAAAACCGCCCGCGTGGCTCCATGATGAAAGCTAAATAACAAGTTTCCAAGTTTCTAAGGAACTAACTAAACACTGATTTTTAATCTCCAGGAGGGCACCATGCCCACGAAACACATCGATGACGCCAGCTACACCCTGGCAGAAGAAACCCTGGTCAAAGCCGTCGTACTGACAAAGAAGGCGGTCAAGGACTCTGACATACTCTCCCTGCTGATCCACAAGGGAGCGGAAATCGTCACGCCGGTCGACATCCTCACGCGACTCGGGGCTTCCCCCACCGCCTGGGCTGAAATCTTCAACCAGGTGCTGGCCGAGTGCAGCCCGCACTACCCGCAGGAGTATATCTCTACATTTAAAGAATTTCGTGAAAAGGCGGACCGCTACTCCGCGACATGGCGTGAATACGATACCGTCGGCATTCATCAGCACATCTGCGACGCCGGCCAGCGCCTGCAGAAGCTGCGTGACTTCACCTTATCGCAGCTTGAGCCTGACTTTGAGCTTGAAACAGAGGAGGAGGAACAGGAGCACGAACAGTGGCTGAGTGGGCAGATCCGCAAAATGGACGATGCACTGGCCACCCTGGACGGCAGCGCGCTGGGGGCGCTGGGCGACGATGACCGCAGTCTGATGACGATGATGATGGAGAGTGGAGACTTCCAGGTCCGCTTCCTGCCGGTGCCCGACAAGCGCCGCGCTGACGGCCGCCCTGAGTTCATCGTGCGCGCCGCCCGCTTCCCGAACGCGGCGCAGGCCGGGCTGATGGCGCTGCTTGACGACCTGAAAAGCGCCGGCCTGAAGCTGACCTGGCACCGTTACGATCTTAACGCCTGGCTGCAGGAGCGCCCGCAGCATGACGCCGATGCCCTGGTAATCGACCTTTTTGCCCTGGCTGATGAGGGCCGCTTCACCTTCAAGGGCAACGCCGAACTGGCAGAGGAAAACGTTATGAAGTGCCTGACAGCGCACGACATTGGGCCGATCTCTTCTGGTTCAGTCATGGCCACTCTGGAACGGGCGGTCGCAGCGGGCACGTCGTAACGCCCGGGCCACGGTCTGAACGTCGGTTCAGGCCGGAGCTTTTTTAACCGCTCAGCGCGAGCCGGTGCATCGCTTCCAGCGCCTTATCACGTATCTCCGGACTTTGAGAAACATCCTGCGTTATCCTCCCTGGCAACATGTAACCGTCGGTGAAGAAAATCCGGTGCAGGGCAGATCCCGTCTGAATGAAGCGCTCCCTCTGCTGCGTCACCTGACTGATTAGCAGCTGTAACCTGTCAGCGTTGTACATACAATGTCTCCCTGACGGCCCTATGACGCAGGTCAATTAAGCCATCACGACATGCACAGCGGTGACGCGGCCGGAAAAAAATGACAGCGGTGATGACGGGCTTTTCCCGGGGATTCATCTGCAAGCCTGCAAGCGCCTCATTTAGTTTGCAGATATCGAAAATCCTGAACTTAACAGGTTACCCCCTTATCACATCAGAGCGGGCTTGACGGAATAAGCTAAAGATTATATTCTTAACATCTATAAGCTGTAACTTATAAGGCGCAATATGTGGACAGTACTCTTTGGCGATCTCTTTGACGCCTGGCTGGATAAACAGGAAGACGGCCTGCAGGAAAAGGTTCTTGCCGACCTGATTAATTTAAGGACGTACGGTCCGGCTTTGTCCCGGCCTTATGCCGACACCGTCAAGGGTTCCCGTCACAAGAACATGAAAGAACTCCGCGTACAGTATGGTGGTACACCGGTCAGAGCATTCTTTGCATTTGATCCGGCCCGGAGGGCCATCGTGCTTTGTGCCGGTGACAAAAGTAACGACAAGAAATTTTACGAGCGCATGATTCGTATCGCCGATGATGAGTTCACTGCGCACCTGAACACAATGGAGGGAAAAAATGAGAACGCTGGATGAAGTAATTGCTGCACGCTCTCCGGAGAGTCAGGCCCGTATCTGTGATATCGCTGACGAGATGATCCTTGAAACCGGATTACAGATGATGCGGGAGGAGTTGCAGCTGTCGCAGAAAAACGTAGCAGAGGCCATGGGTATCAGCCAGCCTGCCATTACACAGCTGGAGCAGCGCGGAAACGATCTCAAAGTTGCTACGCTCAAGCGCTACATTGAGGCGATGGGAGGTAAACTAAGTCTTGATGTCGAGCTGCCAACCGGAAAGCGCATAGCCTTTCACATCTGATACGCACGCTCACAGTCTGGCCTGATTTCCGGGCCAGACGAACACGCTGCAAAATACAATCAAAGTAATATCAATAAACAATTAAATACACATCATAATGCTATTTCCTTGAGGGGGAAGCCGGCATTTTCTCCCCTTCCGGATCCTCTGATGCCTCCCGCTGCCACCACCTCCCGGCACCATATTCACTGTCGTAAAGGACCGTTTTTTTCCCGCCTGCGCTGGAGGTAATCCGGCGTGTTCATACCGAAGACTTCCATCGGCAGCACTTCCGTGCCCGGCACGTCGGTCAGCACGAAGTCCGGAAACACGTCCTCTTCGCCGTCGTAGCGCAGCGGCTTGATAAACGCGCGCTTTTCCTCCCACAGACGCGTCTCAACCATGCCACTCATAGTGGGATTCCAGCGGAATATAGCGAGCGCTGACGGTCATCAGCGCCGCGTCGATAACCCTGCAACTGCTGCGCGGAATATTGCGGCCATCCTTACGGATAAATGCTGTTTCCGGCGGCTCGGTTTCGCAGATAATCACCACCCGGGCGCCGCTGCGCCAGTCGCTCAGCTCACGACTAAAGCTCCGGGCGAGACAGTCCCTGATATCGTCAGGCAGGTCCAGCGCCGGAAAGCCGGCAAACAGCCCCAGCGGCTGCGTGTACTGCAGCCGTTCATCGGCCGCGTCGCTCCATGTTACCAACGGTGCAAAACTGATCCACCCCAGCGGTTGAAAATTGATCCAGGGGTTAATCTGCTCCTCTGAATACAGGGGAGCTTATGATCACTTTTGAGATTCGTATGGAAATTAAAGTCCTGCACAAGCGGGGAATGAGTATCCGGGCCATTGCCAGGGAGCTGGGTATTTCGCGCAATACTGTCCGCAGCCACCTGAAAGCCAAATCTGAAAGGCCGCAGTATTCACCACGCCCGGCACCATCGTCACTGCTCGATGAATACCGTGATTACATCTCTAAGCGGATCAGCGGTGCGCATCCCTACAAAATCCCGGCGACCGTTATTGCCAGGGAAATCATGGAGCTGGGCTATCGTGGAGGGCTTACTATCCTGAGAGAGTTCATCCGCAAACAGACCCTGCCAGCACAGGCAGAACCGGTCGTTCGCTTCGAAACCGAGCCCGGACGGCAGATGCAGGTTGACTGGGGGACCATGCGAAACGGCAAGTCCCCCCTGCATGTGTTCGTCGCTGTTCTGGGATACAGCAGAATGCTTTATATCGAGTTCACTGACAACATGCGCTACGACACGCTGGAAGCCTGTCACCGCAATGCGTTCAGCTTCTTCGGTGGTGTACCGCAGGAAGTCCTGTACGACAATATGAAAACGGTGGTGCTACAGCGTGATGCTTACCAGACCGGGCAGCACCGGTTCCATCCTTCCCTGTGGCAGTTCGGCAAAGAGATGGGCTTCTCTCCCCGCCTGTGCCGTCCCTTCAGGGCGCAGACTAAAGGCAAGGTGGAGCGGATGGTGCAGTACACCCGCAACAGCTTCTATATCCCGTTAATGACACGCCTGCGTCCGATGGGGATCTCCGTCGATGTTGAAACCGCAAACCGTTACGGCCTGCGCTGGCTGTACGATGTGGCCAACCAGCGGAAGCATGAAACTATCCAGTCCCGCCCCTGCGATCGCTGGGTGGAGGAACAGCAATCCATGCTGGCACTGCCACCGGAGAAAAAGCAGTATGACGTGCAGGTTGATGAAAGCCTGATGACCTTCGACAGGCAGCCACTGCATCACCCTCTCTCCATCTATGATACGTTCTGCAGAGGAGCCGCATGATGGTTGAACTGCAACATCAACGGCTGATGGTGCTTGCCGAACAGCTGCAGCTGGACAGTCTTATCGGCGCAGCGCCGGCGCTGTCGCAACAGGCGGTGGATCAGGAATGGAGCTACATGGACTTCCTGGAGCACCTGTTACATGAGGAGAAACTGGCCCGGCATCAGCGTAAACAGGCGATGTACACACGGATGGCAGCCTTCCCGGCGGTGAAGACGTTCGAGGAGTACGATTTCACCTTCGCCACCGGCGCTCCTCAGAAGCAAATCCAGTCGCTGCGCTCCCTGAGCTTCATCGAACGTAACGAAAACATCGTGTTACCGGGCCCCTCGGGCGTGGGAAAAACACATCTGGCGATAGCCATGGGCTACGAAGCAGTACGGGCGGGCATCAAGGTTCGCTTCACAACAGCAGCGGACCTGCTGTTACAGCTGTCGACTTCCCAGCGTCAGGGGCGTTACAAAACGACACTCAATCGCGGTGTCATGGCCCCGAAGCTGCTTATAATCGATGAAATAGGCTATCTGCCGTTCAGTCAGGAGGAAGCCAAGCTGTTCTTCCAGGTCAGAGCCAAACGTTACGAGAAGAGCGCGATGATCCTGACCTCCAATCTGCCGTTCGGGCAGTGGGACCAGACGTTCGCAGGTGATGCGGCCCTGACATCGGCGATGCTGGATCGGATCTTACATCACTCACACGTAGTCCAGATAAAAGGAGAGAGCTATCGACTGAAGCAGAAACGAAAGGCCGGGGTTATAGCGGAAGCTAATCCTGAGTAAACAAGGTGGATCAATATTAAACCGTTGGTGGTGACGGTTAGTGGATCACTTTTTACCCGTTGTTGACACTCCAGGCGGCCAGCTGAGAAACAAAAATCAGGCGGCGTCCTTCGCAGTCTGCCGGTTCTGCGCAGCCTGCAGCGAATCCTTCATGGCCATCAGCATCAGCGACTGCTGCAGCGGACTCCGGCCGATGCGGATGCGCGCGGCAGTCTCATTCAGGCGC
>NZ_VWVL01000015.1:0-14441 GCF_008632015.1 Pantoea sp. B_9 | reverse complement strand
CGTGACTTACCTGCAAACAGATCTGAAATTACCCGCAAAACATTCCTGACTTACGTCAGAAAGAATTAATCAGAAAAGATAAATAAGGTGTTCATGCCGGCATTCTGCGGGGATAAATAAGGCCTTCGCCTGCAGCGGCCGTAAACGTCCGCGCCGCTCAGAATCTGAAGCACCTCCCGCTGACGCGGGCCCCCTTCTGAGCAGTTAGTTACAACAGACAAAGAATTCACTGTAATCATCCAGTCCTGAACCATTCAGCCCCTCTCAGCCAGGACCCGCGCCGGACCTGAAGCCGGGTTGCCCCCACTGACCAGCCCCGGCCGCCCGGCCCTGAGGGCCGGAACTGCAGTGGCTGATAAATGGATGCTGTAACTACAGAGTCTGAGCTGCTTTGTGGCCGGAGGCCCGCGGTTTCTTTCTTTCGTCTCCGACCGTCTGACTGATAAGCTGCTGACAGGCCGCTGCTTAAACGGCGTCGGTCAGGGCGGGGTTGGGCTTTCGCCACCATCGGCCCTGTAACCGGCTGCGCCGGGCTAACGGCGCCAGCTGACATCTGAGCCGTCCTGAACGGTTTCTGGCGCCTCCATGCCGCTCACGCGGCATTCACAGGACGGGCTGCGCACTGCTCGCCCGTCCGGCTACGTCTGAGAGGTTAATGCTATGCAGAAAACTGAACAGCAGCATCAGGATTCGGATTCGGAAGAGGTTTACCGGATGACGGGAGCGGTCGTGCTCGCGCTGGCCGACTGTGGTCTTGAAACCACCCGGCTACGGATTGCCGGTTACTTTCGCGAGGAGCTGGCCATATCGGGTAAATGGTCGCCGGGCATCATGCGGGCAATGCAGAATGTGATCGATATGCTGGAAATCCTTCCGGACAGGGATAAGGTGGAATTTCACCGCGACGAAGATGGCAGGGTTCTCTGAAGGCGGGTGATGTCATAAAATGCCGGATTTCAGGGCCACTTTTTCCTGTGGTCCGGCATGAAGGACGCGGCTTATGGATAACGACAACCTGAACGTCAGTCACCTCGCCTGGTGCGGGCTGATTGCGCTGAATACCGCCCGGCAGGACGGTATTACGACCTCGCCCGCGCAGGACAACCTGTTTCTGACCCGCTGGCTGGCCACCGCCGAAAAGCAGCGCCGGTTTCCGCGTGCGCTCGCCAGCGACATCAGCTGGCTGCTGAAAGAAGGGCGGGAAAAGGGCCTGCGCGCCGACCTGCCCGGCAAGCTCGACTACCTGTGGCGCGCCAGTAGTGGCCATCTGCAGGCGCAGAACGACCTGTTCCGGTTACAGCACGCCCTGCACGCGGTGAAGCTGACCGGCTGGATTTACATGGTGCTCGCTGAGAGCGAATGGAGTGGCCGCCGGCAGCTGCGCCTGACCCCGTCGGTATCGGGCATTTACCTGAACCGTCACGCGCTGGACGCCGGCTTTGACGAACGCGGGCGTCAGCGCATTCCCCTGCCTGCGCGCATTACCGGCGAGCTGCCCGCGCTCGATAAGCTGCTGCAGCGCTCGGGGTGGCGCCGGGAAGCGGCCGGCGGGGCTGGTGAGCATCTGCACCACCTGCTTGCGGACGGATTCAGCGCAGCGTGATGCGCGGGCTGGAATGGTCACGGACGTTACAGGCTACAGTGAACCTACGCACTAGCTCAGGTTTCGGTGAGTCGCTGCCAGAATAACAAGTCGTCTCAGTTCACTGCTGAAGCAGCCCTGTCAGCTGAGCGGTATTCGGGGGTGACTATAATCTCAACCTCGCGCGCATACATGGATGGAAGCTTACCCCCAAGCACCATAACCGCAGGCGTAAACCATTTTAACAGGAATGGAAACAGCACTGGCAGATCACGCTGTATCGAGCAGCACATGCCGGCAGCCATGAGCTGTTTAGTCAGCGGTTCCCGAAACTTCCTGTTTGAGAGCAGGTGTGAGCGTAAAATCAGCGGTCGGGAGAGCGTACATGGCTCCTTTACAACAAATTTAGCCATTTCGGCAACCCACTTATGATATGGCCTGCCAGTGATATCCGCGCAAAGCCTTATCCCCACATAACGGCCAGGTCTGTAGGCGTCATGACAAAATAACCAGTACAGCTTAGAGTCTGCCGGAGCGGTAGAAAACGGTTTATCCGTCCACATAATTATTAACCTGCCTGTCCAGAAAAGAATTAAGAAAAGCAGGAATACACTAAGCGTCACGACAGTCGTATCAATTAACGCGGAAACTTCCCCTGTGAATAAGAGACAGGAAACAGAGGGTATAAAAAGAGAAATAATACATACAGACCATACTATTGCGACGTTACGTCTGAGAGTTGCATTACTTATTCTTTCCAGCTCCACTGCGTTGAGGGGCTCAGAAACATCGGCTTCGCTGCTTGTTATTACATTACCTGGCATATTCTGCTCTGTTTTCATTTCAGTATTAGTCTCCCTGCATGATGATGACTTGTTTAAACGCTTCGTCTGTACAACGTTGCCTTGCAGGCAACGCGCTGAGGATTCGTTATCAGGGACCTGTGACATCATCTGCGTGTAAGCATGATAATCTTCTGCCGCCTGCTGTCGCCAGCGACGGACCGGCGCCTCACGCTCAGCGCGCTCCCTGTAACCGCAGGTTCTCTTCCGGGCAGATCGGCTAAGGGTCTCCTGTACCCACGTCCAGAACGCACGGCCCGTGTGCGGCGTCACCGTGTAGCCCGCTTTTTTCATGATTTTCCGGGCGACGTTTTCATGCCAGTTTCGGATGAGAGAAAATGCGCCCTGAATATCGCCGCGTGAGGTCATGATATTTAATTCGTGAAATTCGTTCATATAACCTGCTCCCTGATACTTAACTGTTATCGTCATTTTTCCGAAAATCTTCAGCGAAATTTAATATTTATAACGGATCAAAATAAACAGGTTTATATAAAATCATGCAGGGTGTTAAAATCGTGTAACATTATTTCAGAGCTCCAGATGATGTTAAATAAATATGCGTTATTCATGGCTTTATCCGTCACCGTTCCCGTTATCCACGGTGCGGAGGCTTCCGTAACGGCGGGATTTTCGCCCGGAGGGACGGCGCTGGATCTGATACTGCAGTTTACCGGCAGTGCGCGGCAGAGCGCCGACGTGGCGGCCTATGATTTCACCAGCCGGCCGGTGGTACAGGCGCTGTCAGCGGCCGTTGCACGGGGCGTTAAGGTCCGGCTGGTCGCCGATGAAAAGAAAAGCCGGGACCGCTGGTCTCTTGTCAGCCAGCTCGCATGCGCTGGCGTGGACGTGCGCCTTAACGGCATGTACAGCATCATGCACAACAAGTTTATTGTGGCCGACGGCAGTGCGGTGGAAACCGGCTCATTTAATTACACGTCATCTGCTGAAAAAAGAAATGCGGAGAACGCGATGGTGATTAAAGACGAACCTGATATTGCCCGCCAGTATCAGGCTGAATTTAACCGGTTGTGGAATGAATCCTCACCGGTAATCTGCCCGGCAGCCGGCCTGAATTAAAATCACGCAGGTCGCATATTCAGCGTTCTTTACGGAAAGGGGGGTTATGATGGCGGCAAAGAAAACGTATCCGGTCCGGTTCACCGGGCTGCGGGGCTCGCGGGAATGCGGTGCGGATTTCCGTAGCGCTGAGCCGGAGCAGTGGCAGCGCTGGCTGAAGCACGCGCGTGACAACAAAGCCACCACGGTGGTCACCTGTCTGTGCCATCCCCCGGAGGAAGACGCGCAGCGCCGGCGCCTGAAAGTGCATCTGTCACAGAAAACAGACCAGTGCTGGCTCGCCTCATGGGCTTTCTCCGGGCACGAACACGCGCCAGACTGCCGCTTTTACTCCGTCTGGCCGGATGAGCGACAGGCTGCCATCTATGCCCCTGACGTGGTCAAAGCGGCGGCGGATGGCCGGCTTGTGGTCCGTCTGCCCACCGGCCTGCAGAAGAAAGACGTTCCTGATAAAACCCGTGATGCGCCTCCGGCCGGTGCCGGACCGGGGAGGCGGCGCCGGCAGCCCTCAATGCGCCTGCCGGGGCTGCTCCACCTGCTCTGGGAGCAGTCCGGCATCAACGTCTGGCATCCTGCATTCGATAAAAAGAAACGCTCGCCGGGCTGGGTGAGCTGGCGCCTGAATGAGACTGCCGCGCGCATCCGCATCGGCCGGATCCCGCTGCAGCAGTCGCTGATGCTGATGGCCATGAAGGATTCGCCGCAGGTCGCGCAGAACCGCCAGATTGCGAAGGACGCCGGCAGGGGCGCACGTCGCCTCATCCTGATCTCGCAGCTGGCCGCCTGGAGCGACGCGGCCGATGAGCGGCTGCAGACCACGCTGCCGCTGGGGCTGTTTTTCGGTTTCCCTGACCTGGTGCTGCCGGAGGACGTGCGCCTGCGCCTGGAGAGGAGCTTTTACCGCGAGCTGGGCGACTGGCGCCGGGGCATGAAGGTCGTGGTCATCGTGGAAACGGAGCCGCCAGAAACGACATTCAGGCACGTAGACGGGCGCAACCGGCCGTTCAGCTGCAGCACCGTCATCGACGTGGCGCTGATGACGGTCAGCCCCCGATTCATTCCGCTGGAATCCGGCTATGAGGCAGCTGTCGAAGAAAAGCTGTGGCAGGAAAAACGCGCCTTCATCAAGCCGCTGCGTTACGACGGCGAGGAAGACGTGTTTCCGGACTTTGTGCTGAAGGACGTTCCCGGCGTGGATGCGCTGCCGATGGAGGTCTTCGGGATGAACACGCCGGAGTACCTGCTGCGCAAACAGGAAAAAATCGCCCATTATGATCAGGAATATGGAGCCGGAGGTTGGTGGTGCTGGGATGCCTGTACAACAAACGAGATGCCTGCCCTTCCTCAAAATCTGCAGGTTTAAACTGCAGAGAGCTAACGCCAGTTGCCGTTGCAGAGTGTAAAACCAGGGGAAATCCTTTTTAGAACCACATTACGTGAACATGTCTGCTGCCCGACAGTTCTGCTATGTTGGGCGGATGTTCGCTTCGGGCATCAAACCGCTCAGGGCATTCCGTCCTTTAAACAGGAACTGGTTTACCGGACATTATCAGTGTTTGAATTAACTAAAGGTAATAACACTGCATACGGGCTATGGAAGGAAGGTATGGAGGGTCTACAGGATGAAATCCGGGTTCATGAGTTGCATGAAGCCCGGATAATGCCATCGTTTCAGATGATGACTGCGCGCTTTTTACGAGGCGAGACGTCTGCGTCCGGCTCAGTTTTAGTTTGCTTAAGCTTTTCAACAGCTTCAGCAAAATTGATACCTTCACTGAGAAGGCGAGGCCGTGGTAACTCGCCAGAAGCGGCCAGCTTGGCACGGCGACGTCTGATTTTTGTGATTTGCTCGGCGTCAATATTCATCGCTAACCTCCTGATATTGTGTTTAAAAAGTTTTGAAAGTCTTAGGACTAAGAGTAAAACTCATATCACCATTTGTATTATAAGAGTCCTTTAGATGCTGATCAACTGCAGTACCATTTTGATCTTCAAGAATTTTAATAAAATTATACAGAACCCGGTCAAATTCTGCAGTGTAATTCTTCAAATCCTGTTTTTCACGGGAAGTTAATAAATTAAAATCTTTTTGTTGGTTCGCAAAAATTAAGCGTTTTATGTTACCTTTTTTCCATTCAGTTCTGGGCTTGTGATATACAAGACACAATCGTACACCAGATGAAACCCTTACTCTCGGTAATGATGAATAATAAGCAAAATATAAGAAAAAAAACGCGGCAGCGCTGACAGCGAAACCACCAAACCTCAAATCAAAGTAAATATTATTATAGGTTTGCACTGTAGTTTCTATAAGCTGAACAAGGTTTCGCATAATCACAATTACTCCACCGTGATTATAGGAAACTTTTATGACGAAGTTATATCTGATGTTCTTGCCAGCGTGCTGCAGTACAGCGTCTGATATGTCATTGAATACCGGGTCTGATTCTGAAAAACAGTCTTTAATACAGAATGTTAGCGTTGTCATGTTGATTATCCTTTCGTTCAGTCAGCATGCTGGACACTTTTAAGGTTTCAGAAAAGTTTTAAAGGCCATTCCGGCATACGAGCAAGTCTGGTTATCATTGAATCCAGCGATTCATAATCAAAAGGTTTGCCATCCTGTTTTACCTCGTTAAAAACCTTCAGCATCAGAGCATAATTTTCACGCAGATCCTCTGCAGAAGTGAGGTGCCGGGGCCTTATAAATATGTTGTCTGCTTTCACATAATTGCAGGCAAGTTCTACAAATTCGTACATCTGCTTAAGCCGTTTTTCCGCAGGAAGAAATCCGTAAAATTTAAGCGGAATGCTATGTACATCGGCCACCTTTTCAATCCCAGAAAGAATCTCTTTTGTTCTGTCTGTGTAAAAGTCATTCCAGTATTTGTATGAATGAGGATTTTTTACATCACAGATTTCATCAAACATATTCTTTATGTTACAGACAAATGACAGTTCATCGCTGATTTCCGGTACAGGCTCGTCATCCAGCAGAGACAGAAATAAAGACGACGAAAAAGAATTGTGCACCTTTTTCAGAACGTCTTTGTCCAGCTTTGCAAACCAGTACCAGCGATTTGTATAGGCGGTACTGATAATTTCATGCAGGGAGTATGCAAGCTTAAACTGCCCATCCCTGCGCTCTATAATATCAGTTCCGGCGAGCTGAAAATAAACCGAAAACCGGGTGGCAAAGAGTAGTTCCTCAGTCTGTGTTCTTTCATCACTCCTTATCTTACCGCTGTTAAGCCTCCTGGCGCTGAAATCTGCGATCCCCTGCTCGATAAATGTCCGGACGAGATCGGACCGGGAGGGGGTGAAATCCATACCGGTGCGTATTTCGTCAAGCTTTTCCACCATCTGCCCGGGAATCCTTATTTCGAGTCGCTGGTCTTTCTGTTCCATTCTCATTCCTCAGAGTTAGCTTCCACACCCGTACAGAATCTGCTTTGTACGGGTTGACACGTACATTATACATAAACTATCGTACATGTACATTATGAAACGGGAGTTCTTTTGGTTTCTGAAGAAGAGTTCCGTTTTCTGTAGGAACCGGATCTTCAGTACCCGGTACCTGAAATTTGTCTGAAACAAAAAAAAAGGTGTCCTATACTACTGTTTTATATGGTTTTTACCGGTTGTCGCAGCTGCTCATCGGGAAGGTCGATGACAGGTTTTTTCGTCCTTCTGCACGATTTCTGGTCGCGGTTTAGTTCCGGTAAATGCAATATATGCAATAAATCGGATCTGATTAAACCGCCCTTCCGGTAATTGCGGGAGTGACATTTAGTAGGCTTGTAGTTTATTCATGTCACATGATGTGAGAGTGAATGCTACGGGTGTGATTGTCAGGTTCAATACAAACACGGATGTGAATATTGATAAGGAAATTACTTCATGGCTAACAAAAAATTTACTAACGAAGGGAACAGTTATTCTCCGGCGAAGATTGTCGCATACTGGGCAGGTTACGGCTGCCGGACGTGCTGGCTTCTCCGGACCGTCAACTCCCTTGGCGAAAACCTCCTTGTGCTTCTTGATGAGGAAAATGGCGTTTACGAAGAAATGGCCAGCCGGCTCGATGCTCCGGATATGAAAGACTGGTCGGTACAGCTTTCTGGTACCGCACTGACCTTCAGTTCTCTTCCGGCCGGCGCGGTTGAAGTCGATTTGAGCATACCTGCTGAGGCGGCATTCAAAATGGATATTCTTTAGCTTAATGAGAGATTCTGAATACCGGGACACGCACACAGGAGCATTAATCCTTATGCATACGGACAAGACCGTCAGTTCTGTCAGCACACCACTGCCGGTAAATGAGGTTTTACGACCATGAATCTGCCCACCCTGTTTCAGCCGCCTGCAGCTGCCCAGCTGCCGGTGGCAATTGACTATCCGGCCGCGCTTGCGCTCCGTCAGATGGCCGCACTCATTGAAGATTTGCCGAAATACCTGCTTGCGCCGGAGGTCAGCGCCCTGCTCCACTACGTGCCGGATCTGCACCGCAAGATGCTGCTGACCACGATGTGGAACACCGGTGCGCGTATCAACGAGGCGCTGGCCCTTACCCGGGCCGACTTCACCCTGACGCCGCCCCATCCCTTCGTGCAGCTGGCCACGCTGAAACAGCGTGGTGAAAAAGCAGCCCGGAGCTCCGGTCGTTTTCCCTCGGGGGTGGTTCCGCACCGCCTGGTACCGCTGTCCGATCCGCAGTACATTGCCCAGCTCGAGATGATGGTGGCCACGCTGCGCATTCCGCTGGAGCGGCGCAACCCGGAAACCGGCCGGACGGAAAAGGTGCGGCTGTGGACCGTGACCGACCGGACCGTCCGCAAATGGATTAATGAAGCGGTAGCCGCCGCAGCGGAGGACGGAGTGAGTTTTTCGGTTCCGGTGACGCCGCATACGTTCCGGCACAGTTACGCCATGCACATGCTATACGCGGGGATTCCGCTGAAGGCGCTGCAGAGCCTGATGGGCCACAAGAGCATGAAGTCGACGGAGGTTTATACGAAGGTGTTTGCGCTGGACGTGGCCGCCAGGCACCGGGTGCAGTTTTCGATGCCAGGCAGTGAGGCTGTGGCGATGCTCAAAAATTTATGAGCCGGCACAGGCTGAATAACCGACTTACTGGTGAGTCCGGGGAGGTCCGGTGGCGAAACTGAGAAAGCCTTTTTTTCTGGCACTGGCCATGACTGGGGTGTCTGTCCGGCGGGATATGATGCTTCTTGTCGAGCAGACTGAGTCTGTTATCGCGCATACGCTCAGTGAGATAGTGGGTGACAGTAACGTTATCGTCGAGCAGGTCTCTGACTGTGCTGAAGACGGCTCTGAAATTATGGTCGACCTTTACAGCTACAAGGGACTGTCCGGTTATGATGAGTGCGATGTAAAAGAAGATTACGGTCTGCTGATCGAACAACTGTCCAGACGTTCAACCTTTCTGACCCTGTTTGGGTTGTTTGAATATCATCTGGAAGCCTGCGGCAGGCTGATGGCAGGGATGTCGGGTTACAGCCCCCCTTTTGACGAAATGAAGAACGGCACTGTTGAGAAAACGCATCGTCTGCTTAAGCACATTCTGGCTGATGAGAAAAAAAGCAAATCCAGCAACATAGAACACCTCCTCATTATCCGGAACCTGCTGGCGCATAACAACGGCATGATTCTGAACGACAGGCGAAAATGTCTGGTCAGGGCGCTGCGCAGAATAGAAAACGACAAGGGCGGTGTATCCAGTAATACCCTGAGTATCCAGCTGAATGCGCCTTTTTTACCCTATGTTGTCAGTGAGTTCAGGCGCTATCATGAACAGATGGAGTCTGCCATACATTCGTTCTACCTTAAAAAGTCACCGTCTCAAGATTAAGATTACCGCCTGACATTACGTATTACTGCGCGGGGACTGACAGTCCCCTGCCCCGCTGCCTTCATATGCACAGAACAGTCTCCACTACTCATGATGCTTTAATAACTTTCTGTTTTTAATAGTGAATACTTATTTTGGTGTATATACATTTGTATATGCTTATTGCATTTTTATACAACATTTCGTATATATAAAATTAGTGCATATACGTTTGTATATACATTGACAACTTCACTGGTTCAGATGCTTTGCATATACTTTTGTATATACATTGACAACTTCAGTGGTTCAGATACTATGCATATACTTTTGTATATACATAGGGTGCTAAATGAAGAAGCCATACATAATTTCCTTTGCTAACAGCAAAGGCGGAGTTGCTAAGACTACTGGATGTATTGCTGTCGGCTGTGCTTTTGCAGCAATGGGTTTTAAAACCTTACTTGTAGACCTGGATCATCAAGGCAATCTTAGTGATGATGTTGGGCGGGGTGAAGAAGACTACACAGTAACTGACCTGTTTGAAGATCCTAAATTCGATATCAATAAAATAGTTTATACAGCTCGTGACATAGATTCCGAAATACCAAACCTTTATGTAATTCCCGCTGACATCACACTTGCTGTAGAAGCCAGAAGTGCGGAACGTTTTCGCCACAGGCTGAATATTCTGGAAGAAGGCCTCAAACGACTTAACACCGATTTCGACTTTATTCTTATTGATTTAAGGCCGGCAATAGACCTGAGCATTGAGAATGCATTGCTGATCACTGACTTTATCGTCGTGCCGGTAGATATGGACAGAAGGGCAGTTAAGGGGATTGACGACCTTTTCCAAGTTGTTCGGGAAATCAAAAGAAACGAGAATTTTGTATATACACTTGTAAAGACAAAAGTGAACGTTTCGCACTCAAAAATGCTCAGAGCCATAGACGGCTACATCGCTGAAGGCAAATATAACCTCGCTAAAACTGAGATTCGGTACAGTGAACTTTACAAGCAAGCCACTGAGCAACACAGGCCGGTTATGACATTTGCAAAAAACGAAAGGCCTTACCGGGACTACAAAGCATTCGCACAGGAGCTGCTAAGCATAATCAAAGGAGATAACGATGGCGAGAAGTGACAGGGTAGCAAAAGGGGTTACGCGTGTTGTCGAAAAAAGGAACATAACAACTGGCCGTCAAATGAACCTTCGGTTAACTGGATTAGATGATGACGCTCTGTCTTTACTGGTGGAAAGGGTACAGGAGCATCTTCCTCTCAAAAATATTTCACGATCTCGCGTTCTTCGCGCGGCATGCCACATGGACGATGAAAAATGGATTGAAAAGCTAGCGCAACTGGTGATTCAAAACACGTAATTGTATATATAAATGTATATACATATTGTGTTGTGCTGCGAATGTATATACAAAGGTATATGCAAATTATCCGCGCGACATTAATGCTAAATAGTTATGGTGATGTATATACTTTTGTATATACAAAAAATTAATTATCGTTTTTTATCAGCCTGTTATTTTTAGCAGGTATTTCATAAGACATGAGGTGCCTATGAAAAGGTTCTTGTATCTTGTTTCAGGTTTCTTTGGTTTTAAAAAGCTCACCGGCAAAGACAGAAAAAGTGCTGCTGAATGGGGCTTTCTCCTGAGTGTCCTGTTCATCGTGCCGCTCTTTTTCCTGCCGCACGCCAGCGAGCTGATCAAAATTGGCCTTCAGCTGCTGTGGGGGGGCTGCGTTTCGCGCGCGGCATTCATGGCCAACGACAGCTGGAAGCAAAACAAATCACGCTGAGCGATTGCAGCGTGATGGAGAGAAATAATGTTAATGCATGAACTGTTTAAACAGGTCCGCGGGCAGGGAAGGGTAATGACTACAATCACCCAGTCTGCAGATATGTTTAAAGGCAACGTTCGCCGGCGGCGTCCCGCGTTTGACGAGTGGGTCCGGAAGCTGCATCCTGGCGACAGACTGCCCCGGGGGCGTTACTTCAGGGACAAAAAACCGGGGCTTCCATTCTTACTCATGGATGAATTCTGGATTTATAACCAGTAAGGAGAGCAGCTCCCCGACCGAGACCCTGAAACGTCCGGAACATCCGTGGTATCTCAGAGCACCCGAGCAACGGGAATGTCGCTCCAGCGCGTTGTCCAGGCAGGAGATAACATCTCCCGCTTCATTTTCCATTCTGTATTCACGCCCTGACCCGCAAACCACAGGCTGCCGAGCCCGGACTGGTTGATGCCGTCCAGTACTTTCATCAGCTCCGCGCTGTTGGCCCGCGGCTTATCCTCATCGAACAGGTTCAGCTGACTGACGCCGTCTGGCGTGAAGTCATCGAGCATGATACCGGCCTTCATGTAGCGTCGCCCTTCAAGCCAGATGCGGTCGAGCGATCGCATGGCCACCTCAATCACGTCGCGCGTATCCTGCGTGGGCAGGGTGAGATTCTCGCCGGCGCTGTTCCCGTAGAAGATTTCTCCCTGCGCGTGCGGCGAGGTCCGGATAAAAACGCTGATGCGCCGGCAGAACTGGCGCTCATTTCTCAGCTTCTCCGCCGCACGGGCGGCGTACTGACACAGCGCTTCCTGCATGGCCACTTTTGTCGTAATGCGCTCACCAAAAGAGCGGCTGCAGACGATCTGCTGTTTCGCCGGCGCAAACTCCTCGAGGGGAATGCACGATTCCCCGTTGAGCTCGCGAACGGTGCGCTCGAGTACCACGCTGAAGTTTTTCCGGATGAGGGCAGGGTGCGCGCGTGAGAGCTGCAGGGCGTTTTCAATGCCCATCAGGTTGAGCCGCCTGCCGATGCGCCGGCCAACGCCCCATATCTCCTCTACGGGCTGGTTGTCCAGCAGCGTCGCGGTACGCTTCGGATTATCCGGCGTCAGTGCCAGTACCCCGCGGAACTGCGGCCACTCCTTGCTGGCCCACTGCGCCGACTTAGCCAGGGTTTTTGTCGGCCCCATGCCCACGCCGACGGTCAGACCGGTCGTGGCCAGCACGTGGGCGCGCAGGCGTCGGCCGAAGTGCTCAAAGTCCTCGCAGCCATCGATGCCGGTTAAATCGAGGAACATCTCGTCAATTGAGTACTGCTCAACCTTCGGCGTCATTTCCTCCAGTGCCATCATGACCCTGTTCGATAACGAGTGGTACAGGGCATAATTTGAGCTAAACACATGAATCTTTTCAGGATATCCCTCATTTTTGATCTGAAACCACGGTGCGGCCATCTTTATGCCGAGTTTTTTGGCAGCGGCGCTGCGCGCGATGACGCAGCCGTCGTTGTTGCTCAGCACCACCACCGGCCTGCCGCGCAGGTCAGGGCGGAAGAGCGCCTCGCAGCTGGCGTAAAAGGAGTTAACGTCGGCCAGACCAAACATGGGCATGATCACCTCCGGCGGGCACGGGTACTGTTAAAGAACCAGGTCACGACGCCGAGCAGCTGCAGCTCCTCCGGGTAGATCACCGGGTAGGCCGGATTCATGGGCAGCAGCGCGAGCCTGGGCTGCAGCTGCAGACGCTTAACCGTAAACTCGCCGTTGACCTCGGCAATCACGATATCGCCGTGAGCGGCTTCCTCGGCCCGGTCAACAACCATGACGTCGCCGTCGCAGAGGCCCAGGTCACGCATACTGTTGCCGCTGGCGCGCACGAAGAAAGTTGAGGCGCGCCGGCGGATGCACAGCTCATTCAGATCGAGTTCTTTCTCGACATAATCCTGTGCAGGGGAGGGGAAGCCGGCGGCGCACGGATCGGCATAAAGCGGTACCCTGACCCTCGGCGTAAAAATAGGTGGCCAGAGCAGCGTCAGGCCGGCGGTATAGCTGCCCGGGTTCATGATCTGATGCCCCGGCCATGCTGCAGTGTGACTTCAAAAGTGCTGAGTAAATCGCGCATAAAATTCCTCCTGTTATTTTACTGTTTATTCATACAGTATTATCGAGGGGGAATTATCTGGCAAGTGGGAGCGAAACGGGTTGGCGCCGAAGCGAAGCCATCTGACTGACCCACCGGGAAATATTTAGAAAGGTCTGCCTGGCTGATACTGAGTGACGCCACTATGCTCAGGTCAGGGCCGGCAGACGTGGAGAGGCGTTTCCGGTTGTACCCTTACAGCCCGGCGCTCTGGGGCCGGGCTGGTTTTGAGAAATGCAGAATAAGCGTAACGTGCGTAAGCAGTCCATGCCGGCATCGGTGAAATGACGCTTCCTCGGCACGACTGTTCGTTCCTCGCGCTGCTGCGGTACGCCTCAGCCGTGACTGCGGCGAGCGTGGCGGGCTGGCAGTTAACGGCAGGTATTTTTTTTCCGGACCCGTTGTGCAGACCTGACGGACCGTTCTAATCTGGATGAAATTCCTCATCAGCCTCCGGGGCAATCTATGGATGGCCACACCTCTCCCGCACGTTTTCTCGCTTATCTTCTGACGGAGCACGATATCTCCGTGACGCAACTGTGTGACCGCTGCGGGCTGGACAGCGATATCGCCCGGGCTTTCCTGGCGGGGCGCCTGCCGGTGACGCAGACGCTGGCGGAGCAGCTGGGCACCGTGTTCCACTCCCCCGGCTTCTGGCTCACCCGTCAGGCCCTCTGGATGCGGGCTGAATCAGGTGCTGACGCATCCGCCGGTGGCGACGGGACACGACCGTGTTAAATTAACCGGTGCCGGTACGGGATTATATTTTCCGCCTTCACCGGGGGTAAATAAACTGCAGCCCGTACCGGCGCCCTTCATAAGCAGATGTCCGGACACTCTGTCAGCCATCGCCGGTGTTCCGGATAATGTCAGGCCCCTGGTTGTGAACGTTGCCGACCTTTGCCGCTACCGGATGCCATGTGAAGACGGACTCAGGTAGCGCGCCGTCACGCACAATTTCTGCCGCGCGCGCCGGCGAAGTGTCATGACTCAGCCACTCCCGGACCGCGTCGGCCTTCAGCACGAGAGGACGGCGATCGTGTATATCGACCATCCCCTGATTGCTGGCTGCGGTGACGATGACGAAACCCTCCTGCCCGTGCTCCCGGTCAAAAGGCGGCTTCCCGATGGCCGCAAAAAAAAG
>NZ_VWVL01000014.1:0-20203 GCF_008632015.1 Pantoea sp. B_9 | reverse complement strand
GTCAGGACGCGCTGACAGTCACCAGCATATTATTCAGGAGGATAAATATGATTCAGGTAAATAACATAAAGGCCATAAGAGTATCTTTACCCCTCCTTTTGCTTTTCCTGTCCGGGTGTACGCTCCCATCGCATCCCCCCGTCCAGAAAAATACGGTTCCCACCGAAACGCCTGTGAAAAAAGAGTGTTCCGGTCAGAATGGAAAATAAACCTGATTGCAAGCTCGTCGGAGTATGACGAAAAGATCATTCCTGAAATTGAGGAGGCGTTCTCCCGCCTGTGCTATGCCACTGACCTGCAATATATTGACCAGAAGCCCACCCGCCTTGGTTAAGTCAACACCGATGAGAAACGGGCAAAAACGCTCACCGATACGCTCAGTGACCGGAATGTGTATTATCTCTGGTTTGTAAGAGGTGGCACAGGAGCCCTGAAGGTTTACCTTCGTCTCGTGCTGTCGCTTAGCTACGACTTGCCGGTCAACCGAGTTAGTGAACTACTGCTGTACCGAGTCACCTTGCCCGGAGTAAAGTCTCCGGGCCATCATTTCAATACGATGCTCGCTGTACGCTTAATTTTGTAACGCTTACTTTTTTAAAAAAACACGGGAGAATATATTTCCCTCCAGATACTCACGCTTTAACCTGGCCCGTAACTTATCGCCTTTTATCGAAGCGTCTCACGACGAGTCCATAAACATCAGATTTGCATAAATAATTACGCTGCGATAAGTACCACACGATCAATTCGCTACTATTTCCTGCACCAATCTTTCGCATAACTTTACGTTTGAAATAGCTAACTGACTGCTTCTTTAGACCAGTTCTTTCCGCTATTTCCTCCATTTTCATACCCGTCATAAAAAACCAGATGACGGTTAATTCCACTTCACTGAGAACTACCTTGTCCCCATTGATTCCTTCAATGACCAGCAAAACGCCCCCTCTCTAAACCGTACAGAGAATCAATTATCCTTTTTATTTTTTTATAAAACCTACAGTTTTGCTTTGTTTTTTCGTAACTGATAGTTATAATCGCTGATGCTTTCCACGTTGAGGTGCATCCCATGGGCAAGCGGGCTGGAGGGTAAAGTACACATCTCCTCACCTGGTAACACATAGGGTTTACTAAAGGTCATCCTGATGTTTTTTTCATCCGTTTTCATTGTCGGAACAAAACGAAAAATCTTGGCGCTGGGGTTACTTATACAAAGTCTTCCCTGATCAATACGATAGTTCACTACCTGCCACATATCTTTCTGCTCAATATTCTTTCTCAAGTTAACCACTACGGGCAAATCCTGTCCGATAAGTATTTTCACTTTTCCTTCGCTGACATCATCCTGCGGCGGCAGGCCAGTAAAAATGACACGTGCGATATGCTCTTTGCTGTCAGGCTTGTTAGTCCGATAAATTACGCGGATGCTCTGGGTCTCGCCCGGGCCCACAATGATAGCCTGAGGTTCAGTGAACAGTGTTCCTCCTGCAAGATCATCATCCGGCAGCTTTCGAATCTTACTGTAAAGCAGTACGCTTTTATCGCCGTTGTTTTTAATATCAATGGTGGATTCATTTTTCCCTGACTCAATAAGTACGGCGGATGAGGAAGGAATAATTTCAGCCTGAGCAGGCTGGAAAATACCAGCTGCCATTAATGCCGTCGCTGCAATACTACGCGCCATTACATTTGAAGATAACATCGTTGATACTCTCCTGTGCTTTAAGATTAAAGTTATTGAGTCTGCACTGCACGTTTACTCTTGACGGTGAAGACATGCCTAATTTCTGAAGTTTATTAATGTCTTTCTCATTTATCAGAAGGATATCTTTATCGATAAATCGAGCTATGATTTTCCCGCCTTCGTCATAAAATATATCACTCTGCTGGATCCACGCCGGTTTACTTTTCCAGCGCATGAGTAAGGACCGATTGTTAACAACATTAAACTCGAAGAAAGACACCGCCCCCCTGTCAGCCGAAAATTCCCTGAAGTTATTTTTAACAACAATACCTGAAGGTAATCCTTCCGGACTGACGCGTATAAAGTCAGCCCGACCTTCAGCAACGGGACTGATGACTGCTTTACCGTCATGATTCGTTACAACGCTGTTTTGCAGCGATGCCACTTTCAGATACCGATGGATACCAGTATCCACCACTGCCCATGTATCACCAATCCTCCCCGGAGAAAAGATAACGCCTGCTCTGCTGATGGCAACTGCCCCCGAAAGTGATGCAGTGGTTATCTGGGACGTCCCGCCTTCGTCTTTACCCTGTGACAGCGACAAACCTGCTGTGGTGTAGGGAGTGCTGACATTATTGTCCAGTGTATATGACTCGGAGCGTGAAGTACCGTATACACGCTGATGGCTGGCGGTAACGGTATACCGATCCGTCACCTGTGAGCTGAGAGAGTTCGACAAACGAGCACTTTCTCCATAACTGTAATACTGGCTGCGCCAGTTGGCGTTGTGGTCTCCGAGATCCAGCGGGATACTGAGAGAAAGATTCACGCTGGCTTTATCTCTGACGGAACGGCCGGGCCCCGGTGCCATATAGGCCACCCCCATACCTAAGGAAGCCTTGCCGAGGCGCATATTCATACTGGCCGAAATTGCATCATTACTGGGTGCAGTATAGAAACGATAGTGCGTCAGTGAAATGCTTCCTGTTAAGCCGTATGAAAACTGCTGAGTCTGTGAAAGACTGATACTGCTTCGCTCAGAGTTATAATTGTCCTGCAGCGCCTGTCCAATATAGCTGAAATTTCTGCTGTTACTGCTATAGCTCAGGCTGGTATTTTTATAATTAGCGGTGACGTTCATACTCAGACTGCGCTGACCTTTTTCATTTTGGATCCCAGTCAGCCACGCTGTGGTTCGAAATTCCCCTTGGAAAGTTGAATTACTCACCGTCACTCCTCTGTATTTTCCCGCCGAAACAACAGCTACGGAGGGAGCCAGGAGTTTACCAAGTGTCTTGCTAAACTTCACACCGTTTACAATATCACGACTCCCGTTCATGGCGCGCCCTGAAAAGGCATAATATCCGGTCATGCCATCACGTTTAGCGGTTATCTGACCGCGAACAATAATCCGTGAATCGATAATTTGGTCATGGCGCTTGACCAGCACCGTAACGTCGCCGGAAAATCCCGCAACCGGAATGTTACGTAGTTCTGCATGCCCTTTTTGAATGATCTGTTTCCAGATAAGCAAATTGTTTTGCCAGATCTCCACATTGAGGACTTCGGGTGCATCATACGTAAAATTAATATAAGCGGACGCATTCCCTTCCGCAGAGGAAACTATTACACCATCAACGTAACCCGTTCCGAACCCACCGTCATTAACCATTGTACGACCAGCCCGGATCCTGACCTGGTTGAAATCACGCTCAATATAGACGTCACGCACTTGGTTGACGGCAACTGATGCGTTCCGACTCCGGAACTGGCTGTAGTTCCCGTGTGTCCGAATAATGGCATTATTAATATTTACTCCGACCTCATAGTCAGCACTGAGACTGTCGAGGGTTCCGGAATTTCCGGAATAGCGGTAGCCATACGTATTGTAATTTACGAAAGCGCCGTTTCCTCCACCTAATCTTCTCTGACCACCAGGTTCCTTGAGGAATTCAGCCGGCACGCTGATTCGCAAAGAAGTATCTGAACGGTCGTATTTAAAGTTAATTATTTTTTTTAAAGTAAAAAAAACGCCGTGATTATTATACCTATGAATTAGCCAACCATTATTTTTAACTCCGGATTTTAATTTTATTTCTTTAGAAAAAAACAACATCCCTCCCTGATAGTTAATTTCTCCTGAAGCAACATAATTTTCATTTATGTAAATTTCAGCTTTAGTGTATCCCTGAGGTATAACGTGCCGATTTAATGCATCACTGAGCTGGCCGACAGAAATACCATTTGCAGACATGAGATTCTCATCAAAATGTAGATTTTCGCTCAGAGCCTTTGCAATAAAAACAAAATAAAATAAAACAAAATAAAAAAGGTATTTTTTTTGCATATTAAAATCAGGCATCTACTGATGAGATGCCTGCTACACTTGACTAAATGAATCAGAAGTAACGCACGTTAACTTGTGCAGTACCCTGCCAGTCTACTTGCTGAGCATTTGTAATCTGATTACCTTTATTCAGCTGTGGCTCAATATCCAGTACCCAGGAGATTGATTTACCCGACGCAGGTTTGCCTGTCGCTTCATCCCATGGGGTCCAGTCCTCAGTTTTTTTGTAACTCCATGCTGAATTCAACACTCGAGTGAAGGCAGTGCTGTCATGTGCACCACTGTTCTGATAGCCGAATGAGGTTGAGTTAGTAACTCCATCTACTGTTGATGAAACCGGAGTGATGGTGAAATTGCCTAATTTATTTCCGGTTACCGGATCCATACCCAAGCCAAAAATACGTGAGCTATCAGCATGCCCACTCTGGGTTGAAGTATTCTGTCCCACCATAGCGCTGTTTTCATTTGGATCTGTTGCCCAGAAAGCTACACTTTGTGCTGAAGGACAGCTGATCTGCAAAGTGACTTGTTTCTTGGGGAACGTATTGAATGACGTTTGATTCAGGTTCTCATGTTGAGTAATACCCCAGTCAAGTGAATCACCACCTATAACGCTGGCAGTACAGGCATTAGGTGCAATGACCCCATGAACGTTAATATCCATGGCAGCAAAAGATGGGTTAGCTAACAAAAAAGCACCTGTAATACTTAATGCAGTAACAACTTTATTTAAAGACACGAAAACACCTCCAATTTAGCTTTTAAAAATAATTCATCAGCCTCACCCGGCTGATGAGAAATGAAATATAACGGAATGATATTTAGGAGGGTAGTTAAAAAAGATCAAGAAAAATAAAATTATCTTTATTAAAAAAATATTAATAAATTCAATAGGTTATAGAATTCTCTTTAATCCTTAATGTCATTCCCAGAGAAAAAAAAACAAACCGAAACAGCGTCCTGAGCAGGAAGCTGAAACGGTTATAAATTTCAAATAAAATTTTTTAACAGCTCAAGATTTTTCACATAGAAAAAGTGGAACTGTTTCAGATGAAATCAGCGAAGCATTTTTACTGACCGGTCGGATAGTCCATACAAGTGATTTACCCGACTCATAAAAGAAAGCAGGCAACCACTTGTGTTCCTGGTCCTTACTGAGAGTCATCTGTGGCGACCTTGAAATGGCCTGAGAGATAACTAAATAGGTATAACCCTTTTTCTCGTAAGTAAATCTTATAGTCTTACTGATGTAGCCAGCTACTTTATCCCTTTCATATAAAACTCCTGAAATTGATAATGTTCCAGTGCCGGAAAAAAGATTCTGATAAACGACCATATTCAGCATCTCTTTGTTTTTGACGAAAGAAACCTCTGCTTTACATGTCTCATATGTGACGTAATTATCACCATATGAAATACAAAGAAAAGTTAAAAGCCCTGAAATTATTAATAGTATTAATCTGTTCATTTACCCATATTCTTAATATAATAAACCGAATGACACCGAGGTGCCTCTTTACCGACCAGCGGATTACGGCAGAGGACAAGTGATGTACGGTCAGAAAACCTGTAACTTGTAATGTAGATATAACGGTTATTTTCACAACTGAGACCAAGACCACCTATCAGCCTGAACATTTTATCCTCCTGAACATCATTATCCCTGTTTGAGAAAATAATACATTCTTTGTAATAAACAGGTTTTGAATTAAATAAAGCGTACTTTCTTGTATGAACCCCCATGAAATAAGCTAATATACCTATCGCAATACCTAATAAAATAACTAACAGCCTGCTCATTTTTGCGTAACCTCGCGTCAGGACATGGCTTTCGGCTGCTAATGGCAGGATAGATTGTAACTGATTCATTTCAAAACCTTCTGTTTCATCAATTAAATTAATCTTCTCATCGGGTTTAGCACCTGTTTTATCTTCATTATTACCATTCTCTTCATGAATCCGCTCTGGTCCGTTCCGGTTAATATCTGTCAATGGCGATAAGATAAACCCCCTTCGGGGCATTGTTCTGATAATATCCTGCTTTATACCGGCTTTACTAAGCGACTTTCGTATTGTAGAGATGTTCTGATACAATGACGTAGAAGTGGGTTCCATGCCAAATCGTCGCCAAGCATATTCATAGAATTGATCGTGCGTAACCAGATTTCCGATATTATCTATAAGAAGCTCAAAACACAGCGCGGCTGAGGCGCTAATCGTGTATATTCCGTTTTCATTCGAAATTCTCTTCTTCTCTGGCTCGAAATTAACCACACTATTTATAATTATTTTCCTGCTCATAGTCTCCTCCAGTGTTATGACCACCCAGTCCCGCGTCGCGTCAATTTCCAGGAAAAAATCATTTTCATCAGGATTTTTCTTTAAAATTAGCGATTTTCATCAAGTTGGGGAAATACCTATCAGTAATGCAATACCTTAAAGGGCGGATTGATTATAAATTTTCATTCTTTTTGCATCTTTTTATCGGATAATCTCATTCTTTTTCTCTAAATGTAAGATATGTTTGTGATCCGTGTTAATTTTAGCATCCATTTTCAAAAAAAACCTGAGTATTGCCTTCAGATTAAATTTTGTCCATGCCGCGATGAACTTAGCTGAAAGCACTAACCGATAACCTTAATTTTGCTTAGAAATCAATGACAATCTTCTATGTGGTTTTGACAGATTGGCTCTTAACTGATGTCCTCACCGTTTCAGTATTGGTATTTTCCATCAAGAATGCGGCAGGTGAGATAAGAGCCTGCCGTACATAACAGCACCGGAACAAAATAACTGTGCTCCATCTGGGTAAATTCCATCACAAGGACGACTGCGGTAAGGGGCATCTGCATGGATGCCGCCAGAAATGCAGCGCCTCCAACAAGTGCAAAACTGGGGGCATTACCGCCAAGAAAAATAAGCTGCCATCCGGCACAAAGCAGAAGACTCAATAGCCCGCCGACCGTAAAGGCTGGCGTCAGCAGGCCGCCCTCCGTGCCACCCCGCAGAACGGCCAGGATCACCAGAATTTTCAGTCCCAGCAAAACAGCAGCGTGGCGATAATCAAATTCATCACTGATGGCCATCTGCATCGGTCCCTTACCGTTACCCGGTAACTGAGGATAATAAAGACTCAGGACAGCGAGCACGGTAAAGGCAATAAGACAGATAACAGGCATCTGCCAGTTACTTTTGACCCCGGCGCGGGATTTCCCTGTGATAATCCGGAATCCCCATGCCGCAAGGCCCAGCAGCGGGCCCGCGAGACAGGCCCAGAGTATAAAGGTATGAGTAAGCGCAACGGACAGAAAATGATACTGTGATTCATTCCCCAGGCCGAGTATGGCGCTCCAGGCCGCGAGCGCAGAGGTGACGACGGCGGCGAATGCTTTTTCCCAGCTAAAAGCGATCAGCAGAACTTCCAGACTAAACAAGGCCCCAGCCAGCGGCACATTATAGACAGCCGCCAGGCCAGCGCCTGCACCACAGGCAATCAGAATCCGTACCTCGCCCTCGTTTAGACCCAACCGGCGCGCGATGGTGCCTCCGGCAAGCGCCCCCACTGGGACGTGGGGCAACCTCACGTCCCAGTGGGGAGCCCAGCGCAACAGTCACGATCTGTAGCAGCGCATGAACGGTCGTGGTGCTCGGGGGCATTGCCCGGGAGGGCACAGAGACAGCGTCCTTGATCGAGACGCGAGGTTGACCATAACGACCCAGCAACCACCATCCGAAGCCCGAGATAACACCGCCAGTCACGATAGCTGCAAGGCGCCGCACGAAGGAAGAATCACTGACGCCCTGAAGAAAAGAGACCGTACCGATGACATGCGACAGGCTGCAGCCAAACGCGTAGTGCTGCACAGCATGTAAAATCAGTCCCAGCGCCATCCCTGCCAGACCTGCCGCTAAGCCTGTTGCGACAACAGCAACAAGCCTGATAAAATAACTGACGTTTCCTGCTAAGTCTTTCTTTTTTTTCTGAATCCCTGAGTTTTTATATCGGTATAGTAACGAACGTCACCTCAATAGTGTCTCACTGACGAGCCAGGCAGGGGAAATGGTAACCTGACCTGCTCCTAGTTGATTAACACACCCCGATGTTAGTAATGTCTTCATAAGCCACATGAGGACATCCCCATGAAGAAGCGTTTTCCCGACGAACAGATCATCAGTATTCTTCGCGAAGCGGAAGCTGGGGTTTCTGCTCGTGAGCTCTGCCGTAAGCACGCCATTTCCGATGCCACTTTCTACACCTGGCGCAAGAAGTTTGGTGGCATGGAAGTTCCTGAGGTGAAGCAGCTTAAATCTCTTGAAGAGGAGAACGCCAGACTCAGGAAGCTGCTTGCCGAAGCCATGCTGGATAAGGAGGCGCTTCAGGTGGCTCTGGGGCGAAAGTACTGACGACAGACCACAAGCGGGAAGCCATTAAGTTTATGTGTGATGCGACCGGTCTGTCGCAACGTCGTGCCTGCAGGCTTACTGGTTTGTCTCTGTCGACCTGCCGCTACGAGGCTCAGCGTCCGGCGGCTGATGCGCATTTATCAGGGCGCATCACTGAACTGGCACTGGAGCGCAGGCGTTTTGGCTACCGCCGCATCTGGCAGTTGCTGCGTCGGGAAGGCCTTCACGTCAATCATAAGCGGGTATACCGTATATACCACCTTAATGGACTGAGCGTAAAACGCAGACGACGCCGTAAAGGGCTGGCAACCGAACGGTTTCCGCTTCTGCGCATGGATGCGCCGAACCTGACATGGTCGATGGATTTCGTTATGGACGCAATGGCCAACGGTCGGAGGATCAAGTGCCTGACCTGTGTGGATGATTTCACTAAGGAGGGTCTGACGATCACCGCTGCTTTCGGTATTTCAGGCGTTCAGGTCACGCGTATTCTGGACAGCATCGCGCTGTTTAGGGGCTATCCGGCGACAATAAGAACCGATCAGGGCCCGGAATTTACCTGCCGCGCGCTCGATCAATGGGCCTTTGAGCATGGTGTGGAACTACGGCTTATCCAGCCAGGTAAGCCAACGTAGAACGGATTTATTGAGAGTTTCAACGGTCGCATTAGAGATGAGTGTATGAATGAACACTGGTTCAGCGATATTCTTCATGCCCGGAAAACAATTAATGACTGGCGGCAGGATTATAACGAGTGCCGTCCCCATTCATCGCTGGATTACCAGACACCAGCTGAATTCGCAACGGACTGGCGAAATAGGAAATATGAAGAAAAACCAACCGACATTACTAACTGAAGTTAGTATCTAATCCTGGGGGCAGATCAAAACCACTCGTTATCGAACGGGGTCATGATGGCACTGGAGGAAATGACGCCGAAGGTTGAGCAGTACTCAATTGACGAGATGTTCCTCGATTTAACCGGCATCGATGGCTGCGAGGACTTTGAGCACTTCGGCCGGCGCCTGCGCGCGCACGTGCTCGCCACGACCGGTCTGACCGTCGGCGTGGGCATGGGGCGCCTACTAAAACCCTGTCAAAATCGGCGCAGTGGGCCAGCAGGGAGTGGCCGCAATTCCGGGGAGTGCTGGCGCTGACGCCGGGCAATCCGAAGCGCACCGCAACGCTGCTGGAAAACCAGCCCGTTGAGGAGATATGGGGCGTTGGCCGGCGTATCGGCAAAAGCCTCAACCTGATGGGTATCGAAAATGCTCTGCAGCTGGCGCGCGAGCACCCTGCCCTCATCCGAAAGAATTCAGCGTGGTGCTTGAGCGCACCGTTCGCGAGCTCAACGGTGAATCGTGCATTCCCCTTGAGGAGTTTGCGCCGGCGAAACAGCAGATCGTCTGCAGCCGCTCTTTTGGTGAGCGCATTACGACAAAAGTGGCCATGCAGGAAGCGCTGTGTCAGTACGCCACCCGGGCGGCGGAGAAGCTGAGAAATGAGCGCCAGTTCTGCCGGCGCATCAGCGTTTTTATCCGGACCTCGCCGCACGCGCAGGGAGAAGTCTTCTACGGCAACAGCGCCGGCGAGAATCTCACCCTGCCCACGCAGGATACGCACGACGTAATCGGGGTGGCCATGCGATCGCTCGACCGCATCTGGCTTGACGGGCGACGCTACATGAAGGCCGGCATCATGCTCGATGACTTTACGCCAGACGGCGTCAGTCAGCTGAATCTGTTCGATGAGGATAAGCCGCGGGCCAACAGCGCGCAGCTGATGAAGGTACTGGACGGCATCAACCAGTCCGGGCTCGGCAGCCTGTGGTTTGCGGGCCAGGGCGTGATGTGATTGGCTGGATAAATCCGGACCGGCTTAAAAACTTCCTCAGCCACGGCGCAGACAGGCGCTTTCGCGCGCTGTGCTCCGTTGACGGACTGAATGCTTACTGTAATCCTGCCAAAATCAGCCAGACGGCTGTGATTCCGGACGACAACCAGGCTGAGGCGATCTGTCAGGCACTTCTGAACTCCGGGTATACCCGGCTCATACGGACGGATGGCTCAGAGCTGATCGTTGCGGGAACGGACATTCCCGCAGCCTGGCGCCCTGTTCAATAGCTTCCTGAGAGAGCCTGACTGAGTCCAGAGCAACCGCAGCGCCGGGAGAGACGTGCGCTGCATTTACTCAGGCGCCAAGCATTCTGCTGACAAAATCAACGTATTCTGCGTTTTGTCCTCCCTGCCGGAATGCCTTTTCCTGCACAAGGTCTCTGTTAGGCCTGAAGCAGATCAAATGGCGATCTTCATACAGCCTGACCGGCGAATAAAAGCCGGGTTTGCCGTCACGGATCAGGTCACGCAGCGCCCGTAAGCATCCTCCGGCCAGTACGTCACAGAGCTGCACGCCCGGGCTATCCAGCGAGTCAACTTGACTGACCTCTCTGAGCTTAAGCGGGTAGCTGACAGAGGCATCATCAGACAGCCTGAATTCGGCGGGCTGATCGCAGCCTATAAACCGCATCAGATAATCGTGATACTGCAGCAGATTTTGAGAGCGGTCATGCTCAATCAGGTACGCATCAGCTGACATCATTTTGAAGTGGTCAACAAAAACTGGCCACCGCGTTAGAGTTTTTCCAGTATCGGTTTTCCGATTCGTTTGATGGTAATCCACCGTTATATTCATGCGGCCTGAGCGATCTGTAATACCCGACGATATAGTCCGTTATTGCGTGAGCTGCATCGCTGAAGCTTACATAGCCCGTCACCGGCACCCATTCGTTCTTCAGACTCCTGAAGAAGCGTTCCATTGGACTGTTATCCCAGCGGTTTCCACGCCGACTCATACTCTGCCTGATCCGGTATCGCCACAGTAACTGCCGGAACTGCCTGCTCGTATAATGATTGCCTTGATCGCTGTGGAACATCACCCCGACGGGCTTACCACGGGTTTCCCATGCCATTTCCAGTGCTTTCATGGTGAGCCTGCTGTCCGGCGAGAACGACATAGCCCAGCCCACGGGTTTTCTTGCGAACAGGTCGAGAACAACGGCGAGGTACGCCCAGCGCTTACCCGTCCAGATATAGGTCACATCACCGCACCACACCTGGTTTGGTTCCGTTACGGCGAACTGTCGCTCAAGATGATTCGGGATAGCAACGTGCTCATTACCGCCGCGCTTATACTGGTGAGTCGGCTGCTGACCAGCCCCAGCTCTTTCATGAGCCTGCCAGCAAGCCAGCGCCCCATCTGGTAGCCTCTCTGGGTTGCCATCGTGGCGATGCTTCTTGCTCCGGCCGAACCATGGCTGATGCTATGCAGTTCAAGTACCTGGCTTCGTAATACAGCCCGTGTGCCGTCTGGCTTTTCAGGACGGTTTTTCCAGTATTTGTAGCTGCTGCGATGAACCCGAACACATGGCAGAGAGTGGCCACAGGATAACGCGCCCTGAGTTTCCCGATTATCGAGAACTGTTCAGGGAGTCTGACATCAAGAGCGCGGTAGCCTTTTGTAATATTTCGTTTTCCATTTCAATACGTTGCATTTTCTTCCTGAGCTCACGTATTTCGATTTGTTCCGGCGTTATCGGGGAGGCTTTTGGCGTTTTGCCCTGACGCTCATCACGCAGCTGTTTAACCCAGCGCGTCATGGTAGAAAGCCCTATATCCATCGCTTTAGCCGCTTCAGCAACGGTGTAATTCTGATCGATGACAAGCTGGGCTGATTCGCGTTTGAACTCTGCACTGAAATTTCTTTTTTTCATTGGGGCACCTGTGTTGTTCTGAGGTGAGCATATCACCTCTGTTCAGGTGGCCAAATTTAGTAAACCACTTCATGCCGACAGAACCGGCCTGACTGTAAATAATGTGGTGAATAATCTGCGGAACGAGTTCAAAGGGATAGCGCATCAACAGGCTCCTGTTTGTAAACGGAAGTTCATTTTCTGGGAATGCGCTCTGGGTGAAATAAAGAACTATGATTACCATTATGAAAGAATAGATGGCACTCATGAGGCAAGAGTTACGCCGGTGGAGGCATATGGAACTGAAAGACACTGTAGCAGAATCACTGGAAAGACGGGGCTTATGGCGACGGGCTGCACGCCGCTGGCTGACCGTGATGGATCAGATTACGGAAGATGCCGAACGCGAGGCCATTGCCCGCCGCAGAGAGCGATGTCTGGGTATGGCGGCCAATATCACGCCTGATGGTCGCAGAAGCGAAACACGGCGTCTGTATAAGATTCAGAGCCGTTTCAGTGATGGATATTGATGCAGGAAAGTGGAGCTGCCGTAACGATTCAGATAAAACAAAAGCCTCATCCGTCTGGATAAGGCTTTTGGCCCGGTGTGAGAGGAATGATTGGACGGGTATACAGATCACACCAGGCAATTATTTAAATACAAAAACACGTTTGTGTTGTCAATAAAGTAACTTTGAAAAGGCTCAAACCGAATGAGTCAAAATAATCGCGGGCTCTATGCCGCCCGCGCCCGCTGCCTGACAAACAGGCAGGGCCGTTTTAACTGAACACCTCGCCGTCTGTAACCCTGTCGATCTCCTTCAGCACCCATAACATTCGGTGGCATCCGGTACGCAGATGTTCCAGCGCAGACTGCCTTCGAACTCAGCTTCACCAGGCCACTGTTACCAACGGTGCAAAACTGCTCCACCCCGATGGCCGTGAAAGTATCAGTCGGGTCATGAGGGCCCTCAAGGCTGAACTTGCTCTTGTGACCCGCATGATGAATCGTCAGGTACGACAGCATTTCCGCGATCAGGCCCGCCAGATGACCAGCGTGAAGGGCGTGGCGGAAATCACCGCCACCACCCTGCTGGCCGAACAGCCGGAGCTGGGTACCCTGAGCCGCAGGGAAATCAGCGCGCTTGTCGGTGTCGCCCCCGTTAACAGAGACTCAGGAAAAATGCGGGGAAGACGAACGATTTCTGGCGGAAGGGCCGGCGTGCGCTGCACGCTTTACATGGCGGTCATAACCGCCATTCAGTTTAATCCGGCAATCAGGGCCTTTTATGTCAGGTTAGTTGAAGCCGGTAAGGCTAAAAAGGTGGCGCTGGTTGCCTGCATGCGTAAGCTGCTGACCAGCCTGAACGCCATGGTCAAAAGCGGGACGTACTGGGAGGACCATTTCACGTCAACCCCGGCAATTTAGTGAATTAAAAACTCAGTCCGGTTCTGAGATTAATTTCATCAGAGCTGTTTCGATGCCACCCTGAAAAAGTTCTGCAGGGCCATCAGTGCTCTGCTGGTTATAGCTGTTTCTGATACCATCACGGCGTCAAACTGATCTGGCCACGTCGTGAAGCGGCTCATACCTGTGAAGGAACAAAACGAACCAGATGTCAGCTTAAGCTGCGTTGGTCTTTTAATCCGGGCATTCAAAGACGCTCTGCGAGCGCCTGATAAAACAGGTCTCATTGTGAAAAAAGAACGTTTTTACGCCCTTATACTCTGATTATTCAACTTAAATGTAACCGATTACAATATTCGAATAATGTTTTCCCTACCCAAAGGGAGGTTGCGCATCAGGTACGGAGACATGCTCATGTATCATGGAGAGTCTTTGCAAAACAGAACAGTCAATCCTTCTTGGTACTTTCGATGAGTGACTCCAGAAACTTACGTTGTTTATCATTCAAATCAAGCGATTTTACTTTTTCCCGAATGCTTTCACTGCTTTTGTCTGTGGGCTGTGATGGTTTTGCTTTGTCAGGCTGTGCTCCATAAACGAACGCGGCGAAAATGCTACCCCATACCAGACAGCAAAAAATTAACATAATAATCCAGGCAGTTCTGCGACTTACTTTCATCATTTATCCCGGTAATCGATAAGAACACGTAAGACAATTCTCATGTGATGTGGTTCTTGGTGTAAGCGATTACAGTGATATCTGCGGCATTTACAGTGCTATGGATAGCTGTAGTAAAATTTCCATCTGAAATAGTTTCATTCTGTGGGAAGATATCTAAGTACCTTAGTACTGTTGTTAGCGCTCAGACTCTTATGGCTGTTTACGATGCCATCCCAATATCATAATACTGCTCTGAACGCCATGGTCAAAAGCGGGACAAACCGGGAGGATCATTTAAAAACACTTTAATAATTTACTGGGCCAGAAATTCATAGTAGCTCTGAAAGAGCATTAAAATTCTTTAAATGGAACCTGGTAAAAGGTTGCTTTCAGTTAGCTTATTTTCAAGCATAATTGCCCACGTGAGATATCAGAAACGTAGTTCAGGATGCTTACAGAGTGCAATGGAATCAACCCGCAGCCCGTTACTTCGCTTACGGGTCTGCGGGTATAAGCAACTTATTGTTACAATATAACATTTGAAGTTGCGCCCGAATTTTTTGCAATGACACGGTACAGGTGGGCGGCGTTGACTCCGTGCCGTGTGTCGCTGCGACCCGCCTGACAAATGGCCGTCTTGCCAGTAACATCCGGCAAGGCGGCTTCCCTTGAGTGCTCCTGCAAATGCCAGCGGCTGCGGAGTCAGTTTTTATCAGCAGCCGTAGCGTAAATGCGGGCCCGATAATCCTTACTGTCCGTTCCACTTGCTTGGCTTTTTCACATCTCAGCCGTTCTCTCTGGCTGCGGTTTTCCCGGTGACGATGAAAGTACGCCCAGACAGCCCCGGAACAGGCATAAAGGAAAATGATGATGACGACATGAGCGCAGCAGCCCCGCCCTTGCTCTACAGCGACGGCACTCAGAAGGATAACGCCTGCTCTCTCATATCTTCTAAGAGGTAAATAATGACAATAGCCCCAGACAGGGAATCCAGACTATTCGAAACGATATATAAAAATGTCCTTTCCGCCTTGGGTATGCCCGGCGTTACCCGCTTTGGCAGTACACTTAAGGCTTATGTAACCTACCGTACGTTAATTATTTTTAAACTTGATTTGATGCTGTACGACTATAAAGAGAAGAACGATCCATTTCGCTTTACTCTGCGCGGTCGGGCTGCGTTGGACTCGTTTCTTTTTAACTACAAAGGAATTACCTTTGATAAATCAGCCACATTAACGCTCCATGAGGTGCTAACTTTACTTGCGCCCGAAATTCAGGCGTATCAGATCCCTAATGACGTTATGCAACTTCTGAAAAAAAAACCTGAGTTCAGTTTTGAGCCTTTTGAGAGAAACTTTTCAGCATCACAGCCGGATTTCTTCGGAACCGAATGGGATCCTGAACTTCTGGACAGGCAGTATCGCTGATCAGCGAAGCTAGACACGTATTGCCCGCGCACCATCGACAAAAAATCACCATCAGATGATATGCAAGCACAGTTGCTTGTTTGCGATGCCGCCCGGCTACCGTGAGGGCACGGCACTTTATGCCCGCCGACGGCATAAGCGTGGAGCGAAGCGACGTCATCATTATCTTTCCCGTGAAAAGCGCCGCCCGCCGGGCGGCCGCCTAAGTAGTCGTTTTCAGCCCCGGAAATCAGGCCAGTGGCAACCGCACCGGTCGCTCACCACGGGTGCCATAAACGTACCGGTTACTTCCCACTCATCCAGAAAATGGAGGCCGGAAAGTGTCACTGCCTGCTGCGCATCAAGTTGCACGAGAGATTTCAGCCAGACGTCATTGCCGTCAAAGCGCCAGTAACAGCCTTCACTCTCACGGGGTTCGCCCTTCCACCACGTACGGCCCATGAGCATGCAGCCCGCCTCTGCCAGCTGCTCATCCGGTGACAGGATGAGCATATGCTCCTCTGAGCAGGCGCCCTGCCACTCTGCCTGAAAGGAAGCCAGCCAGGTGTTCACTCTTTTTCCTCCCATTTTGCCAGAATCGTGTCAGCGCAGTGGCGCAGGAAGTGCCAGCTGAGACTGATATCCGCATCGAGCGTGGCATCGGCCAGCGCGATCGTGGCCAGCACCTCATCGGACGTCAGCTCCGGTGCCACGTCTTCGAAATCATCGGCTACCCACAGGTGCACTACGCAGGGTGTGTCTGGTGCAAAACGCTGCAGCTGTTCGGCCAGCTGGCCAGTGGTGAGAGGGTGATTCATGTAAGCGTCTCACCTGCACCGTCTTGCGCTTTATCGCTTCGGCCCACTTCACTCTGACAGCACAGGTGATGCTTGTTTCTTCTAATCGGCTTTGAGTGCCCCATATTTTTACTAAGATTAATCTGGGCGTGGATTAATCCCGTCTTTTTAATAGCTTTTAAATGGAGATTACAATGGAACTTGTAAAAGAAGCGGAACTGAACAGAAGCGTCTCGTGGGGCAGCATCATTGCGGGCGTGGTAACGGTAATGGCTGTGTCCCTGCTGCTGACCACGCTTGGGTCAAGCCTTGGTTTTTCAATGCTTTCACCTCAGTCTGACGATGTCATTAACGGTGCTGACAAGGCTGTTATTATCTGGTCAGTCATCTCGATAGTGCTGAGTCTGGCCTGCGGCGGTTTTGTGGCCGGCAGGCTGGCGGGCGCGGATGGAACCATCCATGGCTTTCTCTCATGGGCCACATCTCTGCTTGTTGCTTCCGTGCTGGGCTTCGCCGCCGCTGGCGGCATTCTGCATATGGCGGCAAGCGCCGTTGGCGCGGCAGCATCTGCCACGGGCTCAGCCGTGAGCGGACTGGGTAGCGCCGCAGGAAAAGCATCGGGCGCAACAGCCGATATCGCTCAGAATATTGCTGACAGGATCGGACTGAACACGCAGCTCACAGCCCCGCAGGCGGACAAACAGGTACTGGATGCGCTGGGCAGGAGCAACATTAAAGAACTTCAGCCGGAATTTCTGCAGTCCCAGCTTCAGGCAGCGGGGAGTGATATTGCAGATTCGGTCAAATATTTGGCTGTTAACCCGGGCAACAGTGACGCCATTATTGATACGCTGAGCGGTAAACTGAAGTCACGGGCGGATGCAGTCAGCAAAGGTGTCGACAGGAATGAGGTGAAAAAAGCGCTGGCAGAAAATACCCGTCTGTCACCGGAAGAGGCGGACAGGGCCGTCGATAACTTCATTCAGGCGCGTGACAAAACCGTTCAGGAGGTAAGCGACCGTATGGCCCGGCTCCAGAGTAATCTGAACGATGCGAAGGCGCAGTACGCGGAATTCAAAAAGCAGGCAAAAGAGAAAGCTGACGAAGCCGCCAGCGCGGCTGCAAAAATCGCTCTGTGGTCATTCATCGCTCTTCTGGCGGGGGCTGTTGTCAGTGCGCTGGCCGGTTTGTGGGGGGTGAATACTCACCCTGCCCACCGGAAAATCAGGGCCTGAAGAAACCGGAGAGCATAATAATTACGCAGGCATTCCGGTGCTCTTTTCTGATGTGTAGCTCATCTCTGGATTCAGCATAAATAAAAAGGGCTGCGGCTAAAGCCGCAGCCCTTTTGTCTGCTGAAAACTGCAACTGTCCCGGACGTGTCGGGTGCCTCCCGATAGGTCAGAAAAGCCAGAACCTGACCTGCCGTTTCTGCTCATTGCCAGGATGATTATGTTTGTATCTGACTTGGCCCCGCCGCTTAGGGGGATTCACATCCGTTTGTTTACATCCATCAGATTTCCTGTAGAAAACTGAGCGGTGCCGGGTGCCTCCCGGTGAGTCAGGAATAGCCACAACCTGACCCGCTTATTGGCCAAGGCATTCACCCCTTTTGTGGCTTAGCCCCGCCGCTTAGGGGGATTCACCGCATAAGAAAAATAGCACATTTATCACGATAACCTGAGGCATCTTTATTTATAACTGGCGCTGATGTGTTCCGGTCAGTAAAGAACTTTCACAGATCATTCAGGTTTTCTGGAATAAATCTCCACGGCAGCAGCTCACCTATACGGTTCACTGGCCAGTCCTGAATATGCCTCAGGACATAACGCAGCCATACCTCCGGGTCTATGCCGTTAAGCCGGCAGGTGCCGATCAGCGAGTACAGAACCGCTGCCCGCTCCCCACCTGCGTCTGAACCTGCGAACAGCCAGTTTTTCCGGCCCAGGGCTACGCCACGCAGCGCGTTCTCCGCGATGTTGTTGTCAATTTCCGCCCAGCCGTTACCGCAGTACAGGTTCAGCGCCTCCCACTGTTTCAGCAGGTAGGCGAACGCCTTTGCCGTATCCGAGTGGCGCGAGAGCACCGTCATCTGCGCCTGTATCCAGTCGTACAGCGACTGCATCAGCGGCACGGTCTGCGCTTTCCGGACCGCCAGCCGTTCCTCTGCCGGGCTTCCGCGTATCTCCGCCTCGATGGCATACAGCTCGCCGATGCGCTTCAGCGCTTCGGTGGTGATACCGGTCGGCGTGCGGGCATGAACGTCGTGGATTTTCCGCCGGGCGTGGCACGACTCAGCTCCACGCCCTGACGGCGGTATATCTCCGACTGACGATAGTGAGGCGTGTGCTCCGCGAACTTCGCCGTGACGATGCGCGCCAGCAGGCCGGGGCCCGCGTAGCTGCGCTCTATGGGTTTTGACGGCATGGGGGCCTGAACGATGTGGTCACAGCGGCAGCAGGCCAGCTTCGGCCGCTGCGTCTCGATGACCTTAAAGGCGCTGCTGATGAGCTCCAGCTGTTCCGACACGTCGCAGCCCAGCGCGCTGAGCTCGCCGCCGCAGGCCGGACAGGCGGTTTCTGTCGGTGGCAGCATGCGGATTTCACGGTGAAGCGAGGCCGGCAACGGTTTGCGGGCGGAAGACTGGCGCAGCGGCGGCGGAAGTACCGGGTCATGCTGTTCACCCAGGACCTCTGCCATCTCCTCCTGCAGGGCGCTGATGCGCTCCTCTGCCTGACGCACCTGACGCTGCATATTCCCCCGCAGCTTTTCGGAGCTTTTGCCGAACTGCATCCGCTGCAGCTTCGCAACCAGCGCTTTCAGCCGGCTGATTTCGCTGGCGTACGCCGCCACCCGTTGTGACAGGAGGCGGTTGTTTTCGGCCATCTGCTCAAGGCTTCGCTGCTGTGTGTCCAGCAGCGCCCTGAGGCGGACATTTTCTGCAGAAAGTGAGCGTTCCATGCGCTCACATAACGCCGGTTCAGATGCGCAGGCCAGGAGGATTTATCCGCTGCGGATGCTTCCAGTTAATGCCTTCCAGCAGCATGGCCAGCTGGGCCTGCGTGAGGTGCACCCTGCCGTCCCGGTTCACCGGCCAGACGAAACGCCCCCGCTCAAGGCGCTTCGTAAAAAGACAAAGACCATCGGGGTCTGCCCAGAGGACCTTAACCATATCGCCGCGCCGGCCCCGGAAGATGAACAGGTGGCCGCTGAAAGCGGTCGGCACGCAGCGTGTTCTGCACCTTCGCCGCCAGCCCGTTGAAGCTGCAGCGCATGTCAGTCACGCCGGCAACCAGCCAAATACGCGCGCCCGCCGGAAAGCTAATCATACCTCACCCTCGCGGAGTTCACTGACCAGTGCACGCAGCAGCTCCGGTGTCACGGGGCCGGTCAGGCTCAGGGTGCCGCCAGGCAGCGTCAGCTTACAGCTGATGACGGGGGGCGAAACAGGGGCCCCACTGCTCTGCCTGACCGGTACGGGAACAGCACGCAGATATAGCAGAATTTTTGCTGTCAATCGACCTCAGCAATCCGGAGCGGTATTTAATCTAATCAACCCGGTCCCTGCAACCAGGACCGATCTCATTACGCCTGCTCCCGCCCTGATTTGCGGGACTGAACACCTGCGAAGCCAGCCGGATAAAGTCAGACCGTGCAGCTGAACCTCCTGCCGGCTCCGCCGGGTTTTCTCAGGCCCGATGATGCCATAAAATGCCGTATTTCAGGGCCACTTTTTCATGTGGTC
>NZ_VWVL01000013.1:0-29175 GCF_008632015.1 Pantoea sp. B_9 | reverse complement strand
GGGGCTGCATCGGCGTTCTGCTGGCCCTGAGTATCGCTGGCGTTCTCTGTGGCTCCTGAGGCCGTCTGTGGGGCTGTATCGGCGTTCTGCTGGCCCTGAGTATCGCTGGCGTTCTCTGTGGCTCCTGGGGCCGTCTGTGGGGCTGTATCGGCGTTCTGCTGGCCCTGAGTATCGCTGGCGTTCTCTGTGGCTCCTGTGGCCGTCTGTGGGGCTGTATCGGCGTTCTGCTGGCCCTGAGTATCGCTGGCGATCTCTGTAGCTCCTGAGGTTTGTTCATCAGGGTTAGGCTCAGGGTTGTTCAATCGAGCGATGAAAGCAGAAACAGAACTCCGCGTTATCAAACTTGCATCGCCATTAGCATCAGCAATAAATTTTCTTAGCTCTGCTTCGTGCTTTTTATCGATCGCTGCAAGCATGTAAAGCGTCTTGCCGCCAATGCTTCCACTGCGGGCTAACTCCAGGACAAAATCAGGAGATTGCCAAAGTTTAAGATGTTCGCTAATGAAGGAGTTGCTGACGCCCAATTTCTCAGCAATTTCTTTTTTCTTGGCTCCCTCTTCTAATTTTTTATTGATAAACCTTGCCATCTCGTAAGCTGATAAGGCTTTGCGCTTAAGGTTTTCGTTAACCTGGTCATAATCAGTCGCTTCTTCGTCAACGTAAGCCGGAATGGTTTTCTTTCCGGCCATTCGTGTTGCAAGGTAACGGCGCTCTCCGAAATTAATTATCCAGTGTCCAGGCTTATCCGGGTTAGTCCGGACAGAGATTGGTACTTTTACGCCTCTGGCCTTAACGGTCTCTACCATCTCTGGCAATTCAGGATCATTCGCAACATCAATGCGAGGCTGATTAGGGTCTGGGGTAACTTTGTTTACGTCCAGGTCCAGGATTTTTCCCGCGCTGCTGCCGCTATCGCTTTCACCTGTGAGCTGGTCTAAACCTGTTAAATCGATATTCATTGTTCTACTCCGATGCGCTTAGCGATTAAGTCAAATACCTGTAACAATTCTTTCCCTGTGTCCCTTTCCGATCCTGAGCTTTTCAGTTCCCATACCGGAACGCCGCGTGATGCAGCTGTGCGGTATGGTTGCCGCTCCGTAGTTTTCACGGGTAAAACGTATTGCGAATAGTTAACAAGCAAACTCTCTAAATCTTTTTTTACCGTAGGAGAACGGGTATCAATTCGGGTAGGCAGTAAGCCCAGGAATACAAGGTCGGGCCGATAACTTTTCTGTACGCCAATAACGCGTTTTAATGAGCGCTGGGTAATTTTCATCGCATACTCATCAATAGTTGTCGGTATCAACGCGAAATCAGCTACCAGTAAAAACGAGTTAGCTATTCTGCTATTGGAACCCGCTGTATCTACAACGATGTAATCAAAATGGTCTGCAACATCTTTGATACGGTCGGCCAAAGTCTGAATTAGTCCAGCATCGTCTAAGCCAGTTACGTTCTTTTCGATCTTAACTAATTCTGAGGAAGAACGAGCTGATAAAATATTTCCGCTAAAATTAGGCACATCTAATTTAGTTGGCTCGAAAAACTTATAAGAGTCGAAACCTGAAACTTGATATTGTGAAAGGGTATCTCCGCTGTTGCCCTGTTCATCGCCATCAATATGCAAAACCTTTTTATTGAGGATATTGCCAATATAGAAAACAAAGTTAGCAACGGTTGTTGATTTTGCTACACCGCCTTTCTGGTTAGTTACGTCTATAAGTTTCATTCAGAATCCTTAGCATAATTTTCGCGGGCCTGACGTTCCATCTGCTTTACTATCTCTGCCATATCAGCGGGTAATGTTACATCCATCGTTACCCAACCTTCTGGCGTTATTCCTTTCTCAACGTGTAAGGCCCACGCTTTGTTAACCATCTGAGATACAGCCTTTTTGGTGACGCCTAATTCCTCGGCTATATCAGTCTGTTTTTTTCCGTCCACTAAATGCGCATAGACAGCAGAAATATTTCTTTCTTTCATGCGTGTAAGGAACGGTCTGATCCCATTAAATTCACTCGCTGTAAGGCGTTTCTTGCCGCGCATTGATTTTCCTTCGCTGAATCACATGTCTAACACCATTTCTGTTAGTCCTCAGGTAGCCGCCTGATGTTTAAGCCATGATTAGATCATAGGTTAATAACTCTATTGAGTCAATAGCATTATGCACTTTATCGAAAGCGGGGGGTGTTTTGTGATTTGCTTCAAAAAAAAATGAAAACTTGTTGGTTTGTGGTCAACACAAGAACCGCTTAGCGGCTGTCCACGGCCTTTAGGCGGTGGGCAGTTGTGTTGTCCACAAAATTGTCGCTTTAAGTTATTTGTATTTATTTGAGAAGGATAAATGAAAAACTTACTTGTAAGCTATTTGAGGAAAATACTTGTGAATATGTGTAATACATGGGGTAGACACCGAATGAAATATTTACCACTTAAATCAATAATATAAAGCCTTTTTTTGTGTTTGATATTCTGGTGTTTATGCGCAGAATGTCTAGTGTTTATGCGTGCCTTTTCTGGCGTTTATGCGCAGAATATCTAGTGTTTATGCGTGCCTTTTCTGGCGTTTATGCGCAGAATATCTAGTGTTTATGCGTACATTTTCTGGCGTTTATGCGCGGTTTGTTGAGGGGTTTTCAGCACAATTCCGCTTCCTGCATAGTCTGTCTGCATAACTTCCTTTTCTGGCGTTTATGCGTGGATAAAATGGCTCTGACAATTTCGACGCGGCGAAATTTTGGATTGTACAATCCAATATCTTTGGCTCAAAAAAAGCGGCTTGGCCGCTTCTTTTGTTACGCTGTTTTGCTTCTTTTCAGGCTGGGTATGTGTGGCGGGCTTTGCTGCAATTTCAGCCCGCTGTCAGTGATCTCTACTTTAGCTTCGGGGTAGTAAAAGCAAACGTCTTTAAGTTTCTTGATAAACTCGGACTTGAAGTTAAATAAACCTTTTGGCGTATCGGAATAATTTGCACCAAATTGGTTTTTAAGGCTTTCCCACGGGATTGTAGTCTGGCCTCTCTTAATCTCTCTTATACGCCAGGTAAGCCAGATATAAATGTCTATAGCAAGCGGAGAGCGCATAGAATTAATCACGCGCATATCTATAGGAACTGAGGATGTTTGTATTTCATCATAAAATCTTGCCGACAGTGTGATCGTGCTTTCCCATAGGGTTTTCTCGTCTGGTGCTTTAGGGTTCCATAACAACATGCCTTCATCAGCGATAGTGATGTTTTTAAAACGATGCTCGCTACCTACATCATTAGTCAGAGATATAGTTGAATGAAAAAGACGAGTTGCCTGCTCCTTTAGCCTGGCTATGCTTCCATTATTGCCGCCTGTTGCCGTCATACCTAATTTACGCATAAATTCATTCTGGCTGCGCCCTAATTTAAGAACTTGCGAACCAGTGATTTTAGCTTCAGTGCATAACCACGCCATTATAATTCTTGGGATTCTTCCGTAAGGTAGGCCGTATTCGGGATCAGCAATGATTTTCAAGGTTGTTTGTCCATTGCTCCGCTTGAAATAAGTTGGTTCCATTTCGGAGTGTGGCATAGAAGCGCAAGCCCAAACGCTGGTCATATAGCCTAAGGCTGAAGCATCGATAGCGCTCTGAGATTCGATAGCAGCGCGGGTATCTACTATTTTTGTTACGGCTTTCAGGCTGCGTCTATCTACAGAATCAATTTTTTTCGGACGGCCAACTTTTCTCTTTTCGGACCTTGCTTCGGTAGAGCTGTCCTGCCTTTCCTGCTGCTCTGCGTTGACGGCCTGATTATGTACAGACTCTTTCATTACATGCGCCTCCGCATCAGCTTCAGGTAGCCCCTTTTTGATTAACGCGGCTACGCGTTTTTTCTGTTCAGGTGTTAACACCGGATTCCCCTTAATTTAAGGGAGGGATTAATCCCTCCACTGATGCTAGATATTTATAGCGCTCAGGCCGCTGCCGTGTACGCGGCTGTAACCATCATCATGCGTGATAAAAATGGTTAAGGCGGTATTGCTCTTGCGTACCTTAAGGCGGTCTGAATGCTTATTGAGCGCGCTCCTGATGTCAGTTTGTACGCAATTAAGTTGAAAGCTATGCTCCGGGCAATTTCTTACCCGATGATCCCACAGTTTACCCTTCAAGTAATCATCGGGTGTAACACCTGTCAGCTGATAGCCGAAGTTTTTGGAGTAGTGACGGCGTACGCTGGCGATTGCTTTACAGACAGCAGCTTCAGAAAACTTGCGGTTATAGCTAATCATGTCAGCGGCAAAGCATACTGTTTCACCATTCATCATGTGATAGACGTTACCTGAGTAATCGATCAGCGAATCTCGATAGCCAGACCTGAGGTGATTCACGCAGCCTTTAACCTGGGCTTCGTTAGGGCCATCTGTCCATGTGATCGCCAGTGAGGTTCCGCCAGTAGTGTAACTCTGGCTTCTTACTGAAAATTTCATATCTGGAAACGATTCTTTAAGAATCTTTCTCACTAGCTTAGCGGTATGCGGAGCGGTAAAATATTTCATAGCCGTTGATTACTCCATTTCAGTTAATCATTTCGGTTAGAAGCCTCGGCAGGTAGCCGCCTGTCGGGGCTTTGCTAATTCACGTCTGGTTAACATCTCAACCATATGGCTATTTTAGGTTCATAAAGGTATCTAGTCAATAGATAAATTAACCTTTGTGAGGTTATGCGCATTTTTTTACTCACAAAACAAGCTATTTTGTTGGTACACTTATGCGTGTTGTGTTTTTAACTTAAGGGTGAATATCATGAATCGCAAACTGTCATTATTAGTTTTAGCTTTTGCGCCATTGCTGTTTTCTATCCCGGCAACGTCTCAGGCTGCATCTAAAGACGAGTGCGCAATCCTGCTGTGCTTGCCGCAGGGTTTCCCTGACGGTTGTGGCGCCGCTAAAAAGGCATGGAAAAAAAGGTTAAGGAAAGGTAAAAGCCCCATGCCTGCCCTCAGTTCTTGCACCATAGAAAGCAATGATCAGAAAACAAGTTCTAATAACAGTTTTCCTAATGTTGCTCGCTACCTGGCTAACTCAGCGGGTATGCAAAAAAGTTTAACCAGCGCTAATGGAGTTTCATCAGTTGGTTACAGCAATAGTAACTCCGCCTAATAAATGGATTGTACAAACCAAATAAAATGGATTGTACAATCCATTTATGTTTGGAACATTTTTTTCCGTAGCAGCTCTGAAAACAGGATGAGCTATGAAAAAAGAGAACATAAGTGCCTTGCGGCAGATACCGTTAGAGGATGTGTTAGAGCGACTAGGGGCGCAGCGTGACACTGCCGATCCTCAGCGAAACTGGAAAACCGAAGCAGGGCGGGTAACTGTCACCGGCGATAAGTTTTTTAACCACGATTTAGATAAAGGCGGCGGCGGTGCAATCGACCTGGTAATGCAGGTTGGAGATTACAACTTTAAGGAAGCAGTCGCTTGGTTAGGCGGGAATATTGGCAGGGAACAGGCCGTAAGTCAGTATCAGCATGAGTCGGGTAAACATGCTAATCAAATCCTCGATACAACTCCTGTTCCACGGTCAAAAATCCCTGAGCCAGTAACAAGCAAAACTGAGCGTGTACGGGACTATCTGATAAACAAACGAGCTATTCCCGAACCTTTGGTAGATAACGCCATCAACAAAGGCCGCCTTTGGGCTGATAAGTATGGCAATGCTGTATTTGGCCTAAGAACGCTTGAAGGTGAAGTAGTCGGCGCAGAGCTGCGTGGAACCTACGATAAACCATTCCACGGCGTCCGGGGTGATAAAGGAACCTTTATCACAGGAAATGCCTCAATGCGTAAAGCGGTGTTTGTAGAGGCTGCAATTGACGCGCTGAGCTACCAGGCTATCAACCCTTCTGCGCTTGTTCTCTCTACCACAGGTGCAGGGAAAACTCTTCTGCAGGAGACCGCAAAAGAGTTACATCAAAAAGGCTTTGAGATCTTTGCTGGGTTCGATAACGACAAAGACGGTGAGCTATTCAGTAAGCAGCTGGCAGAGGTTGTTCCGGGCGTTAAAAGGTTAGTGCCTGAAAATGCTAAGGACTGGAATCAGCAGCTGCAACAAAGCAGGCAGGCGCAACCTGAGCCAGCCACGCCGAAAGGTGAAGATAAAAAAAAATCACTAAATGAGCTGGAAAGATAGTGACTCATTTACACTTTATGCTAAAGTGTATGTACATAAACTGTAATAGTGTATAGACGGATTATGAATAAACGTAAATTAAGTTTGGTGCTTTTAATCGCCCTGTTTGCCTCTTCAGGAATACAGGCGGCTGAATATCCATCAGTCGATGCCAGCATACAAAGCAAACGCGATAACACGCGTCTTGAGATTCTGACTACGGAAAAAAACAAAGAGCTGGCTCGGCTAAAAGAAGCTGAGTCAGCCCTAAGCAGTGCGGAGGCTTCAAAGAACGAGGCTGAAGCAAAAAAGCAGCGTGAAGCTGTAGACCAACACAAAGTAAACATCGACGCACTCGACACAGAAATCGAGAATATTGGGGGAGGAAAAACCACACAAAAAACACCGCGTTCAGCACCAGTAAGATTGTCGGCTCCAACCGCAACACCGAAACAGGACGTTCCCTATTGGGACACTTATAACCGCTCACAGGCTAAGCCCTCAGACGAACAACAGGAGGATGCAGAGACTGATTACGAACAGCAGTAGCTGAACAATGAACAGATCTCAACCACATAACGGAGGATTCATCGCGCAAACGGAACCTTCAGACTGCAAATCGGAACTGTCCTCAGGCTACAATAGCTCTTTTGACCTGAGGGAAGGACTTATGCAAACAAGCACTATCGAAGAGAAAGAGCTTTTGGCGTATGCAGAAAACAAAGTCATTGAACATTTGACCATTAGTGAAATGGAAAATGGCCGCTTCTGTCTATTTGTAAAATCAACCTGGAGAGGAGACGAATCACTCTTACTTAATGCACGAAAAAAGCCGCGTCTATGGGCTAACGTCAATACGATCCTTGATTACCTCAGGCCGTTAATAGGGTCTGATACGTTGATAAAAATTGTAATTCACAAAGGTGAAACTAATGGGTGAAAATACCGTCTCAATGTGGAATAAAACTGAACGTGCTAATAAAGCATTTTACCTGCTCGTTGCCTGTACGCTCGCTTTACTTGCGTTTGTACCGGGCCTTTCATTTGCTGATAGTCCTTTCGCAAGTGTCACAAGTAACGGTTCCTCTGACATTCTCAATATTGTTACACCGATCGTAGCTATTGCCGTAATGGTAGTAGGTTTAGCGTGTCTGTTTGGCCGTATCTCCTGGTGGTGGTTTGTAGGCGTTGTTATCGGCGTAATCTGTGTTTACGGCAAAGATCAGATCGTAAGCTGGATTCGTGGTTTAGCAGGCATTTAACAGGAGGTAATAAATGGATAAGGTCGAAACTGACGAACGTAATCCGGGAATTATTGTTGATACGCTATTTCTTGGCCCAACGCGGCCAACAATGATTTTAGGTGTAACTTACGTTGCTTTCATATTGAATATGATCTTTTCAGTTGAAGCTTTCATAATCACCCGTAACCTCCTTTGGCTGGCTGTTTGCCTGCCGATTCATGGGGTATTCGTATTAATTTGCTGGAATGACCCTCGGACGTTTGACCTTATCCGTTTATGGTGTGCTACCAAAGGTTGGCAGTATGTCATGGGCTTTTTGGGTATTGGCAATTTCAAATACTGGCAATCGGCCAGTTATGGCCCGTTGCCTGTACGTAAAAAGTTTAAACTTAAAAGGAAAGTGTTACGTAAAAATAAAGAATATCTGGACGAAGCATTATCAGATAATAAAGAGGTCATTGTATGAGCGCAGTAGCTGCCGATTTAACTAAAAGCCGCCATGTGAAAAATGACGTAGTTCTATCTAAGGAGATTCCTTATGTAGGTCATTTGGATAAGGCAACCATCACCACAACAGGAAGGGATTACATTCAGTTAATTAAGCTGAGTGGGATTTCTTTCCTCAGCGCTGATGATATTCAGGTTAATGCCTGGCATCGAAGCCTTAACAATACGTTGCGCAATATCGCGTCAGCTTTCCCGAATATCGCTTTCTGGTCGCATTTGGACAGGCACGAACAAAGCGATTATCCAGAAGGTGAGTCTGATAACCCGTTTGTTAATTCACTAGATGAAAAGTATGCGGAGCGTGTTACCTCTCAAAAAATGAAGGTCAATGACCTATATTTATCCGTAGTTTTTCGCCCTCAGAAAAACATGTTCACAAAGAAAATGTTTGACATTCTGATGGGAAAGGATGAAGCCGGGTTAGACGCTGAAAGAACGCGAAACCTTCAAATCATCAATAAAGCGGTCGATGAAGTTTTAATAGCGTTAAAGCGCTATGATGCAGAAAGGCTGACTGTCTATAAACACAATGGCTTGAATTTCTCTCAGCCTTTAGAGTTTTACAGTTACCTTGTTAGCGGTGAAAGAAAACGGTTCCCTATCGGAAAAACCCCAGCAAAGTTTCTGATGAATACCAGCCGTTTATTTTTTGGTAGTGAGACGCTGGAAATTCGGACGCCAGATAAAACAATTCTCGCGGCCATGCTCGGAATTAAGGAATACCCTGAGGAAACGATGCCGGGTATTTTTAATGATCTGCTTTCTGCAAACTTTGAGTTTGTACTTACTCAGTCGTTTACTTTTATAGCGAGAGAAACTGCTCGCAGTAAACTTAAGCTGACTAAAAGGCGAATGAAAAGCGCAGATGATGACGCACAGGAGCTGGCCGAACAGATTGATTTCGCCCTTAATGATTTGGCAACTAATCGCTTCGTTATGGGCCAGCATCACTTTACGCTGATGGTAAAAGCTGAATCTCAGGATGAACTTCTCGATAACGTCTCTAAGGCTCGTTCGTATTTAGGCGATACGGGGATGGTGACAGCCCGTGAAGATTTAGCGCTTGAGTCTGCCTACTGGTCACAGCTTCCTGCAAACTTCAGTTATCGTCCGCGTGTTGCTGCTATTACAAGCAGAAATTTTTCAGGCTTCAGCCCGTTCCATAATTTCCCATCGGGCCGCAAATCAGGCAATCACTGGGGTAACGCTTTAACGTTGCTTGCTACCGCTGCTGGGACGCCGCTGTATTTTAGCTACCATGCTTCAGACCCTTCTGATGATCCTGAAGCCAGCACTAAAAAAGACGTCGGCCACACTTTAATCTTTGGGCCTAACGGCTCAGGTAAAACTGTATTTGTTGATATGTCGATTGCAATGATGCAGAAATTCGATGCAACAACGATCATGTTTACTAAGGATAATGACTCAGAAATCCTTATTCATGCTTTAGGCGGCCAATATAATTCGATTGAGCGCGGAAAGGCTACGCACTGGCAACCTTTCCAGATGCCATTGACAGAAGCAAACAGGGCGTTTTTAAAAGACCTGACGTTAAAGCTGGCTACCCGGACAACTCCGCTGACACGCCAGCAGGAGAAAGACGTTTTCTATGCAGTAGACCGCGTTTTGAGTCTTGAGCCTCACGAACGCCGTTTAGGTCGAGTGCTTGATTATCTCGATGCCACAGAGGAAGAAGGCCCGTATGCAGCGCTTACTAAATGGTGCTATGCGCATCAGTTGGGAGACTCAGACGGGGAAAATGCGTGGGTGTTTGATAACCTGCACGATGAATTTATGGTTAACTTTGGTGAAATAAAAACCGTAGGTTTTGATATAAGTTCTTTCCTCGATGTTCCAGAATTAAGAACGCCGATTTGTATGTATCTCTTCCACCTTGTAGAAAATCTCATTGATGGGAGAAGGCTGGTAATCCACCTTGCGGAGTTCTGGAAGTTATTAGCCGATCCTTATTTCGAGGACTTCGGAAAGAACAAACTAAAAACCATTCGTAAGCTTAACGGTATGGTCATACTCGATACACAATCACCTTCGGATGCCCTAAATTCACCGATAGCACGTACTCTTATTGAACAGACAGCGACTAAAATATTCTTTCCTGATCCTAGCGCGGTTCGCTCTCAATATACGTCCGATGAAAACGGAATGAATCTATCGGATAGAGAGTATGAGCTTATTTCAGAGGAAATCCCGGAAGGTTCACGCATGTTTTTGGTCAAGCAGAGTCACGGCTCAGTAGTGGCTAAACTTGATTTAAAGGGCATGGATAACGAGCTGGCTGTATTGTCTGCACGTAAAACAAATGTTGATATTGTGCGTAACCTTATTGAAGAGTACGGCAACAATCCGTCCGTATGGTTGCCTATTTTTTATGAACGTAAGAGGTCTGAATGATGAAAAGCATAAAGACGAAAGCTGCCATATTTGGCGCTGTATTTTTTTCCGTAGTTAGCGTTAATCCATCATATGCTTATGTCGGGATTCCGGTTGTTGATCTTGGTTCATTATCAAATCAGGTAATCCAGATTAATCACATGCTTTCTCAGCTGGAGCAGATGAAAAGCCAGGTTTCTCTTGCTACCCGTCAGATTGATAGCCTGACGGGTAGCCGTGGCATGGGAGGGCTACTGAGCGGCCAGAATCGTAGCTATTTGCCGTCGAACTGGAATGATGCGATGAACATGCTTAACGGTAGCAGCAGCGGCTACTCTGAACTAGCAAACGCTGCAAATTCAATCAAACAGGCACAATCGGTACTTTCTCAGCAAGACCTCAATAACCTGTCTCCGGAGATGAAATCTTACCTCGATCAGATACGTAATATTTCAGCCTCACAGCAGGCAATGGGTCAGGAAGCTTATAAGAACGCCAGCGCCCGCATTGATACTCTGCAATCACTCACGGACCAGATAAACAGCGCAACCGATCCTAAAGCCATTATGGATTTACAGGCGCGCATTCAGTCTGAACAAACTCAGCTGGCTAATGACCAGTCGAAGCTTCAGACGGTCGCACAGATGCAGCAGGCCCAACAGATAGCCTCAAGTCAGATGAAAAATGAGCTTCGCGCTCAAACCAGCGGCAACGGTAATTTTCCTGAAATTGATACTTCGTTAAGCAGGTAACACTATGAAGAAAACAATATTGGTTTTATTCGCATTGGTAACTTTGGTTGGGTGTGACGGGGCTGATAAAGAAAATCAGCCCGCGTCAAATGGTCAAACACAGTCGCAGGATTCCGCTAAAAAGAACGCAGACAACAACTATCCAGAGATAGATACCAGCGTTCCTGAACGAGCGAAAAAATAGTAGGGGGTTTCTTATGGCAAGCGCACCTTATCAAAATGTCATGACATACATTAATAATGTATGTCATGGCTATATTGGCGAGAGTGTTTCTAACGTAGCTCAGGCTATTGGCCCTGCGGCTTACAACCTGTTAGGTATATTCGTTATTATGTGGGGTCTTGCTTCTGCAATGGGTATGATAAAAGAACCCATTATGGATGGCATGATTCGAATAGCTAAGGTCGGCGTAATATTTGGCATAGGGATAAATCTTATGTCTTACAGTATATACGTTACAGACCTTTTCTATAACACACCGGAACAGCTAGCCAACGTAATGCGTGGTACAACCAATGCGACAACCACTATTAATATTCTGGATCAGATATTAGATGGCGGTTATAGCGTTGGTAAGAAGTTTTGGGATAAAGGCGGCATACTTGACGGCGATTTTGGTATGTACATTATTGCTATCCTCGTATGGGCTGAAACTATTGTCGTCACCCTGTATGCCTGTTTCCTGACTGTACTGTCAAAAATAGCGCTGAGTATCATCATTTCCCTGGGGCCGATTTTCATCCTGACGCTGCTTTTCCAGGCTACGGGTAATTTCTTCAATTCCTGGATTCAGCAGCTTTCTAACTACTTTGTATTGCAGGTGCTTGTAGCGGCGGCGGGTATTTTCGTTCTCGACTTTTATCAGCGTGCAGCCTCTACAACAGCGTCCATATCTGATGCTACGCAGATTGACCAGCTTTTCCCGTTCCTGATAACAGGCGGCATATGTTTACTGGTACTGGCGCAACTTCCCTCTATCGCGTCCGGGCTGGCCGGAGGTATATCACTCTCCAGCTACGGCGTCGGCAGAATGGGCCTTGCAGTGTTCAGCCGTCACGGGCCAGCAGGTCTCAGAGCTGGCGGCAAGGATCTAGGGAAAGGGCTTGGCGGGGCTTACAAGTTCACCCGTGAGCGCTACCAGAAGCGTAAAGGCGGGATCGCACCAGCCTAACAAAATGACAGTTTCCCCTTTTCTGTATATACAGAACATGCTAAAGTGTTAGCGTGTTCTTTTTTTTTGAGGGTACAAAATGCACAAAATGACTTTGGTTCTGCTTTCGGTTCTTCTTCTTTCAGCATGTGCAGGAGCGCCTAAACCGCCTTCCTGTAAGGGGAATCATCTGCGCCCTGCTAATCCGTCACTTTATCCAGCAGCTGCGAAATCTCCTGATGCTGCTGCTTCTTACGTTTGTTCTTAATAGTGCTGTAGAGGAACTGGAATGACTTCTGAAAAAACGCATTTAAACCAGAGTGAAGAAGGCGAAGAATTAGCGTCTCTTGCTAAGCTGAAGCGCTTTCTACAAGAAAACGAGGATCTGGATAACCTCGTTGCGTCGATTAACAGCTGGGAAGAGAACGAGCTGAAGCAAAGCCGGGACGGTGAACGTAAAGCTTGGCGTGTTGCGTTTGGCCTGGGTGGTTTGCTTGGGCTTTCACTTATTGCCATAGCAACCATGATGCCACTAAAAAAGGTAATGCCGCCCGCCACCGTTGTTATGGATAAATCACAGGGTGAGGTGTTCCCGCTTCAGAGTCTGGATGAGGTGAAAATCCCTCTTGATTCAGCTTTTGCGAGAAAGGCTATTAATGACTTTATGTTAGCCAGGGAAAATTACACCTACGACACTGCTTATCTTAATTATGAAACCGCAGCGGCATACATGAACAATGTTTTGCGTACTCAGTGGATGGACTATTGGGACGACAATAATCCTCAGTCGCCATTCAAGGTTTATAAAAAGAGCGCAACGGTGCGTATTGAAATTAACTCCATTCGCCTGACTCCTAACTCAGATGGCGATCTGGCGGTCGCTACGGTTGATTATCAGCGCTATGTAACCAAAGGGCAGCAGCAACTTAAGCCCGAACGCTGGATAGCTACAGTTGAGTTTAAAAGAGGCAATGCCCCGACTGCCGAAAAAGAGTTCCGTATTAACCCGCTGGGATTCCAGGTTACGGCATACAGAAACGATCCATTCGTGGCCTCGTCAGTAGTGAACAAACCCACGGCTACGCTACCGCCAGAACAGCAGCAGTCAGCAGCTGCGCCGCAAGCACTGGTCGCGCCTAACCAAAAAGGGGGAGACTAAGCATGAAACTCAGGGCTTTAGTTATCGCTGTCTCTTTTTGCGTATCTTTACCAGTGCTGGCCGTATCTAACCCATCGCCATCACCAAAGGATTCGCGTGTATTAACGGTGAATTATGACCCTTACAACGTTATCCAGCTTTACGGCGTGATAGGCCGTCAGACTTTTGTGAAATTTGACAAATCAGAGAGGATTCAGGATTTAGCCGGGGGTGACACCTCAGCCTGGGAAATTGGTGTGATTGCGCAAGGAAGCGGTTTTTTCATTAAGCCAAAAACAAACCTAGATCCGAATACAAATATCACGATTATTACAAATAAGCGCTTTTATAATTTTGACCTGAAAATTAGTAAAGTGCGGAAAATGTATAGCGTGTTGTTTAAATATCCTGAAGATGAAGCAGCAACACAAAAAGCCGCTGCTGATTCTACACGAGTGCAGTCTATCTTTGCCTCAAGTAAAGGTAAGGTAAGAAATACTAATTACTGGCTGGAAGGGCCAGAGAGTGTTAGCCCAATCGCCGTATGGGACGACGGAAGGTTTACCCGGTTCAAGTTCTCTCCTGGTCAGGATATACCAACATTTTATTATGTTGACGATCAGGGCAATGAAGCTTTGGCACCTTTTACTATGGAGGACGACGAGACAGTAGTTATCTCGCGTCTCGATAAAAAGTTTGTCATGCGTAACGGGGATTTGGTTGCTTGTGCCTTTAACAAAGGATGGAGCAGGTACGCAAAATTCCGCGAGTATACCAAAACAGTTTCGCCTGATGTTAAGCGTGTAATTAAAGGAGCCTCAGAATGAAAGAGCCGAAAAGTAAATTTCTTTTCCGTAGAAGAAAACAGGAAGAAGAGCCGGAAAACGTTAATAGCGGTGAACGCTCTATTCCATCGGTGAATAAAACCCTCGATTTTCAAGGGAAGCTCACTAAGTGGATTATTTTTATATGCGTTATGGGTCTTATGCTCATGCTCATGTGGAACTATTACGCGCCTATCATCGCAAAGAAAAGGGCTGACGCTGCGCAAAAAAACACTCAGGAAGTACCAGCAAACACCTCGTCAAACAGCGGGCTTAGACCTCTTGAAACACCACCGTTACCGGATGATGTTGTCAATCCTCCTACAGAAGCGGCGGCGACAACTGAGAGCAAGCCGCCATTGCCGAATAACACGCAGATGGCACAGAACAACGGTAAACCTCAGCTGACACCTGAGCAGATCATACTTAAACGCCGTACCGAATCGGGCGTTAAATTTGGTATGAATGGCAGCAATGGCGGCGTCAGTTCACCAAACCAAAGCGGTAATACATCCTCTAATGAGCCTGTAACGCCTCAGATGGCCATGCAGGGGCAAGGGGGCGGTAATGATACTGCTGGGTCTGGTGATGCGCTCTCTGACAGTCTGAAGCCGACAGAGCTTGCTTCCACCAAAGCCAGCTACATGGGGAATACCAGCCTCTTACTTGAGAAGGGCCAGGAAATCCCATGTAACCAGTTTGAGGCCGTAGATAGCACCTTGCCCGGTATGGTCTCCTGTATCGGAACAGAGGATGTCTGGAACTACGACAAGACCGTTATCCTGATGGAGAAAGGCACCCGATACCTCGGACAGATCCGCCGTGGGCTTACAAACGGCCAGAAACGTCTTTTCGTCCTTTGGGCTGAAGCCAGAACGCCTAATAAGGTCAGGGTTCCTTTGTTATCAGGTGGCGGTGATAGCCTGGGTCGTTCTGGCCTTGATGGTTACGTTAATACGCACTTTTGGGAGCGTTTCGGGGCAGCAATCATGATCAGCCTGATTGATGATACCGGACAAGCTCTTGCTAACAGTGCGGGCAGCAATAGCGGTTCAAACACCAATATCAATTTTGGTAATACGGCACAAGCGGCCAGTGATGTGACCAGTGAGGTCATTAAGCAGACAGCTAACATTCCTCCAACGTTAACGCGTAACCAGGGTAGCCGGGTTTATATCTACGTGGCGCGTGATGTGGATTTTTCCGATGTTTATTCATTAGAGCCAACCCGATAAGAGAATATTGATGAAAAATGCAGAAAGTACCTTAGAGATAGCGCTGCGCGGTTTGCAGCCCTATTTTGATATAGAGGGTACAAACGATATTCATATTAACGAACCGGGTATAGTCATTACTCAAGGCTCCTACGGAAAGAAATTTCATGAAGATGCGAAGATTACTTTTGACTGGTGCAAAGGGTTATCAAAATTAGTTGCTAACCACAGCAGCCAGAAAGTAGATGAGTCAACACCGCTGTTAGGTACAACGCTGCCCTCAGGGCAGCGTATACAGGTTGTATTACCGCCAGCCACACCCGCCGGGAAAATTGCTATTGCGATAAGGACGCCGACTAAGTTTTTCACAATGGATGATTTAGATTCGCAGGGCGGATTTGATGATGTTGCGTTAGATGAAAGTGAATTAGAACCCCATGAAGCGGAATTGCTTGAGCTGAAAAATTCCGGAAAAATACGCCAGTTTATTGAGAAGGCAATTTTTTATAAAAAAAATATTGTTTGTTCCGGCGCGACTAGCGCCGGTAAGACAACTTACGGTAACGCTTTTATTGAGTGCATTCCTCCTGATGAACGCCTTATAACCCTTGAGGATGCCTTAGAGAATATATTCAGAATCCATAAGGATGTAGTCCGCTTGCTCTTTAGTCGTGGAGAACAGGGAAGGGCTAAAGTTACCATAAAGGATTTAATTGAAGTGGTTTTACGTCTTAATCCTGATCGCGTCTTGCTGTCAGAGTTAAGAGGGGCAGAAGCATTTTATTATATGCGTAACGTAAACTCAGGGCATCCGGGAACGATAACCACTGTTCACGCTAATAGCCCTAAGCTTGCCATTGCTCAGATGATACTTTACATCAAAGAATCAGAAGCAGGCCGAAATTTGACCACTGATGATATTCGGGCTTTCCTTTTTGCTAACGTAGATGTGATTTTGCAGTTTCATAATGTGCCTGGCAAGGGAAGGAAAGTAACAGGTATTTATTACGATCCGAAGCGTAAGCGTGAATTAATTAACAGGTAAAGATATGTTATTGACCGAAGCGCAATCAAAAAAAGCAAAGATCGGACTAATCGCCACAATGATTGTTGTGGCATTGGTCGGGACGTTTTATCTGGCGGGTTATTTCTTTCTTTGGCGTATAAAACTCTCACCATATACGGCGACTCCGTGGACTGTGTACCAGTATTGGGTAAGCTACAACAATATTCCGCATGTTGTGGAAACCTTAAAATGGTGCATGATATTTGCGGCGGTCATTTGCTTTGGCTCATGTATCGCTTTATTCATTCCTGCATCAAAACCTTTATACGGTGACGCACGTTTTGCGAAGTCAAAAGAGATTAAGGAGGCGGGATATTTAGGTAATGACGGATTGATATTAGGTAAGCATAACGGGCGCTTTGTTATGCTTCCAGGCCAGGTTGGAGCATTACTGGCAGCAGAACCCCGAAGCGGTAAAGGGCGCGGTGTCGTTCAGCCAAACATGCTCAACTGGCCCGACAGCGTTGTGATAACTGACATCCGCCAGGAGTCATACAGGCTTACCAGTGGCTTTAGGGCTAAATACAGTGATGTATACCTGTTCAATCCGGTTGATAAGGATGGTTTTACTTGCCAGTGGAACCCGCTGGATTATGTGACTGACACGCCCGCAGGGCGTATCGATGATATACAGAAGATTGCTAACTACCTGTCACCCGATCCCGTTGATGGTGATCCATTCTGGCCCGCTGCTTGCCGTACTCTGTTTTTAGGGCTGACACTCTATATCTTTGAAACTCCAGGCTTGCCGCGAACGCTGGGCGAGGTCGTTCGGCAAATCATGCACGGCGAAGGTGAGACAATTGGCGAACACTGGAAAAACATTATTGAGGCTAGGGAGAAATCTACAAAGCCACTGTCTCACGCTTGTAAGGCTGCGTTATATGATTTCATTTTTACCAGCGGTAATACTCAGGCTTCTATCAGAAAAACCTTCACAGCTAAATTAGAGCTTTGGCTTAACCCGTTAGTTGATTCGGCTACATCATGCAGTTCATTTGATTTAAGGGATTTGCGCAAGCGCAGAATTTCTTTTTATATCGGTGTGCGTCCAGGTGATTTAGAGCGTTTGCAGCTTTTGTTAAATCTGCTTATGCAACAAATCATTGACCTTAACACGGTAGAGATGCGTGAAGATAACCCTGAAGAGATAAAGTATAAGCTTGCTCTTGTGCTCGATGAATTTACTGCTCTTGGTCGTATGAACGTTTTTGCGAGCAATGTAGGTGTGCTGGGCGGCTATGACATTATTCCTCTTGTTATCATTCAGGGGCCGTCTCAGCTTTTTTCTGTTTATGGCAGGGAAGATGCGGAAACGATTATCCGCTGTTTGCAGGCGAGGGTTGTTTTTGCTCCAAAGGAAATTAAGGATGCTACGGAAATTTCTACCGCTCTCGGCTATAAAACAGTTAAGGCTAAATCTCATAGTAAGCCTGCCTTTGGCCCCGGCAAAGCCACGGTAAATATAAGTCAGGCCAAACAGGAGTTAATGTCTCCTCGTGAAGTCAAAAAACTCGGTAAAAAGAGAGAGATAATTTTCACTGAGATTGATCCTATATTGTGCGAGAAAATTTTCTACGACAAGGAGAAATTATTCAGAAAGCGCTTGTTACCTAAGCATGTTTTTGATCCAATAGAGATTAAAATAAGCTCTGTAACTAAGCCTCATATTGATATAGAAGGAGAATCAGAAGTAGTAAAAGAAGAGATGATTATTACCGATAAGAATATATCGGTTTTAGATACTCTGAGCTTGGACGATTTTGATATGGCCTTTGATGATATTGAAATACCAAAAGGCGATCTGGATGCAGAGCAAATGAAAATGGCTGTGGATTCCTTTTTATCAAGCATGAATGATTAAGGTGGGTATATGAGCGAGCAGGAACAGGACTTTACTAACAGCGGTGCTTTTAAAGTAAATAATCAGTTTGCTACGGGTATCCGTTACGAGATCGAACAAGCTAACGGTGAAGTTACAGGCGGCACCGTTTCTTTTTTAGTTGGCCGCAAGCAGGTAGCCAAAGAAGCCGTTTCATCTAAGGATGAATTAATGGCCCTTGTCGGTGAAGAAAATACTAAAAACATGCTTGATAACAAAGGTGCTTCTAAAGGTTCATCAGAAGAAAAATTAAAAGGAAAATTGCAGGCTGAGGATTTGCATTACAAGGAGAGTGAAACGAAAGCTTTTGCTGTTAATGAAATTGAGCAAAGTAACGAGCGTGAACAGGACGCACGTTTAAAAGAGTTTCTTGAGCTGCAACGTCAAGATATGCGACGCATCCGGGAAGAAGTGCAATCACAGCCAGCGCCCGGATATAGCCGCGACAGGGACGCGCCTCAGCCTGAAGAATCTCCGTTCTCTGCCGTACCAGGTAAAAAGGCTGAACAAACCAAAGCAGATGATAAAGCTATTCCCTCTTCAGTGGCCGCGCGCTATGTGAAACTTGATGAAAAATACCATTTTCATGATAAGACGCTCGCCTTTGAAGATAAGGGAACGCGCTTATCCACGAAGAGCCAAAATAGCCAGGTGATTAAAGACCTGATCACTATTGCTGAGTCCCGTAACTGGGATTCTATCCGTGTGCGAGGTAATGAAGAGTTCCGGCGTGCGGCCTGGCTGGAAGCTTCTCAGCGCGGCCTTGAGGTATCAGGCTATAAGCCTACAGAAGTCGAGAAAGCGCACTTGATGACGCTTTTACAAAGGGACGGTAAAGACAAAAGTGCCGATCAAAATGCTGGCCGTTCTAACTCCATCGAGCAGGGCCAAAACCGTGAGAGGGCCACAGAAGCCGCTCAGAGCCAGCAACAGCCTTTAGGGAGTAGCGGCAAAGCATCTCGCACCAGCAGCGAACAGCAGCAAGGCGCGGGCCGTCAGACTGGCCCTGGCGTAATCAAAGAAGAACAGACGCAAGGTGAAGAACCTCCTAAGCCAAATGTGCATAGGGGGACTCTGCTTGAACATGGGAAAGACTTTTATAATCACGATAAGAAAGAGTCGGAATCGTATTTTGTTAAATACCGTGCTGATAACGGTAACGAGCGCGAGTTATGGGGCCAGGATCTCGAAAGGGCTATCAATGACGCCGGTGTTAAAAAAGGCGACAGGATTGATTTAGAGTACAAAGGGAAAGAGCCTGTACGCGTCACCCGCGAAATCAAGGATGATCAGGGGAAAGTTCTTGGCTCGGAACAGATTGAAACTCACCGCTCTACCTGGTCTGTAGAGAAAGTAAAATCATTCAACAATGATACGCGAGACAAGGCATTAGAGAAGCATCCAGAGCTTACGGCTGCTTATGTCACGATGTCAGCTGGCGAAAAATTTGCTGCTAACCAATGGCCCGATGATAAAAATAAGCAGGCTGAATTTACTGCGGCCCTGCGTGAAACGTTAAGCCAGATGATGGAGAACGGCGAACGAGTACCAACGCCAGCTGTTACAAAAAACAAATCCAACGAACAGCAGACGGCCAAAGAGAAATCAAAAACTCTGGATCAGGATAAGGAGCTGTCACGATGAAAGCAGCCCTGCAAAGTGTTTTGTTTGCTATGTTGCTGCCAGTTTGCGCCCCGGCATTTGCCGGGGGCCAACAATATGAGGTTTTATCTGCAAGTGTAAAATCAGTCATGGCGGCTCAGATTAATTCAGATGCCAGTAAAGATTTTATTTCCGGAGTAGACGAAATCAAATGGGTAGCGTTGCAGGCTGAGCGATTGAGGAAGCGTTTCGGCTCAGTACAGCAGGCGCAAACGTTTTTAGAAACGGTCTATTATGAGGCCAGTCGTGCGGGCCTTGATCCAGAGCTGGTCTTGGCCGTTATCGATGTTGAGAGTAAATTTAACCGTTACGCGGTTTCTGTCGTGGGCGCTCGCGGGTTAATGCAGGTTATGCCCTTCTGGACTTCGGCTATCAATGATGGAAGCGATGACCTTTTCCCGGTAAGAACTAACCTCCGTTACGGTTGCACAATCCTACGCCATTATCTTGACCTTGAGCATGGTAATCTCTTCTATGCGCTTGGTCGCTACAATGGTTCGCGTGGCGTTGCTACCTATCCGGATCTTATTATGGCCGCATGGGGTAAGTACCGAACCGAAAAGGAAGCCGTTAAACAGGCTGATACGCTTTTAGCTAAGAGGTGAATATGAGCATTACTATCGATACTAAGACGCTTGCAACTATGCTGGGAATGTCTACAGGTGAGGTTTTAACTCACCTGAATAATGGAGAGCTGAACGGCGTTCCGTTCCCGGCCCCGATAAAAGCTACAGGAACCCGGAAGTTTCGCGTTACTGACGTTATGACATTCGCAAAGAACCTTGAAAAAAGCGGCTTCAATCTGAAGCGTTAGCCTGACTGCTTTCCCATGCTTTTCTGATGCGTAATATTGTCTGTCGTGTTGTCTTAAATTGCCTGGAAACAGCCGCTACTGACGTGCCGGCTAAAAGTGCATTAATGACTTCACCTTTTTGCACATCGTCTAAGGCTGGCTTTCTACCTAATCTCTTCCCTGCGCCCTTTACTCTTTCAAGCCCTGCCCGTGTCCTTTCAACCAGTAAATCACGCTCAAACTCAGCATGAGCGTTGATAACCTGCATTATCATCTTACCAGCCGCGCTGGTTAAGTCTGCCCCGCCTAATTGCAGACAGTGAACCCTGACGCCAATCTCTTTTAAATGATCTATGGTTGCCCTCACATCCATAGCATTTCTGCCTAATCTATCCATTTTAGTTACAACAAGCACATCTCCGGCTTCAAGTCTGTCCAGCAGTTTCTGAAAGCCCGGTCGCTGGGCTGACGGCACAGAACCGCTGATTACTTCCTCTATGCAGCGGGTCGGTACAACGTGAAACCCCGCAGCCTTGATTTCTATCTTCTGATTATCTGTATGCGAGCTGTCTTTAGACACACGGCAATAGGCAAAAACTCGTGACATTCTGTTTTCCTGTACTAAAAGGGTGTACTTTTCATTATGTGCGTACTAAATGCAAAAAGCTATATTTCGGACACTATCAATTTAGGGGGTACGAAATCGGTCGTTTTCGTACATAGCAAGAAATTTTACCCTTGCACGAATAGGCACAAATGCCTATTATGCTTAGGGAGGCACTTGTGCCTATTTTACTTATCGATCGGAGAGTCCACATATGCGTGATGGTACGGCAGTTATTAATGTAAATGGTATTGAGGTCGGCGCGATGCCGCTTGAACAGTATGAAGAAATAGTCAGGGGCGTTAAAAAAGACTGGCGTACGCGTATTGCTTCGGTATTCAGCTACATTGGTTTTTCCTGGAGAGTGATCTTAATCTTATGGAACTATTTTGTTCAGTCCCTTTGCATTTTTATGGTGATTTTTTTGCTCTATTTTTTTCACCATCAGACGGAATTAACGCAACTAATAACAGATTTGAGAAATGCTTCCTCACAGCATATAGCTGAAATTATCAGGACAATAACTAACACCTGTGTTGTTTTGACGGTCATTGCCGGATCACTCAGCGTATGTATTAAAGGGACTCCGGTATATGTGAGCGCTACCGAAAGTGCCATTAATAAAAAAATCCGGGAAGTGATGGAAGTCCCGGCAGAAGGACAGGTTAGCATTATCTTTAAAAAAGACGGTACTTATGGTGTCAGATAACAGAGCAATGTTTCTTTCCCTGTTATCTGATAACGAATTGACTCAGGCAAAGGCCGCAATGCTGATATGCGAGTATACGCGCCGCCCCTGCTCCGTCAGAACGATCAGGTCGTGGGTAAATGACCCTGACAAGCCTAGCTCCAGGCCGTGCCCGGATTGGGCTGTAGAAGCGCTTACGGAAGCGCTGAAATCAATTAAATAAGCAGGTAGTTAGAAAGGAGAAATAGCGTGAGCAGATTTTTAAACAGAACTGGCCTTATGGCTCGCAGTGCTTTAAGCATCGGCAGAAAGATTCTTACTCTTCTTGCTATTGTAATGATTCTTGTTGGCGTGGTTGGATGGGCTTATACACACGTTGCTTCTACCTCTCCTGTAATGGCAAATGCTCTCGTCGTCGCGTTACTGGCTCTTCTGGTACTTGTAGCTATTCGAACCCTGGTTAACCGGAGGAAGTCATGAAACGCAGCCTATCATTTTTGTGTGCGGTCGTTCTTTTAACGCCGATAGCTCATGCTGCCGGGATTCCCCTGATAAATTTTGAAGAACCGTTAAAAGTTTCTGAGTCGAGTAGCTACCGTTGCGGCTCGGACGGCGAAGGGCTGGTTAAGCAGGACACAGGCGAATACCGCCCTCTTAAAGATGTAACGTGCCATGATGATCATTTATGGCAGGGTGATAAAGCACTAACGTTTATCGATATGCTCAATTATTCATTAAACGAAGCATACAAGCAGATGCTTAAGGACAACCCAAAACTAGCTAATTCGGCACACTGAAAAGAGATCCCTAAAAGCGCTTTTTTTGAATCAGTTTTTTTGAATACTAAAAAAGCGCTGAGTCACATCCTAACTAACTGTTTTTTAGCTAATCATCTTTATGCTGGCTCAGCTGGCCAACTCGCTGCAGGGCGGTTGCTGTCTCGTTGCTTTTTCAGAAAAACTGAACATTTGGTCATTGCTGCTTTAAAGCTATATACTGTATATAAATACAGTTTATGGGCGGTGTGACTTATGGGCGGTAAAGACAGCAATTATCAAATCGTATATCGGGGAGAGGTTCTGGAAAGGTTTATAGAGGGCGGTTGGGTCTTTTTTCAGCGTCCAAAATCCTGCGGTGGGGGCTTCTGGTTTGGCCGTACATACAGCGGCCTGTTTTGGCTTGAGTTCGAGCGCCCCACGTCATTGCACGATGGCTTAAAATATCTTGTTTCGTATAACCACATTTACGATAAAGCACATGTCTTTGACGACGACTTTGATCTCACATGAGCGTTAAGAAGATACCAGCCAATCCCCTTTATCATTCTTGATAAAGCGTCTTGCTACGGTTCTGCTATCAAGGGTTATGTCGCAAGTGGCCTCAGATTTTGCACCTGCCTGGCATTTTTCTACCTTAATCTGTGAAACAATTTCCTTGCCGTAGCCTGATGTAATAAAGGCTTGTTTCACCTGATCGGAGGTTGGCACTTCATCATTACACCCGGCCAGAACAAAAGGGACGGCGATACAAAGTAACAATCTCATTTTGAACATTTTACCTCTCCTTATCTTCTTTAAATGTCTTTTCTTTGTCGGTTTGCTTAGTCTTGTGTTTGTCGATTTCAGAGACTAACTGTTTCTGCATTTCACGCCGTTCTGTAGTCAGAGCTGGTAACTCCTTTGCGTATTTTACTACTTCCCCGGCTAACTCCCTGTCGCCATCTTTTTCTAGATCTTTCGCTACCTCTAGTAACGAACTGACCAGCTTTTTCCTTTTATAAATTATGGCTTTTTCCCAGGGTTTTTCCTGAGGCTTACCGGATAATAGCTCTTGAGATACCTCTTTTCTTTTCTCAGTATCAACGGTAGAGCGCCCGCGTTTCTCTGCAAAGTATACGCCAGGCACTTTCTGTTTTCTCGTCTGGCCTCTTACTTCTCTTGGTGTCGCATTGGCTTCAATACCACGATCCCGGAGCTGCTCGGCAAAACCAAAGCGCCATTTTTCTAACGTGGCCTTTCTTATATACAGGCGCTTACCTTCGAAATTCTCAGCCTTTACTACAAGATGTACATGGGGATGAGGTGGTGCGTCTTTATGTGGATCACGTTCGGGCGTATGCAGAACCATCATGTAATGATGTTGCCCTGCAAACTCTTCTCTCGCAAAACCTTTAGCCGCATCCAGAAGCTTCTCCGGGGGCGTTCCTGCGGGCATCGACAACACAATATTAAAAGCCTGCTTTAACTTTCCCTGCCCGCGCTGTAATTCCATATCCCAGGAATCAAGTAAATCCTTTAGCTCTTCTTTGCTACCTACTTTTTCGTCCCTGTCTGTAACCGCGTCCAGTTCGCCGTTACGGGTTATATACTGCATGTGGTCAAAAACATGTTTGATGGTTGTTCCGCCGCCGCTCACTTTAACCATTACTTCAGGAGCTTTACGCACCAGACTTGTAAGCTGTGATTTGCGCCCGCCTTTCATACGTAATCTTGGATTACGCGCTCGTCTGCCATTTAGTAAAAATTCAAACGCTTCATCAGCCATTGTCTTTCACTCCCCAGGAATCAAGGTTAGCTCTAAGCATATCTTTCAAACCGGATCTGATCGCGTTGAGTTGCGCAGACAGTTCTTGTAGCTCCAGCTTCTTTACCTGATAGATTTCTTCGTCTGTGATGTTAATTGCTTTTGCTATCTGGTTTACGTTTCTTCCCAACGCTGCAAGTTCTTTGGCCGCTTCTCTCACAGCGGCTAACTCTGCTTTTGAGAAAACGGGATTTTGAGTTGAATGCACTATGAACAAGTAAGATAAGTAAGAGCTTGGCTTCATGCCTCTAGCGCTCGATAGCTCAAGAAGTTTTCCATAGTGCTTAGGTCTAAACCTAACCGTTACTCTGTCACTTTTTAAACCTAGATCATGTGGCTGGTTAGTCGGTAACTCTGCGCTCTGATTCTTTAAAAATTGGCGCACGATGAAAGCGAGTAACATCGATTCGGTGTAGCCTGCCAGTTTTGCTCTACCCGAAAACTCCGCTTTCTCACTTTCAGTCACATACGCGCTAACCCTTTTAAGATCGGTACTCATATCAAATCCTCACCGTTTACGACTACTGAGCTTTAGCGCAGTAGTCCACTTGCTGACGCTAGTCTATCCTGCATTAGCTACTAATTAAAGCAGTAATTTCGACACGTCGAAATTCCTTGCAACAGCCTACTACGGAAGCAAATGTCTGGATCGAGCGTTCCAACATATGAAATGCTAATAATTACTTAGGAAACTAACTACTACGGAAATAAAATGGGATTTCAATATCGGGCTGATAAATTTCGACGCGTCGAAATATTGTTATGGATTGTACAATCCAAATAATCACGACTTCTGTTTGATTGGTTTGTACAATCCATAAGTTAAAAGGCGTCGGTTATTAGAAATAGCCTCAACTAATGGATTGTACAATCCATTATCTATACTAATTTAGTCTACACTTTTTTTCACCTTTTATTGGATTGTACAATCCAATAGAGTTATAATTGGTTTGTACAATCCAATGAGGAAAGAGCATGAAATACAATCCAACGGGTGAAACTTACAACGAATTGCAGGTAGCCTTTGACCATTTCAACCAAACGCTTTTTAACGGTGAAATTCCTTATTGCCTGATCACCTTACAGCGGGAGAAAAAAACGTATGGCTACTTTTCATCAAAGCGGTTTGTTCATCGCATGGACAAAAGCTTTACTGATGAAATCGCGCTGAACCCTAGTTACTTTGCGGTGGTTCCTCTCGTCGAGATCATGCAAACACTGGTACACGAAATGACCCATGCCTGGCAATTCCATTTCGGTAAACCGGGCCGCAGGGGTTATCACAATAAAGAATGGGCTGAGTTGATGGAGTCCGTTGGGCTGATGCCTTCTGATACCGGGCAACCTGGCGGGAAAAAAACTGGTGAGAAAATGGCAGACTATCCAATTGAAGGAGGAAAATTTTTAGCAGCCTATGAGCAATTGCTTGCTAAAGACAATTTCAATATTTCATGGTTAGACCGTTTGCCTGTGCGTCATGCTGCTAGCCAGGCGTTAGGATCAGCAAGTGAAGAACAAATGTCTGCACTCGAAGCGCTGGGAGTAGAGTTAGGTAGCAACGAACAGAAGAAGCCGACGAGGTTTAAATATACATGTTCTTGCGGGATCAACCTGTGGGGCAAGGGTGATTTAGATGTGACCTGCAACTCATGCAACAGTAAGTTTGAAATCAACGATAAAAAAGCCGGATAATCCGGCTTTAGTTTTTTTCCGTAGTAGCGCCTTTGCTTACCTGCTTCGTTCCGCCTTTTTAACTCCACCAAAAAGCATCCAGTAAAGTAGCAAAATGCTTCCCGTCAAAGTCAGAATAAAACCTAACCATGCGATATGGTAGAACGGATTTTTTTCATCCATCAATGCGTTTATTACCTGTTGTATAACATTATCACTGTTAACGCCTGCATAGCCTGTACTAGCCATTAGCAATGCTCCGACGAAAAACAATGCGACACCCGTAGTTAAGCTTCTCATAGCAATCTCCTTTACTCGATTAATCAATGATGGTCACGCCGCCATTGCCACGGCTCTATTGCTTCTGGGTCTTGCCATAATCCTAACTTTTCAGAACGGGCTTGACGTTCAAGATTTTCCATCCAGGGGCTGCTGGCTTTGCCATGATAGCGATAAGCCCAGGCAAAACCGCTTTTTACCATTTCGCCGTTAACGTAATAATTCATACAAGCGGGCTGACATTTTTTAACTATAACCCGCCCTAATACTCTGCCGTATCTGTCCTTACCTGTAGGTTGTAGCAACACATCATTAGTTCCCTGCACCAGTTCATTAAGCTTACGTTTTGCTCTATTGCCGAAAGGCTGATTCTTTTCCGGTGCATCAATATCAACCAATCTGACACGCTGCAATTTTGTTCCGTCTAAAAAATCGAGTGTGTCACCGTCGATTATCTTTACAATGCGGCCAGCTGCTTCAGCGGTTGGCAACGTTGCCAGGGTTAAAATTGCAATCATGTAAACGCTAGTTTTTTTCATCAGGCATCCAAAAGGCGGGACATCCCGCCTTAATATCAATAATGGAGATCAGTTATCAATTTTCAGTTAGTGAACTTTGCTGAAGTCTTTGGAGTCCATGACCTTCGAAAGCATGGCCGCCATAAAGTCAACCATATGGGGGCGGGCATAGATAATTGATTCATATTCAGCAACCGTTAATAAAGGCAGTTCATCGGCCTGCGGATTAACGGTATTGATGCGTTGGGTTTTGCTGTTATAATCGAGCTGTGACATAAGGTATCTCCGACGGTATCTGATTTGTCTCAACGGCAGGGGGCCAATCCCTGCCGTTCCTCTAATAGAACTTCTAACTTATCTAACCTGTTTATTGCTAAAGCATATGAGCTACAAAAAGCGGTCTTAACCCTTTAGACCTGCGCTCGTTCTCCTGCTGACGGGCTAACCATTCATCATGGTTAGCTTGTACTCTGATCCAGAAATCGGCATCTGTGTTTAACAGGATGGCCATGTCTACGGCTTCCTCTACTGTGATGCGTCTTTTGTTCAAACAAATCTGGTTGATAACTTTACGAGACAGGCCCAACTGTTTACCAAAATGCTCCTGGCTCATATTGAGGTCTTTTAAAAATTCCTCTGTAAGCATTTCGCCTACAGTGGTTGGCTCCCTTAAGTTCGTTTCCATCGCGTCTCCTATCTGTATTTATGAGGGTCTAAGTAAATATCCATCGCGGCCCCTTCTCGCCAGCGGAAAATCAGCCGCCACTGAATATTTACCCGAATGCTAGACCAGCCAATGAGATTCCCGGAAAGCCTCTCATAATTATTACTGGGAGGTGCAAACAAGGATTTCTCGGTAGTTGCTGCTTCAATAAGGTCAAGTTTACGTTTCAACGAGTTTTCAATAAGCGCCGGGATTTCAGCGCTTCTTGTACCGTCCCGATAGAACCGGCACAACGCGCCGGTTTCACCATCCTTGAAACTCTTAATCATGCTTGTTCTCTGACTGCCTGGACGCTGTAGTAAGTCGGCTCTTCGAGACTAAAACCCTTGAATGCAAACTCAACGTCACCGCTTACAGCTGCATCCAGAAGGTTAGCGATCTCGGTCTGGCCCGCATCGTTGCTTACGCCTGCACTAAAACGCGTGGCATACATGGCGCCATTCTGATGCAGGAACACAGCACGGCCTTCCGCATCAAGTCCTTTGTAGCCTAATAAATTTACGTTTACTGTCATGATTTTTGACCTCATTCCTTAACTCCAGTAAATAAATTGTACCCTTAAAGGGTTCAGGATGCAACCTTTTAGGGATCAAATAAGGTTATTTTTTTGGTGTATTTTTTCAGGGCTTTTAGGCGGGGTATTGCAGGGGGGAGAGGGCTGGACGGTGCCAGCCCATTTTTTTTCCGTAGTAGTAATTATTTTTCCCCATAGAAACTGCCGGGAGAAAGCCAACCCAACAAGCCATCATAAATCCAGGTAATTGCTGTCAGCGTTACACCTGCGGTCAGGAACTGCCATACAGGTGATTCACCTTTCATTAAGGTTAGGCAGAAGATAAAACCTATAAGGCAAACAAAGCTACCGATATGGCAGATATAGCTTACCAGTGGCCGCACAAAGGCAAGCACTGCAAAAGCTGATAGCTTAATTGCCGATAACAGGATACTTACGATAGCTTTTTTGCCTTTCATAATTACCTCAACTGATCTGCGTTAATTTCGATTTCTTCATTGGAGTCAATCAGCTTAACTTTGACTTTCCCAACAATGACGGCGACATATTCGGTAGCGCCAACCTGTACGCGATACATTGTAGAGCTTTCAGATTCGCTGGCGTTCTCTGTGGCTCCTGAAGCCGTCTGTGGGGCTGCATCGGCGTTATGCTGGCCCTGAGTATCGCTGGCGTTCTCTGTGGCTCCTGAGGCCGTCTGTGGGGCTGCATCGGCGTTCTGCTGGCCCTGAGTATCGCTGGCGTTCTCTGTGGCTCCTGAGGCCGTCTGTGGGGCTGTATCGGCGTTCTGCTGGCCCTGAGTATCGCTGGCGTTCTCTGTGGCTCCTG
>NZ_VWVL01000012.1:0-31207 GCF_008632015.1 Pantoea sp. B_9 | reverse complement strand
AATTTGCCTGGCGGCAACAGCGCGGTGGTCCCACCTGACCCCATGCCGAACTCAGAAGTGAAACGCCGTAGCGCCGATGGTAGTGTGGGGCCTCCCCATGCGAGAGTAGGGAACTGCCAGGCATCAAACCAGTAAAGAAGCCCCGGACGAAAGTCCGGGGCTTTTTTACGTCCGTACTCCGGCAAATTTCCCGCTAAAAACGCGAAAACTCCCCACTGTAAAACCGTGCAATCGGGTAAACTACGGCCAGATTAATCAGTAAAGGCCGTAACATGTCCAGCCCTCAGACTTCCCTGAAAGCGTTCAACACACTGGGTCTTGCAATCGCGGCTGAAAAGCTTGTTGTTGCGGATAGCGCAGAAGCCATTTCCTCTGCCTGGCACGCCAGCCAGCAAAATAATCAGCCGTTTATGGTGCTTGGCGAGGGCAGTAACGTCCTGTTCCTCGAAGATTTTGCCGGCTGCGTGGTGATAAACGCGATTAAAGGCATCACCCTGGAAGAGCACGACGAAGCCTGGCATCTGCACGTTGGTGCTGGCGAAAACTGGCATCAGTTGGTTGAGCACACTCTAAAGAAAGGCCTCACCGGGCTGGAAAATCTGGCGCTGATTCCAGGCGTGACGGGATCGGCACCCATCCAGAATATTGGCGCTTACGGTGTTGAATTTAAAGATATTTGCCAGTACGTCGAGGTGTTACACCTGCCGGATAGCACAGTCACGCGTCTGCACCGTGATGAGTGCCAGTTTGGCTATCGCGACAGCATCTTCAAACACGCGATGAAGCATGACTATGTGATTGTGGCCGTCGGGCTGCGTCTGGCGAAGCAGTGGAAACCGGTGCTGAGCTATGGCGATCTGGCGAAGCTCAATCCCGCCACCGTATGCGCGTGGGACGTATTCAATGCGGTGTGCCATATGCGGCAAAGTAAGCTGCCCGATCCGCGCGTAACAGGCAATGTAGGCAGTTTCTTTAAAAACCCCCTGATTTCCGCTCAGCAGGCAGAGGTATTGCTCACGCACTATCCTGCTATGCCGCACTATCCACAGCACAGTGGTGAGGTCAAGCTGGCCGCGGGCTGGCTGATCGATCAGTGTGCGTTGAAAGGCTACCGTTTTGGCGGCGCTGCGGTGCATCGTCAGCAGGCACTGGTACTGATCAATGAAGACAATGCCACACCGCAGGATATTGTCGCCCTGGCACATCATGTGCGTCAGGAGGTGGGGAAAAAATTTGCCGTGTGGCTGGAGCCAGAAGTACGTTTCATTGGCGCGCAGGGCGAGCGTAACGCCGTCGAGGTGATTTCATGAAAGATCATAGCGTTCCATTAAAACTGGTCGCCCTGCTGGCCGATGGCGAATTTCACTCTGGTGAACAACTGGGTGAAGCGCTCGGTATGAGCCGCGCTGCCGTGAATAAACATATTCAGACGCTGAAAAGCTGGGGCCTGGATGTCTACACCGTGACAGGGAAAGGCTACAGCCTGCCAGCGCCGATTCAGCTGCTGAATGAAGAGGCGATCCTGGCGCATCTGCATCAGGCAGATCTGGCGGTGATTCCGGTTATTGACTCCACGAATCAGTATTTACTCGATCGCATGGACCAGCTGAACTCCGGCTATGCATGCATCGCGGAATATCAACAGGCCGGGCGCGGCCGGCGCGGACGGAAATGGTTCTCGCCGTTTGGCGCCAATCTCTACATGTCCATGTACTGGCGACTGGAGCAGGGGCCAGCTGCGGCAATGGGCCTGAGTCTGGTGATTGGTATCGTGATGGCAGAGGTTATCCAGTCGCTGGGCGCGGCAGACGTCCGCGTTAAGTGGCCAAATGACCTCTATCTGCAGGATCGTAAACTGGCGGGTATTCTGGTTGAGCTCACCGGTAAAACCGGCGATGCGGCGCAAATTGTGATGGGCGCGGGGATCAACCTGGTGATGCGGGGCGAAGGCACGGCGGAAATCAATCAGGGTTGGATCAATCTGCAGGAAGCCGGCATTGAGATCAATCGTAACGAACTCGCCGCCAGGTTGATAAACCGTCTGCGTGAAGCTTTACCGCTGTTTGAACGCGATGGGCTGGCGCCGTTTGTCGGCCGCTGGGAAGCGCTGGATAACTTTATCCATCGTCCGGTGAAACTGCTGATTGGCGATCGTGAAGTGCATGGCATTGCGCGCGGAATTGATAAGCAGGGCGGTTTATTGCTGGAACAGGATGGTGAGATTAAATCCTGGGTCGGTGGGGAAATCTCATTACGTCCCGCTAATTAACACAGTAAACAGTAATGCATTAAACGCCCTGATAAAGCAGGGCGTTTTTAATACTATTTCCGTAACCGCACGCTTTGCACGGCATGATCCGCAGACTTGGTCATGATCAGGCTGGCCCGCTCACGTGTAGGTAAGATGTTTTCTTTTAAGTTCAGCCAGTTAATCTCTTTCCATAACCCACGTGCAATACTCTCTGCTTCCTCTTCAGGCAGCTGAGAATAGTGGTGGAAATAAGAGTCCGGATCGCTGAAGGCACCTTCGCGGAATTTAAGAAAGCGATTAACGTACCAGCGCTCTAATAAATTTTCTGGCGCATCAACATATATTGAAAAGTCGACGAAATCTGAGACAAATACATGATGCGGATCGTGCGGATAATCCATACCGCTCTGCAGGACGTTCAGCCCTTCCAGAATCAGGATGTCCGGCTGCTGCACCACCTTATCGCCATCCGGGATGACATCGTAAATCAGGTGTGAATACACCGGTGCGGTGACCTGACTGGCGCCCGATTTCAAATCCGATACGAACTTCACCAGTCGATGCATATCATACGACTGCGGGAAGCCTTTCTTTTTCATCAGGCCGCGCTCTTTCAGCACCGCATTAGGGTGCAAAAAGCCATCGGTGGTGATGAGTTCCACCTTACGGTGTTCGGGCCAGCGGCTAAGCAGCGCCTGTAGCACGCGGGCGGTGGTGCTTTTACCGACGGCGACACTGCCGGCAATACTGATAATGTAAGGGATCTTCTGGCCATTGGTGCCAAGGAACTGCTCCAGCACCGCCTGACGGCGCAGATTTGAACTGATATAGAAGTTCAGCAGACGTGATAGCGGCAGATAGATCTCGGCAACTTCTTCCAGCGAAAGATCTTCATTGATACCGCGCAGCCGTTCAATTTCACTGGCGGCCAGCGTCATCGGTACAGAATCTCTCAGCGCAGCCCATTGCTGGCGATCAAACTGCAGGTAGGGCGTCGTCAGTGGCGTCGTTTTTTTACTCATAAGCATGCATCTGACCGCAAATTCTGGCTCATCAACACCTTGCAGCAACAGGCATACAGCGATGTGTCGAACTCAGTTGTACGTCACAGGGGTAATTTAACGAGAACAATGGGCAGGAGGGTAACACCAGTGTGACTTTAAAAAGAAGTAAAATGATAAACCTGAGCACGCTTTCGTAAGCAGGCCCGCATTTTTATGATCACAGTATGAGGCTAACGCAGTATCAAAGAATAATCAGGCTGTGGGCTGGCGGAAAAACACACCATGTTTGCTGCTTTTTGCTGCGCTGGCGGGGCGTTTTGCGAGGATTTGCACAAATAGTAAGCGGTAGTGCGAATTTAGCAATTTTTTTGTTGCATCCTGAACCCGGTCTTCCTAGAATGCGCGTCACTTGATGCCGGCTTAGCTCAGTTGGTAGAGCAACTGACTTGTAATCAGTAGGTCACCAGTTCGATTCCGGTAGCCGGCACCATCAAGTAGGTGGGATTCCCGAGCGGCCAAAGGGAGCAGACTGTAAATCTGCCGTCACAGACTTCGAAGGTTCGAATCCTTCTCCCACCACCATCTCAACCTCTCGGTTGAGCGTCAGATAAAGGCTTATCTGATGGGTGAGTTCAACTCTCTCACCTTCGAATTCAGATTGCGCAGTAGCGTGATCACCGTCAGTCGGAAACTCTGACTGGCTCGAATAATAGAAGGTCTTCTTTTATTATTCATAAGCTACAGAAAGAACAGGTAGCCGAGTTCCAGGATGCGGGCATCGTATAATGGCTATTACCTCAGCCTTCCAAGCTGATGATGCGGGTTCGATTCCCGCTGCCCGCTCCAGATGTGCTGATATGGCTCAGTTGGTAGAGCGCACCCTTGGTAAGGGTGAGGTCCCCAGTTCGACTCTGGGTATCAGCACCACTTCCTTTATCTCTCTCCTGATTCTCTCTCTGTAAAACTAACATCAGGTTTTGCCTGGTTAATGTGACGATATCTTTGATATATCCGTGTCTTAGAGGGACAAGCGATGGCTAAAGAGCAATTTCAACGTAACAAACTGCACGTAAACGTGGGCACCATCGGTCACGTCGACCACGGTAAAACCACTCTGACTGCGGCAATCACCACCGTTCTGGCTAAAACCTACGGCGGCCAGGCGCGTGCATTCGATCAGATCGATAACGCGCCAGAAGAGAAGGCTCGTGGTATCACCATCAACACCTCTCACGTTGAATATGAAACCCCGACCCGTCACTACGCACACGTTGACTGCCCAGGCCACGCCGACTATGTGAAAAACATGATCACCGGTGCTGCGCAGATGGACGGCGCGATCCTGGTTGTTGCTGCGACTGATGGCCCAATGCCACAGACCCGTGAGCACATCCTGCTGGGTCGTCAGGTTGGCGTTCCTTACATCATCGTGTTCCTGAACAAGTGCGACATGGTTGATGACGAAGAGCTGCTGGAACTGGTTGAGATGGAAGTGCGTGACCTGCTGTCTGCTTACGACTTCCCTGGCGACGATACCCCAATCGTACGCGGTTCTGCGCTGAAAGCGCTGGAAGGCGAAGCTGAGTGGGAAGCGAAAATCGTTGAGCTGGCTGAGCACCTGGATAGCTACATCCCGGATCCAGTCCGTGCTATCGACCTGCCGTTCCTGCTGCCAATCGAAGACGTATTCTCAATCTCTGGCCGTGGTACCGTTGTTACCGGTCGTGTTGAGCGCGGCATCGTGAAAGTGGGCGACGAAGTAGAAATCGTTGGTATCAAAGCGACTGCCAAGTCTACCTGTACCGGTGTTGAAATGTTCCGCAAGCTGCTGGACCAGGGTCAGGCAGGCGAGAACTGTGGTGTTCTGCTGCGCGGTATCAAGCGTGAAGAGATCCAGCGTGGTCAGGTTCTGGCTAAGCCAGGCACTATCAAGCCACACACCCAGTTCGAGTCAGAAGTTTACGTTCTGTCTAAAGACGAAGGCGGCCGTCATACTCCGTTCTTCAAAGGCTACCGTCCACAGTTCTACTTCCGTACCACTGACGTAACCGGTTCAGTAGAGCTGCCAGAAGGCGTTGAGATGGTAATGCCAGGCGACAACATCAAAATGGTTGTTACCCTGATCCATCCAATCGCAATGGACGAAGGTCTGCGCTTCGCAATCCGCGAAGGCGGCCGTACCGTTGGCGCGGGCGTTGTTGCTAAAGTTATCGCGTAATAGCGATAATATTTGACGCAATGCACACGGAAAGGGCATCATTTGATGCCCTTTTTGTACGCTGTTAACCAGAACCTGGCTCATCAGTGATTTTCGATCATAATCATTGCTGAGACAGGCTCTGTATTACGGCGCTGGATACCGAGTTATGCCCAAAAGCGCATTCGGTTTGGATGCCTCGCTCTGCGGGGCAGAATAGTTTCTGAATTATTGTGGCAGGTTGGTTTATGAGTGCGAATACCGAAGCTCAAGGGAGCGGGCGCGGCCTGGAAGCGGTAAAGTGGGTAGTTGTGATCGCATTGCTGCTGGTAGCAATCGTCGGTAACTACCTGTATCGCGATGTGACACTGCCTTTACGCGCGCTGGCTGTCGTGGTGTTGATCGCTGCGGCGGGCGGCATTGCGTTGCTGACTACCAAAGGCAAAGCAACCGTGGCTTTTGCACGTGAAGCAAGAACCGAAATGCGTAAGGTCATCTGGCCAACTCGCCAGGAAACATTGCACACCACGTTAATCGTTGCCGCGGTCACTGCCGTGATGTCACTGATTTTGTGGGGGCTGGATGGTATTCTGGTCCGTCTGGTATCGTTTATCACTGGCCTGAGGTTCTGAGATGTCTGAAGCTCCAAAAAAACGCTGGTACGTCGTTCAGGCGTTTTCCGGTTTTGAAGCCCGCGTAGCCAAGTCGCTGCAAGAGCATATCAAACTGCACAACATGGAAGAACTGTTTGGCGAAGTCATGGTGCCGACTGAAGAAGTCGTGGAAATCCGTGGCGGCCAGCGTCGCAAAAGCGAACGCAAATTCTTCCCTGGTTACGTACTGGTCCAGATGGTGATGAATGACGCCAGCTGGCACTTAGTGCGCAGTGTACCGCGTGTAATGGGCTTCATTGGTGGTACCTCTGACCGTCCGGCACCGATCAGTGATAAAGAAGTGGATGCGATCATGAACCGCCTGCAGCAGGTGGGTGATAAGCCGCGTCCGAAAACGCTGTTCGAGCCAGGCGAGATGGTGCGTGTCAACGACGGCCCGTTTGCCGACTTCAACGGTGTGGTCGAAGAAGTGGATTACGAGAAGAGCCGCCTGAAGGTTTCTGTTTCTATCTTCGGCCGTGCAACGCCGGTTGAACTCGACTTTGCTCAGGTAGAGAAAGGCTAAGCCTTTTGTTCACTTTTTAGCTCTTGCGGAAGGCGCGAAATTTACCTATAATTTCGCGCCTTTTGTTTTTATGCGCTGGCAACAGCGTATAAATCGTTATCACGGGGAGCCTGTTCGCCAGGCGCTATACCCAATAGAGGAAATATCATGGCCAAGAAAGTACAAGCCTACGTCAAGCTGCAGGTTGCAGCTGGTATGGCTAACCCGAGCCCACCAGTTGGTCCGGCTCTGGGTCAGCAGGGTGTTAACATCATGGAATTCTGTAAAGCGTTCAACGCCAAAACAGAATCACTGGAAAAGGGTCTGCCGACTCCAGTAGTTATCACCGTATACAGCGACCGTTCTTTCACCTTCGTTACCAAAACGCCTCCGGCTGCCGTTCTGCTGAAAAAAGCAGCAGGCATCAAGTCTGGTTCTGGTAAGCCGAACAAAGATAAAGTCGGTAAAGTAACTCGTGCTCAGGTACGTGAAATCGCAGAAACCAAAGCTGCGGACATGACTGGTGCTGACGTAGAAGCGATGACTCGCTCTATCGAAGGTACTGCTCGTTCCATGGGCCTGGTAGTGGAGGACTAAGAAATGGCTAAGCTGACCAAGCGCATGCGCGTGATCCGTGACAAAGTTGATGCGACTAAACAGTATGACATCAACGAAGCTGTTGCTCTGCTGAAAGAACTGGCTACCGCTAAATTCGTAGAGAGCGTGGACGTTGCTGTTAACCTCGGCATCGATGCACGTAAATCTGACCAGAACGTGCGCGGCGCGACCGTTCTGCCACACGGTACTGGTCGTTCAGTACGTGTTGCCGTCTTTACCCAGGGCGCAAACGCTGAAGCTGCTAAAGCAGCTGGCGCTGAGCTGGTAGGTATGGAAGACCTGGCTGATCAGATCAAGAAAGGCGAAATGAACTTTGACGTTGTTATTGCTTCTCCGGATGCAATGCGCGTTGTTGGCCAGTTGGGCCAGGTTCTGGGCCCACGTGGTCTGATGCCAAACCCGAAAGTTGGTACCGTAACTCCTAACGTTGCTGAAGCTGTGAAAAACGCTAAAGCGGGTCAGGTTCGTTACCGTAACGACAAAAACGGCATCATCCACACCACCATCGGTAAAGTGGACTTCGATGCTGACAAACTGAAAGAAAACCTGGAATCTCTGCTGGTTGCGCTGAAAAAAGCTAAACCTGCTCAGGCGAAAGGCGTGTACATCAAGAAAGTCAGCATCTCTACCACCATGGGCGCCGGCGTTGCCGTTGACCAGGCTGGTCTGAACGCAGCAGCAAACTAATTGCTGCTTGTAACGGGCGAAAAATTCATCTAGAATCTTACGCCCGTTGTTCTGGTTGATCCGTCAATTCAGAACCCAAATTCATAGTCGCGGAGTGCACAGGTCTAAACACCTTGTCATTCAGCGACTAAGGTTGGAGCCAGGCCTGATCCTGGCCTCCGTCCAAGACCGCAGGAGCAGAACCTCTTCGGAAGTGATGCTTAATATCCTGCGTAGACGGTGACAGAACCAAAAAGAATTTTTTCTTCACTGGATTCTGCTCACCGTGTAACGCGCTTACGGCCTTCGGGTGTGTAAGTGAAGTGAGTTCCGGGAAATTTTCCCGGTCAAATCCAGGAGCAAAGCTAATGGCATTAAATCTTCAAGGCAAACAAGCAATTGTTGCTGAAGTTAGCGAAGTAGCCAAAGGCGCGCTTTCAGCGGTTGTTGCGGATTCCCGTGGCGTTACCGTTGATAAAATGACTGAACTGCGTAAAGCAGGTCGTGAAGCTGGCGTCTACATGCGTGTTGTTCGTAACACCCTGCTGCGCCGCGTCGTTGAAGGTACTCCATTCGAGTGCCTGAAAGACACGTTTGTTGGTCCGACCCTGATTGCATACTCTATGGAACACCCGGGCGCTGCTGCTCGTCTGTTCAAAGAGTTCGCGAAAGCGAATGCAAACTTTGAGGTCAAAGCTGCAGCCTTTGAAGGTGAGCTGATCCCGGCGGCACAAATTGACCGTCTGGCAACGCTGCCGACTTACGAAGAAGCACTGGCACGTCTGATGTCGACCATGAAAGAAGCTGCTGCTGGCAAGCTGGTCCGCACTCTGGCTGCTGTTCGCGACGCGAAAGAAGCGGCTTAAGGCCAGATTCTTTTTCTTCGTACTTGCTAACGTATAAACTTTTACTGATTCTTAGGAACAATTGTCATGTCTATCACTAAAGATCAAATCCTGGAAGCCGTTGCAGCTATGTCCGTAATGGAAGTAGTTGAGCTGGTTTCTGCTATGGAAGAAAAATTCGGCGTTTCTGCTGCTGCTGCTGTCGCTGTTGCTGCTGGCCCGGCTGAAGCTGTTGAAGAGAAAACTGAATTCGACGTTATCCTGAAAGCTGCTGGCGCGAACAAAGTTGCTGTAATCAAAGCCGTTCGTGGCGCAACTGGTCTGGGCCTGAAAGAAGCTAAAGACCTGGTTGAAGCTGCTCCAGCTGCAATCAAAGAAGGCATCAGCAAAGACGACGCAGCTGCACTTGAAGCTGCTCTGAAAGAAGCTGGCGCTGAAGTTGAAGTTAAGTAAGACAACCCTCGGGTTGCAGTCTGCGTAAACAGACTGATGGCTGGTGACTTTTTGGTCACCAGCCTTTTTGCGCTACAGGGGAACGATGGCGTTTCGCACTGTTTGTCCATTGTTCTTCTTCAATATCTTTTTCTATCGACGACTTAATATACCGCTTTCCTGTGAGGGTTCCCTGCCTGCGCAACGGCGATGAAATGATTTAAGAGTGATAGAAAGATGTATTGCATGGGGTGCCGCGCATCGCATGAAAAACAAAATAGTGTTGCATGAACTGTCCCTTCAGGACGGACAGCGTGGGTCGACTTGTCAGCTAGCTGAGGAACCCTATGGTTTACTCCTATACCGAGAAAAAACGTATTCGTAAGGATTTTGGTAAACGTCCACAAGTACTGGATGTGCCTTATCTCCTTTCTATCCAGCTTGACTCGTTCCAGAAGTTTATCGAGCAAGATCCAGAAGGCCAGTACGGTCTGGAAGCAGCCTTCCGTTCCGTGTTCCCAATCGCGAGCTACAGCGGCAACTCTGAGTTGCAGTATGTCAGCTACCGTCTGGGTGAGCCGGTGTTTGACGTGACAGAATGTCAGATCCGTGGCGTGACGTATTCCGCACCGCTGCGCGTTAAACTGCGTCTGGTGATCTACGAGCGCGAAGCGCCGGAAGGCACCGTCAAAGACATCAAAGAACAAGAAGTGTACATGGGCGAAATTCCGCTCATGACCGACAACGGTACCTTTGTCATCAACGGTACTGAGCGTGTTATCGTTTCTCAGCTGCATCGTAGTCCTGGCGTATTCTTTGACAGCGATAAGGGTAAAACGCACTCTTCCGGTAAAGTGCTGTATAACGCACGTATTATCCCTTACCGCGGTTCATGGCTCGACTTTGAGTTTGACCCGAAAGACAACCTGTTCGTCCGTATTGACCGTCGTCGTAAGCTGCCGGCCAGTATCATCCTGCGCGCGCTGGATTACACCACTGAGCAGATTCTTGATCTGTTCTTCGAAAAAGTGGTGTTTGAAATCCGCGACAACAAGCTGCAGATGGAACTGGTGCCTGAGCGCCTGCGTGGTGAAACCGCCTCCTTCGATATCGAAGCCAACGGCACGGTCTACGTTGAGAAAGGTCGTCGCATTACTGCGCGCCACATCCGTCAGCTGGAAAAAGACAACATTCAGCACATCGAAGTGCCGGTCGAGTACATCGCGGGCAAAGTGGTCGCGAAAGATTACATCGATCTGAACACCGGTGAGCTGATCGTGCCGGCGAACATGGAGCTGTCACTGGATCTGCTGGCGAAACTGAGCCAGTCCGGTCACAAGCGCATCGAAACCCTGTTCACCAACGACCTGGATCACGGCCCGTACATTTCTGAGACGCTGCGCGTTGACCCAACCAACGACCGCCTGAGCGCGCTGGTTGAGATCTACCGCATGATGCGTCCTGGCGAGCCGCCAACGCGTGAAGCCGCAGAAAACCTGTTCGAGAACCTGTTCTTCTCCGAAGATCGTTACGATCTGTCGGCCGTTGGCCGCATGAAGTTCAACCGTTCTCTGCTGCGTGACGAGATCGAAGGTTCCGGTATCCTGAGCAAAGACGACATCATCGAAGTGATGAAGAAGCTCATCGGTATCCGTAACGGTATTGGCGAAGTGGATGATATCGACCACCTCGGCAACCGTCGTATCCGTTCGGTCGGCGAAATGGCGGAAAACCAGTTCCGCGTTGGCCTGGTGCGTGTAGAGCGCGCTGTGAAAGAGCGTCTGTCTCTGGGCGACCTCGACACGCTGATGCCACAGGACATGATCAACGCCAAGCCAATTTCGGCCGCGGTGAAAGAGTTCTTTGGTTCCAGCCAGCTGTCCCAGTTTATGGACCAGAACAACCCGCTGTCTGAGATTACGCACAAACGTCGTATCTCTGCTCTGGGCCCAGGCGGTCTGACCCGTGAACGCGCCGGCTTCGAAGTGCGTGACGTACACCCGACTCACTACGGTCGCGTATGTCCAATCGAAACCCCGGAAGGTCCGAACATCGGTCTGATCAACTCACTCTCTGTTTACGCGCAGACTAACGAATACGGCTTCCTCGAAACGCCGTACCGCCGCGTGGTTGACGGTAAAGTGAGTGATGAAATTCATTACCTCTCTGCTATCGAAGAGGGTAACTACGTTATCGCTCAGGCGAACACCAACCTCGCCGATGACGGCAGCTTTGTTGACGATCTCGTCACGTGCCGTAGCAAAGGTGAATCGAGCCTGTTCAGCCGCGATCAGGTTGACTACATGGACGTTTCCACCCAGCAGGTGGTTTCTGTCGGTGCGTCACTGATCCCGTTCCTGGAGCACGATGATGCTAACCGCGCCCTGATGGGTGCGAACATGCAACGTCAGGCTGTACCTACCCTGCGTGCTGACAAGCCGCTGGTTGGTACCGGTATGGAACGTGCTGTTGCAGTCGACTCCGGTGTAACTGCTGTCGCGAAACGTGGTGGTACCGTGCAGTACGTCGATGCGTCACGTATCGTTATCAAAGTTAACGAAGACGAGATGTATCCGGGCGAAGCAGGTATCGACATCTACAACCTGACCAAGTACACCCGTTCTAACCAGAACACCTGCATCAACCAGATGCCGTGTGTTTCTCTGGGTGAACCTATCGAGCGTGGCGACGTGCTGGCTGACGGCCCGTCTACCGACCTCGGTGAGCTGGCGCTGGGTCAGAACATGCGCGTGGCGTTCATGCCATGGAACGGTTACAACTTCGAAGACTCCATCCTCGTTTCTGAGCGTGTTGTACAGGAAGACCGTTTCACCACCATCCACATTCAGGAACTGGCTTGCGTGTCGCGTGACACCAAACTGGGGCCGGAAGAGATCACCGCTGACATCCCGAACGTGGGTGAAGCTGCGCTCTCCAAACTGGATGAATCCGGCATCGTGTATATCGGTGCGGAAGTGACCGGTGGCGACATTCTGGTAGGCAAGGTGACGCCGAAAGGTGAAACCCAGCTGACGCCAGAAGAGAAACTGCTGCGTGCGATCTTCGGTGAAAAAGCCTCTGACGTGAAAGACTCGTCACTGCGCGTGCCAAACGGCGTTTCCGGTACGGTTATCGACGTACAGGTCTTCACCCGCGATGGCGTGGAAAAAGACAAGCGCGCGCTGGAAATCGAAGAGATGCAGCTGAAGCAGGCGAAAAAAGACCTGTCTGAAGAACTGCAGATCCTCGAGGCGGGCTTGTTCAGCCGTATCCAGGCCGTCCTGATTTCAGGTGGCGTGGAAGCGGAGAAACTGGACAAGCTGCCACGTGAGCGCTGGCTGGAACTCGGTCTGACCGACGAAGAGAAGCAGAACGCGCTGGAGCAGCTGGCTGAGCAGTATGACGAGCTGAAGCACGAGTTTGAGAAGAAACTCGAAGCGAAGCGTCGCAAGATCACCCAGGGCGACGATCTGGCACCGGGCGTGCTGAAAATCGTCAAGGTGTATCTGGCCGTTAAGCGTCAGATTCAGCCTGGTGACAAAATGGCGGGTCGTCACGGTAACAAAGGTGTTATCTCGAAGATCAACCCAATCGAAGACATGCCATACGATGAGAACGGTACGCCGGTCGACATCGTACTGAACCCGCTGGGCGTACCATCGCGTATGAACATCGGTCAGATTCTGGAAACCCACCTGGGTATGGCGGCGAAAGGCATTGGTGAGAAGATCAATGCGATGCTGAAGAAGCAGGAAGAAGTCGCCAAACTGCGTGAGTTTATCCAGCGTGCTTACGATCTGGGCACCGATGTGCGTCAGAAAGTTGACCTGAACACCTTCTCGGACGACGAAGTGCTGCGTCTGGCAGAGAACCTGAAAAAAGGTATGCCAATCGCGACGCCAGTGTTCGACGGTGCGAAAGAGAGCGAAATCAAAGAGCTGCTGCAGCTCGGCGGTCTGCCTTCTTCCGGTCAGATCACCCTGTTCGACGGCCGTACCGGTGAGCAGTTTGAGCGTCAGGTAACCGTAGGTTACATGTACATGCTGAAACTGAACCACCTGGTCGACGACAAGATGCACGCCCGTTCTACCGGCTCTTACAGCCTGGTTACGCAGCAGCCGCTGGGTGGTAAGGCGCAGTTCGGTGGTCAGCGCTTCGGTGAGATGGAAGTGTGGGCACTGGAAGCATACGGTGCCGCGTATACCCTGCAGGAAATGCTTACCGTTAAGTCTGATGACGTCAACGGCCGTACCAAGATGTATAAAAACATCGTTGACGGCAACCATCAGATGGAACCGGGCATGCCGGAATCCTTCAACGTACTGTTGAAAGAGATTCGCTCGCTGGGTATCAACATCGAGCTGGAAGACGAGTAAGCACTCGCAAGTACTGGTTATGGGACGCGCCTGGCGCGTCCCTGAGAGTTCCACTCCGACGGGAGCTAATCCGTGAAAGACTTACTTAAGTTTCTGAAAGCGCAAACTAAAACCGAAGAGTTTGATGCGATCAAAATTGCGCTGGCCTCGCCAGACATGATCCGTTCCTGGTCTTTCGGTGAAGTTAAAAAGCCGGAAACCATTAACTACCGTACCTTCAAGCCGGAGCGTGACGGTCTTTTCTGTGCCCGTATTTTCGGACCGGTAAAAGATTACGAATGCCTGTGCGGTAAGTACAAGCGTCTGAAACACCGTGGCGTGATCTGTGAGAAGTGTGGCGTTGAAGTCACGCAGACCAAAGTGCGTCGTGAGCGTATGGGCCACATCGAGCTGGCTTCGCCGACCGCGCACATCTGGTTCCTGAAATCACTGCCGTCCCGCATCGGTTTGCTGCTGGATATGCCGCTGCGTGACATCGAGCGCGTGCTGTACTTCGAATCTTATGTTGTGGTCGAAGGCGGCATGACCAACCTGGAAAAACGTCAGATTCTGACCGAAGAGCAGTACCTTGACGCGCTGGAAGAGTTCGGTGACGAATTCGACGCGAAGATGGGTGCGGAAGCTATCCAGGCGCTGCTGAAAAATATGGATCTGGAGCAGGAGTGCGAGCAGCTGCGTGAAGAGCTGAACGAAACCAACTCTGAGACCAAACGTAAAAAGCTGACCAAGCGTATCAAGCTGCTGGAAGCGTTCGTGCAGTCTGGCAACAAGCCAGAGTGGATGATCCTGACCGTTCTGCCGGTACTGCCGCCAGATCTGCGTCCGCTGGTACCGCTGGACGGCGGTCGTTTCGCTACGTCGGATCTGAACGATCTGTATCGTCGCGTGATCAACCGTAACAACCGTCTGAAGCGTCTGCTGGATCTGGCTGCGCCAGATATCATCGTACGTAACGAAAAACGTATGCTGCAGGAAGCGGTAGATGCCCTGCTGGATAACGGCCGTCGCGGTCGTGCCATCACCGGCTCTAACAAACGTCCTCTGAAATCTTTGGCCGACATGATCAAAGGTAAGCAGGGTCGTTTCCGTCAGAACCTGCTGGGTAAACGTGTTGACTACTCCGGTCGTTCGGTTATCACCGTAGGTCCATACCTGCGTCTGCATCAGTGCGGTCTGCCGAAGAAAATGGCACTGGAGCTGTTCAAACCGTTCATCTACGGCAAGCTGGAACTGCGTGGCCTCGCGACCACCATTAAAGCGGCCAAGAAAATGGTTGAGCGCGAAGAAGCGGTCGTCTGGGATATCCTGGATGAAGTGATTCGCGAACACCCGGTACTGCTGAACCGTGCACCAACCCTGCACCGTCTGGGTATCCAGGCGTTTGAACCGGTACTGATCGAAGGTAAAGCGATCCAGCTGCACCCGTTGGTGTGTGCGGCGTATAACGCCGACTTCGATGGTGACCAGATGGCTGTTCACGTACCGCTGACGCTGGAAGCCCAGCTGGAAGCGCGTGCGCTGATGATGTCTACCAACAACATTCTGTCTCCAGCGAACGGCGAGCCAATCATCGTTCCTTCACAGGACGTTGTTCTGGGTCTGTACTACATGACCCGCGACAAAGTGAACGCCAAAGGCGAAGGCATGGTGCTGACCGGCCCGAAAGAAGCTGAGCGTGTTTACCGCGCTGGCCAGGCCGAGCTGCATGCACGCGTTAAAGTGCGTATCACTGAATACAGCAAAAATGAGCAGGAAGAGCTCGTTGCGAAAACCAGCCTGATCGACACCACCATTGGTCGTGCGATCCTGTGGATGATCGTACCGAAAGGTCTGCCTTACTCCATCGTCAACCAGGCGCTGGGTAAGAAAGCGATCTCTAAGATGCTGAACACCTGTTACCGCATCCTGGGCCTGAAGCCGACCGTTATCTTTGCTGACCAGACCATGTACACCGGCTTTGCCTATGCAGCCCGTTCAGGTGCCTCAGTCGGTATCGACGACATGGTGATTCCTGCCAAGAAAGCAGAAATCATTGCAGAAGCCGAAGCGGAAGTGGCCGAGATCCAGGAGCAGTTCCAGTCTGGTCTGGTTACCGCAGGCGAACGTTACAACAAAGTCATCGATATCTGGGCTGCGGCTAACGAACGCGTATCCAAAGCGATGATGGATAACCTGCAGACCGAAACCGTGATCAACCGTCACGGCGAAGAAGAGCAGCAGGTTTCGTTCAACAGCATCTACATGATGGCCGACTCCGGTGCGCGTGGTTCTGCGGCACAGATTCGTCAGCTGGCAGGTATGCGTGGTCTGATGGCGAAGCCAGATGGCTCCATCATTGAGACGCCGATCACCGCGAACTTCCGTGAAGGTCTGAACGTACTCCAGTACTTCATCTCGACCCACGGTGCGCGTAAAGGTCTGGCCGATACCGCACTGAAAACGGCGAACTCCGGTTACCTGACCCGTCGTCTGGTTGACGTGGCGCAGGACCTGGTAGTCACCGAAGACGACTGTGGCACATTCGAAGGCATCATGATGACTCCGGTCATCGAAGGTGGCGACGTTAAAGAGCCGCTGCGTGAGCGTGTACTGGGTCGTGTGACGGCAGAAGACGTGCTGAAGCCGGGCACTGCGGACATCCTGATCCCGCGTAACACCCTGATCGATGAGCACTGGTGTGACGTGGTTGAACTGAACTCCGTGGACGCAATTAAAGTGCGTTCCGTGGTGAGCTGTGAAACCGACTTCGGTGTGTGTGCACACTGCTACGGTCGCGATCTGGCACGTGGTCACATCATCAACAAAGGTGAGGCCATCGGCGTTATCGCAGCACAGTCCATCGGTGAGCCGGGTACCCAACTGACCATGCGTACCTTCCACATCGGTGGTGCGGCATCGCGTGCGGCAGCTGAATCCAGCATTCAGGTGAAGAACAAAGGTACTATCAAGCTGACCAACGCCAAGTCAGTAACCAACTCCTCCGGGAAACTGGTTATCGTCTCGCGTAACGTTGAGCTGAAGATGATCGACGAGTTCGGTCGTACCAAAGAGAGCTATAAAGTGCCTTACGGTGCGGTCATGGCGAAAGGTGATGGCGAGCAGGTTGCCGCGGGCGAAACCGTTGCAAACTGGGATCCACACACCATGCCGGTTATCACCGAAGTGGGCGGTTTCATCCGCTTCACCGACATGATCGACGGTCAGACCATTACCCGTCAGACTGACGACCTCACTGGTCTGTCATCGCTGGTGGTACTGGATTCTGCAGAGCGTACTGCGGGCGGTAAAGACCTGCGTCCGGCACTGAAAATCGTTGATGCCAACGGCAACGACGTATTGATCCCGGGCACCGACATGCCGGCACAGTACTTCCTGCCAGGTAAAGCGATTGTGCAGCTGGAAGATGGCGTGAAGATCAGCTCGGGTGATACCCTGGCGCGTGTTCCGCAGGAATCTGGCGGTACCAAGGACATCACCGGTGGTCTGCCACGCGTTGCCGACCTGTTCGAAGCGCGTCGTCCGAAAGAGCCAGCTATCCTGGCGGAGATCAGCGGTATCATCTCCTTCGGTAAAGAGACCAAAGGCAAGCGTCGTCTGGTGATCACCCCGGTTGACGGTAGCGATCCGTATGAAGAGATGATTCCGAAATGGCGTCAGCTCAACGTATTCGAAGGTGAACGTGTAGAACGTGGTGACGTCGTATCCGACGGCCCAGAGTCTCCGCACGACATCCTGCGTCTGCGTGGCGTCCATGCTGTGACCCGTTACATCACTAACGAAGTGCAGGAAGTTTACCGCCTGCAGGGCGTTAAGATTAACGATAAGCACATCGAAGTCATCGTGCGTCAGATGCTGCGTAAAGCAACCATCCTGAGCGCGGGTAGCTCGGAGTTCCTGGAAGGCGAGCAGGCGGAAGTCTCTCGTATCAAGATCTCCAACCGCGATCTGGAAGCGAACGGCAAAATCGGCGCGACGTACATGCGTGACCTGCTGGGTATCACCAAAGCCTCGCTGGCAACCGAATCGTTCATCTCTGCGGCATCGTTCCAGGAGACCACCCGTGTCCTGACCGAAGCAGCGGTAGCCGGCAAGCGCGACGAACTGCGCGGCCTGAAAGAGAACGTTATCGTGGGTCGTCTGATCCCGGCCGGTACCGGTTATGCTTACCACCAGGATCGTATGCGTCGCCGTCAGGCGGGTGAAGCACCGGTTGCACCGCAGGTGACTGCGGATGAAGCCTCTGCCAGCCTCGCTGAGCTGCTGAACGCCGGTCTGGGCGGTAGCGACGACGAATAATCGTCTGCTCTGCTGACCATGAAAAAACCCTGCCTCGGCAGGGTTTTTTTTCGTCTGAAATCCGCGTTATTTCTGATTGATATCCTGACGCGTCAGCCCGATGTCACGCAACTGCGCATCACTCAGGTGCGAAAGAATCTCCCGCGTTTCCCGTCTGGCCTGCCAGCGTTTGATTGCGCGCACGCCGCCACGGAAGATATCGAGTAAGGTCACGCTGAACGGTTTTGCCGCCCGGTTCTGATCGAATTCCATAATCCCAGCCCTCAGTATGATGTCTGAACAACATTTTCCCTCTGATGGCGAATGCAATACAGATTCAAAAATCACTTATCTTTAACATACAGATTGCGCCCGTACCGATCTGAATGGTAGAAATAGGCGTCATCTGTACTGATTTTTGATCACTGTTAACGCAGCGAGGCACACAATGACGCGCTATCAACATCTGGCCTGTCTGCTTTCAGACCGTATTGAGCAGGGGCTGTATCGCAGCGGCGAACGCTTGCCCTCGGTGCGTACGCTCAGCATTGAGCACGGTGTCAGCATCAGTACCGTGCAGCAGGCTTATCATCTGCTGGAAGAGAAGCAGCTTATCGTGCCGCAGCCGCGTTCCGGCTATTTTGTCGCTACCCGTAAAGCCACGCCGCCGGTGCCCGCGATGACCCGACCCGTACAGCGTCCGGTTGAGATCACCCAGTGGGAATCGGTGCTGGAGCTGCTGAGCAGCCGCATTAATGGCGACGTGCTGCAGCTGGGCAGCGGCATGCCGGACCTGACCCAGCCGACACTCAAGCCGCTGTGGAAAATCATGGGCCGCATGGCGCAGAAGCAGGACATTGATCAGCTCAACTATGACAGTCTGCTCGGCGTGGCAGCGCTGCGCGAGCAGATTGCGCGGCTGACAATTGACAGCGGCTGTCAGCTGACGGCGGAAGAAATTGTCATCACCACCGGTTGCCATGAAGCGCTGTCGGTGTCGATTCGCGCCGTGTGCGAGCCAGGCGATATCATTGCCGTTGAGTCGCCGGCGTTTCACGGCACCATGCAGACACTGCGCGGTCTGGGCATTCGCGCCATTGAAATCCCTACCGATGCGGTCAGCGGGATCAGCCTTGAGGCGCTGGAGCTGGCGTTTGAGCAGTGGCCAATCAAAGCGGTGGTGGTGGTACCCAACTGCAATAATCCGCTCGGATTTATCATGCCCGAAACGCGTAAGCGGGCGCTGCTGACGCTGGCGCAGCGCTTTGATGCGGCGATCATTGAAGATGATGTTTACGGCGAGCTGGCGTGGGAGTATCCGCGTCCGATCACCATCAAATCGCTGGATATGGATGGCCGCGTGCTGCTGTGCAGCTCGTTTTCCAAAACCCTGGCGCCCGGCTTGCGCGTGGGCTGGGTCGCGCCGGGACGCTATCGCGATCGCGTACTGCACATGAAATATATTGGCACCGGTTCGACGGCAACGCAGCCGCAGTATGCGGTCGCGGAGTTTATTCGTCAGGGCCATTACCTGCCGCATTTGCGCCGCATGCGGCAGGTGTATCAGCGTAACTATGAGACGTTTAGCTGCTGGGTGCGCCACTATTTTCCCTGCGGCATTTGCGTCTCGCGGCCGCAGGGCAGTTTCCTGATGTGGATTGAGCTGCCGGAAGCCTTCGATGCGGTGCGGCTGAATGCGGAGCTGCGGGAGCTGAAAATCCAAGTGGCGGTCGGTTCGCTGTTTTCGGCGGCGGGTAAATATCGCAACTGTCTGCGCCTCAATTATGGTCTGCCAATGAATGAGCAAACCGAGCAGGCGATTGCCAGCCTCGGCGCAGCCGTGGAGCGTGCCATGCAGGCCTGCAGTGCCGAAACGCGCCATATCACCTCCCTGACAGAATAACGGTGGAAAGGCAGGGCCGGACAGAGAGTCGGGGAAGCCAGCCCTGGCCCGCTGCAAGCGACAGCGGGCAGGCTCACTTTAGCGATTGTCCCCGGTCGCGCCAGCCCTGACTGCTGCCGTTTGCGCGCCGTATTCGCGGATTTTTAGCGCCGTTGCAGTCAGTTACAACGCTTTTGCGACATGCTCTGGGGATTCTACCAGCGCCAGCAGCTGGCGGGTGGCCGCCTGCCAGTCTTCCGCCTGGGTAATCGCGCTGACCACGGCAATGCTGCCGATGCCAGTCGCCAGCACCTCCGGCACGCGTGCCAGCGAAATGCCGCCAATCGCTACGGTGGGAATGTGCTGCAGCCGCGCCAGATGGCGCTTCAGCTCGGCAATGCCCTGTGGCGCAGAGGGCATCTCTTTGGTTTGTGTCGGAAAGATGTGGCCGAGCGCAATATAGGACGGACGCAGCGCCAGCGCGCGATCCAGCTCGGCGTCATCGTGTGTCGACAGACCCAGGCGTAAGCCGGCGTGGCGGATAGCGTCCAGGTCGGCCACATCTAGGTCCTCCTGACCAAGATGCACACCATAAGCGTTGTACTTAATCGCTAAGCGCCAGTAATCGTTGATAAACAGCCGCGCGCCGTACTGTTTGCCCAGGGCGATGGCATCGCGTACTGCGGCTTCAATCTGGCGATCATCGCCATCTTTGATGCGCAGCTGGAGGGTGCGCACGCCGGCTGCCAGCAGGCGTTCAATCCACAACACGCTGTCGACAACCGGATAGAGCCCCAGTTTTGGCGCGGTGGCAGGGAAGGCTTCAGTCATCATTTTTCCTCTTTCAGGGCATCGGCGGCGTGATACAGCTCGCCGCCACGGCTACGGAAGGCATCGGACATTTGCGCCATGCCCAGCGCTATCGGCTGGGCTTCAGCCTGCTGGCGGGCGGCAAATTCGCGCACTTCCTGGGTGATTTTCATTGAACAGAATTTGGGGCCGCACATGGAACAGAAGTGGGCCACTTTGCCGGATTCCTGCGGCAGGGTTTCGTCGTGATAGGCCCGCGCGGTATGCGGATCGAGTGCCAGATTAAACTGATCTTCCCAGCGGAACTCGAAGCGAGCTTTCGACATGGCGTTGTCGCGGATCTGCGCGCCGGGATGGCCTTTAGCCAGATCGGCTGCGTGCGCGGCGATCTTGTAGGTAATCAGCCCCTGCTTAACATCCTCTTTATTCGGCAGGCCAAGGTGCTCTTTTGGCGTGACGTAGCACAGCATCGCGCAGCCAAACCAGCCGATCATGGCGGCGCCAATCCCGGAGGTGAAATGATCGTAGCCCGGCGCGATATCGGTCGTCAGCGGACCCAGCGTATAAAACGGCGCTTCATGGCAGTGTTCCAGCTGCTCGGTCATATTGCGGCGGATCATCTGCATCGGCACGTGACCGGGGCCTTCAATCATGACCTGCACATCATATTGCCAGGCGATTTGCGTCAGCTCGCCTAAGGTACGCAGTTCGGCAAACTGGGCTTCGTCGTTGGCGTCCTGAATCGAGCCGGGACGTAAACCATCACCGAGCGACAGCGCGACATCATAGGCGGCGCAGATTTCACAGATTTCGCGGAAATGCTGGTAGAGGAAGTTTTCCTGATGATGTGACAGGCACCACTTCGCCATGATTGAGCCGCCGCGTGACACGATGCCGGTCAGCCGTTGTGCGGTCATCGGCACATAGCGCAGCAGCACGCCCGCGTGAATGGTAAAGTAATCAACGCCTTGCTCAGCCTGTTCCAGCAGGGTATCGCGGAAAATGTCCCAGTTAAGATCTTCTGCAATACCGTTGACCTTTTCCAGCGCCTGATAGATCGGCACCGTGCCGATCGGCACCGGACTGTTGCGCAAAATCCACTCGCGCGTTTCATGGATATAGCGGCCGGTCGACAGATCCATCACGGTATCTGCCCCCCAGCGCGTGGCCCACACCAGTTTTTCCACTTCCTCTTCAATCGACGAACTTACCGCCGAGTTGCCGATGTTGGCGTTGACCTTCACCAGAAAATTGCGGCCGATGATCATCGGCTCCGATTCCGGATGATTGATGTTGGCAGGAATGATGGCGCGGCCGCTGGCCACTTCAGCGCGCACGAATTCGGCGCTGATATTCTCCGGCAGCTGCGCGCCAAAGCCGTGGCCGGCGTGCTGCTGCAACAGCGTTGCACTGCGGATACGCTCACGTCCCATGTTTTCGCGCAGCGCGATGAACTCCATCTCCGGCGTGATGATGCCCTGACGCGCATAGTGCAACTGCGTGACGCGGCGACCCGCTTTGGCCCGGCGCGGCAGCGGCAGGTGTTCAAAACGCAGATGATCCAGCCCGTCATCCGCCAGCCGCTGCTGACTGTAGCTTGAGCTGAGTGCGCTGATGGTTTCGCTGTCGTTGCGTTCGGCGATCCAGCCGGCGCGTAATTTTGCCAGACCCTGATGCACATTGATGGTCGCGTGGGGATCGCCATAGGCACCGGCGGTGTCATACACCGGTACCGGTTCATTTTCTGCGTATTGCGGATGATCTTTGCTGCCGCCGGTGTGCGTCGGGCTGAGCTGAATTTCGCGCATCGGGACGCGGATATCCGCGCGGCTGCCGCTGATCCAGATACGTTTTGAGTTAGGGAAGGCGGTTCCCTGGAGCGAATCGATAAATTTTTGCGCCTGCGCGCGTTGTTCACGACGTGAGGTTTTAGCATCAGACATAGCAAGTTTCCTGAAAACAAGGGGAAGCTGCTTGTCCGGAGTCCGGAAGGAGTAACAGAAACGGTGCGGGCGCCTGACTGCACCGTGCTGATCACATCTACTCTTGTTCCCTTCGCAGGTACTAACCTGATCAGGTTCCGCGGATCCCGAATTAACGGTCTCAGCCCCTAAGGGCACTCCGACAAGTTTACGTTTTACGCGATAAGCGACTTTACTGACTGTTGCACGCTGCGCTTATATCGCAAAGTTTGATTGTGGATTGTCGTTAAAAAGACAATAAAAAAGCCCATTCAGCATAAAAGGGCTTTTCCTGAATAACAAGTCTTTTACAACTGCAGCGGTTCAGGCCGGACGAGCAATGGTGCTGTCATTGGCCACCGGCGGGCGCGCCAGCTGGTTATCCCAGGCGAGCTGAATCAGTTTGTCTTCCAGCGTAAAGCGTGACTCCAGCGCTTCGCCCACTTCTGACAGCGCCTGCTGGAAATCCACGCAGTTGTCGTCATTAATGGCCTGCTGCAGATGGCTGTCATACAGTTGCATCAGACGTTCAGTATTGCCTTCCAGCGCCGGATAGATCTGCGCCGCCGCAATCATCGGGCTGTCGCCGGACATCTCGCTGATAATGCGCTCGTAAACGCTGAAGTGGCCGGTAGAGAGATAGTCCACCAGACGATGGCAAAACGCATCCAGCGCCTGTTCATCCAGCGCGGTCAGCGCTTCTTTGTTCGGCTTCATGCCAATTAACTCGTAATAGGTGACGAGCAGCTGTCGACGGGCGCGCAACCATGAGTCGACTAATTCATTACCGCCACCTACACGCTCGGTCAGGTTATCTAACTGGGTAAGCATACGGGGCTCCAGGTGAGTTATAGTTGTTTATTACACACTTAACATCAGGATTTCAGCGTGCCATTTGACGCTAAGGACAACGATTAAGATGCAACGTGAGATCTCAAGCGTAGACGCTGGCTGGTGGATTGTCAGCTCCGCGCAGAAACTTTGGTTGCCGCAAGGCGAGTTGCCGCATGGCTTATCCGGCGAGTTTGGCCTGACCGGCAGCAGCGGCAGAGTGATTGGCGAGTGGCAGGGCGAAAACGTCTGGCTGGTATGCGAAGCGCGTCCGGACAATATGGCCTCGGTGCGCCAGCTGATTGACGAAGATGTCGGTCTGTTTCAGCTCGCCGGGCGCGGCGTGCAGCTGGCAGAGTTCTACCGTTCGCATCGCTGGTGCGGCTATTGCGGCCATGAAATGCAGCACAGCAAGCGCGAATTTGCCTGCCTGTGCAGCCACTGCCGCGAGCGCTACTATCCGCAAATCGCCCCCTGCATCATTGTGGCGATTCGTCGCGGTGAGGAGATCCTGCTGGCGAACCATGCGCGCCATCGCAACAGCATCTACACCGTGCTGGCCGGTTTTGTCGAAGTCGGTGAAACGCTGGAGCAGGCGGTGGCCCGCGAGGTGATGGAAGAGAGCAACGTGCGGGTAAAAAATGTGCGTTACGTAACTTCGCAGCCGTGGCCGTTCCCGCATTCGCTGATGATGGCGTTCATGGCGGAGTACGATGGCGGCGAGCTGCAGCACGATGGTAAAGAGCTGCTGGATGCTGGCTGGTATCGCTACGACGATCTGCCCCTGTTGCCGCCGCCGGGCACCGTGGCGCGCCGGCTGATTGAAGATACGGTTGCGCTGTGTCGCGCCAGCGCGGCGTGAAAATGCTACACTGCCGGCCTTAGCATGAGAGAGCCCATTATGAGTGAACTGAAGAACGATCGTTATCTGCGCGCCCTGTTACGCCAGCCGGTGGATATCACCCCGGTATGGATGATGCGACAAGCCGGGCGTTACCTGCCGGAATACAAAGCCACGCGCGCTGAGGCCGGTGATTTTATGTCGCTGTGTAAGAACGCGGAGCTGGCGTGCGAAGTCACCCTGCAGCCGCTGCGCCGCTATGCGCTGGATGCCGCGATCCTCTTCAGCGATATCCTGACCATTCCGGATGCGATGGGCCTGGGGCTCTACTTTGAAACCGGCGAAGGCCCGCGTTTCTCTCACCCCATCGCCTGCCGTGCCGATGTGGATAAACTGCCGGTGCCGGATCCGGAGCAGGAGCTGGGTTATGTGATGAATGCGGTGCGCACCATCCGTCACAACCTCAAAGGCGAAGTGCCGCTGATCGGTTTTTCCGGCAGCCCGTGGACGCTGGCAACCTACATGGTAGAAGGCGGCAGCAGCAAGGCTTTCACCAAAATCAAGAAGATGATGTACGCCGAGCCGCAGACGCTGCACGCGCTGCTGGATAAGCTGGCAGAGAGCGTGATCCTTTACCTAAACGCGCAGATTAAAGCGGGTGCGCAGTCGGTGATGGTGTTTGATACCTGGGGCGGCGTGCTGACCGGGCGCGACTACCGCGAGTTTTCGCTCTATTACATGCACAAAATCGTCGACAGCGTGCTGCATGAGAACGAAGGACGACGCGTGCCCATCACCCTGTTTACCAAGGGCGGCGGCCAGTGGCTGGAAGAGATGGCGGCTACCGGCTGTGATGCGCTGGGTCTTGACTGGACCACCGATATTGGCGAAGCGCGGCGCCGCGTGGGCGATAAAGTCGCGCTGCAGGGCAACATGGATCCGTCTATGCTGTATGCACCCCCTGCACGAATTGAGCAGGAAGTAGCGGGGATTCTGGAAGGCTTTGGCGCAGGCGAAGGCCACGTCTTCAACCTCGGTCACGGGATTCATCAGGATGTTCCGCCAGAGCACGCTGGCGCGTTTGTGGAGGCGGTGCATCGGCTATCACGACCATATCATCAGGGATAAGCATGGATTTAGCCGCACTACGACAGCAACAGGTACAGCTCGCCGCCAGCGTGGTGCGGCAGGATGATTTTGACGTACTGCCGCCGCGCTTCATTGGCGGCGCCGATGTTGGTTTTGAACAGGGCGGCGAGGTAACGCGCGCCGCCCTGGTGATCCTCGAATACCCTTCATTAACGCTGGTGGAGCATCGCATCGCGCGTGTCGCGACCACCATGCCTTATATCCCCGGTTTTCTCTCGTTTCGCGAAATTCCAGCCCTGCAGGCGGCATGGCAGCAATTGTCGCAGCGGCCCGATCTGCTGTTCGTCGACGGCCATGGCATCTCTCATCCGCGCCGGCTGGGCGTTGCTGCGCATTTCGGCTCGCTGCTGGATGTGCCAACCATCGGCGTAGCGAAAAAGCGCCTGTGCGGCCGTTTCGCTGAGCTGGATGCGGCACCGGGCAGTCGTCAGCCGCTGATGGATAAAGGCGAGCAGATTGCCTGGGTGTGGCGCAGCAAGACGCGCTGCAATCCGCTGTTTGTCTCAACCGGCCACCGCGTCAGCCTCGACAGCGCACTGCACTGGGTTGAGGCCTGCATGGCCGGCTACCGCTTGCCGGAGCCAACGCGCTGGGCTGATGCCGTAGCGTCTGGCCGTCCCGCTTTTGTGAAGTGGCAAAATGCGCGCTAACGCTGTTTGTGTGCGGCTTTTGCGGTACACTGCCGCCAGCTAATCTACCGAGAGTAAGTTTGATGTTACAGAACCCCGTCCATTTGCGTCTGGCGAAGCTGGAAAGCTGGCAGCACATGACCTTTATGGCCTGTCTGTGCGAGCGGATGTTCCCCAATTACTGGGCCTTCTGTCAGCAGACCGAGTTTGCCGATCCGCAGCTCTATCGCCGCATTCTCGACCTGGTGTGGGAAAGCCTGACGGTGAAGGATGCCAAAATCAATTTCGACAGCCAGCTGGAGAAACTGGAAGCGGCGATCCCAAACGGTGACGACTTTGACGTTTACGGCGTGCACCCGGCGATTGACGCCTGCGTGGCGCTGAGTGAACTCCTGCACGCGCAGCTGAGCGGTGAAACGCTGGAGCACGCCATCGAAGTCAGCCGCACGTCGATCACCACCGTGGCCATCCTCGAAATGACCCAGGCCGGTCGTGAAATGAGCGACGAAGAGCTGCGTGACAACCAGGCGGTAATTGACGAATGGGACCTGCAGTGGGAGATTTTTCGCCTGCTGGCAGAGTGCGAAGAACGGGACCTGGAGCTAATCAAAGGACTACGTGCAGACCTGCGTGAAGCCGGAATCAGTAACATCGGTATAAATTTTCAGCAATAAGGCGAGAAAACGTGACTTCAGGCCCGAATTACCGCGCCTGGAGGCTTCACATCAGCCCCCTGTCTGGTCTACATTTGGGGGGCTGAAAATTGTGGCTATCGGTGCGTGCAGGCTGAAGAGTGCCAGAATATGGCTTTTCCCTCGCACTCGTTGCTTAGCAAGCGATAAATACACTTTAAGGATAACTTATGAACAAGACTCAACTGATTGATGTGATCGCAGAGAAAGCGGACCTGTCTAAAACCCAGGCTAAAGCTGCGCTGGAATCTACCCTGGCTGCGATCACTGAGTCTCTGAAAGAAGGTGATGCTGTACAACTGGTTGGTTTTGGTACTTTTAAAGTGAACCACCGCGCTGAGCGTACCGGTCGCAACCCGCAGACTGGCAAAGAGATCAAAATCGCTGCAGCTAACGTGCCAGCGTTCGTCTCTGGTAAAGCACTGAAAGACGCTGTTAAGTAAGTTTTCCGCATCGCGGTTTAGCTTTAAAAGAGGGGCGATTTCGCCCCTTTTTGTTACCGGGGCCTGCTATGCTGAACATCTCTTCTCAGCGCCTCTGCGCCATCCTCCTCGGGGTATTACTCACCGGCTGCAGTGCCACTCCCGATCTTCCGGCTTTCACCGCCAGCGGCTATCTGTCTGACCGTGGTACGGTGCGAATCTGGCGTAAAAACGGCGACCACGAAGCCGTCCATCTGCGTACTGTCTACACCCCTTTCAATGGCGATAGCCGGGAAACCACCGACTATATCTGGCAGGCGGATAAACTGCTGAGCGTGGAACGGCACGTCACTGGCCAGCAGCCGGACGACGTAACCCTGCGTTTCGACCATCAGGGCAACCTCAATTTTATGCAGCGACAGCTGGCTGGCCGGCGTGAAGCCGTCAGCGCCGACAGCGTCGAGCTGTACCGGTTTGACGCGCAGCGCATGCTGGCGCAGAGCAATGCACTGCTGAGTGGTCGGGTACTGTTGCGGCAGGGGCACTGGCAGGGCGGTACGCAGGTTCGTGACTGTGAGGGGCAGCAGGTGAATGTGGCGTTCGATCGCGACACGCTGGCGACGCTGTATCGACAGCAGCAGGGGCAGCAACAGCCGATTACCCTGTCGTGGCTGGAAGCGCCAGAGGGGATTCAGCTGCTGCGTGCCACGCCGGAAGATGAGTGCCGCTGGCAGCCGAAAGAGGCTGATTTTTAGCGGCGACCGGCTGGCCGCCGCCGGGGGCTTACTTGCGGTTAATCGCGCGGTAACCGATATCATTACGGCAGAAGCTGCCGTTCCATGAGATGTGCTGCGCCAGCGCGTAGGCATTCTTCTGCGCTGCCGCCACATCTTCACCCAGCGCAGTCACGCACAGTACGCGACCGCCGCTGGTCACCACCAGATCATCTTTCAGGGTGGTGCCGGCATGGAATACCTTCCCGTCCGGTACGTCTTCCAGCGGCAGACCGTGGATCTGATCGCCCGTGTTATAGTCGCCCGGATAACCGCCAGCGGCCAGCACCACGCCGAGTGACGGGCGCGGATCCCACTGTGACTGCTGCTGATCGAGCTTGCCGTCGACGGCGGCGAGGCACAGCGCGACCAGATCCGACTGCAGGCGCAGCATGATCGGCTGCGTTTCCGGATCGCCGAAGCGGCAGTTAAATTCGATCACCTTCGGCTGACCGGCTTTGTCGATCATCAGACCGGCATACAGGAAACCGGTGTAGGTGTTACCTTCCGCTTTCATGCCGTTGACGGTTGGCCAGATGATCTGATCCATCACGCGCTGGTGGATCTCATCGGTCACTACCGGCGCCGGTGAGTAAGCGCCCATGCCACCGGTGTTCGGGCCGGTGTCGCCGTCGCCAACACGTTTGTGATCCTGGCTGGTGGCCATCGGCAGGACGTTATCGCCGTCCACCATCACGATGAAGCTGGCTTCTTCACCATCAAGAAACTCTTCGATGACGATGCGGTGACCTGCGTCGCCAAATGCATTGCCGGCCAGCATGTCCTGTACTGCCGCTTCGGCTTCGGCCAGCGTCATGGCGACGATGACGCCTTTACCCGCGGCCAGACCGTCCGCTTTGATGACGATCGGCGCGCCTTTCTCACGCAGGTAAGCCAGCGCCGGTTCCACCTCGGTGAAGTTCTGGTATTCCGCCGTCGGGATCTGCTGGCGGGCAAGGAAATCTTTGGTGAAGGCTTTTGAGCCCTCCAGCTGCGCGGCAGCCTGCGTCGGGCCAAAGATTTTCAGGCCGGCAGCGCGAAACGCATCGACTACGCCAATCACCAGCGGCGCTTCCGGTCCGACGATGGTCAGGTCGATGTTTTCCTGCTGCGCAAACGCCAGCAGTGCCGGAATATCGGTGGCGCTGATGGCCACATTCTGCAGGGCCGGCTCCAGCGCGGTACCGGCGTTGCCTGGCGCAACAAATACGGTTTCTGCCAGCGGCGACTGTGCTGCTTTCCACGCCAGCGCGTGTTCACGTCCACCATTACCAATCACTAAAATTTTCATCGTTACGGCTCCAGGCTATTAATGGCGGAAATGACGCATGTCAGTGAAGATCATCGCGATGCCGTGCTCGTCGGCGGCAGCAATCACTTCATCATCGCGGATGGAACCGCCTGGCTGGATCACACAGGTGATGCCCACTGCCGCCGCAGCATCAATGCCATCGCGGAACGGGAAGAAGGCGTCGGAAGCCATGGCGGAACCCTTCACCTCCAGTCCTTCGTCAGCGGCTTTGATGCCGGCAATTTTGGCAGAGTAAACGCGGCTCATCTGGCCCGCGCCAATACCGATCGTCATGTTGTCGCGTGCATACACAATGGCGTTGGATTTAACGAACTTCGCCACTTTCCAGCAGAACAGCGCGTCACGCAGTTCCTGTTCGGTTGGCTGACGTTGGCTGACAACGCGCAGCTGGCTGGCATCGACCATACCAAGATCGCGATCCTGAACCAGCAGGCCACCGTTGACGCGTTTGAAGTCGAGACCGGCCACACGGCTCTGCCACTGACCGCACACCAGAACGCGGACGTTCTGTTTGGCTGCGGTCACGCGCAGTGCCGCTTCACTGGCCGATGGCGCAATAATGACTTCCACGAACTGACGGCTGATGATCGCCTGCGCGGTCGCTTCATCCAGCTCGCGGTTAAAGGCGATGATGCCGCCGAACGCCGAGGTCGGATCGGTTTTGTAAGCGCGCTCGTAGGCGGCAAGAATTGAATCGCCTGCGGCGACGCCGCATGGGTTAGCGTGCTTGACGATAACGCAGGCTGGCTCGCTGAACTCCTTGACGCACTCCAGTGCCGCATCGGTATCGGCAATATTGTTGTAGGACAGCGCTTTGCCCTGCAACTGCTGTGCAGTGGCGACCGACGCTTCGCTGACATGCTCTTCAATATAGAAAGCAGCGTCCTGATGGCTGTTCTCGCCGTAACGCATATCCTGCTTTTTAATAAAGTTGAGGTTCAGGGTGCGCGGGAAGCGGCCGGCCGGCGCGGTGCTCTCGCCGTGATAGGCCGGTACCAGGCTGCCAAAGTAGTTGGCAATCATGCTGTCGTAAGCGGCGGTGTGTTCAAAGGCTTTGATGGCCAGATCGAAACGGGTTTCCAGCGTCAGGGAGTTTTCGTTGGCATCGAGCTCCGCGATGATCGCGTCGTAGTCACTGCTCTTCACCACGATCGCCACGTCTTTGTGGTTCTTGGCTGCCGAGCGCACCATGGTGGGACCGCCGATATCAATGTTCTCAACGGCATCTTCCAGGCTGCAGTCGGCTTTCGCCACGGTCTGGGCAAAGGGATAGAGGTTCACCACCACCATGTCGATAGGATTGATGGCGTGCTCAGCCATGATGGCATCATCGGTGCCGCGACGGCCCAGAATGCCACCGTGCACTTTGGGGTGCAGCGTTTTGACGCGTCCATCCATCATTTCCGGGAAACCGGTGTAGTCAGAAACTTCCGTGACGGGCAGGCCGGCATCTGCCAGCAGGCGCGCAGTGCCACCTGTGGAGAGCAGCTCAACACCACGATGGGAGAGGGCCTGAGCAAATTCGAGGATACCGGCTTTGTCAGAGACACTGAGCAGAGCGCGGCGTACAGGACGACGTTGTTGCATGGTGGTTTTATCCCTTGGCTTTGTTTCGCGTAAATAAGAGCGTTACATCAGGCTTAACTTTCTCTCTCTATATATAGAAGAGAACATTTACCTCAGGTAACGCCCCAAAAGGGGCATCCTTGACGTCGCGGGGCATTGTAGCGAAAACGTTTGCGCGATGCTCGCCTAAATTTATTACCGGCTGCAGATGTGGATAACTTTGTGTGTAACCGGGTATAAGGCGGGGTTTTGCTGTGGAATGCAGCGAACGATTGTTTTTATTGAATTTAGCGGTTGCGCGTGCCGAACAACTCCCTATAATGCGCCTCCATCGACACGGCACAACGACTTACGGAATGCGGTGTAGACAGGAAGCTTCGTTAAGAACTTCCGCCGGAGAAAAACGCTGAAAAAAGTGTTTGACTCTGAAGGAGGAAAGCGTAATATACGCCACCTCGCGACAGCAGGCCGAACGCCGCGTCGCACCGCTCTTTAACAATTTATCAGACAATCTGTG
>NZ_VWVL01000011.1:0-42961 GCF_008632015.1 Pantoea sp. B_9 | reverse complement strand
TCAGCATCCCGGGTCAGTTCTTCCGGGCCAATACCCAGAGCGTCAAAGTAGTCATCTCTGCTGCTGTACTGCGCAAATCGTCCACACATAAGCCCCTCCTGCTATTCAGCATAGGCGGTATACTTTTGTCCGGAGGGATTATCATGTCACATAACCCTGCCGCCCGGCCCCGGGAAGAGCGCGATCGGATCAGCGTGGATTTAGCCGCGGCCGGTGTCGCGTACAAAGAACGCCTGAATCTGCCGGTGAACCCGGCAGAGGTAGAGCGTCAGCAGTCAGAAGCGTAGCGCGAGTATTACAGAGAGCGACTGGCTTTCTCTGATGATATCAACGTCCGTTTCTGGCACAAAGTGGACCGTACTCAGGCGAATTTCCGCTTTGAGCGAAAAGCGGACATCAGCATATTTGTGGAAATGGCAAATCTTAGTTGCCATTTCCAGTGGTTGGCGGTTGGTCAGAATGGCGACAGTACTCAAAGATAAACACAATATTTATTTGATTTCCAAGTGTTTAGTCTTAATCTTGTATAAAAGACCCGATTAATCAGGCCTTTTGTTATATATAACATTAATCACATTGCATAATAAAAAATACATTTATCTGAAGCGCTCAAATAATGATCCCAGTTTATCAGCAGGTATGTCTTTGACCTGTGCACCTTGACGTTCTACCCAATTTCCGTTCCAATGAGATGGAGAGTCCTGACCTTCAACCTCGAAAACAAAAACCGTCTTATCATAATAACGTACACATTTTAGATGGTTATAAACGTAAGATCTTAATGGTTCTGAAAGCCCTGAGCGTCCCACTCTATCAGAGATATCTTGGAACATTTGATCTAGACTTTTACCAGCGAAATTAGCTTCATGATCGACCCCAGTTATGTGGAAGCCATTATAGGATAGAGCTTTGCTTTCGAAAACTTCAAATACTCTAGCTGCTGTCTTTGCCGTTTCAGCTACACCTACTAGCACATAGCCTTTATGTCCTTTGCCTATGTTAGCGATAGCAGCACAAGTTTCCATTATTTTATCGAATGAATTTTCATCGAAAGAAGGTTTAGGATCTAAAGTATAGAAGCCTTGTTTGAAATCGTAGGCAGCTTGTTCTGTAATTGAGTTCGTAAGCAAATTTTGGAGTTTAGTTATCCAATGAACTTTCGCTGGATCTGGATTAAGATCGTTCTCAAAAAATCCTTGCATCCAACCAATAATAGAATCAATCATTCTGCTTCGATTATCAGCACCCCATCGGCCACCATCTTGAACCTGAATGTTCTTTCCACAATCCCTTAACCGTGCAATAAGCCCTGCACTATCAGAAATAACCATGCTTTTTTTAATTATCAAATCATGAAGGGCGAGGAAAATCACTTGGAAATAACGAGGCACTGGATTACCACCATTTCCAGTGGGGAAAATTAATCCAGAGAAATTAGTCTGAGCCTGATTTAGAAGTAAAATCAACGCGTCATGCACTCGTTGATAATCAAGATCAACAAGTTCTACACTCCTCCTTTTGACTGCTTGATCGATTGCTTCAAATCTTGCCTTGCTAGTCATCGTTTCAGGATATGTTGCCCCAAAATAATCATCCAAAAGTTCAGTACGCGATGCAACCGGTCTGTCTGAAACCATATAGGCCACTATGTCCGCCACCAACTCTTCATCACGACTTTGACGCAGCTGTTCCTTCGTCAAAATTCCGTGAGCAATCCAAAAAACAGTTTCTGCATTTATACCATAATGCAGTTCCCTATTAGTGATACTGATTTTTTGCATTTCACTTAATAATAAGAGATCTGTGTTCGATGTATCACCACGAACTCTTGCAGATATTTTTCGAACACAATCAGCGAAAGCATAAGTTGCTCCAGCTGCTCGCAACTCTTGTCGTGACAATTGACGTCCACCTGAATTGATGCGGCGGAATACTTCTTCCACTGACTCTCTTTCAGCAGCTTCATAAATTGAAAGAGGTACAGGATACGATGCAATTGCAAGGCACTTCGTTCGATCGAGCACTGGCTTCTTCTGTTCAAGTACTCCACGATCTAATAAGTCTTTTGTAGTCGCAAAAGTATTAAGATCAAAATAATTACCATCGAATGAGAAATCGTTCGTGATGAAAGACATGACAGCATTCATACGTTGCATACCATCAATAATCTCTAGAGTACCGTCGTTTCGCCCAAGAGGCTCTGCTAATAATATTATAGGTATAGGGAACCCTTTTATTATTGAATCGATAAAACTCTGTTTTTCTTCAATAGTCCAAATCAGCTTACGCTGATACTGACGGTTAACTACATATTTTTTATCTTGATAGTTGATGAAAACTCGCTCAACTTGTTCGCCACGTACTATCAATTCCTGCTGTAACATTGCCATTTTATTGTTGTCCTGAGCTGTTGAAGTGATACCAAAGAATGAGGCAAAATTGCCTAAAGCATTTTTAAGTAACACTTTTTATTCAGTTGCTAAAAAGAATTTATCTTGTACCTCACAACACTCAACTTCTCAAGTTTTGCAATAATCTTGTTTGACCACTTTCATAGAGCCTCCACCTTTTCATTTTAAATCAAAGGTTTGCGCACTTAACTGAACCTGTTAACTTCAACCAGGATATTTAAACCTTCTTGATACTGTACATTAATGATAAATTTCAAACTGTCATCTTTCATAAATACTAGTCTTTTTAAGGATGCAAATCTCGTTAGCTATGCGGATTAACAGACTGAAGCAGCTCTAACTTAGAGTGCGTACATTCAAGAATCTCCGATGGCGACGGTAGAGGGCAACAACTTTGACAACTCACTCCCATCACCAACTGACTGGCTTGCTCAGCGTTGCTCGTACATAGAGATGTCAGCTTTGTACGCTTTTGGCACAAAGCAGCCCTTGATGAAGATACCTCGCCGCTGCTCTTTACCAGATATGGCAGCTTATCTCACAACTTGTACAGCATGAATTGCCTTTGTACCTCCCTCCTGATCGTCGGGCTGCGCCGTGACTTCACCTTAGCCGGGCCGCTTCGTCCGCAAGGCAGCTTCGCCTCATGACTCACCCGTTCCCCGCCGTTCGCGGGACATTCAGTCCGCTCCGCCGGCGCGTGCGGCTTCGTCCCTCGACCCTGCGTCCTCCGCAGTGGCCCGGCTGCCGTGACGTCACGGCGCTGATGCCGTGCAACCTGTAACCGGAGTAACCATGAATCACCCTCTCACCACTGGCCAGCTGGCCGAACAGCTGCAGCGTTTTGCACCAGACACACCCTGCGTAGTGCACCTGTGGGTAGCCGATGATTTCGAAGACGTGGCACCGGAGCTGACGTCCGATGAGGTGCTGGCCACGATCGCGCTGGCCGATGCCACGCTCGATGCGGATATCAGTCTCAGCTGGTACTTCCTGCGCCACTGCGCTGACACGGTTCTGGCAAAACGGGAGGAAAAAGAGTGAACACCTGGCTGGCTTCCTTTCAGGCAGAGTGGCAGGGCGCATGCTCAGAGGAGCATATGCTCATCCTGTCCCCGGATGAGCAGCTGGCAGAGGCGGGCTGCATGCTCATGGGCCGTACGTGGTGGAAGGGCGAACCCCGTGAGAGTGAAGGCTGTTACTGGCGCTTTGACGGCAATGACGTCTGGCTGAAGTCCCTCGTGCAACTTGATGCGCAGCAGGCAGCGACACTTTCCGGCCTCCATTTTCTGGATGAGTGGCAAGTAACCGGTACGCTTATGGCACCCGTGGTGAGCGACCGGTGCGGTTGCCACTGGCCTGATTTCCGGGGCTGAAAACGACTAGTGAGGCGGCCGCCCGGCGGGCGGCGCTTTTCACGGGAAAGATAATGATGATGTCGCTTCGCTCCACGCTTATGCCGTCTCCCGTCCTGCGGCCGGTAAACGGCGGGCATAAAGTGCCGTGCCCTCACGGTAGCCGGGCGGCCTCGCAAACAAGGGAAGCTGCGCCGACATCCTCACCCGTTCCCCGCCCTGCGCGGGACATTCAGTCCGCTCCGGCGGCGCGTGCGGCTTCCGGTGTCGCCCCTGTTTGCTCCGCTGGTCGCCCGTCTGTGTGGAGGTCACGGCACCACTACCGGTGCCCCCTTCATACACAGGAGCATCACTATGTCTCGATTTATGCACGGCGACAGCATACAGGTTATGGGCGGCTTTCCGGATAAAAGCATTGATTTCATCCTCACCGATCCGCCGTACCTCGTCGGTTTTAAAGACCGTTCCGGCCGGTCAATTGCCAACGACGTTAACAGCGAGTGGGTCCAGCCGGCGAGCAACGAAATGTTCCGGGTGCTCAAAGACAACAGCCTGGCGGTGAGCTTCTACGGCTGGAACCGGGTAGATATTTTTATGCAGGCGTGGAAGGCGGCGGGGTTCCGCGTGGTGGGCCATATCGTGTTCACCAAACCCTACGCCTCAAAGTCCGCGTTCGTAGGCTACCAGCACGAAAGCGCCTACGTGCTGGCCAAAGGGCGCCCTGCGCTGCCGGCGAAGCCACTGCCCGATGTGATGCCGTGGGAGTACACCGGCAACCGCTATCATCCGACCGAAAAGCCGGTCAGCGCCCTGCGGCCGCTGATTGAGACCTTCACGCAGCCCGGCGCCATTGTGCTGGACCCGTTTGCCGGCAGCGGTTCTACCTGCGTGGCCGCTCAGGCGTGCGGGCGACGCTGGATCGGTATCGAGCTGATGGAGCAGTACCACGCCGCCGGCCTGCGCCGTCTGTATACCCACCGCGACGCCCGCGCGGCCTGATAACCGGAGAAATGACGATGAACGATCACACAATGCACCCTGACAGCGATACCCTGGCGGCCGACGTCGCCGACCTGGAAGAATCGCTGTATGAATTTCACCTGCGACTGCGCGACATGATTGCGCGCCACCTCTGGCACGGCGCCAGCCGGGAGCAGCGCATGACGGGCCTGCTGATTGAGGGGATCGACAGCGACCTGGTTGAACTCTATCGGCGCGCGGCCGTGATACAGAAACACCTGAGGGCGTGACTGATTAAAAATCGAACACTCCTCTGCATCCCTGCCGGCGTACGGCAGGGGCAGCTTTATCCACAGGGTTCCGGGGCGAATATGCACCCCTGATGTGGACAAGGGGATAAGGACGTTGCTGCGCGCCGCTTTTATGCCGCCTGCGGCGGAGGAATAAAAACCGTGCGGTCTGCGGCCGGTGCCGTGACTTCACTTTAGCCCGGCCGCTGCGTGTTCAAGAGATCGCTTCGCTCACCGTCCTCACCCGTTCGCACTCGCCTCTGCGGGCTTACTCCCGTCGCGCCTCCGCTCATGCTTCGCGTCACCGCCGTGCGTAATCCCGCCTCGCGCTCGCTTGCGCTGCGGCTTCCGGCGGTGCTCATGAACACTCCGCTTTTCGCCGGGCTGTCATTCAGTCACGGCACAGGCCGGAACGGTTTACCACCCTGACTGCGGAGATTTCTGATGAATACTGCCACCCCTGCTTTTGAGTCCGCGCGCGTCCTTGACGGCTATACGCGCCTGCGTTTTCTGCCGGCGATTTTTGGCGACGATTTCATACGCGCCGAAAACAACGTGTACCTGTACGCCGATCGTTTCCTGTCGGATTACGACGGCGGCGTATGGGATTTTGCACTGCTGCCGTCCGGCGGTGGCTTCATGAAGCCCGCAGCGGAGGAAACCTTGCGTTTTGTTAACCCGGCAAATCACAGCGATGTGCGCCTGAGCAGCGAGGCGGCGGGCATCGTGATCACTTCACTGGTGCTCAATCACCGTAGCTGGATGTATGACCGTCACGACGAGGGCGAGCTGTGCGCGCTTTACTGCCGCCGTCACCGCCAGCTGACTGACTATGCCTTCACTCATCCCGAAGCCCGCACCATTTTTGCCGCGCTGGACTGATTAACCCACGGGGCGCCAAAGAGCGCCCCGTTAACAGGAGAAAAAACATGATGTACGGGAACGTTAAAGAGGTGTGTGCCCACCTGATCGAATCATTTGGTGAGGACAACCAGGTTGCGGTACTGGTCTGGACGCAGGAAGACGTGCTGGACAGCGCGGAATGCATGGACATAACAGAGAAAGAGGCGGGCAAGGTGCTGGAGTTTATTGCAGAAGCTGGCGACCACCGCCGTTATGGCATCGGTCGGGATGAAGTGCGGGACATGCTGACAAACCTGCGCGAAGAGGAAGCGCAGGCGCGGGAAGTTACCGTATCCGCTACCGCGCTGGCACAGGTGCTGCGCGTGGCGGGCGATTATATGCGGATTGAGAATGTGCAGGGCGGGTAGGGAACAGCAAAACGCCTCTGGCCACAGGAAAATGAGGCCATCAGAACAGTTATGGCCGCACTGGAAAAATAAGCCGGGGCAGGGCAGGGAGGCCCGCCGCCCCTTTCCGGCCGCGAAAACACCCTGCCGCCTCCGGCGGCCTGCGGGAGACCCGCGCCTGCCGGCGCGGTTTTCCGCACCCACTGGTCAGTCTGTCACACAGCGCTGATGATGCAGTTAAGCCGGTTTTTATGCAGAGAACCGGGTTTTTGAGTCGCGTTTTTGACAAATCTGATGCCGTTTTCATTTTTTTATTCACTCAGAGAGTAAACCAGAAAGCCCGACTTCGGGCCCCCTCCGGCTCCCCGGCAAGCCGGGTCGTCGAGCCCTACGTCGCTAAGCGGCAAGCCGCCAAGCGCCGCCGAACCCCTGCGGGTTTCGTCCGCAAGCGGTTTCGGTCTGATGTCCAGGTTCAACGGCTGCAACCGGCTGTCGCCGGTGCGCTCACCGGGCGCGCTGCGCCCTTTAATGCCGCCACGCCGTTCCGTCGTGTCGGGTGTGTTCATGCCCGTTTTCGCGCGCGGCGGGCCTGTTCCGGTCAGCCCAGGCGCGGAGGGCTGGTCGTAGCACCGTCATTCGTCAGCTGCAAGGGTGAAATGCACGCCTGCGGCGCCCTTGCACCCGCCGCCTGCCGTTGCTCCTTTGCCCTTCGCCGCGACTGGATCGACCGNCTCACCGGGCGCGCTGCGCCCTTTAATGCCGCCACGCCGTTCCGTCGTGTCGGGTGTGTTCATGCCCGTTTTCGCGCGCGGCGGGCCTGTTCCGGTCAGCCCAGGCGCGGAGGGCTGGTCGTAGCACCGTCATTCGTCAGCTGCAAGGGTGAAATGCACGCCTGCGGCGCCCTTGCACCCGCCGCCTGCCGTTGCTCCTTTGCCCTTCGCCGCGACTGGATCGACCGAAACATGACAACCCACCTGAGCAGGAGAAATGCCATGAACACACACAACGTCAACGTCAAAACCGCCACGCCAGAATCTCCCAAAACATGGATGAACGGCCTTCAACAGCGTTTTTCCGCTGCGCGTGACAGAGCCGATCAGGACGTGGCTGAAGCAATTCAGGCCCATGCGCATTACGGGATCACGTTCCGTAAGCAGGACTCAGCCGTCTGCTGGCTGAAGGGAATGGTTCGCGGCTGGATGGACGCACGCTGAATGCTGACCACTGAAAGGAGAAACACGATGAAAAAGCCATATACCAGCGGCGCACAGGCAGAAATCCCGGGCCTGACGCCGGGCCTGGCAGAAAGCCTGGCGACCCTGACGGAGCTGGGAAAGCACCGCCTCAGCGCCCGCGAGGAGCACGAGCACCTGCGGCTCACGCTGCACGATATGGCGCAGCAGGTTGCCGATACCGTGCAGGACAGCGCACTGCCGCTGTCCTCGTTTCGCGCGTGGATTGTGGCGAGCCATATCGTGCACGCGCAGTTTGGCAGCCGGGGCGAGGTGATCTGGGGGCGGGCGAGCGGCGCACTGGCGGCCCGCCTGACGGATATCAGCCTCCGCATGGAGCCCGACGACACACAGACGTAAAAAAGGCAGGGTTGCCCCTGCCTTCTCAACGGTCGCCAGACGCAACTGGCGACCTCATCAAAACCCTGACTCAGGAGAGTTATATGAATTTTGACCCGCAAATCGTCGCACAGGCGCAGGCGTTTGTAAAAGGCTTTAACAGCGGTCGCGGCGTGCGCGTACCGAAAATGACGTTCAGCAGCTGGCCGCACTTCATGCGCGCCGTGCGTCAGCAGCTGGAGGTACAGTCATGAGCGTACAAAACACCCTTTCCCCGGACGCGGCGCAGCAAAAGGTGACGCAGGCCGACATCACGCGCGCGCTGGGCGAATTCTGCTTTATCCGCCTGGACAACGGCGACGAAGCCTTTTATTACAACGGATACTGGCTCACCGGTGCGGATGGCGAGAGTAACGAACCGTCGGTGCTGGGGCTCGCACAGCGCACCGCCCGGGCGGGTAACAAGCATCTGCGCTGCGTCGAGCTGCCGGTGCCGGAGGGCAAAGAGTGGTGCTGGGATGATGTGGTCACAGAGCTGGCGCGCTGCGCCGTCACACGCGAGCTGCGCGGCGAGCTGATTGTGACCGGCAGCGAAACCCGATACGGGCGGGGTATCCACATCTGCAACGATCCGCTGCTGAGCGGCATCAACAGCAACCTGTGGTTCCCGCTTAATCCGGCGGAGGACTGGTTCGCGGGTATCGAGCGCGTGCTGATGATGAACGGCGTGGCGGAGAACGTGGTGCGAACTGAATCGCTGCGCGACTGCGCGGCGTACCATGACTGGAAGGTGGTCTATAACCGGAAGGTCACAGACTAGAACGAAAAAAGGCAGGGGAGGAGACCCCCTGCCTCCTTTCGCCGCCGGCTACGTCGGTGCCGGGCGGTTTTACAGCTGACTTTGGGGAAACTTCCGGTGTTCCCGATGAAAACTATAGCACCGGCCATCTTTAAGTGGCAAAACACCTGCAGAACATTTTAATTTCAATGCTGCCTGAACGCGCGGCGCGCGAGGAGACAATGATGAGTTTTTTAATGCTGGGTTCCCTGCTGAGCCTGAGTTATGCGCTGGCCTTCCGGTTCGTGGTGCCGGTCGAGACAGGCAGCCTGGCATACTGGTGCGGCTACGCGATGTGCTTCGTGCTGGCGCGCCTGCTGGCATCAAAGCACCCGCAGCCCGCGGGTGACCGGGCATTGTTTAAACTCCTTGCGCTGACCGTTCCGGTGGGCGGCGTGTTTCTGTGCGTCTGGGGCGCAATGAACCTGCTGGCTGACCCGGCGGCGGCCGGACCGGAAGGCGCGGTCATGCTGTACTCTGCATCCCACGGGCTGCTGCTGCCGCTTTTGTCCATGATAATGGGGGCGGCCATCGTGGCGGTTTCGCTGTACCGCATCAGGACGCGCGCGAAGGGATAAACCCCGCGGCTCTGCCGGTAAAAACCCGGTGCTGACGCACCGGCCTGCCTCCTTCGCGGGCACATATGCAGCCGTAATCTCCCGCCCCAGTCTGAACCGCTCCCTCTGCTGTCATTTTCCCTTTCATCGCTGGCCGGGTGTTGTCCGGCACTGAGCAGGATATAGATCGTCATAAACGCCCACGTCCTTGTGTTTCTTTTCTTCAGGCCGGAATGTCCTGTCCCGCGAGGTAAAAAGCTGTCGCACCGGGCGTCCGGGCGGCTGTCATGCTGCGCACAGAGCCGGCACGCCGTCTCTGCCCGGGCCCGTTCCGGGCCAGCGGGTTTCCATCCTGACGCAACCCCTGCAACCGGCTGTCGCCGGTGCGTTCACCGGGCGCGCTGCGCCCTTTAATGCCGCCACGCCGTTCCGTCGTGCCGGGTGTGTTCATGCCCGTTTTCGCGCGCGGCGGGCCTGTTCCGGTCAGTCCAGGCGCGGAGGGCTGGTCGTAGCACCGTCATTCGTCAGCTGCAAGGGTGAAATGCACGCCTGCGGCGCCCTTGCACCCGCCGCCTGCCGTTGCTCCTTTGCCCTTCGCCGCGACTGGATCGACCGAAACATGACAACCCACCTGAGCAGGAGAAATGCCATGAACACACACAACGTCAACGTCAAAACCGCCACGCCAGAATCTCCCAAAACATGGGCTGAAGGGCAGGATCAACATCCGCTCTCTGCGGCGCAGTTTGCGGACCTGTACCGCTGGATCCGTGCGAACGGGGAGTTTACCGGCGTGGCAGGCGTGCACAGTGCCTTACTGGCCGGGTTGACGCTGATTGAGGAGCCCACCCCGGAGCCGGAAGCCCTGAAAATTTACGTCCATGAAGGCTATCCCGTGGCGGTCCAGGAATACGACACCGGATTTGTGGTCGTTCGGGAGTATTACGCCGCCGCTGTGGCCGGGAACTGATCCCGGTCAGTAAACAGATTTATTTCACCCTCTTTCTCAATATAAGGAATCTGATTATGGTCCGTTTTGCTACCCGCTACGCTGCCCCGACCTCCGTACGTAAAAATCACCCGCTGAGCAATGACGAATTAATGCGCGTCGTGCCGAGCGCATTTTCCGAAGAGAAACATGACTCGCGCTCAGACCGTTATACCTATATTCCGACCGTTACACTGCTGGATAAACTGCGCGGGGAAGGCTTTCAGCCTTATTTTGCGAGCCAGTCCCGCGTGCGCGACCCGGAGCGCCGCGACTTTACCAAACACATGATCCGCCTGCGCCGGGGAAATAATAACGGCGGCGGGGAAGTGCCGGAAATTGTATTACTGAACAGCCACGACGGCTCCAGCAGTTATAAAATGATCCCCGGTATTTTCCGGCAGGTGTGCAGCAACGGCCTGGTATGCTGGAAATCATTCGGTGAAATCAGCGTGCCGCATAAAGGCGATATCGTGTCGCAGGTTATTGAGGGCGCTTATGAAGTACTGGGCGTATTCGACAAGGTCGAAAATAACATCGACATCATGAAAGGAATTCAGGTTAACAATGAAGAACGCCGCCTGCTGGGTCAGCTGGCGCTGGAATATAAGTATGACGGGAAAGAGCCGCCGGTAACAGCCGAGCGGATTATTCAGCCGCGCGCCTGGTATGACAAAGGCACCGACTTATGGACCGCGTTTAATATCGTGCAGGAAAACCTGATCAAGGGCGGCGTCACCGGCAGAACGGCGAAGGGAAAAAGAACCACCACGCGCCCGGTAACGGGTATTGATGGCGATATTAAGCTGAATCAGGCGCTGTGGAAAATGGCTGAAGAGTTCGCAAAACTGAAGTCGTAATGTTTAACCCCGGTTGCCGGGGTTATTGTGATGCGGTGCTGACGTCCGCGCTGAGAAAGGTTTCCGGCGCGGGCGTTTTTTTATTCTGTTGTGACATGGCGGCGTAAACTTCATCGCGGGCGATCAGCACGCGGTAAATACTTTTTATGATGGCCGCATATTCACGTCGCTGTTTTATCAGCTTCGGACTGGGGCCGGTGTTATACATCCCGACGCTGTCCCAGTTCCTGCCGTACTGCCTGAAGTTGCGCGCCTCGATCCACGCGCCGGTGTAAATGCAGATGCACGGATCCTTAAGCAACCTTTCCCGCGTAATATCAAATCTTTTCAGCTGATTAAAGTGAGAGCTGTTAATCTGCATATTACAGACGTCGTGCGTTCCGCCGCTGCTTTTCGTGTTCAGGGCGTTATTACGCATGCGCGACTCCTGTATTGAATGTGCCATCAGCAGGCGCGGATCAATGCCGAAATCCTGACCGGCTTTGGTGAAACACATTTCCGGCGCGGCCTGCACGCTGAATACAGCGGCAAGCCCGAAAGCTGCAAACCATTTCATTCTTATTGTCTCACGTACATGCGCATAAAGCGCCAGGCGGGTTCGTGTGAAAAATACGCGCTCAGATCGTCTGATGCAAGATAATTCGTTACAGACGCGCACGGTGCGCTGACGGGCAGGTGATGAACATCGTCAGGGATATAAAGAATTCAGGAAGATAGCGTTATTTAACAAGCCGCTCTTGAGATATATAATTCCATCACACCCCACGCAAGATTTTATCTTGCTGTTTTTGTGTTTTAATTCATTGTGTTATGAGGCCTTATTGATTATTTGCAAGGTGTATGTGCCTGTTTTGTCGTAGGAAACGACGACACAATGGTGTCGTAAGCTACGATAGTGTATCGTCGGTTCCTACTACCTGTTGTCGTAGGTTCCTGCGATACAGTATCGTAGAAATGTAGATGTGATTTTTAATCAGTGTATTGTATGTCGTACAGTGTCACACTCTACGACATGATGGTGTCGGTAACGACTACCTGTATAAATCAGAATTCCAGAGCAAAGTGCACACTCAGTGCTGGTATCGTCTGATAGTGCAGTTAAACCGGCCACAGCACGAAACGCTAAAGAAAATATGACGGTGGTTAATTAAGCCACTCAGGAGAAAAGATAATGGGCAGAATGGGCATTTACGTCAAAGATAAAATTGAGAAGGAAATCAGGGATATTTATCTTCTGGACATTCAGAACGGGGCCAGCCCGGCCGAAGTCAGCCTGTCATCAACGTGCAATGAATTATTACGGCTTGGTCTGATTATGCATAAAGCCAAAAACAAAGAGGACACCTTCAATCAGAAAGAATTTAACCGCGAACTCATCAGAAAAGTCAGCGGCAGCAAAGAAGGCATTATGATATTACTGACCATGATGACAGAACTGTATGTTAACGCAACAGGAGGAGGCGGAACCGAGCGCATAGACACGCTGCTGAGCCAGTACCTGGCCGAAATTGACAGTTCTGAAAGCGATGCCGATAACCGGCATTTTGTCCGGCATGAAGAGAACGGTCATGCTGACGCCTGACATCGTTATGCGTAACAGTCTTAAAACTTATTGATAAACGGCAAGGGTCAGGAAGAAGTATTAAATCGTTTAGGTTTCCCCTCAGAATGGCTGCTGAGCGTAGCGGGGGGAGAAAAAACAAATGTATCCTTATCCCCCTGCGCGCGCTCCGGGCATCCCGTTTTAATCCGGGTGGCAGTCAGCACCCGGTATGGCATACAGAGAGCGCCTGAAGAATGGGTGAAATCACCTGCCACGGAATAAGATTGTGTGTTTCAGATGTGGTCAGGATGTGAACTCTATTTATTAATGATGCAGGGGATAGCATCATTCAGTTACCTTCATTCAGACGAAGATAAATGCCCGGCATGTATTTACCATCAGTAGGAATTAAGCAGTTTCATAAATGCGCTGATAAATAATAGCGCTGAATTCCTTTTAACTGGCCATAACCACTGGCCGGGTGCCGTCTGTTTTAATGAAGCGGCTGGCGGCACCCTTCCGGTTGGTAAGAAGTGAAAATAATTAAGCGATTTTAAAATTAAAAATATTTCATTTAAGGCTGTTGTGGCTCGCCGGTTTTCCCGTTACGACCCAGCCTCTTTTCCCGCTATCGGATTCTCCGCCACCACGACTTTTTCCAGAATGAACTCGTCAAATAAAATAGCCAGTTCGCGCAGCCGCCTTACCTCCTCATTCTCCGGCAACTGCTGCTCCGTTAAGTAATTGAGCGAATCCAGCAGGCGCACCTGTATTTCCATGTTCACGCTGCGGCGGTTAAACCGCGCGCTGATTTCCATGTCCCGGCGCAGATTCTCCGGAAAGCTGCTGCTGAAGGCCTTGCTTTTTCCCGGAGTGAACGTTTTTTTATCTGTATTTTTGTCTTCATCATTCCTGCATTTTTCCCGGATAATATCCAGACGGGACTGAATAAACTCATCGAACATCCTGGCCAGCGCAACCAGCCGCTGTCCCTCGTCGGTTTTAATCACGTGACGCCGCGGAGAAAACTGCATCGACGTAATTAACCGGCTGATGATTTCGTCGTTGGTGGTATACCGGCGGACGCGTGCCGCCACGCGTAATTCCATCAGCAGGTTCTCCGGTAACCACAGTTTCCTGTACTGCATTTCCCCGCGGGCATATTTCCGTGGTCGTCCGCGACCGTCGGCCATCTTTTCTTTTACTTTCATGCGTAATCACCTCCCTACGAGGCTCACCCTGGACAGGCAGCAAGCGTACGCCACGCCCTTTCAGGAATAATCCTAAAAAGGAGCGTGAGAGACTTTAAAAGTGTGACGTGCGTCACAGATTTTTTTTTTTTGAGAAAATGTACACTTACGGCGCGTTACGTCTGTTTACGCACACTGACATTTCTTTAACTCAAATCGAGGGTTTTATACATGAAAGTTGTCACTTCACACCCTGCACCGGTGCAGGGGTCTGCGGAAGCCTGCGCGACGCTAAGCGGGGCGGCGCCAGAGGGACTTATCGGCATCACCCGCCGCGCCTTTAGCCGGATGTCTGCATACGGTTATCGCCACCATGCGAACGTACTGCTGCTGGCGCTGGTCGTGCTGGCCCTCGCGCTGCCGCACCTGGTGCGCGCAGAGGACCTGCTGTCCGGCCAGAAGCAGGACGCCAAAGATACGTTTGGTCACGGCAGCACCGTTGAGTGGGGGCTGTACATGGCCGAAGTCGTCATTTCCATTATCACCTTCATCAAAACCCGTAACCCGGCGCTGTTCGTGGGCGGCCTGGCTTTTCTTGTTGTTGTTACCCGCACGCTCTTCTCCCTGGCCGGCTAATCCCGTATGGACAGGGAATCGCTTCAGTACCAGTTCCCGGAAACCCTCAATGAGCAGAAACGCCTTATCGGACTCCCCACAGAGGAGGCCGTGCTCATCCTTGCGTGCGCCGGCATCGGCCTGCTCTGCGACATGTTCATCATCATGCTCATTGTGGCCGCCGCGCTCTGGCTGCTGGTCCGCCACCTGAAGAAGGGGCAGGGCACCTGGTGGCTCATGAACCTTCTTTACTGGTACCTGCCCACCGCGCTGCTCCGGCTGCAGTTCCGCCGCGTGCCTGACTCGGGTAACCGGCACTGGATGCAGTAACCCGCGCGCCGCCTTCGGGTGGCGCTTTTTAAAAGGATAACGCTATGAAGTATCAGGTCCGGGAAGGGCGCAACCGGGTAATCATTCTGGCCCTGTGCGCGCTTTCGCTGCTCGTGTTTATTCTCGCCGCCAGCACCGTCGTCACCGGCGCGCTGGCGTGGCACTTTGCGAAAACGCAGAGGACCATCACTACCCCAATGATGTTTGACCGCCCGTTCACCTCCGGTTCCGCCTCCGGAGACGCGGCCTTAAACGGCATGCTGGTGCGCTCTTTCATTAACCTGCGCCTGTCCGTCACGCCGGAAACTGTGGACAGCCAGCACGCCGCCCTGCTGCGCTTCGTTCCCGCTGAATACCGTGACGACCTGAAAAAGCAGCTCGCCGCCGAAGCTGAGTACATCAAAAAGAACGGCGTCTCCTCCGTGTTCCGCATCGATGACGAAATGACCGACACCACCACCGGCGATGTCATTGCGCAGGGCACGCTGAGCGCCAGCACCACCAACGGCAACCTGAAGATATCACTTCCGGATTCGCATAAAGCCTACCGGCTCAGCGTGCACTACGTGGACGGCCTTATCCGCCTGACGGCCTTCCCCGAGGTGCCCTGGACCCAACCTGAACGCCGCCCGCAACAGGACTGACCCCATGAAAATGACCCTTTCCGCCATCGCCGTGGCCGGCGCGCTGGCGCTGCTGCCCGCCGCACAGGCCGCGGTGCCCGGCCCGGCCGGAACCATGTTTGAGAACAACGCGCACCTGAAGGCGCAGATGAGCAATACCAGCCCCAACAAAATCATCATCGACGGCGAGCTCATCACCGCCGTGACTGGTCCGGATAACGCCTACACGAAGGCCACCACCGCCGACGGCGCGCTGCTTATCACGCCGCTGACCGGGCAGGACTTCACCCTGTTCCTGGAAACCGCCGGGGGCGTCGGCGTCTCGATTGACGTCTCACCGAAACCCGGCAACGGCCGCACGCTGCACCTGATTCCGGCGGACGTGCCGCTGAAGCCCAACCCGGACGCGAAGGTGTGGGAGGAAAGCCAGCCCTTCCAGAAAACGCTGTTGAGCGTTGCCCGCAGCATCGTAAACGGCGACGTGCCGGAGAACTACACCGAGGTGAAAGCCTCTCGCGGCCCGGCGTATAACCCGCCCGCGGGCGTGCAGCTGACGCCGGAGCGCCAGCTGGCCGGCTCGCACCTGCGCGTCATGCGCTACCGCATGAAAAACACCGGCTACGTGACGCGGGCGCTCAGCGAAAAGCAGTTCTGGCAGAAGGGCGTGCGTGCGGTGATGCTTTCAACCCGCACGCTTTATGCAAACGGCGAGGGCTTCGTGTGGGTGATTTTCTCCACTGACGCGGAGGGCGGCTCATGAGCAACATCAATACCGCCACGCGCCGCCGACAGTGGGTGATTGCCGGCGTCTCCGCCGCGGTCATGCTGGCGGTAGGCGGCGGAATCTGGGCGTACTCGCACCATCAGGCGGAGCTGAACAAGCCCGCACCGAAGGCCGCGCCGAACCTGACCGGCGGCCTGATAAACACCTCCTTTACCGATGGCGTGGCCACTGCGGCGCTGCAGCAGCAGCAGAACAAGACTGCGGGGCTTGAGCGCGACCTCGGCACGCTGACCAGCACGCTTAAAAGCCAGAACGACGAGCTCAAAAAGCAGCTCAGCACAATGGCCGACGCCATCACGCAGCTGCAGACGCAGCAGGCGCAGGGGAGTAAGGCGCCTGCCGCCCCGCAGCCAGCCAGCACTTCACCGGCGAATGGCCCCGTCCCGGCCGGGCAGTCCGGTCCGGCGCAGTGGAGCATCAGCAATCCCGGCGGCGGACCGGCTGCCGGGCAGGGCAGTCAGTTCTATCCCGCGCAGGGGCAGGGGTTCTACCCTGGCGCCGGCACGGTGCGCCCGGGCGGTCTGAGCCGCGACACCTTCACTTACGCCGCGCTCACCGACAAAAAGACGAAGCTGCCCTGGATCCCCTCCGGCTCCTTCTCTGAGGCGGTGATGATTGAGGGCGCTGACGCCAACGCCAGTGTGACCGGTCAGCAGAACACCTCGCCGGTGGTCATTACCCTGCTTGGTGACGTCTCCATGCCCAACGGCAAGACCTGGAACATGGACCAGTGCCGCGTCACCGGGGAAATGTACGGCGACATCTCCAGCGAGCGCGGCGAAGTGCGCACCAAAAACATCAGCTGCATCCTGAAGAACGGCAAGCATATCGACATGCCGTTCGACGGTCACGTGTCCTTCCAGGGCAAGGTAGGCATCCGCGGCAAGCCGGTGATGCGTAACGGCGTAATCGTCGCTAACGCCTGGGGCGCCGGAATGTTGTCGGGCTTCGGTGAGGGCATCAAGTCCGCCGCCACGCCGACGGTAGGGCTCGGTGCAAGTGCCTCGGTCGGTGCCGGTGACATTTTTAAACAGGGCTTCGGCGGCGGCGCCAGCAAGGCGGCGGACACGCTGAGCCAGTACTGGATTAAGCGCGCCGAGCAGTACCACCCGGTGATTGATATCGGTGCCGGCAACGCCGTGACCGTGGTGTTCCAGAAGGGCTTCAGGCTGGAAACCATCGAAGACGCTGATGCCGAAAAAGCACAGAAAGAGGCACCGCAGCCGGTAGTGCAGCAGACCGCAGCGAACCAGCCGGTCAGCACCGGCGGCGGCAACAGCGCCCCGGTGTTAAACCCCGATGAAGTTCTTCGTCAGGCCAGCCAGCTGCGCCTCGGCGACACCATTAACTGACAGGAGTGAGCGATGGAAAACTGGTACGTAGCACAGACAAAGTGGGCGCAGGAGAAGTACGCCTGTCAACAGCTGCAGGGTCAGGGCGTCACCTGCCTGCTGCCGGTGTTTTCCCGCGTCCGGCTGCGCAACGGCAGGGTGCGCGGCGTGACGCCGCAGCCGCTCTTTCCGGGCTACCTTTTCGTGCGCTTCGATCCGGAGGTGGTGCACACCACCGCCATCAAGGGCACGCGGGGAATTTCCACGCTCATCAGCTTTGGCGGCCTGCCGGCGGTGGTGCCCGACCGCGTCATCGCGCAGCTGGAGGCCGGCTGGGAGGGCGTGCCGCTTACCACGGACGCGCCGGTGAACGGTGACCGCGTGATGATTGAGGACGGGGCATTCGAGGGGCTGGAGGCGGTGTGGTGTGAACCGGATGGTACAAAACGCGCCATTCTGCTCCTGACCCTGATGAACCGCCAGGTGCGCGTGCCGGTAGAAAGCCATATGCGCTTTCACATTACCTCGCGCGGGGAGGCGGCATGATCAGGACACGCTTATCCGATGAAAAACGCCGGCGCCGTCAGCTGGGAGAGATACGGGTCATGGTGGCCAGCTGGAAGCACGGCCATTTGCCTTATGCCGACACGCTGGTTGTCTGCATACTGTCATTGGCGGTACTGGCCGTGCTCTGGGGCGATTACTCTTATCATGGGCGGGTCTGGGCCGGCTGGCTGATGGTGCTGCCCGCAGTTGTTGTGGCTGCCGCCGTTGTCATGCGGCTGCGGGAGCCGCTTAACTGGCAGGACCTGATTGCCCGAAGGCTGGCGGTCTATCCCTATCGGGACGTCACGGCCTGGCGTGAACTGCAGCAGGTGGTGGTAGAGGCAGGATTTATTTCGGTCCCCATGCTTACCTGCTGGCTTGATAAAGAGATGCAGACCTTCACGACGCCCGCCCGGCGTCGGACCTTTGCTTTCACTGAGCGTGAACGGGATGAGCGCGGGGAATCTGACTGCAGGAGCCATCATGAATAAACGCACCCGCCGGGAGCAGCGTATCCGGCTCTGCGCGCTGCAGCTCCGCTACCGTAAAGCGTGGAAGACGCAGGCCAGCAGCTGCAGGCTCGCGGCGCTGCTCACCGAAATTGAGGTGATTCAGCACCGTCTGGCCGAAGACAGTACTCAGACGGAGGCCATATGCAGCTGAGCTTCCAGCGGCTGGCCATCGCGAGTGCCGCCAGCACCTGTCTGGCCAGTGCGGCGCTGCTGCTCCACCTTTCCGGCTTCGTTCTTTAACCTTATCGCTTAATCTGAGGTGCCTATGGATCCTGATAAAACAGTCACCCCGCCGGAAGCGCTGCTCATCCGCGTGACGCATCCCGCCGGCAATATGGTGTTCCGGCTTGAAAGACTTAACACCCGACCGGTTCCGGATGCGGCAATTCGCCCGCTGGCAGAGAATTCCGGGCACGTACCCGCACTCGCTGACGTCACGATTGAGCGGCTGGCGGCGTACATTGCTGACGTCATCCGCCAGGTTTCACCGGGCACACCGCGCGCAGACGTCTGGGCGCGCATAAAAGCACCGGTAAAAGACGTACCCGCTGCCAGCAGCCATCGTGTTATGAGCGAGGATGCGCTCAAGGACCTGCTGACGGTCAACGCCTTCATGAAAGGTAAACATACCGGCTGAACCTGTTTTCTGTGCCTTCACCAGGGCAACAACCCGCACCATTCGTTTAACCCACACCACTCACTTTTAATACCGCTGCGGCCAGGCCGCCACTGAGGATACCCCCCATGCAAAAACTTTTTGCGGGCGCACTGCTGTGCGCTGCGCTGACCGGCTGCGCCGGCATGAACTCTGACTTTGACTGTAACAAAACCGCCACGGACCAGTGCCTGTCGATGTCTGAGGCCAGCAAACTGGCATCAAAAGGCAAAAGCCTCGACGACCTGACCGCGCAGAAGGAGGCCGGCCCAAAGCCTGCCGCTGAGGCGCTGGCGACGCCCGGCAATGTGAAGCCCGCCGTTAATCCTTACCGCCCCGTGAGCGTGGCGACGCTGACTCCCCGTCCTGTCTCCGGGCAGGCGCTGAGCGCAGACAGTCTCCGTGCATCCACGGTGCCGGTTCGCGCAGCAACACCGGTGGTGCCGGGTGATTACAGCGGACCGGGACAGGTAGACGCCCGCCGCATTCCTGACACGACGCAGCGCCTGTGGATCGCGCCGTGGGTCGACGAGCAGGACAGCTTCCATCAGCCCGCCGTGGTGGAGTTCGTGAAGCAGAAATCACGCTGGGACGAAGATTTCCGGGTTATCAGCGAGGGGGAGTAATGAAAAAACGTTTTTCTTTCCGTTCCGCGCATCAGCAGCGGGCGCCCGCATCGTCTGCGGCCGCGCTGCATCACCGGGTCTGGCCCGGTATCAGTCTGCTGCAGGCTGATGTTTCATCGGGGCATATTTTCATCTGTGCCGACACCGGCGCAGGCAAAAGCCTGCTGTTACGGGATGTGATGAACACAGTGCTACGCGCACCTTACGCAGGAGTTCAGCATGCTCAGTAACGTTATCGATCACCTCGCCGGCATTATGAACAGCAGCCGGGACGAGGGCGGGGCAAAGCTTGCCCGCCAGAAGCTGCAGGAAAGCTTCAGCTACCCCTCACTGACCAGCCTGCTGCCGTGGCGCGAGTTCGACGAAAAATCGGAACTCTTCATTAATACCCGCTCGGTAGGCTTTATGCTGGAGGTGGCACCGCTCGCCGGCGCAAACCAGCAGGTGGTGCAGGCGCTGGACGACCTGATGCGCAAAAAGCTCCCGCGCAGGACGCCGGTCACGGTGCTGATGGTGGCCAGCAAATGCGTGGGTGACATGCTGGAGAACGGGCTGAGCCGTGACATGTGGAAGGGCGACATGGCGCCGCAGCTCAATGCCATCACCAAAGCCTACTGGGAGCGATCGGCCCTGAAGGGGCTGGCCAACGAGCGAGAATATCCGCTCTACCTGCGCAACTACCGCGTGTTTCTGGTGTATGCGCACCCCGGCACCGGCGGCCTTAAATCGATGGACGAGGTGGCACAACTTCGGGAGACCGTCCGCGTGTCCCTGATGTCCGCGTCAATGGATACGCGACGGGTGGGCGCGTCGGAGTTTCTGTCGATCATCCGCGAGCAGCTGAACTATCGCCCCGGTCAGGTCAGTACGGCCAGCGAGCACTGGAACCCGGAGCAGGAGCTGCACCGCCAGTGCGTGGACACCAGTACAGAAATGGAGGTGCACCCGGATTACCTGCGGCTGACCACCTCCACAAAAGCCGGTGACAGAGCCGTAGAGGAGGGCGCTGTGTCCACGGTGGCCAGCACGCGCATCGTGAACATGCAGCTGACTAAGGTGCCGAAGCAGTTCGCGCTCTGGCAGGCGGCCGACAACCTGCAGAACATGCGCTTTCCCGATCTCGGCATCCCCTGTCCGTTCCTGCTGAGCTGGACCATCTGTGTGGAAGAACAGGTCAGCAGCCAGAACGAGGCGTTCCGTAAGGAGCAGGACATGGGCAAGAAGGCCAACTCCTCCTACGGCAAGCTGTTCCCCAACACGCAGCGCACCTACGAGGAGTGGCGCGACCTGCGCATGGGGCTTGCCAGCAACGAAATTGCCATGTGCAGCTTCAACCTTAACCTGACGCTGTTCACGCCCGACAGCGACAGCGGGCAGCAGCGCTGTGAGCTCTCGGCCATCAACGTGTTCCGTAAAAATGACCTGGAGATGTCCGCACCCCGCTATCAGCAGCTGCGCAACTGGCTGACCTCGCTGCCGTTCGTGATGCAGGAGGGGCTGTGGGACGACATGAAGCACATGAACGCCACCCTGCGCTGCAAAAGCTTTAACGCCGTGAACCTGATGCCGGTAGTGGCCGAGCGTCAGATGTCGCCGAGGGGCATACCGCTGGCCACCTACCGCAACCAGCTGGCCTTTTTTGACATGTTCGATGAGGAAAACGGCTCGACCAACTTTAACATCGGCGTGACGGGAACGTCGGGCGCGGGCAAAAGCTTCCTGATACAGGGGATCCTGCGTGAGGTCCTGAATGCGCAGGGGTTTGCCTGGGTTATCGACATGGGGGGCAGTTACAAAAACTACTGCCGTCAGGCGGGGGGCGCGTACCTGGACGGTGCCACGCTGCGCTTTAATCCGTTTGCCAATCTGACCGATCTCAGCCTGAAGGAGTCAGTAGAGGGGATCGCTGGCCTGATGGCCGTGCTGGCCAGTCCCGAAGGGAAGCTGGATGAGGTCAGTGAAGCCATTCTGCAGAAGGCCGTGGTGGCGGCGTATGCGGCGCGCAAGAACAAAGCGCGCATAGACGACGTCGTGGGGTATCTCAAGTCGGATGCCGTCAGAAAGGAATACGGAGAGCAACCCACCATCATCAACCGCATCAACGAGCTGGTGCTGCTGCTGGACCGCTGGTGCACCTGGGGCAGCGACGGGGAGTACTTTAACTCGGATAACCCGACGCTTGACGGAGAAACGCGCTTCACGGTGCTGGAGCTGCTGAGCCTGGAAAGCCGCCCGCAGCTGCTGTCCGCGGTACTGTACTCGCTGATCCTGGCGATTCAGGAAAAGATGTACCACTCACCGCGCAGCCTCAAGAAGCTCGCCATCATCGACGAGGCCTGGCGCCTGTTCAGCGGGCAGAACCCGCACGCCGCGCGCTTTATCGAAACCGGCTACCGCACGGTACGTCGCCACCGCGGCGCGTTCATTACCATCACGCAGGGCATCAAGGACTTCACCGGCCTGCCCGACAAGCCGGCACCGTCTGCCGCTGCCGCTGCCTGGGACAACAGCGGGACCAAAATCACGCTGCTGCAGGATGCGAAGGCCTTCAAGACCTACCTCAACGCCAGTCCGGATCAGTTTACCGAGATGGAAACGCAGATTATCCGCGGCTTTGCCAAAGCCCGCCTGACGGGTTTCAGCTCCGTGATGATCTCAATGGGCGAGCAGAGTTCGTTTTACCGGGTATTTGTCGATCCGGTCACGCGCGCGATGTTCAGCACCACGGGTGAGGACTACGAGTGGATGACCGAGGCGCAGAAGGCCGGCGCAACCAGCGAGGAAGCCGCGTACCTGCTGGCCAGCGAGCCGCACATGTATCAGGCCGAGATGCAGGAGCTGGAGCGCTGGGCCGGCCTGACCCCCGTATAAAAAGAGGAATCAACGATGCAGGAAGATATCCATGCCTTATCCGCTGTGGAGGGCGAAACGCCGGACGCGAAGCCATTGCGTGAGGGAGTAACCGTGAAGCGCGTTTCCGGCCTGCTGCACCGTCGTAGCGTCCGGCTGGCCGCGTTTGCCGCGCTGGTCATCGCGCTCAGCGCCGGCGTCAGCACGCTGGTTGCGCAGGCCGTACAGCCCGACTACGTGGTGTTTGACATGAAAGGCACCATCGACACCTTCCGCCAGCAGACCGCGCAGTCTGCGCTGGATAAGGAGAGACTGGCGGCGCTCACGAAGCGCTTCGGCTCTGCGCTGGACGCGAGCCTGTCGGACTGGCAGGCCGCGCACGGCGGCGTCATCCTGGTGAAGGGCGCGGTGGTGGCCGGCGTCACCGACATTACGCCGGCGATTCAGGCCGATATCGCCCGCCAGATGCAGGCGACGCCATGAGGCGGCTCACCACAGCGGTTGTTCTGCTCGCCACAGCGGTTATCTGGTCCGCGCAGGGAAAAGAGCTCGGCACCATCGGCCACCTGTTTCCCATTGCCGAGCCCGACCTGCTGGCCTTTATCGGCCAGCGCCTGCAGGGCATGAAAGACAGCGGCGAGCTGGACCGGCTGCAGCGCGAGGCCGAGGCGCGGGTGAAGGACCACGCCGTCAGGCCCGCGCCGGTGGCCGGCCTGACGCCGGCGAAAACGGACAGGGCATTCCTGTATGACCCGACCTTCACGGTGCGGGAAACCATCCGGGACATGCGCGGCAACGTCATCGCCCGGGCGGGAGACAGGGTCAACCCGCTGGATAAAGTCGCTTTCAGCGAGACGCTGTATTTCATCGATGGCGACAACCCGCAGCAGATGGCGTGGCTGAAGCCGCAGCTCGCCGGGCAGCAGAATTATAAGGTCATTCTGGTCAACGGTAACGTGCACGACAGCAGCATCGCGCTGGATGAGCCGGTGTACTTCGACCAGTACGGCACGTTAACAACAAAATTCGGCTTTGAGCACACGCCGGTGCGCATCACGCGCGCGGACAGGATGCTGAAGGTGGAGGAGGTGGCGCTGAAATGAGTCACAACGCACGGGGGCAGACGGCCCCGAAGAAGTTAAAGCGTCATGTCGCACAGGTGCGCCTCGATGACGACGACAAATCCGGGCTGCGCCGCATGACCGCCGAGTTCCCGCTGTACTCGGAGTCAATGATTATGCGCGCGGCGCTGCAGACGCTGCTGGCGTGCAGCGGAGAGGTCCGGTCGGCCATCGTACTGGCCTCACTCACCGACAAAGACGTGGGGGAGGTCATGCGTCAGTACGGTATGACGGTGCTGACGGGGGTGCCTCATGCAGAATGAATTGCTTCCGCGACTGGTTAATGACTGGAAATCTTCAGAGGTCTCCGCCATGCAGCAGAATGCAGCGCCAGCCGTGCAGCCGGTCTGGAGCGCGCCCGCGCCGGAGCCTACGTGTCGCGCGGAAATTTCGCTTTCGCCGGCGAGTATTCGTGCACTCGGTGACCTGACGGATCATCTGCCCGCGGTCGGTTTATTCCTTATGCTGCTGGTGCTGTCCGTTGTGATGGTTCGTCTGGGCAGGGTTTTCCCTGCAAAACAGGCGGATCGGAGTGATGCATTCAGCGTTCGCCACGGAACGTCAGTTCCCGTACCGGCGCCGTTCGGCAGTCCGGCGATGGCTGCACGTGCACTTGCGCATGAGGAAACCGCGTACTGGCAGCAGCTGCTGGCCGCCTTCGCGGCCGCTATTGAGGTGGAAGGTTACACCTTCGGCACCGATGCACGGGCAAAAGTGGCGTTACCGCACGCCGTGCGGGCCCGGGCGGGCGGGGCAATTGTGAAAGCGCGCTCGCAGCATATTACGCCGCAGCGGAGTGAAGCGGCGCTGGAAGATTTGCAGCTGCAGGCGGCGGAGGACGGTTACGCGGGCAGCTGGGCGGACTGGTGCCAGCGGGGCGCAGAGGCGGCCGGCTGGTATGTCATCAGGCGTGAGGTGGACCAGCTACCTGACGATGCGGTAACGAAGTGAGGAGCGGAATATGACGCAAACCGAAATAGGTGTTTTGTCCCTGATAGGTGTGCTGGCAGGGGGAGGGTTAATTAATCTTGTTAACTTTCTTCTTGAAAGTTCGCGTGGTCGCAAAGAGGTTCCTCCTGAAGAACAGCCCCTGCGCCGGAATGACCTGGAAAACGCCGAACAGGATTATCACGCGATGCTGCAGCGCCTCGGCGTGACCGACAGGTGGTTTCGTCATGCGTGGCCGCTGACGCAGATAAGCCTGATGTGGTCCGGCCCGCCCGGATCGCTCACAAGCGGCATTCCGGCAGCGCTGCGCGCAGCAGCTGGTGAGCTTTCAAAGAACGGCGCCGGGAATTTCAGCTGTGACTGCCTCACTGAGGCGGGGGGGGCGCCAGGCCTGATGTGGCACATCGCTTCAAGAGTCACCGAAACGGAACCGTCAATTTTTATCGACGGACACGGCAGCAAAACCCGCCCGGGGGCGTGGCGGCGCGGATTTAAATACGTCCGGATGCCAGATAGTCTGGAACGCGTGGCCATCCTGCTGCAGGGCATCCGACATATCTCCGCAGAGACGCTTTCACTTTATCTGCTGGATGTAGCAGACAGGCTGGAGATGGGTGACGCAGACGGGGTTAAGCATGATGACGACAGCGGCTGGGCCTTCCGCACATTTGCGGCGGTAACGGCGACTGATGAACCTAAACCTGACAACAGGATGCAGACTGATGGACACTTACCCTGACCTGTCGCCGCGGCTCTGGCCGCCGACGGCGGAACAGCTGGCGTTCTGGCAGGACCAGACCGGCAGAAAGGCTGATTATGAGAAAGCGTATGCACAGTGGCTGCAGGAGAAATGCGGCGATGCCGTGTATGAAATAAATGAAGCGGGCGGATTCGCTGATACAGGCTGCCCGCTGCTGAATGGCCTGCTGGCGCTGTCGGCACAGTCGGTGCACCAGTACCGGCTGATTATCTCCACCCCGCCCGATCCTGAGCGTCTTTTACTGCACCATGCACTGGACGCCATCAGGGAACAGTTCACATGGGTGCTGCCATCCGGGACCAGTAGCTGGGTTCCGGCTCTGCGGGACAAGGTTAGCAGACTGCAGGCTGCCCCTGTAAAATATCATCAGCGAAAGGAAACCCGGGGAGAAACAGACGGCGCGCAGTGGGTAATGAGCGAATGCCGTCGCGATCATCACGCGTGGCCGGGAGGGCTGTGGAAATTCCTTTCTGAGAATACCCGGATGGCCACGGCCAGTGCCTGGCTGGAGATGTTTCATGATTTCCGGCCCGACCCCGGCCGCAGCCACCTTGCGGTCATGATGCAGACCTTCGGTGACCCGCCTCAGCGTAGACAGCTGGGAATGCTGTTAGGCAAACTGGACGGCAACATTGAATTTCAGGGGCCTTACGCCGGGATACGGATCACCACTGAGATTGGCCTGACCTGGTGCATTTACCCGGCGTTACCGGGTGAAGCAGCGTAGAATACCGCCCAGGCGCTGGCATAACGGTTAAGGATGAGAATATGCAGGATACACACTGGCACCGGGAACTGAGCTTTACGCTGACGGACGGCATGCTGCTGGGCGTGCTGGGGCTCGTGGTGGTGACGCTGTGGTGGCGGGCGATCGCTGATTACCGTGGTCTGCGCCGCAAAGAGCGCTGTAACGCGGCCATGCAGAACGGTGACGCTGCGTTCCGGCACGTCTGGTGGCGCAGAGATCGCGTTAACGTCGTGCTGGAATTTACCATGGCCGCGATGGTGACGCTCGCGTCAGGCTGCCTGCTGATTGTTCTGCTCCCGTATTACTGAAAACCGGTAACCCTTTCCTCCCCGCGTTGCGCAGGCTGTTCGTTCCTCGCATGCGCTGCGGTACGCCTCAGCCTGCACCCCGCAGGCAGGCCTGATTAACGTCTGACTCCGGCAGCCCCGCTGCCGCAACCACGGAATTTCCTCTTATGACACACCCCGCTGAAATATCGGCTCAGCCGGTCGTGCGCGATCGCTGGGGCGGCTGGACGCATCCGGCCTTTTTTGTGCCGGCGGACGGCAACGAGTACCCACAGCCCGGCGAGTTTGAGGCCTGGCTTAAAGCGCACAATCTGCAGGCGGCGACCACCTGGATGGAAAACGACGTGCCGGACTGGATGATGGCCGACTACCGGAGCACCGGTAACTGCAGCGCGTGGCAGCCTTCCGGCCCCCCGGGCCCGGGCTGGTTTACCGGCAGCATTCACGATACGGACGACGGTCCGGTGTGCGTCTGGCTCCGCCGCCATACGGAGGCACAGGACGCATGAAGCGCTTTCTCCTCATACTGTGCCTGCTGACAGCGGGCATCATGGCAAAGCCGGTGATGGCGGCCGCCAGCAACGCCGGCGATGGCCGCTGGGTGAACCCCATCAGCGACGTCTGCTGGAAGTGCCTGTTCCCCATGACGCTCGGCAGCATTCAGCTGGCATCCGGCGCGCATCCGGACACGCCGAACCCGGCTTCGCCCATCCAGCTTTGCCCGTACGGCATTCTGTACCGGCTGGGGCTGGCCATCGGCTTCTGGGAGCCGCTGGCCATGACGGACGTCACGCGTGAGCCGGGCGTCATGGTGAACATGGGCGGCTTTAAAATCGACCTCGGACGCACCGGCACCGGGCGCGGCGGGCAGAGCGACGCGCCCACGCCCGGCAGCTTCTATCACGTGCACTGGTACAAGTATCCGCTGATTTTCTGGCTGAACATTATTACCAGCGCAGGCTGCATGCAGACCGGCGACATGGACATTGCCTACCTGTCCGAGGTGGACCCGCTCTGGAACGACAGCACGCTCTCTATGATATTAAACCCGGAGGTGGCGCTCTTCAGTAACCTGCTGGCGCAGGGCGCCTGCGCGGCTGACTCCATCGCCTCCACCGCGGGCATGCCGCTGGACCCGCTGTTCTGGTGCGCCGGCGCACAGGGCTCGATGTATCCGTTCACGGGCTATACCAGCAACGAGTTTTCTCCGCTGGAGGCCTCGCTGCTGGTCAGCGAGCGCATGGCGTTCAAGCTGCATCGCGAGGGGCTGGTCATGGAGACGGTCGGGGCGGACGTGGCGGTGTGCTACGAATATCCGTCCCCGATCATCCCCAAGTCCCGATGGCGGTATCAGATGGTGAACATGTACCCCGAACCTTCGGACTGCCACCCGTTCGGCACGACCACGCAACTGTGGGGCAGCACGCACAACACGCCCGCATCAAAGAAAAACTTCGGCTACCTGATGTGGCGAAAGCGCAACTGCGTATACCTGTAAAGGAATGACCATGAAAACCTTACTCATTACGGCGCTGACCTTCAGCGCCATTCTACTTTGCGCGGATGCGGGCGCAGCTGATCAGCCAGCGATTGCCGGCGACGATATGGCGTATATGAAACAGCAGCAGCGCGATCTGGCGCTGTTTAAAAGTCAGCTGCAGGGTATGAACATCACCCTGCCGGACGTGCAACAGGGGCGGGTTGCGCAGATGCAGAATGAGATAGCCGCCGGACAGGCGGATCAGAACAGCGCTACCCGTCAGACCCCGCGCGCGGTGTATTTCGTGAGCCTGGGCATTCCGGAAGAGGGGCTGCTGCCGATGCTCTCTGATGCACGCCGCTTCGGCATTCCGGCAACCCTGCGCGGGCTGCTGAACAACGACTTTCGCCAGACCGCAGAGAAGATGTTTGAACTGTCGAAGAAGGACAGGCAGGCGGGCGTGCAGATTGACCCGACCCTGTTTCAGCAGTACGGCATTAAAGCGGTGCCTGCACTGGTTGTGACCTGCGGTGGCAAATTTGACGTGCTGTACGGCAGCCTGCCGGTGCAGCAGGCTCTGGAGGAGGTCAGGCAGCGCGGTGACTGTTCAGCCACGGCGGCGCAGCTGCTAAAGAGTGCGGAGGGCGCGCAATGAAGCGACTGCTACTCATCCTGCTGCTGTTCTCAGTCGCCGGGGCCCGTGCTGACGACGTCAGCGATGCTTATAACGCCGGTGCGGGGTATGCCGGCTCGAACAAAGGTCAGGGAACATCGGCAGCAAAAGGCACAGACCCGGCGTCCGTTATTCCGGGCTACACATCAAGCCCATCGCAAAGCGGCTACTACGGCGGGGTGCAGGGCGGAGATGGCGGCATCAGCGACAAGGGCCAGACCGAACTCAGCCAGAACGAGGCCGGGCAGGCAATATCCGACTCGTCCACGAAGAACCCGGCGGTGACCATCGACCCGAACGCCGACTTTATCCAGAACGGCAAAAACGCCGAGGCGAACAGCGGCTCCATCGTGGACGGCACGAACCAGCAGTGCACCACCAAAGTGGTGTCAAAGTCGGTGTTTGAAAACTACAGCTGCGACCGGGATGTGGCACAGGTGCAGACGTGTGCACGGACCGGAAGCATTCAGGTCACAGGATCACGTGAGTCTTACAACACTCAGTTAGTTCTCAATGCGGCCAATTCAACGGCGGTAATCCTTGATAATTACTGGGTGCGTTACGACTTTACGGTGCCGGATGATGGAGTTGTAAGCAGCGGAACCTGGGCTTTTACCTACCCCAGAAGCCCCAGCTACCACGGGGAATCCGGAGATCGCCTGTGGTATTCAATTAAGGCGCTGGATTTTCAGACGGACAGGGCTAAACCAAACCGTAACGGTGACGCAGCGATATCGCCACAGCGCGTTACGAAAGGTCAGACGGTTTCTCTGTACCTGCGTTACAACACTGACGGTCACTATGATACCGGCCGTGATGGGCTGATCAGGGCTGTCAGCAATGGCAATTACGTTTTCCAGGTCATATTCCCACTACAGGCCGAGCGCGACACGACTACCTCAACTGTTGTGTGGAGCGAGTCCTGCGGCTTCGATAAATCAAAGGCTACCGGCACGGCAGGCACGGTGTGTACCGACCCGGGCGGGAGCCGGACGGTAAATCAGAACGGTAAAGACTACACGCAGAGCGCCTCCTGCTGGCAGTACTCGGACGCCTATATCGTGCCGGTCAGCTCAACCGGCAACTGCAGCACGCTGATGGCCAACAAAAACTGCACGGTCTCAGCCCGCAGCTGTACTCAGAAAGAAGGCGGCACCTGCCTGCACGAGCAGGACACTTACCAGTGCCAGACCACCTACAGCTCAGAAGGGCTGCTGTGCGGCGGTCAGTACTTCTGCCGTACCGGTGACTGCAGCGGAACCGATGGCGCCGGCGACAGCGGCTTTGATACCGCGGTGGCGAAGCTTGCCGGCCTGGCCTCGGCCGGCGATGACGTCAAAGCCGATCAGGTAAACGTGAAGGCGTTCACCGGTCAGGCTCTCTATTGCCGCAAGGCAATGGCGGGCTTTTCCAACTGCTGTGTCGACACCGGCTGGGGCAACAGCGCCGGGCTTGCCAACTGCAACAGCGATGAGATGGCCATCGGCAAGGCGAAAGCCAAAAAGGTCACGGTGCTGGTCGGTGAGGCCTGCAACCGGGCGGTGCTCGGCGTATGCGTACAGAAGAAGCAGGCCTACTGCGTATTCGGCGGAAAGCTTGCCCGTATCATTCAGGAGCAGGGGCGCCGCGACCAGCTGCACGTGAGCTTCGGCAGCGGTGACTCCCCCAACTGCCGCGGCATCACGGTGCCCGAGCTGCAGGCCATCAACTTCGACCTGATTAACTTCCAGGACTTCTACAGCGACCTCATGGCCAACCAGAAAATTCCTGACTCCGCCACGATGGTGAAGCAGGCGAAAGATCGCATCGCCGCGCAGGTGCAGGCGCAGACCGGAGGAAAAAAATGAAGCAGATAGTGCTTGCCTGCCTGCTGATGGCGGGCGCCTGTCAGGCTCTCGCGGACGATGCACCGTCAGCTGATGCGGTCGTGACGCCCGCAGAGCCGTTCACCGGCTGGCACTGGTACAACGAGCCGAAGAAAAAACCCGATCCCCCTGCGCCGAAGCCTCAGCCCGCGCCGCAGGTGCCGGACTTCAGCCGGCTGTCACCCAGTGAGCAGGCTGACGTGCTGAAAGGCTACACGAAGGAGGCGCTGAACAACGCCATCCTGCATCCGTCGGCGGAGAATACGGCTACCTTCCTGCGCTGGCAGAAGTTCTGGACCGACCGGGCCTCGATGTTCAGCCAGTCGTTCGCGGTGGCGCAGCTTGACCATCCGGATCTCGATTACAACCTGGAACACCCGCACTACAACAGCACCGCGCCGCTGCAGCAGGCACGCGATCAGGAGGAGCAGACGCAGGCTATCAGCGAACTCGCCGGGCAGTATGGCCTGTTCTACTTCTACCGGGGCGGGGACCCGATAGACGCGCAGATGGCGGGCGTGGTGGCGGACTTTGCCCGCCTGCGTCACGTCTCGCTGATACCGGTGAGCGTGGACGGCACGGTGTCGCCGCAGGTGCCTGACAGCCGTCAGGACGCGGGACAAAGCGCGCGCATGGGCATTACCCACTTCCCGGCGCTGTTTCTGGTCGACCCGAAGTCAAAAAGCTTCCGCCCGCTCGCCTACGGTTTTATGACGCAGGATGACCTGGCGAAGCGCTTTCTTAACGTGGCCACCGGCTTTAAACCTAACTTCTGAGGAGTTCCTGATGCTGACGCTATCACCCGTCTGGCACGGGCGGCTGCGCGCTGCCCGTGGCCTGACGAACCTGCTGATGCAGTCGCTGGTTTCCGTCATATCTAATCTGGCCATGTGGCACTTGCGCCGCCGTGCTAAAGGAGAACATGCATGAACCGACTGCCGCTTATCGTCACGCTGTTTATGGCGGGCATTATCTTCAACTGCCTGCGCCAGCTGCTGACGTATTCCGAGAGCCTGACGTACGACGTGCTGATCGTCGTATCGGTGGCGTGTTTTGTCCTTATGGCACTGGGGATTCTCCTCGGGATCATCGCGCACCGCCGCGCGCGCAGCGGACCGGGAGGCCATCATGAGGCTTAAAATTCTGCTGGCGGCAGCGTTGCTGCTGCCGGTGCTGGCACAGGCTTCGGTGGCCGACGAAATCGCCGCGCTGGAGCAGGCTAAGGCGCAGCAGGGGGCTCAGCTGCCAGACTTCGGGCTGCCGGGCAACCTGCCTGCCCGAACAGCGCCGGCGAAGCCACCGAATCTGATGACGCTGACCGACGGCCGGCGCGTAAATCTCAACGACTACGCGGTGGTGGTGTTCATGCAGCGCGGCTGCCAGTACAGCGCGAAGTTTGATCCAAAACTGAAGGCGTGGGCGGATGAAACCGGCATAAAAGTGTATCCGTACACGCTTGACGGGTACGGCGATACATCCTTCCCGGTGGCGCTCATTCCGCGCAAGGCCGGGCCGAACGAGCCCATCGCCGGCGAGATCCTGACGTTCTTCGGCAACGGTCTGCCCATCGCGACGCCGACCACCTTTATGGTCAACGTGAATACCAACATGGCTTATCCGCTTTATCAGGGCGACACCGACATGGGCACGGTAAGCCAGCGCCTCGCGCAGATGATCGAGGCCGACATTGACCACCTGCCGCCCGACACGCTGGGGCCGGTACCGAGCAGCGCCTCGCTGACCCCGCAGTAACGCACGCGGCCCCGCCGCATACGGAAAAAATCATGACGGAACACCCTCTTACACTCTCGCGAACCGAGACGGCGCTGCTGCTCGTCTGCGCCTCAATGCTGGCGGCGGCCGGGATTTACGCCTGGCTTGCCTGCGACCTTGCCCGCCTGCCCGACGGTATCGCTTACGGCACCGATGCGCTGCTGCTGAGCGGGCTGCAGCTCTACCCGCTGCTGTTCCTGTTTGCCCTTGCCGGCGGCTTTGGCTGCGGCGCGCTGGTCAGCATCACGCTGCGCCGGCACGGATTCATGACTGACCGGAGTTTTCAATGAAAAAGAAAGATCGTTTTAATGCGGGGGCGGCATCATGAACCTGCGTCAGCTACTAATCAGCGCTCTGGCGGCGCTAACCATCAGCAGCCCGGCGCTGGCCGACGTGCAGGGCGACCTCAACGGCTACTTTGGCAGCCTCGGCTTTGACGGCAACGTCTCAAAAGCGCAGGCGTGGCAGGGACAGGCCGCGGGCTACTTCACCGGCGGTTCGGTTTATCTGCGTAACCCCGTCAAACAGGTGCAGCTCATCTCGATGCAGGTGCCCTCGCTGAACGCGGGCTGCGGCGGCATCGATGCCTACCTCGGGGCGTTTTCCTTTATCAACGGCGCCGAGCTGCAGCGGTTCGTGAAGCAGATTATGAGTAACGCCGCCGGCTACGCCTTTGACCTCGCGCTGCAGACGATGGTGCCGGAGCTCAAGCAGGCCAAAGACTTCCTGCAGAAGCTGGCTTCGGATGTGAACTCCATGAACATGAGCTCCTGTCAGGCAGCGCAGGGCATTATCGGCGGCCTCTGGCCGGTGTCGCAGGTGTCCAATCAGAAAATCTGCCAGGACATTGCCGGCGAGAGCAACATTTTCTCTGACTGGGCGGCGTCCCGTCAGGGCTGCACGGTGGGCGGGCAGGGTGACAGCGTCACCAGTCGCGCCCCGGATAAAGATAAAGACCAGGTGCTGAAAAACAAAAACCTCATCTGGGACGCGCTGGGCCGCAATCATCTGTTCGACGGCAACCGTCAGCTGAAGGAGCTGGTGATGAGCGTGGTGGGCTCCATCATTTTCAACAAGGACGGGCAGGTCACCATCCTGACCCCGTTGGTTGATAACCGCGACATCATCACCGTGCTGATGCGCGGCGGTACCGCGAAGATTTACGGCTGCGACGAGCAGGATCTCTGCCTCGGTCCGACCGTTACCAGCGTGACGGTCAGCAGCGACGTGGCGCTGGTCACCCAGGTGCGCAACCTGATGATTTCCATCGACAGCAAGCTCAGTGCTGATACCGGCCTGTCGGACAGGGAAAAGGGCTTCATTAACACCACCTCGGTGCCGGTGCTCAAGTATCTGACCAACTCCCGCAGCATGGGCATGAGCCCGACCTACCTGATTCAGGTCGCGGACTTCATCGCGCAGGACATGATGATCCAGTATCTGCAGGAGCTGGTGAAGCAGGCGAGCCAGTCGCTGGCGGGTAAAAACTTCCCGGAGCAGGCCGCCGGCGAGCTGCGTAACAACGTGATGACCGCAACCTCACTGCTGGCGCAGATGAAGCTGCAGTCGACCGCCGACCAGAATGCGCTGGACGGCATCGATCGCAACATGCAGTACCTGCAGCAGCAGGTATCGACCATTATCTCAACGTCCTATCAGGGCAACTATCAGTGGGGGACCGGCAATGACTGATTTTACGGTGCCGGACAAGATCGCAGCGTTCTGGCAGGGCAATTCTCAGCGGGGTATCCGTCATGACTGAAGTCTGGACCATTTACGGCGGTGACATGTGGCGGCAGGTGTTTAACGGCGTTGTCACCGTCATCGGCAGCGACACGTACGACACGCTGAAGCGCATCGTCGGGTTGTTTGGCGTGCTGGGCGTAATGTTCAGCTTTGTCAAATCGCGCAACCCGACGGTATTTCTCCATTGGCTGGCCGTCTTCTTCGTGATCACTTCAGTGCTGCTCGTACCGAAGCGCAGCGTGCAGATTGTCGACGTCACGGACCCGGCGGCGGTGTACGAGGTGGACAACGTGCCGGCGGGGCTCGCCTTCATCGCCGGGCTGACCACGTCCACGGAGTTCGGGCTGGCGCGCCTCTATGAGTACAGCTTCTCGCGTCCGGACTCGCTGACCTACACGAAGTCGGGCATGCTGTTCGGCTCGCAGATCGTGGCGCAGACCACGGACTTCCGCTCGCAGAACCCGCAACTGTCGCAGATGCTGACCGACTACGTAGAGAACTGCGTGGTAGGCGACATCCTGCTGAACAACAAGTACACCGTGTCGCAACTGCTCAACAGCACCGATCCGCTGACGCTGATCACCGATAACCCGAGCCCGCTGCGCGGCCTGTATCAGGATACCGGCGGCGGACGCCAGTTTATCACCTGCCAGCAGGCGGCGGCGGTCATCAAAAACCTTATCGGTGCGGACGTGCGCATCGGCGGCACGACGTGGCACGCGCTGGCCACGCGTATATTCGGCACCCGCGTGAGCGGGGATACGCTGCTCGGCAACGCGATGGACGAGAGTTACAACTTCTTTTACGCGGGCGGCCTCAGCGCCTCGCAGATCATGCGCAACAACATTACCAACGCGGCCATCCGCGACGGCTGGAAGGGCTTTGCGGCACGATCGTCGGATACCGCCAACCTGCTGAACCTCGCCACCGAGTCGAGTCTGACCAAGCAGCGCATCAGCTGGGGTGCGGGCGGGGTTATTGCCGCGCGTACGCTGCCGATGTTCCAGTCGCTGATGATGCTGGTCCTGATTGCGCTGTTCCCGCTGGTGATCGCGCTGGCGCTGGTGAACCACGATATTTTCGGACTGAAAACGCTGAAGCTGTACGCGGGCGGGTTTATCTATTTCACGATGTGGCCGGTGATGTTCGCCATCCTCAACTCGCTGGCCAACTTCTACCTGCAGACCAAAACCGGGGCGACGCCGCTGGTGCTGGCCAATCAGGACCAGGTGGCGCTGCAGCATTCGGACGCGGCCAACATCGCGGGCTACCTGAGTATGTCCATTCCGGTGCTGGCGTTCTTCCTGACCAAAGGGGCGGCGTCAGTGGGCTCGCAGGTTGTGGGTAGCGTGATGAGTTCGGCTGCGTTTGCAACCGGCGGGCAGGCGTCCACCACAGCGGACGGCAACTGGTCGTTTAACAACATGTCGATGGATAACGTCAGCGCCAACAAGTTTGACACCAACATGCTCCGCCGTTCGGGGTCGCAGAGCATCCAGACCGGCAACAATGCGATGATGACGCAGACGGCGGACGGCCACACGGTGGTGGATACCAGCCAGGCGATATCCAACCTGCCGGTGAGCATGCGGCTGAGCTCGCTGGCCAGCAGCGGGTTCACCGAACAGGCGCGGCAGGCGGAGCAGCAGGCGCAAAGTTCGCTGGATGGCTACAACCACAGCGTGACCAGCGGCTTCCAGCAGATGAACCAGCTGACGCAGCAGAGCGGCAACAGCGACACCGTCACGCAGGGCAGCGACAACAGCGTGGCCACCAGTGTGAGTCGCGGGGTCAGCAAAATGCAGTCGGCAGTGGAAAGCTATGCGAAGTCGCACAACGTTTCCGAGCAGCAGGCGTATAACCAGCTGATGGATATCACCAATCAGGGTAGCGCCGGTGCGGGTGTCAGGGGGTATGTGAAATTTGATTCCGGCGACCAGCTGGCCGGGAAGCTCGGTAAGTGGGCCACAGGCCTCAGCGCCGGCGGTGAGGGTAATATCAGCGCTGATCTGCGCCATACTACTGGCAGCTCACACGGCACGCAGGACAGCCACGCGGAGGGGCGTGATAACCGTCATGACCAGAGCAGCCAGGAGGCGCGCGACTTCCGTCAGGGTATGGATATGGTGACGTCGACCCGCCTGAGCGAGTCGGGCAGCCACACGGACAACCAGTCGAATTCGCTGGCACAGCAGTTCGCGGCGACGCTCAATGACGCAAAAAGTCAGTACCATCAGTATACGGAGAGCAGCACCCGCAGCCAGGAGTTCAGCCGCATGGCCACGCTGTCGCAGACGCAGAGCGCGAGCCTGGACGCCAACTACAATCAGGAGTTTGTGGACTGGACTACGGCAAAGTACGGCAGCGACGCGCAGAACATTCTGACCAACGTCCGGAGCGCGCAGGGTGCGGCCACAGAGTTCATGCACGAGCGGCTTGAGCCGGAAATCATGCGCAACTACGGTGCCCGCACAGAGCAGGTTAATGGCCAGCCGCTGCAGCCGGCTCAGTCACTGGACGTTCCGGGGGGAGCGCGTAGTGGTGATGTTGAGAGGGTTGGCGTGCCGGAAGCTGTCAGCGGCGGTGCTGTCCGCACGGCGTCTCATCCCAGCCAGCATTCGTCTGCGGAGAGACGCGGCAGCGGCGTCACAGAGGAAAGCGTGCAGACACGTGAACGTAATCTGACCGCGCCGGCAGGTGCCCCGTCGCAGGCCATGAGCGAAGATTTTCGCAGTGGCTCACAACGCGTGGGCGAGAAGGCGTCGGGTGCCGGCATTGAAAGTAACGTGGCCAACAAGGTTGCAGCACAAAGATCTGGCCTGATGGAAACAATCAGGGAAAATGACGGTAAAATCGCTGAAAATAAAACCACTGTTCAGACGTCCAGTGATATACTGAGGCATGAGCATGATGCTGCTAAGGGTAGTTTCAAAGCTGGTCATGATAAAGAGTTAAACGAACAAGGTCAGAAGCCCAGAGAAAGTCTTGGAAACGACTTTGATAAAAAACTAAAGGAACTCAGGCGGCGTGCCGGATAAGTAAGGGGTGCTAGCGATGATGTATAACGATATTAAGAAGGATGCGGATTTTATTTTTGAAAGCCTTGCATCCGGAGAGCGATTGATTCCCTCTGCATTCGATGTAATCAAATCGAGTGCTGTTTTCCCTATGTCTTGCTTGTCATTTTATGCATTATCGCTCGCATACATCATCTATAGTTTTGTACCCCCAGATGATGTCTGGATTAATCCAATCTTGCATTATCAGGGGCTGACGTTGGCTTTTGGCGGCTTCACTCTTATCCTGGCCATTGCGATAATGGCCATGTTGTACACTCCGTTTATGCTTTTGATCTCCATCCCCAAAGAAGTCAGGATTAAGTCATTACTGATACAGAGGTTAACTGCTCTCTTTAGGAAAATAAGTGAAGTAGCAATAGTCATAAATGGCATGTTAGCAATCGCTGCGGCATTTATTCCGCAGTTATTTTATGCCGCTCCGTTCGTTCTTCTAATTAGTTACCTGATCATGCAGGCATCAATAAGCTCAGAATTAACGCGTTATGGCATTGCTGGGGCGATGAGTAAATTCGCCAAGATTATTAAAAAGATTTAAGTTTTCTCGGCTCCTGCCGATACCCCTTCCGGCACTCTGACGGAAGGGTTTCTCTCTAAATCCCTATATAAAACAGCGTGCCCCGGGGCGCGCCTGTCCCGTTTTTTCCATTTAACAAGGATACGTCTATGAAATACCGTAACGCCTTCGTGGCGGCGATTGCTGCTGCCTCCCTGATGCTTTCCGGCTGTGGTGCCATGAGCACCGCCATCAAAAAACGCAACCTCGACGTCAAAACCCAGATGAGTCAGACCGTCTGGCTTGAGCCGTCCAGCCAGAAGACTGTTTACCTGCAGGTTCGCAACACCTCCGACAAGGACATGAGCGATCTGGAGCCATTGCTGGCGCAGGACCTGCGCGCGAAGGGCTATACCGTGACGTCAAATCCTGACGCTGCGTACTACTGGATTCAGGCCAACGTTCTGAAGGCCGAGAAGATGGATCTGCGTCAGGCACAGGGCTTCCTGTCCTCCGGCTACGAAGGGGGTGTGCTGGGTGCCGCGCTGGGCAGCGGGATCACCGCCTATAACAGCACCTCTGGCGGAGCTATCCTCGGTGTCGGTCTGGCTACCGGCCTAGCCGGTATGGCCGCAGATGCACTGGTAGAGGATGTTAATTTCACGATGGTGACCGATCTGCAGATTTCTGAACGCAGCAAAACTGCCGTAACCACGGACAACGTGGCGGCGCTGCGTCAGGGCACTTCCGGAATCAAACTGCAGACCAGCAGCGAAGAGGGCAACCGCATGAAATACCAGACCCGCGTGGTGTCAAACGCGAACAAGGTCAACCTGAAGTTTGAAGAGGCGAAGCCGGTGCTGGAGGCGCAGCTGGCGAAGTCCGTTGCCGGGATCATGTAATTCAGTCAGCTGACAGATGCGGGAGGCGCCATGCGCAGAAAAATTGAACGACTGGCGTCTTCACTGCCCGGCTTCCTGAATCTGATGCTGACAGCCGCCATCATCACCCTGCTGCTCGTGAACGTAACGGACAGCTGGCTCCCCTGGCGTTTTGTGGACTGGCTCAGGTTGCTCGATGCCGCGCCGGGTGGGGCGGGAACGGGAGAGTTCTGCCTGTTCATGCTGGCGGCGATGTTGCTTTATATCATCAGTATGGGGGCGTGCGGGCTGGTCCTGACCGCCGTACTGCAGGCTGCCATAAAACGCATTCTGAAGCTTGCAGGCCGCTGAATTACCTGGTATTACTTAACGACCGGTGAGAACCGGCGGCACGCGCCTTAAGGAGAAATGAGAACACTCTCCTGACAACGGGGCGCCTGCCGACCCCCGTCTGTGCCCCCGGGCTGCGGACACCGGGACAGCACCACCACCACCACGGGTGCTGTCCTCCTCCCTTACGGGATCCCCTTTTACGCTTCCCCCCTGATGCACGGGGTGGCGGGAGCGTGGCTCTGATTTCCCTGACGTATTACTACTGCGCTTCGCGCGCGTCGGGAATAGCGTTGTAACGGCTGTATTTAACCCCTGTTCTTAACTTCCTGAAGGAAAACCCCATGCTCACATTCAACGGTGCGGCACGCACCCTTATTGTCTGGACTACCCTGTTTTTTGCCTGGAGCGCCCTCGTGCTGTGGCAGTTCGGGCCTGATATCGTCAAAACCATCATGACCGAAAGCAATCTGTTCGCGTTCGATCTCGCCGGCCGCACGATGCAGGGCAATATGATGCCGCCTGGCGTTATCACTTCGCTGCTGGTTTTACTGGTGCTGACGGCCGGCAGCGTGCTGTCTGCCCTGACGCTTGCCTGCTGGAACCTGCTGTTCTTTGCCTGTGGTCTCCCCCTGATGGCTGGTCACTGGCTGCTGCGCCGCACGGGACATAACCACACGCCCGCACTGCGCACCCTGAAATAATCTCCTGGGCCCGCGCGGCCCTCAGCCACTTTCTCTCCCTGCAACAGCCTGCCCGATTTCCCCGGGCGGGCTGCGCCTGCGCGCTTTCCGGAGTTTCCCATGAGTTTTACCCCTAAATACCTGACACAGGGTGGCCAGATGACGGCCTACCGCCTGCGCATGTTTGCGCAGGTCAGCAACTGGATATTTCACTGGATGCTGCTGCTGTTCGTGGCGGCCACCGCAGGTCTGTTCTGGCTGACAACGCCTGACGACGTACTGCGTAACGGCTTCTGGTACTGGGCGGCGTGGCCCACTCATTCGCTGCTGGGTCTGTCCCCTGGCGCGGCCGGCGCTACGTGGGACATCTTCTGGCACTGCGGCGAAGGTGCACAGCTCTGCACCATAAAGCTGACGCCGGCGCAGCTGCTGGCCAATCCGTGGATGCAGGAGATGGGCCGCCAGTTTATGGCGAACCTGCGCTTTATCGCGACCGCGTGTGGCATCGCCGCCAGCCTGCTCTGGTGCCTGATTGCCTGGTACGTGGGGCGCATCGGCAAGAAGGAGAGCGAGGACGAATTTATCTCGGGTATGACGCTCACCGATAAGCCGAAGGAGGTAAACCGGCTGCTGAAAAAGGCTGGCGAGAAGTCCGATCTGCAGATTGGCGGTCTGAACATGGTGAAGAACGCCGAGGTCATGAACTTTCTGATCCACGGCACCATCGGCGTCGGCAAGTCCACGCTCATACGCTGGCTGCTGGACTATATCCGCCGGCGCGGCGATCGCGCGATCGTGTACGACTCCGGCGGCACCTTCATCGAGACGCACTACGACGAGCGCCTGGACAAAATCCTGAACGCGCACGACAGCCGCTGTGAAAACTGGGTGCTGTGGCGCGAGGCGCGCGACGTGGTGGACTACGAGAACATGACGGCGGCGCTGATGCCGGTAGAAGGCGACTCCGACCCGTTCTGGGTGTCTTCGTCGCGCACCATCTTCAGCGACACGGCCATGCAGTTTGCCTCACGCCCCGATCGCAGTATCGAGACGTTCCTGAAGACCTGCCTCTCGATCGACCTGAAAAGCCTGCGCGAGTTTCTCAAAAACACCCCGTCGGCCAACCTGGTCGAGGAAAAAATCGAGAAAACCGCCATCTCGATCCGCTCGGTGCTGACCAACTACGCCAAGTCGCTGCGCTACCTGCAGGGGCTGGATAAGGAGGGCAAACCGGAGTTCAGCATCCGCGAGTGGATGACCGACGCGCAGTACGACAGCAGCTGGCTGTTTATCTCCACCACTGCCCGACATCGTAAAGCGGTGCGACCGCTGATATCCATGTGGCTGTCGCTGGCCACCCTGCTGCTGCAGAGCATGGGGGAGAACAGCGACCGGCGCGTGTGGTTCGTCGGCGATGAGATTGCCAGCCTGCAGAAGATACCGGAGTTCAACGAAACGCTGGCCGAAGCGCGCAAGTTCGGCGGCTGCTTCGTGCTGGGCATCCAGAACATCCCGCAGCTGGTGCACATCTACGGCCGCGAGATGGCCAAAGCCATCTTTGACCTGCTCAACACACGCGCCTACGGCCGCTCGCCGAGCGCCGAGGTGGCCAAAATGGTGGAAGAGGAGCTGGGCCATCAGCGCCGGCGCGAGGCGCGCGAACAGAACAGCTACGGCCTCGACCAGATTCGGGACGGTATCTCCATCAGCAGGGACAAGGTCAACGAGCCCATCGTGGACTACGACCAGATTATGAAGATGCCCAACCTGCGCTTTTACGTACGCCTGCCGGGCGAATACCCGGTGGTGAAGCTGAGCCTGAAGTACCGCAAACAGAAGAAATATCATCCGGCGCTGATGGAGCGCGACTTCCGTGACCGGCTGAGTCCCGAACTCGAGCGCATCATCGAAAATAACGAGCGCAGCGCCCGGGCGGCGGACATTTCGTTCCCGACCGGAGAGGAGTGGCTGGAAGGGGAGGACCGCGCTTCCGCGCCCGCTCCGGTTAAAACTAAGGCTGCCTCGCCGTCCGCCGCGCCGGCAAAAGCTGACGTCTCCGTGACGACGCCGGAGCCGGCTACCGTGAGAGAGGGGAAGCCGTCTGTCGCACCGGGCCAGCCTGCTGTTCCCGCTACGCCTGCCCCCGACATAAGCGCATCGTCAGGGTCTTCTAACGTGCGACCGTTCCCGCGCCGCGAAATAGTTCCGCGCGTCACTACGGTTCCGGCTGAATCATCCACACCTGCCATTGTCCCGGAGGGCGGTACCGCCACAGCACCGTCGGAAACCATCAGGGTTGTTTCCACGCCGGCACCGGCCAGGAAAGAGGCAGGTTCGCCGCTTTCTCCACTGGAGAGGATGAGAAGGCTCCAGAACAGCACATCAGGTAATGCAGAAACCGACAGCGAAGCCCCCGCGGGTGAAGCCCCCGAACTGCACATGCAGATGGAAAAAGACGACGGGGGCCGGCTGACCGTGCGGCACATCAGCCCGCGTAAAACCGAACAGCAACGTGAGGAGGAGCGCGCCGCACAGCACGGCGACGCCAACGAGCGTATGGCCGACGACGAGAAAAACATCCTGCGACACCGCGACGACTACGCGGCGTACCAGGAGATGAGTGACAGCCTGGACCCGGGAGGATATGAACGATGATGACCGTTGCTCCGGTGGCCTCTGCCGCCGACGCTGCCGGCTACTACAGCAGCAAGGATAACTATTACTTTCTGGACGACATGCCCACCCAGTGGCTGGGGGAGGGCGCGCGCGAGCTGGGGCTGGAAGGCCCGGTTGATCTCGATACTTTCACCGGAATTCTGCACGGCAGCCTCCCCAACGGTGTGGTACTGGGTAAGGACGTTCAGGGTGCACACGTGCACCGCCCCGGTCATGACTTTACCTTCTCGGCACCCAAGAGCGTCTCAATGCTGATCCTCGCCGGCGGCGATAAACGCCTGCTGGAGGCGCACCACGATGCGGTGAAAGAAACGCTGGCCATCATGGAACAGATGGTGAGCGCGCGCGACACGAAGGACGGCGTCACGCGCATCACGCCAACCGGAAAAATGGTCGCTGCGCTGTTCACGCACGACACTTCGCGTAACCTCGACCCGCAGATCCATACTCACGCAGTGGTGGCCAACGTGACGGAGCTGGACGGGAAGTGGAAAGCGCTGGCTACCGATGCGATCCACGGCGCCGGCTTCATCGAGACGGTGTACCGCAACCAGATAACGTACGGCAAAATTTACCGCAACCTGCTGAAAGGTAAGGCGGAGGATATTGGGTATGAAACGTTGCCCACCGGCGGCCGGCACGACCTGTGGGAAATAAAGGGCTTTACCGGGGAGGTGCTGGACGAATTCTCATCGCGCCATCGTGAAATTCATGCGCGCGCAGGCGAAGACG
>NZ_VWVL01000010.1:0-62872 GCF_008632015.1 Pantoea sp. B_9 | reverse complement strand
CTCGTGTATTGACTGCCCTGATCAGAATGAACCAGTACCTGTTTTTGAGGATTACGCCTCCACACCGCCATTAATAATGCGTTCAGGACAATCTCTTTTGTCATGCGGGGTTGCATTGACCAGCCGATAACTTTCGTGAGAACAGGTCAACCACCACGGCCAGATACAGCCAGCCTTCGTGGGTTCGGATGTAGGTTATGTCCGTCACCCAACGCTCATCCGGTGATTACGGATTGAACTGCCGCTGGAGCCTGTTCGGTACCACGATGCTGGCTTCGCCTTTACGTGCCCGTGGGCTACGGTACCCAACATGAGCTTTTATTCAGGCACGCTTCATCAGCCGCCAGACCCGATTCACCCCGCACTGCTGTCCGGTATCACGCAGATCGGGATGGATCTTGCGATAACCATAGACACAGCCAGACTCAAGCCAGAACTGTTTGATCTGCCCGGTCAGCATCTGGTCTGTCTGGTGACGCTGTGAATGTGGCTGCTGAAGCCAGAAATAAAATCCCCTCGGATGGACATCCAGAACCCGACAGAGCAAACGAACAGGCCAGCAACGGCGGTTGTCGCGGATAAAGGCGTACCTCAGTCGGACAGCTTTGCGAAGTACGCCGCGGCTTTTTTTAATATGTCCCGTTCGTCTGTAACCCGCTTCAACTCTTTCTGAAGGCGGCGGATCTCGGCCTGAGCATCTGACTGTTCATTATTAGTGGAAGAATCCGGACCGTACTTCTTTATCCAGGCGTAAAGACTGTGAGTGGTGATACCAAGACGTGTTGCAACACTGGAAACAGAATGAGCACGATCAACAACCTGTTTGACTGTTTCAATTTTAAACTCTTCAGGATAACGCTTATCGCTCATGGGCACCTCTCTTTAAGCCATCTTAAATGACTCCGAGGTGTCTGTTAAAGCCGTGGCGATTCAATTCTGCGCTATGAGGCGCGTTTAAATAACCAAACCGCCGCTTGGGAAAAAACATTTACTCTTGAATATTCTTACAATTACAATGCGGGCTGTCATTTCAATTCCTGAAGGCTTGAGGGAGTTTTTTATAATGCCGTTGAAAAGCCCTTCTCATTCTGGCTGAGTTACCGAACCCGCAGCATCTGGAAACTTTTTCTACGGAAAGCCCTGATGTTTCCAGAAGAGACTTTGCTGAATCCAGACGAATTTTTTCAACCGCTTTGGCAATGGTTTCACCTGTTTCTTTAGTAAAAAGCCTGGTGAGTTGCCTTGAGCTAAGGCAAGCAACCTCAGCTAAACTTTCAACTCGCAAGTCATGATCTAAATGCGTATGAATATAATTCAAAACAGCTTTAATTTTTGATGACTGAGGTTCTAAAAATAAAACAGGTGAAAATTGCGATTGTCCCCCTGTGCGGCGCTGCGCGACAACAAGTTCCTGAGCAACTTTTAATGAGACTGCAGTGCCAAGATTATCCTCAATTATCGCAAGCGCGAGATCGATACCGCTGGATATTCCTGCTGATGTCCAAACGCCACCATCTTTCACGAACAGAGCATCAGTGGATAGTACTACATCAGGGTATAAATCACTAAAAATATGCCTATATTTCCAGTGAGTAGTAGCGGTTTTCCCATCCAGAAGACCCAACTCAGCGAGGACAAAAGCTCCTGTGCAGATACTGCCAAAACTTTTACTGGATAGGCAGGCTTTCTTCAGCGCTCTACCTTCCTGGCTATCTCTTGAGATATTCCGGCCTCCCTGACCTCCTACAACCAACAGTAAATCGAAGGATTGCTCCGGGTAGAGTTTTTGAGATTCAATTGAGAATCCAGCTGTACACGTAACAGCACCACCCCTCATGGATAAAACATGTTGTTTATAAACAATATGATGCCCCGTGAAGCTCACGAACTGAAAAGCAGCCAATGGCCCACTAAGATCTAAAAGTTGAAAATCATCAAAGATGTAAAAACCTATGTTCATAATGTCCTTTTTTGAATGATTAATGTCATTTTGGCCACCACTATAGATGGTAGGCTCATTTCAGGCCATTACAATCTTAGGGATTCATCATGTCTAATTTCTTCAAAGTATTGATTCCAATCTATAACGGCGTAACGCAGCTTGATTTCACTGGTCCTTACCAGTTCTTTTCCCGTACACCTCAGTTCGAAACAATTCTCGCATCAGTAGACGGTGAAAATGTTTATGCTGACGGCATGCATTTCACAGGGCTCAGGGATCTCATGTATGAGAAAGAATGTGACATACTGTGTGTTCCAGGTGGAAGTGGATGTACGGATGCTATTGAGAACGATAGATATATGGAATCAATAGTAAAACTGGCTCATACAGCATCTTATATAACCTCTGTTTGTTCTGGTTCATTAATACTCGGCGCTGCCGGTTTACTCTCAGGAAAGAGAGCAGCCTGCCATTGGGCATGGCGTGATCAGCTCAGCTTGTTTGGCGCGATACCGGACGAAGGCCGAGTGGTAAAAGATGGAGATGTCATAACGGGTGGAGGCGTTACCGCAGGTATTGATTTTGCTCTGGTATTGATTGGAGAGCTTTGCGGTGAAGATGCAGCCATGCAAGTTCAGCTGGGGCTGGAATATGCACCACATCCCCCCTATGAAGCTGGACGTCCTGAGACAGCCCCAGCCTGGATTGCTGCCAAACTAAAAGAAGCATCAGCCACAAGAGTAAGCGAGCGTTTGCATATTTTAGAAAATGCTGCCAGAAAAATTAGCAAAACAATGCATTCCTGACTCTTTAATTAGTGGATATGAAGATCTTTTATGAATCGTAGAGAATTTATTTCATCATGTTGTTGTGTGCTGTGTGCATCTGCGCCAATGTTCAAAGCAATGGGTAAGACTACCCAAGCCATACCTCTTTCCAGATTCAACGGCGAATTGCCAGCAACATTGGCAGGGGTTACTATACCCCATACACGCTTCACTGATGGGGCTACTGAGCTTGTTGCTTCATGCTCATCAGCTCCCCTTTTCAATCATGTTGTAAGAACATATTTATTCGCAGCTTCTATTGGAAAAAAACTTGGTAAAGCTTTTGATGAAGAAATGCTTTATTTAGGTTGTATAATGCACGACCTGGGGCTTACCGAAAAGTTCATCAAAGATGCCAGATTCGAACTGGATGGAGCTGATGCGGCACGGCAGTACTTAGTCGATAACAAATTCCCTGAGGAAAAAGCAGAAGTTATCTGGGATGCAATCGCTTTACATGCAACAATGGAATTGCCGGAACGAAAAAGGCCAGAGATTGCGCTTGTCCATTTAGGTGCTTTTATGGATGGGGGGATGAATGCAAATATTTTCCCCTTGTCATTCTTTGAAGAAGTATTTGAGGAATTTCCGCAAAATGGAAACAAAACGCACTTTATCGAACTCGTTGCTAATGTTTTGAGAAAAAAACCTCATACTGCCTATCTTTCCTTTGAAAAAGATATTGGAGTAAAAATGGTAGAAGGCTTCCCAACAGTTAACTATTGCGATATTAAACCAAACTATCCTTTTAATAGATAACAAACCTTTTATTGCCTGTTATAACACAGCGTTTACGCAAGGAGCAGCGGTCGTGTCGAAAGAGCGTCATTCACCTACGCCGGAATGAACCGATAACGCAGATTACGCTTAATTCTGGATTTTAACAAAACCTGCCCGGCCACAAAGAGCCGGGCTCTAAAGATACAGCCCGGCTCTCCATGTCTCCCGGCCCTGAGCTGAGCATAGTGGCGCCGTTCTGTATCTGCCATGCTGACCTTAATAAAAAATCTCCCGGCGAGTCAGTCAGATGGCTTCGCTTCTGCACCAACCGTTTCAATCCCTCTTGCCAGATAATTCCGCCCCAACAATACTGTATGCATGAACAGTAAAATAACAGGAGGAATTTTATGCGCGATTTACTCAGCTCTTTCGCAGTCACACTGCAGCATGGCAAGGGCATCAGATCATGAACCCAGTAGCTGTACCGCCGGCCTGACGCTCCTCTGGCCACCCATTTTTACGCCCCGGGTCCGGGTGCCGCTTTATGCCGATCCGTGCGCCGCCGGCTTTCCCGCCCCTGCGCAGGATTACGTCGAGAAAGAACTTGATCTGAACGAACTGTGCATCCGCCGGCGTGCATCAACCTTCTTCGTGCGCGCCAGCGGCAACAGCATGCGGGACCTGGGCCTCTGCGACGGCGACGTCATGGTGGTTGACCGGATATTTACCTGATGATAGGCGTGAGTGACCGGCAGGTCGATCTCGTACAGGAGGGAGTCGACTGCGTGATCAGAACAGGTGAGCTACTAAACTCCACGCTTGTTGCCCGTCCACTGGGGAAGTTCCGCTGGATAACCTGCGCCTCTCCGGACTATCTCAGGGAGTACGGGATCCCCCGTTCTCCTGGAGATTTATCAAATCATCGGGCTATACACTACTTTTCCGGGCAGGCCCAGCGTACCAGCGAGTTACGTTTTGTCCAGGGGACGGAAGCGCTTTCTGTATCGGTCAGCGGTCAGGCAGCCGTTAACGAGACGGGACTCTATATAAAAATGTGTCTGGAAGGTTTCTGGCTTGCCCAGCTTGCTGAGAGCGTTGTATCAGAGCACCTTCAGAAGGGAGCGCTGGTTGAAGTGCTGGCCGACTGGCAGCCGTCATCAGTCCCGGTCAACTTACTTTACCCACATCAGAAATTCCTTTCCCCTGCCGTAAGCGCATTTGCAGACTGGATAAATGAAATTATGTGACACCTCAGTAGACAATGTATCGACTCTCAAATGCTTTTGAAATTTAAATAGATTATCCATTGCACTTACGCCAAAGTATGTCGCAGCGCATAATGACCACCCCGGAAGAGCTACGCCCCGCGCTGAGCAGTATTCCATTGACGAAATGTCCCTGGACCTGACCGGCATTGATGGCAGCGAGGACGGTGAGCATTTCTGCCGGCGCCTGCACTGGCCAGACTGACACCCAAAAGTTTCCAAAATCAGCAGATGAATCTGTAAAGCTCCCCTACCCTCCCCTGAACCCTTCAGGTATTTCATAATCCATCCCAGATACCAGCATGCAGTCTCGTCTTTCTCTGGAGCGCTTAGAGGAAAGGTGTTTGCGCCCCTTTTCAATATAGCGTGCCAGTTTCAATTCCCACTGACTCTGGTAGTACGCCACGCTTTCTGCTTTCCAGTAATTCACGAAATCAGCCAGCTGCAGCCTGTCAGGTGCAGCTGAAATCTTAATATCTATACGATTGGCGGTGTCACTAAACGTTGCTGAAGGCTGCCACCCGTCAAACATAACAAATTTATTTTCAGGTAATTCTGGGGTAGTAGCAGAGCGGAGACCCGGTCCGGTACGCCCGGAAAATCTGACGCAGGCATTTACGCGCGCGAACCCGCTGCGGTCTGGATGAGGCGGACAACCCGCCCACTTTCCATGAGATCCGCAGTTTATCGGGAAGGTTATATGAAGCGCATTAGGATGAGGTGTTTACACAGCGGTTAATCTCTCCATGACACCGAAGTATCCTGACCCCCGTGGCGATGAGTACGTACTGGTATGAGGCATAGGCAATTACGGACAAACTCCGCAAATTTACGCACAGCTGAAAATCTGACCTTGCAAATCATGTCGTTGTGGATATGCTATATACATATCATACTTGTTAAAAAACGCACATTTAATCTAGTAAATTCAAAGAGATATGCGCTAACCACCGGCTTATGAATGGTAGCAATACTAATCAAAGCATCTCTTTATAATCAGACAGTTAGAATTTTTTCGGCCTCTATTCGGACAGATTTCGGCCAGCCTATACCAGCCAGAATAAAGTTTACCTGGACTGAGAAGAAAAAAGTATGGCGCGACTGGCAGTGGTCAATGTCAGGTTGTGATGAAGCGTTCTGGATACCATGCAAACGTATCTCAGTGTCCGACAGATTGCCGATTGTGTAATGCAGCGATAGCGTTTATTCAGGGTAAAATCTTAAGAAAAATGTCTGAGTGAGGTAACTGTCAGGCATCAGTTTCATGTGAAAGGCGCTTAAGATAGGGGCTCTCACTAACATATTCGCCGATAATGCTTCTTACGACCGTCTCACCCCCAGCCGCAGAAACCGTGTCCCTTCCTTCGGCACGGTGAGCATCAGTGCGCTGCAATATCACTTAACTCCAATTCACACCCATGCGTTGCAACTCGATCGGCACGGTAATAGCGCACCACATCGCCCACAATCAGTAACGACGGCGACACCGGTTTTTGCTGTTCAACAGTTTCAGGCAACCCGGCCAGCGTGGTGATCAGCACCCGCTGGTTCTGACGCGTACCGTTTTCAATGATCGCCACCGGCGTCGCCTCGCTGCGGCCATATTCCCGTAACCGGGCGCTAATCACGCTGCTCCAGCTTAATCCCATGTAAAACACCAGCGTCTGATTGGTCGCGGTCAGCGCCGCCGCATCCAGCTGCGGTTCGCCGCTGCGCCCGTGTCCGGTGATAAAGCGCAATGACTGGGCACAGTCACGGTGCGTCAGCGGAATGCCGCTGGCAGCCGCACAGCCCACTGCGGCGGTAATACCTGGCACCACTTCGCAGACAATATTCGCCTGCTGCAGGCTGACCATCTCTTCACCGCCACGGCCAAAGATAAAGGGATCGCCGCCTTTTAAACGCACGACATTGCGCCCGCTGGCAGCCAGGTCCACCAGCAGTTGATTAATCTGAGTCTGCTTCAGGCCGTGATGACCCGGCTGTTTACCCACGTCGATACAGAGTGCACTGCTGGCGACTTCCGCCATCACCGCTTCGCTGACCAGGCGATCATAGACCACGACATCCGCACGTTGCAGCAGGCGCAGCGCCTTGACTGTCAGTAGATCCACATCCCCCGGTCCGGCCCCTACCAGCCAGACTATGCCAGGGCTGGACGCGTTGTCCGGCGCCAGCAGTTTATCTAAAGGGTTGATCGCAATCATCATTCTTCCTCCGGTACAGCAACGGAAAGCAAAAGGTGTTTTAGCTCCGGCAGGCAGGAGCCGCAGTTGGTACCACAGTTGAGTGCGTTACCCAGTGCCTGAGTGCTGTGACAGCCCTGTTTAATCGCCTGTAAGATGGTGTTTTCCCCAACGCCAAAGCAGCTACAGATCGTCCGGCCAGCCACGGCACGTTGTGCCGATTGTCCCGCCAGCAGAGCATGCCGGTCCGCCGCATTCACAGGTGCCTGGCGAAAAGCCTGCGCAACCCAGTCATGATTGATCTCGGGTAAAGACGCGCCTGCATAAAAGACCAGGTGCAGCTCACCGTTACGCCAGGCCAGCAGGCGGTAATGCGGTTCCGCCGCATGAGCGGTTTGCAGTTGCAGCCCGGCCAGCGGGATCGTTGCCATGAGCCACTGTTCTGGTGAACCGTCTCCAGCCACGCTAAAGCGTTGCACGCCCTCATAGGGTGTTCGCGCCCAGTAGCGCAGCGCATCAGGCGGGCTTGCGTCGCGCTGCCAGAGCCAGCCCTGCCAGCTGGCGTTGAGCGGGTGGATACGCACAGCGGTTTGTTTAAATGCAGGCTGTGCCGAGACTGGACAGCGGGTTGAAGCCACCAGTCCGCCAACCGTGCCCTGCAGGCTGAACTGTCGGTTCCAGTGCATAGGGACAAAGATCTCACCGCGCCGCAGACCGCTGTCCAGCGTCACACGCACCGTCACCCAGCCCGCGTCGGACTGCACCCGTGCCAGTGCGCCCGCGCACAGGCCATAGCGTTGTGCGTCCTGCGGATGCAGGGCTGCAAATGGCTCATCACAATGCTGCATGAGCCGGGGAACCAGGCCGGTACGCGTCATGGTGTGCCACTGATCGCGGATCCGTCCGCTGTTCATTAATAACGGGTAAGCCGTTTCGCACACCACTGGCTGCGGCGTGGCCGGTGGCAACAGGCGGGCTTTACCATCAGGATGGTAAAAGTGCCGGTCGCTAAACAGCCGGGCGCAGCCCTCGGGATAACGAGCGTTGATTGGCCACTGTACCGGCTTCATCGCATCCCACTGTGCGTCGCTCATACCGGCCAGACCGCTGATATCAAAGGCGCGCTGGCCGTTGTTCTCAAACCCCGACAACGCCGCATGCTCGCGGAAGATGGCTGCCGGATGCGTCCAGGTAAAGCCTTCATGAAAGCCCAGACGCTGGGCGACCTGCGCGAGTAACCACCAGTCCGGTTTAGCTTCTCCGGCCGGAGGCATAAACGCGCGCTGACGGGAAATCCGGCGTTCAGAATTGGTCACGGTGCCGTTCTTTTCCCCCCAGCCCTGCGCGGGTAGCAAAATATGCGCAAAGGCGGTGGTATCCGTTTGCGCCAGCACGTCTGACACAATTACCAGCGGACAGGCAGCCAGCGCCCGGGCAATGCGATTGCCTTCTGGCATCGAAACCGCCGGATTGGTGCCCATAATCCACACAGCTTTGATTGCTCCACGGTCAATGGCGTCAAACAGATCAACCGCCGTCAGGCCGGGCTCACGCGCCATACGCGGACTGCGCCAGAAACGCTGTAAACGGTCGCAATCTTCTGCGGTGAAACTCATATGCGCCGCCAGTTGGTTGGCCAGCCCCCCTACTTCCCGCCCGCCCATCGCATTCGGCTGTCCGGTCAGCGAAAACGGGCCGCAGCCGGGTCGGCCAATCTTGCCGCTCAGCAGGTGCGCATTGAGAATAGCATTGTTGTTGTCACTGCCGCTTTGTGACTGGTTAATGCCCATGCACCATAAGGTCAGTACGCGCTCATGCCGGGTAAACAACCCGTAGAACGCGGCGATCACTTCATTGCTGATATCACAATGGGCTGCCACCGCCGCACCATCCCACTGCCGCGCGGCCCGTAAGGTTGTGTCTACACCGTCCAGATGCGGCAGCATCGTGACGTCAATGCCGTCATGCTGTTCCAGCCAGTGCAGCAGGCCCGAGAACAGGGCCGGATCGCTGCCCGGCCGGAGCGGTAAATGCAGATCGGCGAATTCACAACTGGCCGTGCGGCGCGGATCGATAACCACAACCTGCATCTCAGGGCGCTGCACTTTTGCCTGTTTCAGGCGCTGAAACAGCACCGGATGGGCCCAGGCGGCGTTCGAGCCGACAAGAATGACTACCTCGGCCTCATCCAGATCCTCGTAACAGCACGGTACGGCATCCGCCCCAAATGCCCGTTTATAGCCTGTCACCGCGGAGGCCATACACAGGCGTGAATTGGTATCGATGTTGGCGACGCCGAGAAAGCCTTTCATCAGCTTGTTCGCCACATAGTAATCTTCCGTGAGCAACTGGCCGGAACCGTAGAAAGCCACCGCCTCCGGGCCATGCGCATCGATAATCCTGCGCAAACCATCAGCCGCGGCATCCAGTGCCGTCTCCATGCTGACCCGCTGGTGATGAAGCTGAGGATGCAGCAACCGTCCGGCCTGTGTCAGGGTTTCGCCCAGTGCCGCGCCCTTTACGCATAGCCGCCCGGCATTCGCCGGATGACGGGTATCGCCACTGACCTGAGGCGACGCGCTCTGCGGCTGCGTGACCTCGACGCCGCAGCCCACCCCGCAATAAGCGCAGGTAGTTTTCATGATGCCTGCGCCATCAGGTTAAGCGGACGGTTTGCGACCCAGACCTGGCCGTCCTCCAGTTTAACCGGCCAGCAACGCAGCTGATGCTGGGGATTATCAAGGCTCTGTCCGTCACGCAGGCGTACACGCTGTTTGTAAAGCGGCGAGATCACCACCGGCTCCCCCGCAACATCACCAAGGATACCGCGTGACAGTACGCTGGCTTCGCTGCCCGGCTCACGATCCTCCAGCGCATAACAGTCATCACCCATGCGGAATAAGGCAATACGGACGCTGCCAAGACGGGCTCCGATGCCGGCCTCTGGCGGAATGGCCTCCAGTGGGCAGATTTCGCTCCAGCGTTCGGCGGGCAGATGCATCAGAGGAATACCACTGGCCTTGTGTGGCTGGCGCTGTCCGCGCACGCGTGCATAGTGCAGCGTTTCATCCGGCTGGTCGCTGTTCACTGTGGCGGTAAACAGCGCACGTCGCGAGGGATCGGCCAGCGTGGTCTGCCATTCGCATTGCCAGGTGTCCACCACCTGTTGCATTTCCTGTTCCAGCGTGGCGGCGATCCCCAGGCTGTCATGAATCACCACCTCACGCAGGTAGTCCAGCCCGCCCTCCATGTTATCCATCCAGACGCTGGTACGCTGCAGGCGATCCGCCGTGCGCACGTAGAACATCAGAATCCGGTCGACGTACTGGATTAGCGTGTCATCGTCCAGATCGCTGGCAAACAGTTCCGCATGGCGCGGCTTCATGCCGCCATTGCCGCAGACGTACAGGTTCCAGCCGTTTTCCGTGGCGATGACCCCGATATCTTTACTTTGTGCTTCCGCACATTCGCGGGTGCAGCCGGACACCGCCATCTTGATCTTATGCGGTGCGCGCAGGCCCTTATACCGGTTCTCCAGCGCGATGGCGAAGGCGGTAGAATCCTGCACGCCATAACGGCACCAGGTCGAGCCGACGCAGGATTTCACCGTACGCAGGGATTTTCCGTAGGCATGACCGGTTTCAAAACCGGCTTCCAGCAGGGTTTCCCAGATAGCAGGCAGCTGGTCCAGCCGCGCACCAAACAGATCGATACGCTGGCCGCCGGTAATTTTGGTATAGAGATCGTAACGCACGGCCACTTCGCCGATGGCAATCAGGCCCTGTGGCGTGATCTCGCCCCCCGGCACGCGCGGTACGACCGAATAGGTGCCATCTTTCTGGATATTGGCAAAGTAACGGTCATTCGTGTCCTGTAACGGTAAATGTGCCGGTTTCAGCAGGTAATCGTTCCAGCACGAGGCCAGTAGCGACCCCACCAGCGGTTTGCATACCTCGCAACCACAACCCCGTCCGTGGCTGGCCAGCAGATCGTCAAAGGTTTTGATGCCATTAATACGGATCAGGTGATACAGCTCCTGACGGGAATAGGCGAAGTGCTCACAGATGTCTTTTTTAACAGCGACGCCCAGGTTTTCCAGCTGAAGCTCCATCACCTGTTTTACCAGCGCGGCGCAGCCGCCACAGCCTGTTGCGGCTTTAGTGCAGCTTTTTATACTGGCCATATCGCCACAGCCACTCTGCACCGCATGGCAGATATCGCCTTTACTGACGTTATGGCAGGAACACACCTGGGCACTGTCCGGCAGCGCAGCGACGCCCAACCCTTTGGCCGGCGCGCCATTCAACGCAGGCAAAATCAGCGCTTCCGCTGCCGTCGGCAGCGGCATGGCGTTTAACATCATTTGCAGGAGCGTGGCATAGTCGCTGCTGTCTCCCACCAGCACGCCGCCCAGCAGTCGTGCATTGTCGGCGCTAACCACGATCTTCTTGTAAATGCCTTTTGGCCCGTTGGCCCAGTGGTAGCTCAGGCTGCCCGGCGTTTTGCCGTGCGCATCGCCAAAGGAGGCGACTTCTACGCCCAGCAGCTTCAGTTTAGTGCTCATGTCGGCACCGGTGAACTGCGCCGGTTCGGCCGCCAGATGCCCGGCCAGCACACGCGCCATCTGGTAGCCAGGCGCTACCAGGCCAAAAATCTGCCCGTTCCACAACGCGCATTCGCCGATAGCATAAATGTCGCTGTCACTCGTCTGGCATTGATCATTGATGGTAATGCCGCCGCGCGGCCCCACGCTGATGTCGGCGCTCCGGGCCAGCTCATCACGCGGGCGGATACCGGCAGAGAACAGCACCAGATCGGTGGCCAGCTCGCCGCCATCGGCAAAGTGCAGCACCAGGCTGCCGTCAGGCTGGGTGGCAATCTGTTCGGTCTGCTTCGAGGTATGCACCGTCACGCCCAGCGAGTCGATCTTTTGCCGCAGCATCAGCGCCCCGCCGTCATCCAGTTGCACGGCCATCAGGCGCGGCGCAAACTCAACCACGTGCGTCTCCAGCCCCAGCTGCTTCAGCGCATTGGCGGCTTCCAGCCCCAGCAGCCCGCCGCCGATCACCACGCCGCGCTGACTCTGGCGGGCACAAGCTGCGATGGCATCCAGATCGTCCAGCGTGCGGTAGACAAAGCAGCGCCCGGCGTCATGGCCGGGTACCGGTGGTACAAAGGCGCGGGAGCCGGTGGCCAACACCAGCTTATCCCAGGCCAGCTCACGTCCCGCGCTGTCACGCAGGCTGCGCTGCTGGCGATCGATCGCCTCTACCCGGCAACCGCTGCGCAGTTCAATTGCGTTCCGGGCAAAAAAATCCTCGCTCACCAGCGACAACTCTGTTGCCGTTTTACCGGTGAAATACTCAGAAAGGTGAACCCGATCGTAAGCCTGATAGCGCTCTTCGCCGTAGACCACAATGTGATAATGCTGATGCAGGTTACGGGCGACCAGCTGCTCCAGAAAATGGTGGCTGACCATGCCGTGACCCACCACGGCTAATACAGGTTTCGTTTGGCTCATCACAGGGTTTCCTCCAGCCAGCGGCTGCGTTTCAGGTTCATCAAGGCCGAACAGCGTATTCACAGAAACCGGTCCGGCATTATGGAGTTGGTTCAGCAGCGCGCCACTTTGCTGGCAGTCGCCATACAGCAGCACGCCGTTCAGTCGGCCGTCTTTGAGGAACAGGCGGCGATAGTGCCCGGCGATCGGGTCAAAACTGGTGACAGACGGGGCTTCGCGAACGTCACCAGCGCTAAACAGGGAAATGCCGCTGACTTTGAGACGGGTGCCCGTGGCCGCACTGTAGAAATCTCCCTGAGGCCGATCGGCCAGTTGCGCCGCCAGAATCTTTGCCTGGGCCAGACAGGGCGCGACCAGACCGAAGGTCTCGCCGCTGATTTCACAACATTCGCCTACGGCATAAATTCCGGCGTGCGCAGTGCGCAACTGGCGATCCACCAGAATGCCGCGCTGACAGGGAATACCGGCGGCCTGCGCCAGGGCGATCGCCGGCTGGACACCAATGGCCATCACCACCTGCTGCGCCGCCAGCACACGGCCATCGTGGAGGATCACGCTATCCGTGCGGATCGCCGCAAGGCTGGCATTCAGTTCACAGCGAATGCCGCGCGCCCGGAGCTGAGCCAGCAGTAATTCCCCTGCCCTGATATCCAGCTGTCTGTCCAGCAAACGTGACTGACGATGAATCAGCGTGACCTGACGTCCCTGCGCCTGAAGTCCGGCGGCGGCTTCAATACCCAGATAGCCCCCACCGACCACCACTACCGGACCGTGCCCGGCCAGCAAAGTGTTCACATCCTGCAGCGTGCGAAACGTGCTGACATGCGGCAGGTCGCTGCCTGGAACAGACGGCCTGCAGGGCTGCGATCCGGTTGCCAGTACCAGGCGGTCCCAGTGCAGCAGGCGCTGGTCGGTGCGTAAGGTCCGCTCAGCAATATTCACCTGTTCCACCGTCTCTCCCACCCGCAATGTTATGCCGTGACGGTGATACCAGTCAGGGTCGTGGATCAGCGTTTGCTCAACGGTGGTTTCTCCGGCCAGCAGCGGCGACAACAGCACACGGTTATAGTTGCCGTGCGGCTCACGGCCAATCACAGTGATGTCGTAACGCATCGGCGCCAGCTGCAACAGAGTTTCTACCATGTGCATGCCCGCCATCCCGTTACCCGCAACCAGCAGCCGTTGTCTCATGGTGTCGTCCTTATGCCGCCGAAGTCTGTTTTTCGTAGAGAAAATGCAGCACTTTCTGGCGCAGCTGGTGATAACGCACGTCATCCGCCAGCGCCACGCGTGAACGCGGCCGGACCAGGTCGATCGTCAGGATATCGCCCACCTGCGCCGCCGGACCGTTGGTCATCATCAGTACCCGATCGGACAGCAACACGGCTTCATCCACATCATGGGTAATCAGGACGATGGTGGTGTTCAGCGCCTGCTGGATGCGCATGACGCTGTCCTGCAGATGCGCGCGCGTTAAGGCATCCAGCGCACCGAAGGGTTCGTCGAGCAGCAGCACGCGAGGTTTCATTGCCAGCGCGCGGGCGATACCGACACGCTGCTTCATGCCGCCGGAGATCTCGCCGGGGCGTTTATGCATGGCATGACTCATTTGCACCTGGTTCAGGTTGTGCTCGATCCAGTCACGCATTTCCGCCTTGTTCATCTTGCCTTTAAACACCTGCTCTACCGCCAGCTCAACGTTCTGATACGCCGTCAGCCAGGGCAACAGCGAGTGGTTTTGAAACACAACGGCGCGCTCAGGGCCGGGGCCGGTGACTTCGCGGTTATCGCATAACAGGACGCCGCTGGTAGGTCGGGTTAAACCGGCGATCAGGTTGAGCAGCGTGGATTTACCACAGCCGGAGTGGCCGATCAGGCTCAGGGTTTCCCCCTGATGAATATCAAAGCTGACATTATCGAGCGCCAGAAAATCGCCGCCGGAAGTGGTAAAACGCTGGCTGACCTGCTGTACACGAATGATAGGTTGCATAGTGTTCCCCTTATTTATCCCAGCTAAAGCGACGCGCCAGCAGCATCAGTCCCTGCTCCAGTAGCAGGCCGACGACGCCAATCAGCAAAATGGCAATCAGGATGTTTTCAACATTGAGGTTGTTCCACTCGTTCCAGATCCAGAAGCCGATCCCCAGGCCTCCCGTCAGCATTTCGGCAGCCACGATCACCAGCCAGGCGATACCAATCGACAGGCGGACCCCGGTCAGCACCGCAGGCAGAACGGCGGGAAACAGGATGCGGCGCAGGATGGTCCATTCCGACAGTTGCAGCACGCGCGCCACATTGAGGTAATCCTGTGGAATGCGCTGTACACCTTCGGCGGTATTAATAATCATCGGCCAGATAGAACAGATAAAAATGGTCCAGCTGGAGGCCGGTTCGGCGCGCTGGAACAGCAGCAGGCCGATAGGCAGCCAGGCCAGCGGGCTGACCGGACGCAGTAGCGCGATAACCGGATTGAACATGCGTGCCACAAAGGCAAAACGCCCCAGCAGAAAGCCTGCGGGAATCCCCACCAGCGCGGCCAGGCCAAAGCCGATAGCGACGCGCTGCAGCGAGGCCAGCACATTCCAGCCGATGCCCTGATCGTTAGGGCCGTTGTTATAGAACGGATCGGCGAACAGGATTTTCGCCGCTTCCCAGGTGGCGTACGGGCCGGGAAAGCCTTTGCTGGAAAGGGCCGCGATCTGCCAGATCAGAAGCAGAAGCATCACACCGCACAGCGCGGGAATGGCACGCTGCAAAAACGGACGCAGGCGCGCAGGCGAGCGCATCTTTTTTGGCGTGACCTGAAGGGGCACCACCGTGGCCCGGGTGGGCAGCGTCTCAGGCTGCGTCAGGGAGCGAGTCTGGCTTTTCATCACGACCTCTCTTTGTGGTTAATGGCAAAGCTGGCGGCGTAAACGGCAGGATTCGTGCCATCCCACACCTTGCCGTCGATCAGGGTGCTGCTGCGCATCTCACTGCCGGGCAACGTGATGTTGCCGACGGCGCTCGCTGCCTGTTTGTAGATATCAATTCGGTTGATCTGCTTTGCGACGCCCAGATAGTCCGGATCCTCGGTCAGCATTCCCCAGCGCTTAAGCTGGGTGAGGAACCACATGCCATCGGACAGATACGGGAAACTGACGCTGCCGTCATGGAAGAAGCGCATCGCATGCGGGTCTTGCCATTTGTGTCCCAGCCCGTTTTCGTACTGGCCGAGCATGCGACCCTGCAGAATCTCAGGTTTGGTGTTGATCCAGGCGCGTCCGGCCAGCACCTGCGCCGTTTCGCGGCGGTTATCATCGGAGGCATCGATCCAGCGTGCCGCCTCCAGGACAGCCGCCGTCAGCGCGCGCGCCGTATTGGGGTTTTCTTTCACCCACGCGGCGCGGGTGCCAAGAATTTTTTCGGGGTGATCGGGCCAAATCTGCTGACTGGTAGCGACGGTAAAACCAATATCATCACTGATGGCGCGCTGATTCCACGGCTCGCCCACACAGAAGCCGCTCATATTGCCAATCTTCATATTCATCACCATCTGCGGCGGCGGCACGACGACAGTGCGCACGTCATCAAATGGATTGATACCGGCATTCGCCAGCCAGTAGTAGAGCCACATCGCGTGGGTACTGGTCGGAAAGGTATGCGCAAAGGTGAGACTGCCTTTGGCCTTGCTGTCGATGGTCTTTTTCAGGCTGGCGGCATCGGTGACCTTTTGCGCTTTAAGCTGGTTCGACAGGGAGATTGCCTGGCCATTGTTATTGAGCGTCATCAGGTTCGCCATCGCATGCTGAGGGCCGGCAACGCCCAGTTGCAGGCCATAGATCATGCTGTACAGGACGTGTGCCGCATCGAGCTCACCGGAGATCAGTTTGTCGCGGACGGCTGCCCAACTGGCTTCTTTACTGGGCTGTAGCGTCAGACCATATTTTTTGTCGAAGCCTTTCACCGAGGCCATGACGACCGGCGCACAGTCGGTCAGTGGAATAAATCCCACCCGCACGGTGGCTTTTTCTGGCGCATCGGAACCCGCCGCCCATACGGCGTTGCGCAATCCCGGCAACAGCCACAGCCCGCCAGCGGCGGCGCTGGATAACAGCAGTTGACGTCGAGACAGTGAAACTGGCGATTTGCTCATTTTTTGCCACCCTCAGGAAATAAAAAAAGGCGTCCTCTCCACTGCTTTAACAGGGAGATGGACGCCTTTATCCAAAAGCACTCGCTTTACCGCCGTTGGCAAAGCAAATGCATACACTTAATAGGGTAAAGCAAACTGCATGCCAGCTTTGAAACGGCCCTGCGCGTGGCGATCAGGGCTTTCGCCGGGCTGGTTTTTTAACCGATTTTGCACGTTTGTGACGCAGACCACGCACAAGCATTGTGCAGCTAACGCTTTAGAGTTATCTCTTCATTGTGGCTGCCACCGTGACGATCGCCTGGGCGATTTCCGGTAGCCGTTTATTCTGATCCATCGCGCTTTTACGCAGCCGTTGCCAGGCGTGCTCTTCACTCAGCCCATGCTGCTGCATCAGCCAGGTTTTGGCCTGGTCGAGCAGTTTGCGCTCTTCCAGCGTGGCGCGCAGGGTGGCCAGCTCATTGGCCTGATGCTGTAAACGCTGAGACTGCTCCGTGATCAACGACAGCAGTGAACGACCCAGCTGGGGTGCCAGCCCGTCGCTGTTCAGCGCACCGGACTCGGTGGGCAGCCAGTCCACCCCGGAGACATATAATGTAAAATCGCAGCCCGACTGCGCCACATGCAGAGGTTCAGCTGCCTGATGCTGTGCCAGTGCGATCGCCTCGCGGCAGCGCAACATCAGCGTGGCTGACAGCCGATCCTCCAGCAATTTCATTTGGTCGATGCGCTGTGACAGCAGCGAAAACCAGTGCAGCGCGCCACTGTCGTCCCGCCGACCGTCGGTACAGGCAATGCGTCGCAGTCGTTCAATTTCACGACTGGCCTGCGCCAGCGGCTGCCAGTGGTGTAAAACCGCCTCATCGGCAAACTGCTGGAAGGTCGAAAAGCTTTGTTCCTGTGCTTCAATTAAGGCCACCATGGCGCTGCGCTGCTCCGCGCTGAATTGTCCGGCAGCAAAGCCGGCCGCTCCCAGGGCGCGTTCCTGTCCCGTCAGCTCTTTGCCCTGCATAAAGCTGAACAGCGCAATGAGCGCGCGGGTAATGTCAGGATGGCTGGCGGTGTCGGCGGCCTCAAAAACCAGGTTCAGTAAGCTACGGATAATGGTACTGAACGCCGCAACGGCCTGCGCGTGCGCGATCTGCTGTTGCGTAATCTGCTGGCGCAACGCCGGTAATCCGGCCAGGGCCTGCAGCGCGGCGGCGATCAGGTTGCAGAAGCGGCTGTATCCCGGCTGGGCTTCAACCCTGGGTAAGGCCTGGCAAAAATCCCGTTGGCAGCGCGTCACATCCTGCTCACTGGCGAGCCGCTGCTCGCCGTAAAGCCTGCCTTCTGAACATATCCACAGATTGCTCGCCCCCCGCTCGCGCTGAAGCTGATGCACCAGCTCGCTGACGGTGGTAATGAGTTTGCCGGTCTGGCGAAGGCGTTGCAGGCTGGCAATATCGCTTTGCCTTGAGGCCTGTAACCAACTCAGTGCGTCATCCATTGCTCCCCCACCCTTTGATGCCAAAAAGTGAGTCAAGCAAAAGCCGTGCCGTTTTCGTATCACCTCATTTCTCTTCACGAGAATCGCAGCGGCTGCCCGGTCATAAAAATCTTTCTATGACCAAAAAGTATCCCGGTCCGCGTGGAGACGAGAACGTAGTGGTCTAAACAATGTATTTGATTTTCTGACAAATTTCGCAAATTTACGCACAGCTGAAAATCTGACCTTGCAAATCATGCCGTTGTGGATATGCTATATACATATCATATACGTTTCATATAAAGGCCAGCCATGGGTATCGTCAAAATTTCGGATTTAATGCATGAGAACCTGCGCATTGCCAGCACGGCGCTCAGTCGTTCGATCAACGCGCAGGCGGAGCACTGGATGAAAATCGGCATGCTAGCCGAACTTTATCCGCAGCTCAGCCATCAGGAACTGACGCGTCTGCTGATGCGGGTCGAACGTGATGGCGGCGCTGAACTGGCGCAGCTGCTTGACCAACCTTCCTTTATTCCGCAGGGAATCGCGCAATGAGTATTAAACTGCATACCGCTGAAGAGATTGAACGGGCGCGCGCCGCCGGTCACGCCGCCGCCAAAGTCCTGGAGATGATCGCGCCCTGGGTGAAACCCGGCGTTACCACCGATGAACTGGATCGCCGCTGTCATGACTATATTGTCAATGAGCTAAAGGTCATTCCGGCTAACATTGGCTATCAGGGTTACACCCGTACCGTTTGCACCTCGGTCAATCACGTGGTGTGCCACGGTATTCCGGGCGAGAAAAAGCTCAAAGACGGTGACATCGTCAATATCGACGTGGCGGTCATCAAAGACGGCTGGTACGGCGACACCAGCCGCATGTATTTTGTTGGTCAGCCTTCGGTACGCGCTAAGCGCCTGGTTGACGTGACGTATGAATCAATGGTGGCAGGCATTCGGGTGGTGAAACCCGGTGCAACGCTGGGCGATATCGGTGCGGCTATTCAGCAGGTCGCCGAAAAGGCCGGGTTTTCCGTGGTACGCGAGTATTGCGGTCACGGCGTCGGCGAGATCTACCACGGCGATCCTCAAATTCTGCATTACGGTACGCCGGGCCAGGGACTGGCGCTGCAGGCTGGCATGATTTTTACCATTGAGCCCATGATTAACGCCGGCAAAGCGGGCACCAGCGTGCTGTCCGATGGCTGGACGGTGGTGACCAAAGATCGCTCCCTGTCCGCGCAGTGGGAGCACACTGTCGCCGTCACGGATACCGGCTTCGACCTGCTCACACCCTGGCCGGAGGGGACCGGTGATTACGCCGCGATCGTTTAACGCCTGCCAATCGTCCAATCTGTGATCTCTATTGTAGTACAATCAAAATAGATTGTACTACACTGCTAACTCATGACGATTTATATCGCTCATGTGCAATATCACTATCGGCATAGTTAATGCTGCCGCGTGGCCGAAATAAAATGATTTTTATTTTCGGCTGCACTTCATTTATTGCTTAGCAAGCGAAACAGATCATTCATGACATCGCTACCCTTGCGCCTGTCTGCCGGCGCGGAGTGGCGTAATGCTGCGTGACGAGGTGGATATGATAAGTTCCGATGTTTCTGGTTCTACGTTGAGTCAATTAAATAAGCGCATCATCCCGTTTATCGTGATCTGTTATTTTGTCGCTAATCTCGATAAAACCAATATCTCTATCGCTGCGCTGCAAATGAATGCCGATCTCGGGCTTACCACCAGCATGTACGGCCTCGGTGTCGGCATGTTCTATATTTCCTACATTCTGTTTGAGATTCCCAGCAATGTCATTATGACCAAAGTCGGTGCCCGGCGCTGGATAGCGCGCATTATGATTACCTGGGGCATTGTCAGTACCGGCATGGCGCTGGTTCATAGCGCCAATCAGTTATATGTGATGCGTTTTTTACTCGGTATGGCCGAAGCCGGTTTTGCGCCGGGTATTATCTATTATATTTCCTGCTGGTTCCCTAAAAGTAACCGCGCACGGGCAATGTCTTTCTTTTACATGGGATCGGTGGGCGCGTCAATTATTGGTCTGCCCATTTCCGGTGCCATTCTCAATATGCATGGCATTGCCGATATCGCAGGCTGGCGCTGGCTTTTCGCGCTGGAAGGCATTCCCGCAGTGGTGCTTGGTTGTCTGGTGCTGTGGCGCTTACCCGATAAGCCCGACGATGCTGTCTGGTTAACTACACCGCAAAAACACTGGCTGCGTCAGCGCCTCGAACAGGACAATCTGGGTGTTACCCTGAATAAGAACCACTCCTGGCTGCAGGCATTAAAAGATCGTACGGTGTTATTGCTTAGTCTGGTGTGGTTTTTACAGGCGTTCGGCTCCATCGGCATTACGTTGTTCATGCCGTTGATTATTAAAAGCATGGCCGCAGAGCAGAGTAATTTTATTATCAGCCTGTTATCCGCCCTGCCCTTTGTGATGGCCTGCGTATTTATGTATTTAAACGGACGCCATTCCGATCGCAGCGGTGAACGCGCCTGGCATATGGGCTTGCCATTAATTTTATCGGGCCTGGCATTAACCGGCGCGATTTATTCGGGCAGCCTGCTGCTCGCCTATATTTTGCTGGTCTTCACCGTCGGGCTTAACTTTGCCCTGACGCCAATATTCTGGGCCGTGACCACAGAAAAATTAGCTGGCGTAGCCGCTGCGGCATCGATTGCCTTTATCAATACGGTGGCAAACTTTGTCGGACTGGGTTTACCGCCGCTGCTGGGAAAAATGAAAGATGCGACGCAAAGTTATCACTCAGGATTGCTGATTGTGGCGATAGCGCTGATTGCCGGCGGTATTCTCGGTATTATTATCGCCCGTCCATCGGGCGGTGCCGGTGCCAGCAAAACCCGCGCGCCGCATGCCGAAACCGGGCACTGAACGTGATTACGGCCCGCCTGCGGGCCTGACACTGGCCATCGCCTCTATCACCTCAGTCATACGCTGAATCACCATCTGCGCCGCCCGCGACAGCTGGCGCGACGGCGCAGTACACAGCGCCAGGGTCAGCGGTCGCATCACGCTATGCCTGAGCGGTACAAAGCAGAGCTGGTTCTCCTGCACCTCGGTCATCACGTCCAGCAGGCTCAGCACGCTGATGCCGGTGCCCTGCGCGATCAGGCTGCGAATCAGGCGGATGTCGTTACAGGCGATAATGTTTTCCGGCGCCAGGCCCTGCTTGCGGTACAGCGCATCGACACGTTCGTGGACCACCAGCGCGGCGCCAGGCACAATGTGTCGCTCATGACTGAGTTCGCTGAGCGACAGCAGCGGCCTCGTGCTAAGCGGATGGTCAGCGGCCATCACCACGCCCATCTCCAGTTCGGCAAACGCCAGCACTTCCAGTCCGCTCTGCCCGGCGGGATCGAGAATCAGGCCAAAATCGATTTCCGACTGGCGAATCATCTGGCTGATGCGGTGGCTGTTGTCCACCGTCAGCTCCAGCCGCAGCCACTGATGCTGGCGTGCGATATCGGCGATGGCGTCTGCCACGCTGCCTTTGGTCAGCGACTGCACCAGCCCGGCCGTGACGTTACCGCGCTTGAGTCCCTGAATATCATCGAAACGCTGCCGCGTGACGCGAAACTCACGCTGCCAGCGCATCACATCGTCATACAGCAATTCTCCGGCGGTGGTCATGCGCAGCCCTTCCGGCAAACGCTCAAACAGCGGCGTACCAAAACTCTCTTCCGCCTGCAGAATCTGCCGGTTAATGGCAGAAGCGGAAACGTGCAGCTGCTCAGCGGCTTTGCGCAAACTGCCGCTGCGCGCCACTTCGGCAAAATAGACGGCAAAGCGGGAAAACGGGCTCATTGCTCACCTGTACGGTTTTTTGCAACACCTGGCTGCATTCTTGCTGATGGATTTGTACAGGCAAGCATATTAACAATGTCCTGACAAAAATGAAGCCTTCTATTTCACCTTATGTGAGCACCTGACAGGACAACAGCATGAATAACATTACGCCTCCCGCACACTGCACGTTTGAACCTGATGACTGGCTGCGTCTGGCGCGACAGTGGCATCCGGTTGCCCGTTCCTGTGATATCGCCGGCGCACCGACCAAAGCGGTGCTGCTTGACGAGCAGCTGGTGCTGTATCGTCTGCAGGGTCAGGTGGTAGCGGCACGCGACGTTTGCCCGCATCGTGGCGTCCCGCTGACGCTCGGTTTTCATGATGAAGAGGGTATCGTCTGCCCTTATCACGGCTTGCGCTTCGGTGCCGGTGGACGCTGCAATCGCATCCCGTCCAGCCCCGATCAGCCGATTCCGGCCAAGCTCAATCTGATCAGTTACGCGGTGGAAGAGCGCTTTGGTCTGATTTGGGTGTGCCTCGCGCCGGACGCTGACCAGCCCGCGCCGCTGCCCTCCATGCCGCACTGGGATGATGCCGGTTTTCAACAGATCAACTGCCCCGGTTTTGACGTCAACGGCTTTGCCGGACGCCAGGTGGAAGGTTTTCTGGATGTGGCGCACTTCGCCTGGGTGCACACGGAAACCTTCGCCGATCCCAACAACCAGGTAGTACCTGCCTATAACCCGGTCGAAACCGAGACCGGTTTTGCCGTGGATTACTGGAGCTCAGTGAGTAACTTTGCCGCTGACAGTCCGCAGCAGGCGCCGGAAGGATTTAGCTGGCTGCGTCATTTCGAGATGCATCTGCCGTTTACCGCCACGCTGACCATTCATTTCCCCGGCGAATCGCGCCTGGTGATCATGAATGCCGCGTCGCCAGTATCGGCGCGCAAAACGCGGATGTTTGCGCCCATCGCGCGTAATTTTGACCTGCACATCCCGGTCGAAGAGGTGCACGCCTTCAATCAGCGCGTGTTCGAAGAAGATCGCCTGATGGTGGAAACCCAGCAGCCGGAGCGTTTGCCGCTCGACCTGGCTCTGGAAGCGCATATTCCGGCCGATCGCAGCTCCATTGCTTATCGCCGCGGCCTGAAGCGCATGGGCTTCGGCGAATTTTTCCTGGTGTAAGGAGGCAACGATGAGTGATCTGCTGAATGTGGTGGTGGATGGCCTGTACCGTCAGGGACGTCACAATCTCAGCGTCACGCTGGTGGCGGAAAATGGCCAGCCGCTGCCGGACTGGCAACCGGGTGCGCACATTGATGTCCATCTGCGTGATGGTCTGATACGTCAGTACTCACTGACCGGACGCTGCGATGACGCGCGCGGCTATCAAATCTGTATTGCCCGCGACGGGCAATCACGCGGGGGATCACGCTACGTGCACGACACGCTGCGCCCCGGCCAGACGATTGCGATTTCGCCACCGCGCAACCTGTTTCCTCTGCAACCGGCCGCTAAAGTCATTTTGCTGGCGGCCGGAATTGGCATTACGCCGCTGTACGCCATGGCGCTGGCGCTGGAGGCCGCTGCCGTGCCTTTTGTGCTGCATTATTTTGTGCGCCAGCGCGGTGATGAAGCTTTTGCCGCCGAACTGGCGCAGCGTTTTCAGCATGGATTTTGTGAAATCTGGTACAGCAGCGAAGGCCGCAGCGCCCGTGATTATCCACCGGCGGAACTGCTTGATGCTGCCGCCGACACGCATCTGTACCTGTGCGGGCCGGAAGGGTTTATGACGCACATGCAGCAGCAGGCGCTGGCGCGCGGCTGGGACAGCGCCAATATTCACGCTGAAGCGTTCAAACCTGCCGTCCGCACGGCTGGCGCGGAAGAGGGCTTTACCGTGACGCTGGCACGCAGTGGGCAGCAATGCACCATTCCACCTGACAAAACCATTGCCACGGTGCTGCTGGAGCATGGCGTCGACGTTCCGCTCTCCTGCGAGATGGGCATGTGCGGCGCCTGCCTGACGCGGGTCACCGCCGGAGAGATCGATCATCGCGATACCGTGCAGTCTGACAACGAAAAAAGCGCCCCGGAGCAGTACATCGCCTTGTGCTGCTCGCGCAGCAAATCGGCGGAACTGGTGATTGATCTCTAGGGCGCGCGGCAAAATGACTTAATCCGTGCCGGAAAGCTCAGGTTCTGTGCGCAGCACAATGGCTTCTTCTGCCGCCTGTGGCAACAGCTGCAGCAGCCTGCTGGCCATCTGGCTTTCCTGCTGCAGGATGCGCCGCACGATCCTGACATCCTCCCCCTCTTCCGCCTGCTCTGCGGCCACCAGCAACGTCGAGTAGGTGGCGATTTTATAGTTACAGAACACGTAGCTGCTGACGGCCACACGGATGCCCTCTTCATCCTGCAGCATGTCGCTGGCGGCCTGACCGACCGCCGACATCCGGCCTAACGACTCCTTCAGCACCGACCAGCTGCTGTCATACTGGCGCAGCAGCGTTTTCACCTGCTGCTGCTGTTCACGACTTTGCTCAAGATACTGCTCAAGGCGCGTCTGCAACGCGGGATGCTCCGTCAGGCGTAACACCGCCGCTTTCAACAAGCTTTCCGCGTGTTTTTCCATAGCATGCGCATCGCGCAGCCAGTCCAGATACACAGATTCCTTCGTCATGTTTCGCTCCAAAGTAAAGTGACACCGGCCAGGCACATCAGCCGCGTTGGATGCTCGTCACTGAGCCGGCAGCACGCTCTTACCTCATCGCTTTCAGGCTGTTTATCTGAAAATAAGCGAAGCGCTAATTAAGTCCAGGCGAACAACTTAATTAAACGTAGCAAGTAAGCGCAGCTGTGCAAGAAAGGTTTTTAAGAATTGCGACAGCGGATAATTGTCATAACCTCATCGAATCACATTAGCGGCGCTAAAAGAATGCTTCCCTTTATGAAAGTAAAATGTTAACAATTCCACCCCAGATGTTTTGCCGGAATAAATCAGCTGGAATTGACTCATAGTTAAACAACCAACGTGCTGTAAATTAAAAGTTAAGATTATTCCTGGCTTGATTATGGTAAAAACATCGCTACATTTATTTTTGCTTCATGCGGGTATGAACTGAGAGGAAAAAAATGAAGGATCCAAAGAAGAAACCTGAAGAGGAAGAAAAAGTGACGCAACGTCGTGGGGGTTCAGGCAACTTCGCAGCCGATAAGGAGCGCGCGGCTGAAGCAGGCCGCAAGGGTGGTCAGGTCAGTGGCGGTAACTTTAAGAACGATCCACAGCGTGCCATTGAAGCCGGCAGGAAGGGAGGAAAGATCAGTCGTCGTAAATAAGACTTTCCCCTCTTAATACTGATTTAACCTCGATAACCTTTGGCACCACACTCTCCTGACATTGAGTTTACGCTTCGCTTAAATGCGTGATAAACCTTGTCAGGAGAGTAATTTTCTCGCTGGAAAACAATTAATCGATCAAATCTTCAGCGATCCGGCAGCATTTACCGCTTCGCTTATAATGTCTCAATTGCATCGTTTATTTACCACGAATTTAAACCATTGCTTATTTAACTAACAAATCCGCAGCGGCTATATTTGTACAAGCCACACAGACTTGTACACTTTTATTTAAGCGGTTTTTATTATCGGCGCTGATATATACACAAGCTTACAATTAGCTAACTCCGCATTATTAAAGGGATAATTGCATCTGCGATGCACCTTACCGGGGTTAATCCGCCGCTATCCACTTGATATCACCTCTGTTTTAGCTAAATTCTCTCTTCAGGCTCACATATGCGTCGTTTTACCCTGACGCTAAGGAAACCCATGAACGCTGAACTCAATGACTGTATCGCGCTGTGCTATCGCTGCGCGACCGCCTGCGACCACTGTGCAGCGGCTTGTCTGCTGGACGCTGACGCCAGTGAGATGAGCGTCTGCATTAGCCTGAATCAGCAGTGCGCGGCGCTGTGTCGCGTAACCGCCCAGCTGCTGGCTGCCCAGAGTGAACTGAGCGAGCAGCTCTGTACCATCACGTCGATGGCCTGTCAGCTGGCCGGTTGGGAGTGCCAGAAGTACCAGCATCCGCACTGTCAGACCTGTGCTGAAATTTGCCTGCAGTGCGCAGATAGCTGCATGACGGTGGGCATGGCGGAATAACGGATAGAGGTACCTGGAGGGCGGTGGCAGGTCGCCAGTGCGGCGACTGGCGACCTGGCTTAATGGTCCTGCATCACCAACCCGCCATCGACATACAGCGTCTGGCCGGTGACAAATTCGCTCCACGCTGATGCCAGAAACAGCACTGGCCCGGCGACATCCGCGGCGCGCGCCAGTCGCCCAAGCGGCGTTTGCGCTGTCAGCGCGTGGCGGACCGCTTCTGGCGTATGCTGACTGGCATCGGTGGGATACACCAGTCCCGGCGCCACGCAGTTCACCCGAATGCCCAGCGCCCCCAGTTCGGCCGCCAGCGTCCGGCTAAAGCCCGTCAGCGCGGCTTTTGCGGTAATATAGTCGTGATAAGCCACCGCTGGCCGGGCGATCAAATCACTCACCAGATTGATGATACTGCCGCGCGCGCGGCGGCGCATCAGCGGCAAGGCCGCCTGACACACGTTGTAGCAGGCGTTCACTGCGCCATCAAACTGCATCTGGTAAGCAGACCAGGACGTTTCCCAGAAGCGCTGGCGCTGGTCGGGATCGAAGCGATAAGGTGCGAAGGCATTGTTCACCACCACATCCAGTCGCCCGGTAGCGGCCTCGATCTGCTGCATCATATCGGCTACCTGTGCGGCACAGGTCACATCAGCGGCAATCGCCAGTGCCCCCCCGCCCTGTGCTTCACAGGCCGCCACCACCTGCGCAGCGGCGTCGTGATTACGTAAATAGTTGACCACGACAAACGCGCCTTCGGCGGCAAAGGCCTGGGCAATGGCGGCGCCAATACCGCGACTGGCGCCGGTCACCAGCACGGTGTGATTGCTGAATTTCATTGCGTTTCTCCACGCCCGCTCAGTCAAGATAGGGCGCATAGTGTTCAGCGGCGGTTTCCGCCGCCTGTTCGATTTCGCACAGGGTGACCAGATCCAGCAGGCTAAAACGGCCATCGTGATGCCAGCCCGCCTCCGGTGAAGTCATGTTACCCAGCGCCGTGATGCGCGTGACGCCCGCCGCACCGAGCTGCGCCGCCAGCCGAAACAGCACCTCGGGCGCGGCCGCGAGGCCAACGCTTTGCAGATACGCGCGCTGCGCGGCCACCCAGTTTACCGTCTCCTCCAGCGTATCCACGGCAATCACCTTCAGCGTACGTCCGAGCGCGCCCGGTTGTAACGGCTCCGGCTTGTCGACGTACACCACCGCCCAGGCATCGTTCTCATCGCCGTACAGCGTGCGGTCACCGCTCAGCGCACGCATTTCCTCCGCGTTGCGCCACGCGGCCACAGCCTGACTTTCACCCAGCGTCAGCGTCGCGCGCGGATAGCGCTGTGCCAGCGCGGCAAGTTCATGGGCGAGGTAAGCAGCAAACTCCTGCGGCGACACCCGGCCGCCGCGCTCAATAAACAGCGCCTGCGGCGAGTAACAGCCGGCCTGGTCATAGCGCATCACATCGTAAGCCACCTGACGCGCCAGCGCCGTACCGCGCCGCACGTCCAGCGCCGACCGCGCCACCATGCCAAAACTGATTTTGTGGCCGTGCGGCAGAAAGCGCGTGGCCGGCGGCAGACGTCGCTGCATCGCCGTCAGCGCGGCCTCTCCGCCATAAGCCATCACCACGTCTGCCTGGCGGAACCACTGCTGCTCAGTGCGTTCATCACCGCCCTGCCACCATACGACGGCCAGACAGTCGCCCAGCTGCGGATCGATCTCCGCCAGCAACTGGGCGAACCATCCCGCCATCAGCGGCTCAGCGCTCGCCACTTTGCCCACGCTTCCCGCCTTCACCAGCAGGCCGGCAATCAGGCTCCACAGCGGCAAACCCGGCACATTGCCGGCCCAGACCTGCAGCAACAGCTGTGGACCAAACGCGCGGGCAAAGCCGCCTTTTGGCCGCGGCTGAAAATCGTCCAGCATCTGCACGTTGCCGAAATCCTCCGCCAGAAAACGCCGCAGCTGCGGTTCACGGAAGGTTTTGAGATAGCCGGTTAAACCGAGCCGCAGCATCCCGGCGTCATAGCCGGTAACCAGCGGCAGCAACCGCTCCGCCTGCTGGCGCAACGGGTGCGAACGGTCAAGCAGGCGCGCGATGGCTTCATCAATCAACGCGGTGATGCGCGCTACGCTCAGGGTGTGCAGGTAGCGGCGCGCGTTATCGCGTACGCTGGCCGCCAGCGTGGCAATCTGCGCCTCGGACAGCACCGGCACGCACACTTCCAGCGTGCTGCCTTGCTGGCCAAAGTGCAGGCTGTGCCACGCCACCTCGCTGTGGCGGATGCCCGGCAGATGGCCGGCATACACTTTCATGCCCGTGCCTGCGCAGCAGCGAGAAACGATTCCATCGCCAGCGAGCAGCCTTTGGCATCGGCGCCCGCGACGCGGCCCAGCAGCTGAAACCCGCCGGGCACCATCACGCCGGCATCTTCGGTCAGAATGGCGGAAACAGAATTGAAATGGGCGAGATCGTGATGCACCAGTACGCCTGTCTCCCCTTCCGGCACGTCCGCACCGGTCAGCGGATTGACCACGCGCGTGCGGATCCAGTGCGGTCCGGATTTCACCGGCGGGCAGATTTCATTGCCGAAATCGTAAAACTGGGTGCTGAGTTCAGTCATGCCGTACATATTGATGCAGTGCGAACGCGGCACGCCGAACGTCTGCTGCAGCGCGTTATAAAACGCCTCCGCCGCAACTTCACGCGACTGGCCCTTAAAGCCCCCGGTGTCGAGGATGCGGCTGCCCGGCGGCAGCCTGAAACGCCGCTGCTGACGCGCCAGTTCGTCCAGCAGATGGACAAAACTGTAGCTGGCACCCAGCAGGGCATAGGGTTGGCCGCTGGCCTGCGCCTGCTCCAGCGCGGCGATCAGACGCGGCAGTTTCAGCCCCTGCGCATCCACCATCACTTCGCTGTCTGGCGTGCCACATTCTTGCATCGCCAGCGTCAGATAATGGGCCAGCGAAGAGTGCGGCAGCTCGCTGCTGTGCGGAAACAGGATCGCCATCGGCAGGCGCGGATGTCCGGCCATAAAGCGCTGGCGGAAATTGATCAGCATCGAGCGATCGTAAACCGCCAGCGTCGGGTGATAGCTGCGCCCCCGGCCGGTCCCCGTGGTGCCGCTGGTCATAAAGATGTGGGGAATCTCCGCCACCGGACGGCAGCTCAGCGTCAGATCTTTAAACGCCGTAATCGGCACCGCCGGAATCTGCCGCCACTGTTTTACCGTTAGCGGCGTGCGGCCGCGCTGGCGGGCGAAACGGGCGTAAGGGAGATTGTGTTCGAATTGCCACGCGAACAGCTGCAGCGCCAGCTGGTTGAAATCCGCTTCCGTGGTTTCTTCGCGCTGCATAAACGCCAGCAGCGCGGCAATGATTGACGCTTCGGTCATGAAGGTGCCCTCTTTGGACTGCGGCATAACGGCCAGCCAGGGCCTGAGAAATGCGCAGGATTCGCAGAAAGGCGCAAAGAGGGAATGAGGGCGTGCAGTGACCCCGGTTCCACATCCCTACGCCGGTATTAGCCGGATCAGGTTCAGAGGGTCACTACGTTGCCGGCCGTGACAGCCGCGCGGGTAGAATCTCAGCCCTCTAACAGGGCACCCCTTGGAACAAGCTGCATTCTGGGGTCGGAACGGAGGGCGTGTCAAGGCGGGAAGGCGCAGAACCCCCTCGCTTCAGCAACGCGATTATTAACGCGCAATATCACTCACAGGAGCGCGATCAGCCCGGCTGACGCAGGCAAAGCGATCGCTGAGCAGCGGATAGTTTTGCGCATCCGGCAGTTCAAAGTGCCACCATTCGGTGGGCATGCCGACAAAACCGCCGCCGAGCATGATGGCGTTCAGCAACAGGCGATGGCGCTGCGCCTGCTGCGGCACGTTGGGATGGAACGGGTGCGACTCAGCAGACATGTCGTCAAACCCGGTCCCCATTTCCAGAATGTTGTCCGCCTCATCCACCAGCGTCACATCGATCGCCACGCCACGGCTGTGATTCGAGCCCCGCGCCGGTGGCACCACATAATCCGCGTCGGGACAGGCATCCCACAAGTGCCACTGCGCCTGCTGCGGACGATACGCGTCCAGCACCAGCAGGCGGAACCCCGCCAGCCGGGCGATGTCACTGCTGCGGCGCAGCGCGGCGGCGGCATCCGGATGCAGCAGCGCCTGCGCGTCGCGATAAATGGCATACCCGGCGATGTTATCGGCGGTGGCGTATTTCAGATCAAACATCAGGCCCGGCAAGGTGGCAGCCAAATCGATTAATTCAACGTCCTGCACTGTACATCATCCTGTTAATTGTTAGCCGGCAGCGTAAACGGCTGGCGCGGCAGCGTGGTGAGTCGCTCTGCGCCCTGTGCCGTGACGCGCACGGTTTCACTGAAGGCGAGGCCCTGCGCTGAAATATACATGTGAAACACCATGTTTTCCTCCAGTAACCACGGCGCCTGAGGATGAAAACAGCAGCTGAAATCGCTCGGACGCGGAGTGCGCGTATACAGACCCAGCGCATAACCGGTGATGTTGCTGTAATCCTCACGCAGCCCGGCGCTGAGCACCGCCTCACGCGCGACGGCATCCACCGTACAAGCCGCAATGCCCGGCTTCATCGCCCGTAGCTGGCGATCCTGAATGGCGATCAGCTGTTGTGCCAGCGCCGCGCGCGCCGCAGAGATTTCACCGACAATCAGCGGACGCATCAGGCGCGCGCTGTAGTGCCGCACTTTAGGGATCAGCTCAACGTGCAGCACATCGCCCGCTTGCAGACGCTGCTCATGGCCGCTGGCATGCAAAAATCCGCTGTCGCCGCTGGCGATAACAATCGGTCCGGTTTCACCGCTGTCAGCACCGAGCCGCAGAAATTGTGCCGCCGCCAGCGCGGCGACATCACGCACACGCCAGCCGCCCTGCACCTGCGCACTCAGCTGGGCCAGCGTGGCATCGGCAATGCTGGCGGCCTGGTGTAAGCTGGCGATTTCAGCCTGAAATTTAACGCTGCGCAACCGGTCGCTGATGCCGCTGACATCACACCAGCGCACCCCGGGCAGATGGCGCGCCAGCTGCTGCCAGCTATGCACCGTCATGCCGTAGGATGCATAATCCGCGCCCAGCCGCGCCCGCTGATAGCCGCGCCGCGTCAGGCTTTGCGCCACCGCCAGCCACGGATCGTCTTCATCACGGTACGCGTCAATCGCCAGCTGCGGTGACTGCGCGCGGCACGGCGCGGCATCCAGCTGGCGCAACACCATCCACGGTTCGTCCTGCAACGGCACCAGACAGGCACGATAACGCGTTTCCGACACGGTATAACCGGTTAACCATGCCAGCAGTTCGCCATGATCGATCAGCATCACCTCAATGTCGGCGGCGCGCATGGCGCTGCGCAGCCGTGACAGCGCGTCGGCGATCATGACGCCGGTTCAACCGGCTGGCAGATGTCGAGGATTGCCAGCAAATAGATGCGCACCATATCGAGAAACTCACTGATCTCGACGCGCTCGTCCGGCATGGTGTTGTACTTGCCGCCGGGCCCGCACACGATGCCCTCCATGCCCGCATGCTGATACAGGTGCGCCGCATCGGTACCGTAGAAGGCGGGCGGCGTGATCACCCCGGTAGGCTGCGGCGTGCCGCGCACAGTCTGCCAGCCGCGATTAACCGCTTTAACGATTGGCGATTCCGGCGACACCTCAAACGGCAGCATGGTGGGTTTATCGCGCAGGCCGTCATCGAACAGCTGCGCCTGCAGACCCGGATAACGCTGGCACAGTGCATCCAGCAGGGCCTGCAGGTCGGCCAGCACGCCGTCCACCGTTTGTCCCGGCGCAAAGCGGGCGGAGCCTTTCAGGCGGACAAAATCCGCGACCTGCGGCGGCCGCCACTCCTGCAAATCACGCCCCAGCGCACCGTGTACGGTGCCAATATGGCCACGGTTAATTTTGCGGTGTTCTGCGCTTTTCGCTCCGCTGAAGGTGATGTTATTGATCTGCGGAATCAGTTCGACCGCCGCTGCAATCGCGTCGACCGCCTCCTCACGCTTTGACAGATGGCGCGTATCGCCGGTCAGTTCAATGGTGAACATCAGCGAGCCGGCATGCATGGTCAGCGCCTGTAAATCCGTGGGTTCGGCATTGATGAAATAGTCGGCGCGTACGCCCTGCTCAATCGCCGCCAGCGTACCGATGCCGCCCTGTAACTCGCCGACCACGTAAGTAAGGATCACGTCGCCCCTGAGCTTCACGCCGGCATTAATCAATGTCTTCAGCGCGCAGAAATAGGCGGCATCGCCCGCTTTCATGTTAGAAACGCCGATACCGTAAATAAACTGATCGTCGATTTTTCCCGCCCAGGGATCGACGGTCCAGCCTTCGGTGACCGGGTTAGTATCAAGATGACCGTTGAACAGCAGGCTGTGGCCGCCTCCGCTGCCGGCCAGCCGCCCAATGGCGTTCAGCCGATCGCCGGCCACCGGCTGCAGTTCAGTCTCCAGCCCCAGCTGCGCCATCTGTTGTGCCATATAGCGGGCTAATTCGCGCTCGCCCTCGGTGGCACTGTAACTTTTGTGCTGCACCATTTTTGCCAGGAAAGCGAGGCAGTATTCACGATCGATGTGATGAATTAACTGTTCAGGGTTCATGCGCTTCTCGTTATGCCACGGATTGGGTTAGATCAGGGATGTGCACGGCATCAAGCAGTGCACGGGTGTAAGGATGCTGTGCCTGCGCCCGCATATTCTCGCCGGGCAGCACTTCCACCACATCGCCGCGATACATCACCGCCACACGATGCGCGATCTGGCGGATGAGATTGAGATCGTGGGTGATGAACAGATACGCCGTGCCGTAGCGACGGCGCAGCTCCAGCAGCAGCTCGATAATGGTGGCCTGCACCGACACATCCAGCGCCGCCGTGATTTCATCGCAAATCACCAGGTCCGGCGGGTTTGCGAAGGCGCGTGCAATCGCCACGCGCTGCTTTTGCCCACCCGACAGCGCGTGCGGATAGCGGCTGGCAAATTCCGCGGGCAGCCGCACTTCCTGCAGCAGACGCGCCACCGCCTGCGCCTCGCTTTCTCCCGGTGGCAGTCCATACAGCCGCAGCGGACGGGCGATAATTTCGCCGACGGTCATGCGCGGATTGAGTGACGCATCCGGATGCTGAAAAATCATCTGCACGCGGCGGCGATACGCCGGGTCCATCTGCGCGCGGCCATATAACGTCGCGCCGCAGAAGTCGATGCTGCCAGTGAACGGCACCAGGCCGGTTATCGCCTTGCCGAGTGAAGATTTACCCGAACCGGACTCGCCGACCACGCCGAGAATTTCGCCCTGATGCACCGTCAGCGAAACCGCATTGGCGGCCCGCGTCGTGTTCGCTTCGCGTTTCAACAGCCGATCGAGCACGCCGTGCTGGCCATAATTAATCGTCATCGCCTGCAGGCTGAGCAGCGGCTGACTGCCGGCCGCATCCGCGACCAGCCGATGCTGCGGATCCGGCACCGCGGCAATCAGTTTGCGCGTATACGGATGCGCGGGCGCGCTGAACAGCGTGCGCGTCGCGGCCTGCTCCACGATGCGGCCCTGCTCCAGCACGCATACGCGGTCGGCCACTTTCGCCACCAGCGCCAGATCGTGTGAGATATACAGCGATGCGACGCCGGTCTCGGCGCGCAGTCGCTCGTAAAGATCGAGGATTTGCGCCGAGCTGATGACGTCCAGCGCCGTGGTCGGCTCATCAAAAATCAGGCAGTCCGGCTGGCAGGCGAAGGCGGTAGCGATCAGGATGCGCTGCTTCTCACCGCCGGAAACCTGATGCGGATAGCGCTGCATCATGCGTGCCGGGTGCTTCAGCTCGACATCGCGCAGCAGCGATTCCCCCAGCTGCTGCGCTTCGCGCGCTGACAGCCCACGATGACGGCGCAGCACTTCGGTGACCTGTTCACCCAGCGTCAGCGTCGGGTTCAGCGATGCGCTGGGATCCTGAAAAATCATGCCAAGCTTTTTACCGCGCAGCGCCATCAGTTGGTGCGCTGGCAACTGCAGCAGGCTTTCGCCGTTCAGCCGGATATCACCCGCCTGCTCGCGTGCGTTACTGGTCAGCCAGCGCATGATCGCCCAGCCAAGGGTGGTCTTGCCGGAGCCAGATTCTCCTACCAGCCCCAGCACTTCGCCCGGCATCACCTGCAGGGTGATATCGCGCAGTACCGGCAGCGAATGGCCGCGCGCTAACGCATAATCGAGGCTGTAATTGTCCACCGACAGCACCGGGTTGTGCGGACTCTTCATTTGTGGCTCCCTGGATTTAGCACATCACGCAGGCCATCGCCCAGCAGGTTGAAGCCAATCGCCACCAGCGCGATAGCCAGACCGGGGATCATCATCATCCACGGTGCTTTAAAGAAATAGCTGCGCGCTTCGGACACCATCAGCCCCCACTCCGGCTCGGGCGGCTGCGCGCCGAGGCCGAGAAAGCTCAGCGTGGCAAACAGCATGATGGCGAATGCCACGCGAATGGTGGCTTCCACGATGATCGGCGCGAGAATGTTCGGCAGCATTTCGCGCAGAATGATGTAGTAACCCGCTTCGCCGCGCGCGATGGCGGCGCTGATGTAGTCCTGCTGACGCGCCGCCAGCGCCACGCTGCGCGCAATGCGCACCATGCCCGGCACGAAAGCGATGGTGATGGCCAGCACGGCGTTCATGCTGCTCTGCCCCAGCGTGCTGACAATCAGCAGCGCAAACAGCAGGCTGGGAATCGCCATCACCGCATCCATGGTGCGCATCAGGAATTCATCCACTTTGCCGCCAAGGTAGGCGCTGGCGGTGCCCAGCACCGAGCCAATAACCATCGCCAGCGCGGTCGCCAGCAGCGACAGCAAAATGGTGGATCGCGCGCCGACCAGCACCCGGCTGAAAATGTCACGCCCCAGCTGATCGGTGCCGAACCAGTGTTCTGCGCTGGGCGGGCGGTAACGCGTCAGGATGGAGATCGCTTCCGGATCAAACGGCGCCACGTGCGCGCCGCCCGCCACCATCAGCAGCGCCAGCAGCAGAATCAGCACACCCGCCGCACCCTGCGGCGAGCGCAGTAATCGTTTCAGTATTTCAGGCATAGGAAATCCGCTTATCGAGCATCACGTAGGCCAAATCCGCGAGGAAATTCACCACGGCATAGGTTGCCGCGAGGATCATCACGCCGGCCTGAATAGTGGGCAGATCGCGCGCCTGTACCGCGACAATCAGCTCCCGGCCAATACCGGGAATGGCAAAAATCTCCTCCACCACCACAATCCCGCCCAGCAGATAGCCGACGTCGAGCGCCACAATGGTGATGGTGGGCAACAGGCCATTGCGCAGCGCATGGCGCCACAGGATGCGCCGGCGCGACAGGCCTTTCAGCCACGCGGCGCGAACGTAGTCGGTGTGCAGCACGTCAACCATTTCCGAGCGCACCATGCGCGAAACGTGTGCCACCAGAATCAGCGCAACGGTGATCGACGGCAGAATCAGGTGCTGAATACCGCTGATAAAATTTTCGCTGAGCGGCACGTAGCCGGTGGCGGGCAGAATCTGCCAGACATCGGCAAACAGCAGCAGCACCAGCGTGGCGGTGACGAATTCCGGAAACGAGATGCCCATGTACGAGATCACGCTGACCAGCACATCGGCGGTCTTACCGCGCCGCACGGCCGCCCAGATGCCGAGCGGAATGGCGATCACCAGCATCAGTAACAGGGCGCACAGCGCCAGCAGCAGCGAGCGCGACAGCGCCGTCAGCAACGTTGGTCCGACCGCCAGGCCATTGCGCATCGACACGCCAAAGTTGCCCTGCAACGCCTGCGTCAGCCAGTGCCAGTATTGCAGCCAGGCGGGCGCATCCAGCCCAAGCCGCGCCCGCACCGCCGCCAGCGCTTCCGGCGTGGCGTTTTGTCCCAGCAGCGTGACTGCGGCATCGGCGGGCAGCAGCTGAGTGATGCCAAACACCAGCAGCGACACCACCAGCAGCGTGTAAATCATCAGCAGCAGGCGTTTAAGCAGGTAACTTGCTGTCACGGTCGCTCCTTACAGGCTGCGCTTTGGCGCGTTAGCGGTCAGCCAAACATGATCGAGGCGGAATACCGCCCCGCGCGGATGCAGATGATAGCCCGCCACGTGCTCACGACTGGCAGCCAGCAAATCAAAGAAGGTCGGGATTAACGAGGGCACCTCGTCGTGCATCAGCTGCTGGGCTTTGCCGTACAGCTGGGTGCGCAGCGTTTCGTCATTGGTTTCGCGCGCCGCCATCACCGCACCGTCGAAAGCCGCATTGTTCCAGCGCGTTTCGTTCCACGCCGCTGTTGAGGTATAGAGCAGAGAAAACACCGCATCCGGCGTCGGCTGCATGTTGTAAAAGCCGACGTAGAAATTGCCCTTCTTCCACACCTGATCGAGATAGGTGCTGTGCGCCATGGTCTGCACATTGATACGGAAACCGCCCGGTTTCGCCATCTCCCGCAGGGCAATCCCTAGCTGGGTGCGGGTTGACGGCTTGTCTGAGGCGATAAGCGTTAAATCCAGCCCATTCGGATAACCGGCCTCCGCCAGCAGCGCTTTGGCTTTGCTGTAGTCCAGCGCTTTTTGCGTCAGCTGCGCGTAATACGGATAAGCGGCGTTGATTGGCGTGTCGTTACCCGGCGATCCCAGACCGTCTGCGACAAAATCCACCGATGCCTGACGATCCACGCACAGCGCCAGCGCCTGGCGGACGCGCACATCACTAAACGGCTTTTGATCGCAGCCCATGTTGACGTTAAGAAACTGACCGGATGCCACGCGCAGCGGCAGCACGCCCGCCGATTTGGCTAAGCGGGCGAACTCGCTCGACTGCGCACTCAGCATCAGATCGGTATCGCCGGCAATCAGCGCGGAGCTTTCAGCGATAGCGTCGGGATACACCACCACTTCCACGCCATCCAGATATGGCCGCGTGGCGTCGTAATAGTGCGGGTTGCGTTTCATCACGATTTTGCGTTCCGGATCGTAAGACACCAGCTGGAACGGCCCGGCCCCCAGCGAGGCGCTACTCAGCTTGTCGTACTGCCCCTGCGCGATATGCGCCGGGATGATTTTGGCATCCGGATAGGCCAGCATCACCGGCAGATCGGCATAAGGCGCCTCGGTCTCAATCAGGATGGTGTTGTTGTCTTTGGCGCTTACCGTTTTAATCGGGCCGATGTTGTGCAGCGCCGGTGAGGCGTTTTTCGGGTCCAGCAGTGCCTGCAGGCTGGCGACCACGTCCGCTGCGGTGAGCGGCGAACCGTCGCTGAAGCGCAGATCGGGCCGCAGCGTGAAGGTCCACTGGGTTAAGTCGTCGTTCGGCTGCCAGGACTGCGCCAGATCGCCTTCCGCTTTCATCGCCTGCGTCAGGCGGGTTAAGCCGCTGTACAGCAGCTCTGCCACCAGATATTCCGGATTAACCCGCACCTGATGGGGATTGAGCACGCTGACCGCCTGGTCAACGCTGATGCGCAATACGCCACCTTTACGCGGCGTGCCGCCCGGGGTCGCGCTGGCAACGGCGGCAGCCGAGGCACTGAATGACCAGGGCAGCAGCGCCGCTCCGGTCAGGGCGGTTGAACTGGCGATAAACTGTCTGCGGTTTAACCCTTTCATGGCGCACATCTTCTGTTCCTCGTTGGTTTATTAATTACCCTGGGTTGGCTGAAAATCATTGGCGAGATACGCCAGAATCGACTGCGAAAGTGCAATAACATCTGCCATCGTGGTGTATTCATCGGCGGCATGAATGCGGTTATCGGGACGGGCAAGTCCGCCCAGCAGAATTTCCTGAATGCCGGCCTGCTGTACCCAGCCCATATCCGAGCTGGTGGCGGATCCCCAGGCTTTGAATTCTGCTGGCGGGAAGCCGAAGCCCTGGCTGAGCGCCGCCTGCCAGCGCGGCCAGTGCGGACCGGTGGGATCGGCGACTGGCGCCAGATGGCCAATCAGCTGCAGCGTGACGTCGCTGGCGGCGCTGCCCTGCATCGCCTTATCCACGCACTGCGTCAGCTCCTGCCACACGTCGGCAAACGGCTCTTCCGGCGCATAACGGCGATTAACCAGCAGCTCGAAGCGTTCCGGAATGGTGGAGCCTTTACTGCCGCCGTGCGCGGCGGCCAGCGTCAGTAAGGCGGTGAGCGGCCGGCCCTGATAATGCGGCGGTGCGGGCATTGCCGAAACCCGCTGTTCCACCTCGCCTTTCAGCTGATACAGCGCATTCATCAGCGGAAGCGCAGCCTCAATAGCATTGATACCCTGCAGCGGATCGCCGGAGTGCGCCGAGCGGCCGCTGACGATAATTTTGATATCGATACTGCCAAAGCAACCGGCCCAGATACGCGGCACCGCGCCGCCGTTGAAGCTGAGCAGGTGACCGTGGAATAACTGCTGCTCCGCCAGATAACGAATACCGGGATAAAGGCCACCCTCTTCATCGGTACAGAGTAAAAACACCGGGTTATAGCGCAGGTGGAGCTGATAGCGCTGCGCGGCCCGCACCGCAGCCAGCGCGGCCACGATGGTGCCTTTCATATCCGCGGCGCCGCGTCCAAACAGCTTGTTTTCCGCCACGCTGAGCGCCAGCGGCGGAAAGCGCCAGCCATCGCCGGCCGGAACCGTATCGGTGTGAAAGTAGAGATTGCAGTTTTCAGCCGCGCCGGCATCCAGCGCGGCCAGCAGATTCACCCGCTCGCCCTGCGCGCTGCCGTCCGGCGTCTGCCACAGCGCGTCGGGCACCGAAACGCGCTGCAGATCAAAATGCAGCGGCTGCAGCATCGTGCTCAGCAGGTCGGCGAATGCTGCGTAACCCAGTCCGGGCGGGAAGCAGGTATCCACCGCCAGCATGCGTTGCAGATCGTCAAGAATCTGCGCCTGATCGTCGGCGATATGGGTCAGAGCGCGCTGTAGTGATGAATTTTCCTGCATAAACTGTTCACTTATTGTATTTCTATATAGTTTATAGATAATGCAAATGAACAGCTGGGGTCAATCGGTAATCGGAAACATGCAAAAAAACTATGACGCGCACGACGTTCCTCAATTCAGTCGCCTGAACGAAGGCGAAGGCGCTCCGCTGTACGAAGTAGTGAAGCGCTATATCAGTGAATCCATCCTGCAGGGCGAACTGCCGGCGGGCACCATTTTGCCCAGCGAAAACAGTCTGGCGGCGAAGTTCGGTGTCTCGGTCGGTACGGTGCGCAAGGCGCTGGCGGCGCTCACGACGGAAGGGATGCTGATGCGCCGGCGCAAAACCGGCACGGTGGTGACCGGCTGGGCGCCGCTGCATAACCTCAGCCATTTCTTTCACTATTTTCGTCTGCATGACAAATCGGGCGGTTTGCTGCAGTCGGAAACGCGACTGCTGGAGTATCAGCACAGTCGCGCCAGCGCCGACGAAGCCGATAAGCTGCAGATCGCAGCGGGTGACGCAGTGATTCGCCTGAAACGCCTGCGCCGGGTGAAGGGCATTGCGGCCATGCATGAAACGCTGGTGCTCCCCGCCGCGCGTCTGCCCGACTTTCCGCCGGCGGAACAGCTACCGCAGTTGCTGTATCGTTACCTGTTTGAGCAGTACGATGTGCGTGTTGCGGCAGTGCGCGAGCAGATCAGCGCCACGCTCGCTACAGAAGAAGATGCCAGCCTGCTGGAACTTGCTCTGCCACACGCTGTGATGGTGATCGATGAGGTCTCTTTTGATCAAAGCGCCACGCCGGTGATTCTTGCGCATCACCGTTTCAGCACTGAACACTTTATGTATGTCAATGAGATACGCTGATTACGTAGATGTTTTACTGTAAGTTGTTTCAGATGCGCATCGACGCGCACCTGATTAATTTGCACCAAAACGCAGCGAGCGTTGTGAATAACAACCGCTGAGATGACCTCACTGAACAGGACATTTCCCATGGCAGCACGGCAGCACCATTACCAGATTTACCTTCGCTGGAGCGGCAATCGCGGCGATGGCACAGCTTCTTATACCGCTTACGATCGTGACAGCGAATTTCAGGCACCCGGTAAACCGCCCATTTTGCTGAGTGCCGATCCGGCATTTCGTGGGGATAAAACGCGCTGGAATCCTGAGGAATTGCTGCTGGCGTCTGCGGCGGCCTGCCATAAGCTGTGGTATTTACACCTGTGCGCCGATGCCGGCATTGTGGTGGAGGAGTATGAAGATGCTGCCGAAGGGAACATGGTCGAGGGGGCGCGTGGACGCTTTACCGCTATCACGCTGAAGCCGCGCATCAAACTGCGCGACCCAGCGGATGCCGATCGCGCGCGGGCATTGCATCATCAGGCACACGAAGCCTGCTTCATCGCCAACTCGCTGAATTTTCCGGTAAACTGCGATCCTGAATTTTTCTGATTATGATGCGCGGGCCAGCGGCGTTTGCCACAGTCGCACGCCGTTGCGCCCGGCGCGCTTCACTTCATACAGCGCTTCATCCGCATGGCGCAGCCAGTCGCTTATCGATTCGGCGCTGACCGCAGGCGCAATACCGATACTGACCGAGCAGCGGAACTCTGCCGAGGCTGGTAAGCGCAGCTGGGCAATCTTCTCTTTTAGCCTTTCGGCCAGTTCCACCACCGATTCATCGCTGGCCTGATGCACGATGACGCCCAGCTCATCGCCGCCAAAGCGCGCCGGAATGTCCTGCTGCCCGACATAGTTGCGCAGCAGCGTCGAGATCTCGGCCAGCAGAAAATCGCCCGCCTCATGACCCCAGCTATCATTGACCACTTTGAAGTGATCGACATCCAGCAACAGCAGATAGCCGCTGCTATCGCCGCGCCGCGTGCTGTGAAACTCACTCTCCAGCCGCCGCTCAAACAGACGGCGGTTAGGGATTTTCAGGCCGGGATCCATCAGCGCGATGCGCTCCAGTTCACGGTTGCGGGTGCGTAAATGCCAGGTGAGATTGTAGGAAGCCACGCTGAGTACCAGCATGTAACAGGTGGCCAGCGGCAGCGTCAGCCAGACGGTTTGCATGCTGAACGCCAGATGTACGCTGGTGCCATCCAGCAGCCACACCATAATAAACCCGCACAAAAATGCCTGTATGGCGGCAATCAGCTGCGCGCCGCCGCCAGCGGCATAGCGATCCGATGCCAGCACCGCCATGATGATAAAAGAGGGCATCGGGCTTAACGCCATCAGCGCCACCCAGATTCCACCGAAGGCGGCATCCAGCGTCAGATTCTGGCGTTCGGTTCCGGTTGAGTCTTCGGCACGAAGCGCACGTTGATACGCCAGCCATGGCCAGAAAAAGGCGTTCACAAACAGCAGTGCGCTGAATGCCAGTCCGCGCTGCATTTCCAGTAACACTGAAAGAATCGGAAAGAAACAGAGGATCGTGCCGAGCTGACGCATGATGAACATACGACGGACGAAGCGTTTTGACCGGCGCTTCAAATGGTTTTCATCAGGCGAGTAGTAATTCATTCACGGGAAAATTCAGTTCGACAAAAATGGCAGTGTATCGGGAAAAAGTCGCCCTGCGGCGACTTTTTTTAAGAATTTTCGCCTTGCACATTGGCGGACACTTAAATAACAGCGCTTTGCCGCCAATAGCAGCAGCGGCCAGCGGGTAAAGTTCGCTGCCGCTGCGCGTGTTTTTAGTTTACAGCGCCTTGCAAACGGAACTGGCTGACCAGCCGCTGCAGCATGAATGCCTGCTCTTCCAGCGCCTGTGCGGAACGGGATGACGCGCTGACCAGCGACGCATTTTGCTGGGTAGTACCGTCCAGCTCACCTACTGCGCGCGCGATTTGCTCGATGCCGCGGCTCTGCTCATCAGAAGCAGCCGAGATCTCCGCCATGATTTCATTCACGCGTGCGATGCTACTGACAATCTGCTCCATCGTTTCACCCGCGCGCGCCACCTGCTGATGGCCGTTGCTGATACGCCCTACCGATTCGCCAATCAGCCGTTCAATATCTTTCGCCGCTCCGGCACTGCGCTGGGCCAGATTACGCACTTCGCTGGCGACCACGGCAAAGCCGCGCCCCTGCTCGCCGGCGCGGGCGGCTTCAACCGCCGCGTTGAGCGCCAGGATGTTGGTCTGGAAGGCGCTGCTGTTGATCACCGCAGTAATCTCGGCAATTTTCTTAGAACTATCAGAGATCTCGCCCATGGTGCTGACGACATTGTGCACCGCGATACCGCCCTGACTGGCGTTATGCGTCGCTTCCGCCGCGATCTGGCTGGCGAGACGCGCATTGCTGGCATTATTTTTTACCGTGGCGGTGAGCTGCTCCATGCTGGCGGCGGTTTCCACCACCGCAGCCGATTGCTGGGCGGTGCGCGACGACAACTCCAGGTTACCCTGGTGTATGGTGCTGGCAGCCTGCGACACATTGCTGACGCTGTGCAGCACCTCGCCAATCATGCCGCGCAGCCGCGCATTCATGCGTCCCATGGCAGAGGTGAGCTGGCCGAGCTCGTCCTGGCGATGAGTGACAAACTGCGAGCTGAGGTCGCCGCTGGCAATGCGTTCGGCCAGCGCGAGGTTGTGAAACACCGGGCGCGTAATCTGCCGGATGATAGTCCAGGCCACCAGCACACCCAGCGCTATCGCCAGGCTGCCCATCAGCAGCGAGAGCGCCGCTGACCCATTAGCCAGTTCATCGTTACGCGCCTTAACCAGGGCGATGATCTGTTTGATCGCCGCGCTGCTGTTATCGCCCGCCACTTTGACGGTGTTTTCCGCGACACGCAGCTGGCCGTAAATCGCTGCCGCCTGCAGGCTCAAATCTTTAAAACGTTCGGTATCCTGCCATAGCGCGTTAAATCCACCCTGCTGCTCCGCTGGCAGCTGAGTCAATAGCGTGTTCATGTCCTGTCCGGCGCGCTGAAAATCATGTTCCAGTTTATTGCGCAGTGCCTCGCTGACGTTGAAGCGCAGCGCCCAGGCCTCTTCGCGCACATTACTGATGGCAAACAGCAGCTGATAAATCTGGTTGGTGACTTCGGGTGTGCTGACGGGGGTCCGGATTAGCCCGGTATAGCGCGACGTCATGTCCTGCTGGCTCAGCGCGTCCAGCTGGCTGCGCAGCTCGTTGAGCTGTTGGGTTGCCTGGGTCATGGCGGTGATGCTGTGCTGGAAACGGGCAAGATGGCTGGCGACATCGTTGAGCAACCCTCTGGCGTCCGCCGTCCACGGCAGCTGCTGGGCCTGCTGCGTCAGTTGCTGAGCGTGCGTGACGTAATCCGTCATGGTGCCGCCCGCTTTGTCCTCGCCGTATAGATATTTAAGACGATTGATTTTGGCCTGAAAGACTTCAATGTTGATGTCATAAATCAGATTGGTTTTCTGATAGATGTCGTGAATCTGATTGAATCGTTGCACGCTGAGCGCTGTGGCCAGTGCCACCAGCAGCAGGACGATGCCGAAGCCCGCCGCCAGCTTGCGCGTAATGCGCACATTCCGTAATCGGGAGACCAGTCCCATGTCTCGCTCCTGTCATTGTTGTTTTTGTTGAGTCTGCAGAAGGAGTTATCGGACCGTACCGGGAATTATTTACTGTTGCGGGGCGAAAATGTGCTGTGTCATAAAAGCGGTATAGTATTTAGCCAAAATACTCTTTTAAAGCACTTCTTAAAGCGCTAATATCAGCACCATAAAGTGTTAATATACTTCACCTGTTTTCATTATCTAAGTCCGGATACCTCACCATGCCATTTCAGATCCTGTCAAACACCGCTGCCAGCATCACCGATTTAAAGCGTGATCCCATGGGAACAGTGCGTTCAGCGGAAGGGGAAACCATTGCTATCTTAAACCGCAACGAGCCCGCTTTTTACTGCGTTCCACCGGCTGTTTACCAATATCTGATGGAATTAGCAGAAGATGCAGAACTGGGTCGTATCGCTGATGAACGCATTTCTGAATTAGCGGATGCGAAAGAGATTTCGCTGGATGACTTATAAATTAAAGTTCGTTCCTTCCGCTGAAAAGGAGTGGAAGAAACTGGGTCATCCGGTGCGTGAGCAGTTTAAGAAAAAGCTGGTACAACGGCTGGAAAATCCCCGTGTCCCCTCAGCACAACTTCACGGACGAAAAGATCAGTACAAAATAAAACTACGTGCTTCAGGCTATCGCCTGGTGTACCTGGTGCAGGATGAAACCATCACTGTCATGGTATTAGGTGTGGGTAAACGCGAAGGCAGTCAGGTCTATGCGGATACGGAATACAGATTGCCTGAGTAATCTGTTGATAGAAAAGCCGGCGATTTCAGCCTGAAATCGCCAGCCATGTCCGGGCAATTACCAGCGAGTTGCCAGCATATCAATGACGAAACGGTACTTCACCTCGCCCTTCAGCATACGCGCGAAGGCCGTTTCGATCTCTTCACCGGCGATCAGCTCAATATCTGCCGTAATGTTATGCTCGCCGCAGAAATCCAGCATCTCCTGGGTCTCTTTGATGCTACCGATGGATGAACCGCTGATGCTCAGACGGCGAAACACCAGCGGCGTGACGTTCGGCGACTGATGCGGTTGGTCAGGAATGCCGACCAGCACCAGACGGCCATTGGTTTTCAGCGTCGCGAGGTAAGGATCGAGATCGTGCGGTGCCGCCACGCAGTTAATGATGAAATCAAGCGAGGTCTGGCATGCCGCCATCTGCGCGGCATCACGCGACACCACTACGCGCGTCGCACCAAGACGACGTGCGTCAGCGCCTTTTTCCGGCGAGGTAGTAAACAGGGTAACCTCAGCGCCCAGCGCGCTGGCCAGTTTTACCGCCATGTGGCCCAAACCACCCAGCCCCACTACCCCGACGTTATCACCGGCTTTGACGCCGAAATGGCGCAGCGGTGACCACACCGTTACGCCCGCACACAGCAGCGGTGCCACGCCCGCCAGCGCCAGATTTTGCGGGATCGACACGACAAAATGCTGATCGACCACCACATGCTGCGCGTAGCCACCCCAGGTGCTGTCGCCGGTGTATTTATCGATGCCGTTGTAAGTGGCGGTGAAGCCCGCTTCGCAGTACTGCTCTTCCTGCTGCTGGCAGAAGTGGCAGGCACGGCAGGAATCCACCATCACGCCCACACCGACCATATCACCGGCTTTGAAGCGCGTAACCTGAGTTCCGGTCTCCAGCACGCGTCCAACGATCTCGTGGCCCGGCACCAGCGGATAACGACTGACCGCCCACTCATTGCGTGCCATGTGCAAATCGGAATGGCATACGCCGCAGTAAAGAATTTCAATTTTTACGTCCTGCTGCTGCAGCGGACGCAAGGTAATCTGGCCGGCAGCGAGCGGTTGCGCTGCATCCTGTGCCACCAGTGCGTTAATTTTCATGGTGCCTTCCTCAAATTCTGATGTGGGCTGAATGAAGGCGGCAGACTATAATCAACGTGGTGCAGAATTGATAGTAGTCACCATTTGGTGACCATAAAGGAGAGTGCGATGCCAGCCTGGGTTGATGGCAAACTGTTTTTCTATGCGGATTCGCCACCGCGCCGTCTGATGGATCTGTTTTCGGTGAAGTGGAGCACAATGGTGCTGCACGCGTTGTATCACTGGCCGGGACAGCGCGCCCGTACCGGTGAACTGCAGCGTAGCCTGCAGGGGATTTCGAAAAAAATGCTGTTTCAGACACTCAAAGAGCTGGAGCAGCGCGGCTTAATTGCGCGTCAGGTTTACGAAGTCATTCCACCGAAAGTGGATTACCGGCTGACCGCGCTGGGCATGACCTTCGCCCGGCCGATTGAGCAGATGTATCAGTGGGGATTAGAAAACCAGGCGGCACTGGATGAAATGGAAGCTAACCTTCGCGTGGCAGGCGGCACGCCGGCGGAAAACGCCCGCCCTGCAGCGTCATCCGCCCGTGAATAACCACGCGCGGGTCGCATACTGTCCGTCGCGGCGCGATTTATCACACACAAAATAGCGCCGCGGTTCGTGGATCGATCCGGTGCCCGTTAACCAAACGGCGTTTCGCGTGCCAGCAGGCGAGCGATGACGTTGAGAGCGCCTTCGTCGTTATTACTTTCCGTCCGATAACGCGCCACGGCTGCCACTGGTGCAGCGGCGTTGGCCATGGCAAAGCTGTAACAGGCCTGACGTAGCATTTCGATGTCGTTGGCGCTGTCGCCAATCGCCAGCACTTCACAATCATCAATGCCCCACTTCTCCTGCAGCAGCGCGATGCCGTGCGCCTTATGACAGCCGGGAATGATTAAATCGACAAAGCCAAACCCGCTGGAGACCGGATGCATGATGTTTTCAATCGCGTTCAGTTCGCTATGCAGACGCGCCAGCAGCGCCTCGACACCTTCGTGTGCCAGATTCAGCGAAAACTTGAAAATGGTATCGTCGATATCGTACAGGCTGTCGCGCTTCTCCAGCCGGCGATAGTGATTGGCCAGCATAGCGACCACCTCATCCGGCATTGACTTGTGCACATAAGCCCCGTTGCGACCGCACACCACGGTGCTGATCTCCGGCTCTTTGGCGAGAATATCCAGCACCTGATGAACACGTTCCGGCGCCAGTTCGCCGCAGAAAATTTCTTCGTTGCTGTCGGACACCCAGGCACCGTTTTCAGCCACGAAGGCGATCTCATCTTTGATAGCGGGAAAATAGTGCTGCAACTGATAATACTGATTGCCGCTGGCGACCACGAAACGGATGCCTTTCTCCTTCAGCAGCGCGTACTGGCGCGCAAAACGCTGCGCGTTGTACTGCTTATTGTCATCGAGAAATGTCCCATCCATATCCACCGCAATCATTTTTACTGCCATCATGCTCTCCCGTCTCTGTGTGTGCCGTCAATCCATCCGGCTTTACCAAGGTTTTATCAAGCTTACTCGCGGTGTGGATTAATGAGAATGTGAATAATGAGTTTGTTAACCGCTTTCAGAGATTTCCAGCCCATTTTTTACTGCAATTCGGCCCCTTTTTCTCTGATCCAGGCACAGAACATGTCTGCCATATCGCGTGCGTAAGCCTGAATTTCTGCTGCGCTGCGCGGCGATTCGGAAAAATGCTTGCCGACGTCACCCAGCGTACTGTTGATTAAATCCGCCGCCCGCGCCACCTCAGCCGCGTCCCGCTGCGGCAGCAGCTGTTGCAGAAATTCGCACATCACATTCTCGCCATTGGCGCGCGCAGCCTGCACTTCCGGCGCATCCCGGTAAAGTGGCGCGGCATCATTCAGTGCGGTGCGCATCGCCGCCTCTTCACACTCCGAGTGCAGGAACGCCCAGGTCAGCTGATGCAAGCGCTGACGCGGCGTAGATTCGCTGTCGCGCAGAATCGAACCCAGCAGATTGCCGGTTCGCTGCCATTCTTCGCGCTGCAGACGGAAAAGGATAGCGGCCTTGTTGGGAAAATACTGGTACAGCGATCCAATACTGACGCCCGCCCGTTCGGCCACGCGGGCAGTGGTAAAGCGCGTGGCACCTTCCTGCTCCAGAACCTGAGTCGCCGCCTGCAAAATGGCTGCTACCAGCTCACTGGATCGCGCCTGCTGCGGCTTTTTTCTTTCAGAAATCTTAGCGTTACGTTGTGCGGCCATCGTCTGCTCCTGAACGCGAATAGTGAAATGCGAGTAATTCATCGTATTCTGTTCCTGACGCAAAATCCACCTTCTGATGCAGGAACTCCGATGATGAACACCCTGACTTCCGCGCCGCTGGCACCGCTGCTTAACTATCTGTTTGAGCTGGCGGATAACATGGCGCATCCCACCAATGAAGCGTTTCGCGTGATGTCCGATGAGGAGCAAACGCGTCTGCTACAGAGCAAAACCGATTACCGCGAACTCTACGGTCATTTAAAAGATGTGCCGCTGGCGGTCTCGCGGGAAACCGGCAAACTGCTGTATATGCTGGCGCGCAGCAGCCGGGCGCAGCATATCGTTGAGTTTGGCACTTCGTTTGGTCTCTCCACCCTGCACCTGGCGGCGGCGGTGCGCGATAACGGCGGCGGCCGCATCATCACCAGCGAGTTTGAACCGGGCAAAGTGGCGCTGGCGCGCAATCATTTTGCCGATGCTGGCGTCAGTGACCTGATTGAAATTCGCGTGGGCGATGCGCTGGACACGCTCAGTCAGGACCTGCCAGCCAGCGTTGATATGCTGGTGCTGGATGGCGCGAAGGCCATCTATCCGGAGATTTTGCAGCTGGTGCAGCCCTGGTTGCATCCGGGTGCCCTGATTGTGGCCGATGATGCCGATTTCAGCCCGGAATATCTGGAAATGGTCCACGGCAGCCGCCTCTATACCTCGCTGCCGTTTGCTGATGGCGTCGAAGTTTCAATGTGGCTGGGATCGCCACATAAAGGCGCTTAACAGCGTCACGTTTATGTTATATCGTTACAATCCCGTGCTCTGATTGAGGTTGCTGCGATGAAGGTTACCGTTCCACTGTTAGTGATTGCTTTTGCTTCGGCGAAAGCGGGGGCATTTCAGGCGAAAATCGATCCGTTAAAGCTGGCGCTGAATCCGGCTAACGCGCTCGCCAGCACCGATCAGGCGCAGCCGCTGGCGATTGCCGAAGCGCATGCGCGCCTGGCGACGGCGGTGAGCGGCTGTCAGTGTCCGTTCTGCACCCAGATGCGGCTGATGAATACCGGATTATGATGATAGGTTCGTCGCCGCACAGCCCGCTGCGCGGCGACGCATCAGTCAAACCATGGCTGAAACGGATCAGGCAACTGTGCCCAGCCGTCTGGCCCCAGCGCCATTTCCTCATCGGTCAGTAACGCATGGTGCAGCTGCTGACGCAGCACGGTTTCATCCATATCGATACCGATGATCACCATCTCCTGCCGCGCATCCCCCGTGCCTTCATGCCAGTTTTCGCGGATGTAATACAGCGTGTCTGCGTCCTGCGGCCAGCGATCTTCAGGCACGCAGGCCCACCACATCCCGGCCAGCCCCTGCCGTGTGACGCCGCCGGCCTGCGACCAGGTTCCGGCGTGACGCGGGCGGGTTGCCAGCCAGAAATACCCTTTCGACCGCACCACGCCCTGCATGTGCTGCGTAATCACCTGGTAAAAACGCTGCGGATGGAAGGGACGACGCGCGCGGAAAACAAAGCTGCGGATGCCGTACTCTTCAGTTTCAGGCGTGTGCTCACCGCGCAACTCTTTCAGCCAGCCGGGGGCCTGTGCCGCAGCATCGAAGTCAAACAGGCCGGTATTCAGTACCTGATCAAGCGCCACCTGACCAAACTGCGCGCGAATAATCCGCGCACGGGGATTGAGCGAGTGCAGAATCGCGGTCAACCGTGCCTGCTCCGCCGCATCAATCAGGTCGGTTTTGTTGAGAATCAGCACATCGCAGAATTCAATCTGATCGATCAGCAAATCGACTACCGTGCGCTCATCCTCCTCGCCAAGCGATTCGCCGCGCGAGCGGACGCTTTCGCTGGAATCATAGTCACGCAGGAAATTGTAGCCATCCACCACGGTCACCATGGTATCCAGCGCCGCCACGGCGGACAGGCTTTGCCCCTCTTCATCGGCAAACGTAAAGGTTTCCGCCACCGGCAACGGCTCAGAGATGCCGGTAGATTCAATCACCAGATGATCAAAACGCCCCTCTTTTGCCAGCCGGTTGACCTCCAGCAGTAAATCTTCGCGCAGCGTGCAGCAGATGCAGCCGTTGCTCATTTCCACCAGCTTCTCGTCGGTACGTGACAACGCCGCCCCGCCCTCGCGCACCAGCGCGGCATCAATATTCACTTCCGACATATCGTTGACGATCACCGCCACGCGGCGGCCTTCGCGGTTGTTGAGAATATGGTTAAGCAAAGTAGTTTTTCCGGCGCCGAGAAAGCCAGAGAGTACGGTGACCGGCAGCCGCCTGAAGCCGCCGTTTGTGGATAAAGCTGACATAATCACTCCTGAATAATGACATCACGCGCACCTGAAGGGGTGCTGATATTGATATGTTATAACATAACAATATGCAGTGTCATGATCGTCGTGCACTTTTTGTGGGGATTTTGTCTTTCAGGGAAAGCGAACAGCGGGCCGGGCGCCCGCTGCGGGCAATTACTGGTTGTCCGGATAGCTCAGTTCGATGGCATCGTCCGGCAGTTGAGTGAAGGTTTTCACGAGGGTATGGAAATCCGCCACCGGTTTGAGATCGGCAAACTGCTGTGGATAGAGATCCTTCGCGAGGATTTCCATGCCGATAATGTTGTACGGGTGATTGTAGAAGTGATGATACACCCCGTATACGCGCCCCTGCTTCACCGGCGCGATTTGCGCCAGGCCGGTACGCTGCAATAACGTCTGGAACGTGGCACGTACTTCCTGCGGCTGCACGCCGTAACCAAACGGCAGCACGTTGCTGTTTGGCCGCTTTGAACCGGTCATGATGTAAACGTCCGGTTTCATGGCGATGATTTTTTCCAGCGCGACAAAGCCGGCATTGCCTGGCAGCAGTGCCGAACCAATATTTTTGCCGCCGACCGCTTCTACCAGCCCACCCCAGCCATTATGGCTGTGGGTAAAGCAGCAGTTATCGCTGTTACCGGCAATGGGTTCGATAAATACCGTGGGTTTGTTTTTGACCTTCGCAACGGCTTGGGTGATGCGGTCGAAGCGCTGCTGGTAAAAATCGGTGTAGGCTTTGGCTTCGCTTTCGCGGTTCAGCACTTTGCCCAGCAGCGTGACGCTCGGGGCGGTGTTTTGTGCCGGATGCAGTTCATAATCGACGAACAGCACCGGGATGTGCAGGTTGTTCAGCGTGCTCAGCACGCCGGATTGTTCCAGCGCCGGCTTAGCGCGCAGCTGTGCAATCATCAGATCCGGTTTCTGCGCCAGCACGCTTTCCAGATTAACCTGGCCCTGATCGCTGAAGCCCATATCGACAATTTTTGTCGCTTCAGGCCAGCGGCGCTTCAGCATATCCCAGGTTTGCGTATCCTGCTTTTTCGGCAGATTGTTCCAGGCCACGACACGTTTAAACGGATTGTCGCGATCGAGCAGCGCCAGCGTCAACACATCGCGCCCATCCTGCAGAATGATGTGCTGCGGTTCTTTGCTGATGGTTTGCGTGTGACCATCCATGTCGGTGACGGTGAGCGGATAGTCAGTCGCGCAGGCTGCGGTTGAGACCAGAATCCCCATTGCCAGTAACAGGCGCGTTTTCATGCCAAAACTCCGTGGTAAAAGAAATAGTTATTATTATCAATTACCTTAACACAACCTTAATCACGGCAAAATAAACCCGACGGCACGCGGTTGTAAGCGAATAATACGGCGCCGGGAGCCCGCCGCATTAAGCTGTAGCGAAGCAACGGCTCAGGTGAAATCAGACAATTTTTGCCCGGACGCGATCAGCTCCTGCAACAGCATCTGTCGGCGTTCCGCCGGGGTATCACGGCTGACCATAAAGCAGATCGCCGCGACCGCCTGGCCGCTGCGCGAGCGAATCGGTGCAGCCATACAGCAGGTAAAGCTTTCGGACAGACCTTCGGTCATGCAGTAGCCCAGCTGGCCGGCACGGTGAATCTCTTCGAGGAAGGTCTGCTTGTCGAGAATCTGACCGCTGGCCAGCCGATAATCCTCCTCCGGAATCAGGTCAAGGATGGCGCTGTCCGACCAGTTACTCAGCAGCAAACGACCGGTCGCCGTCCAGGTGATCGGCACGCGCACACCGATATCAGAGGTGATTTTAAACGGATGGGCGTTGCTCTCCGACAGCACCACGGTGTATTTGTTACCTTCCAGCATACACAGCTGGACGGTTTCGCCATGACGCGCCACGATCTCAACCATAAGCTGATGTGCACGACGGATTAGATCGTTGTGGGCCATGTAATCCGCACCGTAATAGTGCATTTCACGACCGAAAAACACGGCACCTTCCGCATCAAGCTCAACCAGACCCGCTTCACTCAGCAAACTGACCAGCTCATAAATACTGGAGCGCGGTGCACCGGTCGCTTCGATTAAATCCCGCATCGCCATAGGCTGACGCGCGATATGCAGCTGACGAAAAATATCAATAACCCGGTCAACACCGCGTGCCCGGGACGTTTTTTCATCCGGCATACGCTCACTCCCCTGTCGTTATGGTGCTACTCATCTGCGTTTAAAAAGAGCTGCATGATACACCCGGAAAAAGAAATTACCCATCCCCGCCATAATAAAAATCTTTCCGGCGACTTTATTTATCATGCGCTATTTTCGGGCCCCATTATGGCGCATAAAAAGGATGAGCTTCGCCGTCAAATTCGATAGCGGTCACATTTTCATTCAAAAAAATCAGGCACTGGATTTTATTTTGCGATCGCACCAGCACGGCAAAAAATTAATTGCCGATTGCCATATTGCAAAAAAGCAACAGCTGTGCAAATCTCGTCCTATCCGGTATTGCAGATAGCAGTCTGGTATATCAGACAGAAACAGAAGTGTGCAAAGGAGCAGAAAGACATGACGATCAAACGTTATGGCATTGAGGGCGGTACCGGTACCGGCGGGCAAAAATTGCCGTTCGCCCGCGCCGTTGAGGCCGATGGCTGGCTGTATATCTCAGGCCAGACGCCGATGCGCGACGGCGAAGTGGTAGAGGGCGGCATCATCGAACAGACACAGTTAGCGTTTGACAACTGCCTCACCATCATGCGCGAAGCGGGTTATCGCGTGGAGGATGTGGTCCATGTGACGGCGGTGTTGACCGACGCGCGTTATTTCAGTTCTTTCAACAAAGTATTCAGTGAGATATTCAGTGGTCATCCACCGGCGCGTATTTGTAGCGTGCAGGATTTAGTGGTCGACTGCAAAGTCGAAGTGGACATGAAATGTTTCCGCGCCGATCGTAAATAAGTAATACCGTTCAACCAGGCTGCGATGTTCATTTTCTTCGCCAACACCAGGCCAGCCTGATATTAATTAGTGCATTTGCTTTTTCAAAAAAATAACCCGAAATACGCGGTGCGCCGCTGCGCTGGCTATCGTCTATTAAACGGGTGATGCGGAATAACGCCGTCTCGTCAAACATTTAAAGAGAGCATAAAGATGAATGCAACATCGCTGAAATTAAGTGCCAAAACCGTGGCCGGTGCGCTGGTCTTGCTGGCGATAGCAGGCTGTACGCCCACCGAAGAGAAAAAAGAGACTGGCGCAGCGCCACAGTCGGCGCTGCAAACCGTGCTGCAGCGCGGCACATTGCGCGTCGGTGACTGCCTGAGCTTCGCACCGTTCGGTTTTTATGACAAAGACGGCAACCCGGATGGTTACGACGTTGACCTGGCGAAAGCGCTGGCCAAAGAGATGGGCGTGAAGCTGGAAATGGTCAACACCACCAGCGCCAACCGCATCCCTAATCTGCAAACCAACAAAGTCGATGTGGTGTTTTGTAACTTCACCCGCAATCTGGAACGTGCCAAAGAGATTGGCTTCACCCATCCGTACGTAGTAGCCAGTGAGGCAATGCTGGTGCGCAAAAACAGCGGCATTCAGTCTGCGCATGACATGGCCGGCAAAACCATTGCCACGGTGAAAGGCTCGACCAATGGCGACGAAGTGCGCAACCTCGGCATCGACGTGAAAATTCAGGAGTACGACTCATCCCAGGCGGCGATTCTGGCCGTCAAACAGGGCCAGGCCGATGCGATGATCGAGGATAACAACTTCCTCGCTTACCAGGCGAAGCTCGATCCGTCACTGGCCGTGACCAACGAAGCGCTGGTACCACTGGAGTACAACGCCTTTGGGGTGAAACAGGGCGACCAGGTATGGACCAATTACCTCAACGAATTCCTGTTTGAAATCAACGCATCCGGTGAGAACGCCCAGCTGTATGAGAAATGGTTCGGCAGCAAACCGCGTTATCCGCTGAATCCGCAATACTGATTGTCCGCCCACGGCGCAGTCGCACAGGCTGCGCCGCCTGAAGGAGTCATACCATGAGTTATCAATGGCTAACCCTGTGGCGTTACGCCGACACCTTTCTGGAGGCCGCGTGGCTCACGCTGCAGGTTACCCTGCTGGCGTTCGCGCTGGCGGTGGCGCTCGGTCTGCTGGCCGCACTGGCGAAATCTTCACCGCTGGCGCCGCTGCGCTGGATCAGCCACTGTTATGTTGAGTTCATCCGCAATACGCCGGTGCTGCTGCAAATTTTTATCATCTTTTTTGGCCTGCCGTCGCTCGGTATCACCATGAGCGCCTTTACCGCCGGCGTGCTGGCACTGGGGATTAACGTCGGTGCCTATTTGTCGGAAACCTTCCGCGCCGGTATTCAGTCCGTGGCGAAGGGCCAGCTGGAAGCGGCGTATATCCTCGGCATTCCGCGCCACCAGATTTTCCTCAGCGTGGTGATGCCGCAGGCGGCTCGCGCCGTCTGGCCGGCGATCATCAATAACCTGATTCAGCTGCTGCTCGGTACGTCGCTACTCTCGGCGATCGCCCTGCCGGAGCTGACCGGCACCGCCACAGTGATCAACGCGCGCACCCTGCTTTATATCCAGACCTTCAGCGTGGTTGCCCTGGTGTATCTGGTGCTGAGCAACCTGTTTTCATGGCTTGGCACCGTGGCCGGACGCCGGCTGTTCCACCCGCCGCTGGTGACGCCGGTAAAAAAGTCCGGCTGGCGGTGGGCAAAAAAATGGCTGATTAATCCAGTGAAACGGGAGAATGCGTTATGAGCGAACTTATCATCAGCTCGCTGCCAATCCTGCTGAAAGGGCTGGTCATCACCTTACTGCTGTCCATCGCCGCTATCGCCGGCAGCACCCTGCTCGGTTTACTGGCCGCGGTGCTTCGCACCAGCCGTCTGCCGATCGCCAGAGAGATTGCCGTGCTGTACACCGAGCTGTTTCGCGGCACGCCGGTACTGATCACCCTGATGTTCATTTACTTCGGCGTGGCCTATTTTGGCTATGAAATCAATTTGTTCGCCGCCGGCATTCTGGGCCTGAGCATTTATCAGGGCGCTTACATTGCTGAAGTGTTCCGGGCCGGCATTGAAGCCGTGCCGAAAGGGCAGTGGGAAGTGTCGTGGATCCTCGGATTATCAAAACGCCAGACGTTTCTCAGCGTAGTGCTGCCGCAAACGCGCGGCATCGTGCTGCCGCCGCTGGTGGGCCAGTATCTTTCGCTGATCAAAGATACGTCGATTGTCAGCATGATCGGCATGTCGGAGCTGATGCACCAGGGACAGGCGATTGTCGATCGCATTGGCCAGCCGGTGGTGGTTTACGGCCTGGTCGCCCTGCTCTACTTCGCTGTCTGCTTTCCGCTTTCCCGTTGGGTTCAACATCATCAAACCAGGAGCCAGTTATCATGAGCAAATCCGCCATTACGCTGAGCCGTATTACCAAATCCTTTGGCGCAACCCAGGTACTGAAAGAGATCAGCCTGGACGTGTCGCCGGGCGAAGTGCTGGTGCTGATTGGCGCCTCCGGCTCGGGAAAAAGTACCGTGCTGCGCATTATGAGTGGTCTGGAAACCGCCGACGGCGGTGAAATCTGGGTCAATGAAGTACCGCTGCATGACCGTAAACGCAGCAGTGAAATTTGCGGCCACGTCGGCATGGTGTTTCAGCAGTTCAACCTGTTCCCGCATAAAACCGCACTCGGCAACGTGACGCTGGCGCTGATCAAAGCGCAGAAGCTGTCCGAAGCGGAAGCGAACAAACGCGGCATGGCGGCGCTGACGCGCGTTGGCCTGGCGGAGCGCGCGCATCACTATCCGGCTCAGCTGTCCGGCGGGCAGCAACAGCGTGTGGCGATTGCCCGCGCGCTGGCGGTCGAGCCGAAAATCATGTTCTTCGATGAAGCCACCTCCGCGCTCGATCCCGAACTGGTCGGTGAAGTGATGGAAGTGATGCGCAGTCTGGCACGGGAAGGCATGACCATGGTGGTGGTGACGCATGAGATGGGCTTTGCGCGTAAAACCGCCGATCGCGTGGTGTTTATGGACCAGGGGGTGATCGCCGAACAGGGTTCGCCGGAGCAGATTTTTGTCAATCCGCAGAATCCGCGCACCCAGCAGTTTTTGTCGCGCGTGCTTGAGCACTAACAGGAGGCAGGATGTCGATTCACTTCCCTTTGCAGGCCGACGGCGCGCTGGATGCGCTGCAGCCTGCGCCGCGGTTTAAATCGGTGGCCGGAACGGGCAATCAGCCGCTGGCTAACGGTACGCCTGTGTTTAACAGCCCTGACGTTTTCTCACCGCTGATGCTGATGAAACAATCGGCGCTGGAGAATAACCTGCGGCAACTGGCGGCGTTCTGCCAGGAAAACGGCGTGATGCTGGCTGCGCACGGCAAAACCTCGATGTCGCCGGCGATTCTGCGCCGTGCCGTCAGTGAAGGCGGCGCCTGGGGCCTGAGCGCAGCGACGCCGGCCCAGGTGCGCGCGCTGCGCCAGTTTGGCATCCGCAACGTGTTTCTCGCCAATGAACTGGTCGATCCCGCCGGGATCCGCTGGATTGGCCAGTGGCAACAGCAGCATCCCGACCACGGCTTTCTCTGTTATGTGGATTCGCTGCAGGGCGTAAAACTGCTTGAGCAGCATCTCGGTGGCGCGCAGATCGCCGTACTGCTGGAGATGTCGGTCAGCGGCGGCCGCACCGGCTGTCGCTCGCCGCAGGCTGCGCTGGAAATCGCCCAGGCAATCCATGATAGCCGCTCACTGCAGCTGGTGGGTGTGGCCGGTTATGAAGGTGCGCTGGGTGCCGGACGCGATGCCGCAGGCGTGCAGCGCGTGAAAGATTACTGCGAGATGATGATCGCGACCGCCGCGCTGCTGGCTGAACACCAGCTGTTTGCCAGCGGGGAGATTATTCTCAGCGCCGGCGGTGGCGCGTGGTTTGATGTGGTCGCGGCCTGCTTCAGCGCGGCACAGTTGCCGCTGCCGGTCACGCCGCTGATTCGATCCGGTGCGTACATGGCACATGACAGCGGCTTGTATGCACGCATTGCCCCCTTTGCGCAGCCGGGTGCAACGCACCATTTCAGCGCCGCACTGGAGATCTGGGGCCGCGTGTTATCGCGTCCGGAGCCGGGGCTGGCCTTTGTCGATTTCGGCCGGCGCGATGTGCCGTTCGATCAGGATCTGCCCAATCCGCTGTGGATTCGTCAGGCGGACGGCAGCGCACCGCGCGCGGCTACGCATTTGCGCATCACCGACGTCAACGATCAGCACGCTTATTTGCAGTTACCGGCGGACGATCCGCTGCAACCGGGCGACTGGATTGGCTGCGGCATTTCCCATCCCTGTACCGCATTTGACAAGTGGCGTTATCTACCGTTGGTGGATGATGACTATTGCGTCACCGATTCACTGGAAACAGCGTTCTGACGCTTTTTCAGCCACAAAAAAGGCTGCCAGTGCTGGCAGCCAGTTCTGGCACATCCCTGTGCGACCATGCGGGTCGGCGTTGTGCCTTCAATGAACACATAATAACACAGATTATAATTAGCAGGCTAGTTATTTGTTGCCAGCGCCAGCTTCACCGCGTCCTGCGCATGGATTAATGTGGTATCGTACAGCGGCACCGCCGCATCCTCCGCTTTAACCAGCAGCGTGATTTCGGTACAGCCAAGGATAATGGCTTCAGCCCCTTGTGCCACCAGCTGAGCGATGATGTCACGGTACCGCGCGCGTGATTCTTCACGGATCACGCCGAGGCACAGCTCCTGATAAATAATGTCGTGCACCGTTTTACGTCCGGTAGCGTCCGGTACCAGCACCTCGATGTCATATTGCTGCTCAAGGCGGCCTTTATAGAACTCCTGCTCCATGGTAAACGCGGTCGCCAGCAGACCGACGCGTTTCACGCCGGCCTGACGAATGCGTTGTGCCGTGGCGTCAGCGATATGCAGCAGCGGAATGCGGGTGGCCGTGGTGATCTGATCGGCGACTTTGTGCATGGTGTTGGTGCACAGCACAATGAAATCCGCGCCGCCCTTCTCCAGGCTACGGGCGGCTTCGGCCAGGATTTCACCGGCCTGCTGCCATTCACCGGCGACCTGCAATTTCTCAATCTGCTGAAAATCGACGCTGTACATCAGGCTGCGCGCCGAGTGTAGTCCGCCCAGCTGTTGCTTTACCTGTTCATTGATGATGCGGTAATAGAGCGCGGTGGATTCCCAGCTCATGCCGCCAATCAGGCCAATCATTTTCATTAGTTACCGTTCCCCACGGAAATTAGCTCGTCTGGCACTGTACGGTATTCAATGAAGGCTTGAAAGCATCGCGGCGCTGAACCGCATCGCAGGCACAAAAAAGCCCGGGATAACCCGGGCTAAGCACGTTAACGGAGAAAAGGATTGTTATTATTTGTACAGCTCAGCAGTCATGTCCACGCCGTTGTCTGCGCGGGCGCTGGTGATTTTGTAGCTGTCCGCACCACTCGCTTTAGCCTGAGCGGCAACCTGGGCTTCAGCGCTATCCAGCGTGCTGCCGTGAACGGAGATGCTTTCAGCGGCGAAGCTACCGAAAGAGATCATAGAAAGAGCAGCAACAGCAGCGATGGTCAGAGTTTTTACGTTTTTCATGGTCATATTCCTTCAATGTTTGGGTCAGAGCTGAATGCTCTGCATGGGAGTTATAGTAACCATTGTTATTATTACCGACCTAACAAAAAGTGCGATCTTAATCACACTATGTGAGGTTTTGCTCTGCCAGCGGCTGCGGCCAGCGCGCGCCAGGAAAGAGCGACAGACGGATATTGAACAGATGAAACAGCGGCGCAAACAGCGCATTTTCCTGCTGCGCCGCCGCCTCCAGCCGTAGCAGTAACACATCAAGCTCATGCAGCAGCGCCGGCGATGGCGTGCTGTCCAGAGTTTTTAGCCGCTGCTTAAGAAACTGGCTCAGCTCGTGAAACATGGCCGCGCTTTCTATCTGGTTCGCCAGCAGCAGGTGCCGATGACGGGTGTAATAGTCATAGCAGTTAGCCCCGAGCCAGGCTTCCGCAATCAGGTTACCGCCCGCCACCAGTTCCGGTGCCGGATCGACACGTTTACGCGGCAGAATCACGTTTACCCTGTCCAGCGTGCGTGCGACAAATTGCTGCCGCGCCGTCAGCGTGGCGGTGTTCATGCGCAGCGCGGTAATAAACTGCAGCAGATCGCGAATGCCTTTACGCAGCGCACGCGTGGCCGTCCACGCCGGGCGTTTGTTGCGAATCAGCAGCGTCAGCACCAGTGCAACGGCAATGCCCACCAGCGTGGAGATCATGGCATTCACTATAAGCTGCAAATCGGGTTTGAAATGGTGGCTCATGCCGATCAAACCGGGGATCTGCGTGGCGACGATGAGACCGATCAGGTTGGTTGACGGATTGGCGATCACCAGCCCTAAAGCAAACAATCCCGGCGCAAGGCAAATCACCAGCGCTTCAAACGTCACCGCCTGCGGGATCAGCAGCGTGACGTAAATCAGGCTGATCGCCATGGAGATCAGTACGCCCTTCAGAAACAGCTTCATTGGCGCGATGGGGCTATCCAGCCCGGCGAAGAACGAACATAGCACCGCCGCCATCATCGGCGCGGTTGAACCATCACGCCAGCCGCTGCCAATCCAGAACAGGCAGTTGGCAAAGGTGGCGATAAAGGCAGTAAAGCACGACAGCAGCAGCAGACCTTTATCGACATGCTTGTGCGCGCGTGACGCCTTGCCCGGTTTCACCGCTGGCGTCCAGTCACTGACGCGCTCGCTAACGCTGTGGTAAGCATCAGCAATACGGACAAAGTTGAGTAACCGTTCCAGCAGGCCGATGAGCAAAATGCTCTCTTCACTGTTAAGCCGTCCTGCGCGCCAGGCCTGCTGCAGCTGTTCCTGAGCGTCGGTGAGGCGATCGCGCACCGGCTGCTGCACATCACCGTTCAGCCATTGTAAAAATTGCTGAAAGGCCGTCGCGACATAATCGGGAAAGCGGATCTGCTGCTGTGCCAGCAGATTCAGACGCGATTCAATGGCGGTGAGCGTCGGGATCAGGTACGACAAATGCTGATACTGCACGCTGACCAGCCGCACCAGCCGCCGCGCGGCATCCCCTTCATAGACGCAGTGGGTGATCAGCGTTTCGACGTTAAGCGGATAGTTGGCCATCTGCACCAGAATATCCTCGCGCTCCAGCGATTTTGCCGCGGGCATCGCCGTCATCAGCTCGCTACACAATTTACGCGCGTTCTGATACCACAGCCCGACGCTCTGTTCGAGCAGATGGCGCATCGAAACCGGGAAGATCAGCCGATGCACCAGGCTGCTGCAGACAATCGCCACGGTGATTTCCTCAATGCGGGAAATCACTGTATAGGTAATGGCGCCTGGCGAGGTCACATCGGGAAAGCCCATAATGGCGGCGCTGTAGCCGGCCAGCATGAAGACGTAACTTTTTGGCGTGCGGTCGTGCAGCGAGAGATACAGGCAGACGGCAACCCAGAGTGAAATACACAGGCTGAACAGCATCGGCGACTGGACCGTAGCCGGATAGATCAACAGAGTAAACAGCCCGCCCAGCACGGTGCCAAAAAAGCGAAACACCGATTTGGACACCGTCGAAGCGGAATAAAGCTGCGAGGCAACATACACGGTGGTCAGTGACCAGGCGGGTTTGTCGAGGTTGAGTTCCAGCGCAAGATAAAAAGCCAGAAAGGCGGCCAGACAGGTTTTGGCAGAGAACAGTACGGCGCTTCGGGAAAACCACTTCATAGAACGGGAGCAACCTATAGCAGGCAACGTTATCGCTTATCCTGACAGAAGCCTGCGGCGTTGACATTTTGATTTGTTATACAAATTATTACCGTGCTAATTATCCGGTTCTCTATGCAACTTGCCCATTACAGTGAATGCTGATGCAGGCTGGAATTAGAGTTATAAGCGATATTAAAAAGTTATTTATTGGTTATATAGCAACTTTGCCAGGATGGAGGAAAAACCACGAGAGACGTCCCATGAAAGCACAACGTTTTGCCCTGAGCGCACTGGCACTCAGCTTCGGCCTGCTCGCCACGCACGCCTTCGCCGCCAACCCGGAAACCGTCACCATCGGCTATCAGAAAGCCAACATTTTTGCGCTGCTGAAATATCGCGGCACGCTGGATGAGACCTTCAAAAAAGAGGGTATTGCGGTGCGCTGGGTGGAATTCCCCGCCGGCCCGCAAATGCTGGAGGGGCTCAACGTGGGCAGTATCGATCTGGCCGCCACCGGCGATGCGCCACCCGCCTTCGCGCAGGCGGCAAAAGCCGATCTGATTTATCTCGGACATTCCCCCGCCAACCCTAAAACCGAAGCTATCGTAGTACCGAAAGACTCACCCATCAAAAGCGTGGCCGATCTCAAAGGCAAACGCGTTGGCCTGAACAAGGGTTCAGACGTCAATTATCTTTTGGTGAAAGCGCTGGAAGATGCCGGGCTGAACTATAAAGATGTCACGCCGGTTTACCTGCCGCCGGCCGATGCGCGCGCCGCCTTCCAGAAAGGCGCAATTGATGCCTGGGTGATCTGGGATCCCTACCTGGCTGAGGTCGAAGCCAACGCCGGCGCGCGTGAAGTGCGCAACGCCGAAGGTCTGGTGCCGCACTACACCTTCTATCTTGCCAGCCGCCCGTTTGCCGAAAACCACCCGCAAACGGCTAAGCAGGTGGTTGACGAGTTGAGCAAGCTGAGCGACTGGGCCAATCAGCATAAGGATGAAGCCGCCGCGATTCTGGCGAAATCCACCGGTCTGGATAAATCCATCTGGCAGACCACGCTGCAACGCTTGCCTTATGGCGCGTCACGCATGTCACCGCAGGTGTTTGCGGAACAGCAGGCGCTGGCAGACACCTTCACCCGCGTCGGCCTGCTACCGGTGAAGGTTGATGTGCGCAGCGCGACCTGGTCGCTGGATAAGAAATAAACCCTTTAAGCTCTGGCGATTAAGCGCCTGACCTGAAGCGGAGTAAACCTGTTTTCCACGGCCGGACGGTAAGTTACCGCATCCAGCGGGAAAACTTATCGCCCTCCGCTTTCACGTCGATAAATCTTCTCGAAAGTTCTTACATTGCCATATCCGAACGTTAACGACTTATGTTAAGCATCATCCGACGGATTTCTGTATGTCCGCTTCTGACATCAGGCTGGTATTAGCTTCCGCCAATAAGATGCTGACAAATCTTGTGTGCATCCCAGTTAGGTTGGGGAACTTGTTTGAATTCGCTGAACACCTGTGCTGGGGCGGTATTCACGCTAATGGGGTAAACTGCTGGAACTTCACGAACACCATAGTTCACCGCAAAGTAGTAACGCTTACCCGGCTGAGAAATGATAGGGATCCACTGCACACCAGTGTAGGTTGTAGACGTGGTCATAGTCACTACAGGATCTTTGGCATTGTAAATCTGCTGTATAGCAATTAGTTTGCCCGGTGGTACTTTTTGCACTATGAGTTTCTTACTCATATCCCACATATTAGGGCTTAGTTGGAAGCGCTCTATGCGATCATAGCATTCGCCTTTTTTCTCGTAGAACAAGATATAAAGCATCCCACTTTGCTCTTCCCTCTGTTGTATCACCACAGTTGCGGCATCTTTACCGTTATACGATTTGTAATTTAACGGCAGCAATGCAGAACACCCTGAGAGCAAGAATGTTGAGGTCAAGACTGCTAAAGTAAGTTTGATATTCACCGATCACACCCTGTTGATTTTATACTTATAAAGCCAAAGTGAATCGCCACGGCTTTAACAGACACCTCGGAGTCATTTAAGATGGCTTAAAGAGAGGTGCCCATGAGCGGTAAGCGTTATCCCGAAGAGTTTAAAATCGAAGCAGTCAAACAGGTTGTTGATCGCG